>JAMCWM010000003.1 GCA_023481175.1 Nitrospirota bacterium
CGGCCCTCCGCTGGGCGATCACCGGAACCCTGATGGGCATTCCCCTCTTCTTCCAGGGCGGATTCCAGCAGACCCGGGCGATCAACTGGTACATCCACGGGACCCACTGGATCGTGGCCCACGCCCATCTGGCCCTTCTGGGCTTCTCCTCCTTCGTGGAGATCGGCGCCATGTACTACGGTCTCGAACGGCTGTTAAAGCGCAAGTTCAATCCGACGCTCGAGCTCTACCACTACTGGCTCATGACCATCGGGTTCATTATCTTCTGGACCTCGCTGACGGCGGCCGGCCTCATCCAGGCGGCGGCCAAGGTCTACGAGATTCCCTACGTGGCGTCCGTCCAGGCCTCCCACCCCTACATGGTGGCCCGGTCCTGGGGCGGCTTCATGATCATCACGGGGCAGTGGATCTTCCTCTACAACCTCTACCGCACCGCGACGTCTCCTGCGTCCAAGGCTGTTCCCTACGAAGTCAAGGCGTAAGAGGTCTTTCGGTCGCTGGCCGGGAGGCTTTCCCGTACGGAAGGGGGGTGGCGAAATGCCACCCCTTTTTTTTTGGAAAAGGAAAGTTTTCTTGACACAAACCAGTCACGTTCCTGATGATGGGAAAGATCTGGAGAGGGGGAAGCAGCTAAATGAGTAATGCGGCCGGTGTCGGGGCAGTCGTCAGTTATGTCGTCATCCTCATGCTGCTCATTCTGGGAAGCCGTTCCTTTTCAGGAGCCTTTCGACGGATCAGTTATGGCATCTTCGTGTTCATTACGCTCTCGATCTTTCTTCTGATCGTCGGAGCCAATTTTCATTATTTCTCACCGGCGAGCGCCGTTCTCGGCATGTCCTACGGACTCTCGGTCGTCGCTGTATTCCTTGTTATCCTCTCCCTGTACTTCAGAAAACAAAAGGCTGTTCGTCCCTCTTCAGATTTTTTCGGAGCCAGAAAGAAGGAGGCGACTCTCCAGGAAAAGGGGGGAAATGCGATGAAAATGGCGGACAAGCGAGTCGAGGAGGCCGCTCAGGAGCTTCTCGATCTGTCTCCCAAAGTGACCGGCGACGATCCTTTTTCGCTTCGGACCATCTTTGAAAAAGGTTTTTCCGTCCTTCTTTACGGCCCGACAGGATCCGGAAAAACCTTTTCCATTGTGATCGAACATCTGTCCTCCCTCAAAAAGGAAGGGAAGATCGACCAGATCGTCATGATCCCCTGTTCTGACGGAATGGAAGACTACGATCTTCTTTCGAAGCCTATCCCGATCGGACCGCAGGAAAAAATGCATACGATGATCTCCCTCTCCAAGGAATATCCCGACATTCCCCTCTCGGTCATCGCCCAGACATTGGGCGACTGGACGCGGGTCGAGGGCCCCCTGAAACGGGTCTTCCGCCTCGCCCGCGAAGGCCAGAAAATCGCCGTCGTGTTCGACGAGCTGAACCGTGCCTCCCGCGCCGCCAGGAACCTGATCCTGAAGGCGATCGATCCGGTTCTCGAGCATTACGAGCTCCACGACTTCATTACAGGAGACATCATCGCCGTGCCGCTCGACCGCATTCAGTTCTGTGCCACAAGCAACATCGGAGCCTCCTATTCCCAGACGCACGATCTCGATGAATCCCTTCTGGACCGCTTCCAGTCCATTGTTTTTGTCGACTACAACACCGATCTCGAGCGGGAGATCTTCCGGAAGCAGGGGCTCCCCCCGGAAATCGCCGAAAGTATCATGCGGGTCGCGGAAACCCTGCGCGAGGCTTACAAGCAGGGGCACCTCTCGGCCCCGCTCTCAACCCGCCACCTCAAGAACTGGGGACAGGCGATTCTCGAAGGGGCGGATCCCGTGGCCTCGGCGCGCGGACTTTGGCTCAATCGCCTGATTTCCCACGATCAGCATGGGTACCCCGACGAGGAACAGCTTCAGGCGATCGAACAGGTTCTTTCGGGAGCCTTTGGTCTGGCCCGGGAAAGCCTTCGAAAGGGGGGATGATCGATGGCCGTTCGCGGGAACGATATCCGCTCCCTGGAGAGACGGCTTTCCATTCTTTCGAGCCAGTATTCCGGAGGCCTCTCCGTCCGCATCACCGTCCGCCCCGACATCGACCGGATCCTCTGGGACGCCACCCGGCGCACCCTTGTCCTGGGGGTGCGCTCTCTTCTCGCCCGCCCTGACCTTCCCGAGCTTCTCCGGCTCCTGGTCCTGCACGAACTGGGAAAACTCCGCGGGGGATTTCCCGAGGCTTCGGCGGGGCTCACCACCATTCCCCCTCCCATTCTCACCCTCATGGAGGACTACCGGTCCGATGAGCTCCAGAAAGAGCGTCTGGGGCTTTCCGCCGAGGTCTTCGGACCCCTCTACGATGCGCTTCTTCCGCTTCGGGTCCGGAAAAAAAGGCTGGCCATCAACGATCTCCGGATGAGCGTCAATCCCTTTGTCCTGGGAGAGGTGGTTTTGAACCAGCAGATGGGCGGAGGCGCACGGCTTCCCCACGAACGCTTTCCCCTTCTCATGCGCCTGTTCGTCTTTCTGACCCGGTACCGTTTCTTCGGACGTTACCGGGAATTTGTCGCCGACTGGAGGGGAGTGATGGAGCTTGGCCGTTCGGCGCGCTCGGAGGACGAATTCCTGACGGTGGGCTGGGAATTTCATGAAAAGTGGAAGACCGTGTTCAACAAGGCCCGGGAAGGGGGCCGTGCTTCCGAAGGGATTTCACCCCGGTCTCCCGACTCCTCCTCGCCCGGGGTCGGGGGTTCCGGCCAGGGGGGAGGGGGGGGAGGGGGATTCAAGGGCCAGAGTGCGGAGAAAAACCGGGACGAGCGTCCGCCCTGGGATTATCGTCCTCCCGAGACGACCCACGGGTACGGATCGGAGGGGGGCCAGGGCCGGAAATCCGGCGCCGGATCCGGAGGGACGGGCCTGGGAGCCCCGATGGAAACGGCAGACATTCTCCGTCTGCACGGGGAAATCCCTGTCTTTGTCCCGCCCGCCCGACCCCGGGAGATCTTTCCGTGGGACCAGGCCCTGATCCGTTCCGAGACCAAGAGTCTTGCGCGCTTCCTCAAGATCGGTCTCGAGGATATGCCTCTGGCCGGAATGACGGGGCGGCTGATTTCCCAGAAGCTTGTCCAGCCCACACTCAAGGTCATGAACCGCCCTTCCCCTTATCGGGAAGGAGGGACTGAACTCCGGATCCTGGCCATCGTGGACTTCTCCTTTTCGATGGATGGATGGCCCCATTACTATGCGTCCCATCTCACGCAGGTCGTCCACCGTTCGGGCGTGGCCTCGACCCTCGACGTGATCGCCTGCTCGAGCCGTTTCCAGTTCCGCATGAATCCCGACTATCTGAACCTTCTCCAGCCCGACGAGATGGAGGGCTTCCAGAAACTCCTTCCCCTGATCGACCGGACCGGCCCCCTCTACGATGCCGCCATTGTCCTGACGGATTGCCAGATCAGCGACAAGAGCGCCGAAGCTTTGGGCCTTCTCAGAAAAAAGGTTCTGACCATCGGCTGCTATGTCGTGCCCGACGAAGTGGACCATGTCCGGGGGCGTCCGATCGAGCTGGTGATCGAAGACGGACGGGCGATGTTTCCCTCCACCTTTCTCTACTCCGATACCTTCCACGGCCTGGGACGCCGCCTTGCCCTGACCTTGAACCGGATGAAATACCACCCGAAATTCTGACGGAAGGTCCCTCTCAGGGGGAAGGTCCTCCGCCGGCCGGAAGGGTCGGAATGACAGGGGCGTTCTGGGAGGGGGGCGGCGCGTTTTTCAGGAGCGCGTCGATCTGGTAGAGGAGTCGGTTTCCCCCGACACGATAGGAGAGGGTCTGCGTCTGCATGCCGTTGACCGAGAGTACGGCCCGGAGCGCAAGCTTCGTATGTCCCGCGATCCCTACCGCATTGACGGAAAATATCTGGCTCGTCAGGGTCACGTCCCCCGAAATATTGGAAAAGATGGCCGGCCCCACCACGCTCTGGAAGCGCGAAAGTGCCAGGAAGGGCCTCTGGGCGATGATCTCCTGGGCCATGGCGGGCGTGATTCCGGGATCGAGGGCCTGGAGGACGAGGGTGGAGGCGGTGTTCACATTGATCTGGCCCGGGGTGTAGACGGTGAGGTAGGGGGCCAGGGCCTGATAGGCGGCTTCGGTCATTCCGGCGATCTGGTGAAGCTCGGAGAGGACATCCATCGGGCCTCCCCGGTTCCGGTAGGACGGGACGAAGCCCGCGTAGGGTCCGGGGGGACCCATCATGTTTGGAGCCGGGGTGACCCACTGGGAGATGAGGGGAAGGATGGCGGGGTTGGCCCCCGCCAGGGTGAAGAGGCGGGTGAACTGCATCAGGCGGTGGGGATCGATGGCTCCCCCCGGGGTTCCTGTCAGCATGTTGATGTTGAACTTGGAGGCCTCGTCCTCGATCAGCCCCGAGACGTAACCGGCATCGGCCACGGGGTAGTTGATGATGGGGGTCGCCCAGGGCTGGTTCGTGGCAATGATGTTGAGGCCGTTCTGGGAGGCCATCTGGGAGCTTTCCACGAGGGCGACCTTGGCGATCGAGACCGCCGCGCGAGCCAGGTAGAGGGAGGAGACGGAATGGGAGTAGATCTCCGTCTGGCGCAGAAAGGACCGGGTTTTTAGGGTAAAGCGCGTGACGAGGAGGGTCAGGAGCAGGATCATGAAAAGGACCAGGACCAGGACGAATCCTTCGGGTTCCCGCCGGTTCCGGGAGGGCTCAGGTCGGCTGGACAGCTTCCACATCGATCTGGAGGTCAAGCTTCGAATGGTCGTTGAACCGTCGCTTCATGGAGAGGCGGGTGATCCGGATGAAGTGGGGGGAGCGCTCGAGCCTGGCCAGGAAGAAGACGGCATGGGGAAGGTCCACCGAATCGATTTTCATCGAGACCATGCCGATCCGGTAGGCCCCTTCCGACGGTAGGTTGCGGGGGGTCATCCGGGAGACCTGCGAACGGATATGGGCATGATCGGCCTCTTCCTCGAGATAGGCGATCAGGGAAAACCCCCGCTCCTCCTGTCCGAGCTTTCGGGTCTGGGCATTGATCAGGGCGCGGGTGGACTGGATTTCCTGGGAGAGTCCCAGGACCTTGAGCATCTCCGATTTCAGCCCTTCGATCTCCTCCCTTTTGGCCAGGTAGGGATCCCAGAACAGGGCGGTGACCGCCGTCCAGAGGGCGAGTCCCGCCAGAAGGGTGGCGAGAAGATGGACAAGTCGCCGTTCCCTCTCTGTGAGTCTTTCCCATGCGAGGCGGAGGCGGTGGATCCAGGGATCGGCCTTTCGGGACAGGGCACGGAGGAGTCCGGATCTAGTCATGGCGTCCGCGCATTCTGAAGGTCACGGTCTTTCTGTCGATGTCGAGGCCGGCACTCTGGATTGTCAGATCCCGCATGTGGCCGGTGGCCTCGAAGGCTTTTTTAAGCTTGTCGACGCTCTTGAAGCTGTCGGTCTTGCCGGAGACCGTGAAGAAACGCCGGGTGACATTCAGCGAGACCATCTCGTAGGTGACTCCGGAAGGGGGCGCCGTTGTGAGATCGCGCATGATCCGGATGACGTCGGGGCCACGGGAGAGGAGCTCTTTTTGCCGGTCGAGGGCTGCGAGCTCCTGGGTCAGCTGGCCGACAGGCTCGACGATCCGGCGGCCCGGAAGAGCCCGGCTGGCGGCCTGGTCCAGGGCGCGACGCGCGGCCTCCAGACGATGGTCGATCCGGGAAAGGTGGACGGAGGCGTCGGCCACCAGGGTGGCGATCAGAAGGAGAGAGAGAAGCCCCAGGACGCGGAGGCCTGCCCGTCGTTCGGCCTTGTCTCCCTGCCAGGCCAGGGGGCCCTTCAGAAAGGAGAATGCGGCGGAGTCTTCCCGGGAGCGGCCGGAAACAAGCCGCCAGCCGGCCAAAGCCGTCTCTTTCGGAAGATCTGGGAGGGGACCGGTGATTGCGGCGAGGCCGGGGGAGGGGGCGACTGCGGGATCCCGAAGGAACCGTTCGGGGAGGCGATGGCCTTCGGCAAGAAAGGAGAACAGAAGATCGAGGATCCGTCGGTCCCGGGCCTCCTTGGGGACGTCCGGCTCGGAAAAGGCCGCTTCCGCGGCGATGTGTCCGCCCCGGGAGAGAAGGCAAAGGATCCTGCCTCCGTCCGCTGCGATCATTCCGGAAGGCTTGTG
Organism: Nitrospirota bacterium; assembly: GCA_023481175.1. Classification (GTDB taxonomy): domain Bacteria; phylum Nitrospirota; class Leptospirillia; order Leptospirillales; family Leptospirillaceae; genus UBA4572. The sequence continues at coordinate 6,161 of JAMCWM010000003.1, forward strand.
GTCGGTCGCTCCTTGGCCTCTGTCAGGCGAATGCGGGAAAAAACGCTCCAGGACCAGAAGGGATTCGGGGAGAACCCAGCGTGGGGCCAGGCCGATCGCGCGAAGTTTTCCCAACCAGCCCTCGAGCGCCGTTCGCGAGATGGCCCAGGCGTGAACTTCGGAGGAGTCTGCGGGATCGGTCTCCCAGGCAAGGAGGCTTTCTTCGATGGGCCAGGGAAGCCGGAGTTCGATCAGGGCCCCGATGGCCGCCTCCTTCTCGAGGGTGGTGACGGAGGGAGGAAGGCGCAGGGAGGCGGAGACAGTCTGCTCGGCGGGCCAGAAGAGGACCAGGGGGAGGTCTTTCCGCTCCTCCAATGAGAGGGGAAGGGAGGCGGGCCCCTCCCCTTCTCCGTCGAGGGAGAGGGGTTGTTCCGGCCAGAGAAGGACCTTTCTTGCCGGGGAGGCAGAGGAGAGGAGCAGCTGCCCGTTGCTGATGCGTCCGGTCAGAATTTGCGCGGGCGAAAAGGATCGCCGGAAACGCTCAAAGGGTTCAGTGAGGAATCGGGATGCCATTCATCGCAATGTTCAGATTGGAGGCGGGACCGTCCAGCGTCACGGTCAGGGGCTTTTTCCCCTGGCCCGAAAACCCGGGCAGGGGAAGGGAGCCCAGGGGGCCCTTGAGTCGGACCAGGAGCCGGAGATGCAGGATGGAATTCGGGGGGGGCTGGGCCAGGATGAAGGTCCCGTCTCCGGTCACGTCGGCCAGGGGGCCGGTGGCCATGAGCTGTTCGAGCCGTCCCCGTCCTCCGGAGAGGAAGACGCGGCTCCGGACGGAGTCGAAGGCGACGGGGGGGAGGGGGAAGCCCCCGATGGTCAGGGATTTGAGGACAAGATTCGCAATGCTGGCCGAGAAGACTCCGTGGCCGTCCATCTCGGCTCCGGACTTCCATGTGTAGTCTGTTCTGAGGGTCATGGCCCCGGAAAGGTCCTGATGGAGGAGGGGGCGGGTCAGTCCAAGGTCGAGAGGCTTGGTGGTGGCGCCCCGGAGATGGTTCCGGCGTTCCGGAAGATGGCGCAGGAGACCGTCGAATTCTCCTCCGTAGGCCCGAAGGCGGAAATTGAAGCGGGGTTTTCTCTGGAGAAGGCTCGCCAGTTCGAGGTGAGCCGAGGCCCGGTCGATTCTGAGGGTGGTCGGACCTTCCGGCGTGGGAGCGAGCAGATCGAGATCGGCGTAGTCCACCCGGGCCGGAAAGTCGAACCGGGCATCGCGCGCCGCGAGGCCGACCCCTCCGGATTCCGAAAACTCCCTCAGGATAAATCGGGCCGTCTGGTGATGGGGAAAGCCCTGCCACAGGCTTGTGAGGAACACTCCCCCGCCTATGGTTCCAAGAAAAAGGATCCGCCCCATCGAAAGGGAGGAAGGGCGACCTTCTCCCGCCGCCGAATCTTCTGTTTTTTTGGTTCGAAGATTTGGAAGCCGGATTTTCATCATTCGAAGTCGGGTGACGAAGTTCTTCACGGGATCATGCTCCAGAATTCCTGGCCGGGTGCGCGGAAAGCTTGACAAAAAAATTTTACCATAAAACAGAAGAAATAGCGATAGGCGATTTGTTACTTTTCAAGATCCCAGGAGACGATATCCCGGTTGTTCCCCTTGCCCCCTCTGGCCCCGTCGGCGCCGTAGGACATGATGTCGAACTCTCCGTGGGTTCCCGGGGAGAGGTAGACGTAGGGGTGGCCCCAGGGATCCTTGGGAATCTTCGAGATGTATCCCCCCGCCTTGTAATTGTTTGGTTCCGGAGGGAGGGTCGGTTTCTTGACCAGCGCCTCGAGCCCCTGTTCGGTGGAGGGATAGGAGCCGTTGTCGAGATGGTAGAGGGACAAGGCGTTTTCGAATTCCCGGATCTGGGTCATGGCGGCGGTCTTTTTTGCCTCTTCGGTCCGACCGATGATCTTCGGAACGACGAGGGCCGCCAAGAGGGCGATGATGAAGATGACGACCATGATCTCGATCAGGGTAAATCCCCTGTCCCGCCGGAAAGGGAGGGAACGCTTCGAAAAAAGACGGGCAAGACGAGAGGGCATTCGGACCTCCGTAAAGAAATGTTACTGGACCGTCTGGCTCATCTCGAAGATCGGGAGCAGCACGGACATGACCATGAAGAGGACGATTCCTCCGATAAACAGTATCATAACCGGTTCGATGAGGGATGTCAGCGTCCCGATGGTCTGGTCCACCTCCTGCTCGTAGCCTTCGGCAAGCCTTTGGAGGAGCTCCTCGAGCTTGCCGGAGCGCTCTCCCACCGCGATCATGTGGACGGCCAGAAGGGGAAAAACCTTCGACTCCCGCAGGCTTCGGGAGAGGGAGACCCCCTCGGCAAGGTCTCTCCGGGCGCGGGCGACCGCCTCCCGGACCGGGCCGCTGGTGACCACCGCCTCCGAGACCTCCATCGCTTTCTGGAGGGGGGTTCCGGAAGAGAGAAGGACCCCTAGAGTCCGGGAAAAGCGGGCCACCTGGGTGGCGAGGACCAGATCTCCGACCCGGGGGATCCGGAGCGCCCACCGGTCGAGAGTGGCCCGGCGGGTCCGGACGAAGCGCAGAAGAAGAAAAACTCCTGCCAGCAAGGAAAGACCGGTGGAGAGAAGATGGCTTCTGAGCCAGGCCGAGCTTCCCATCAGGATGCGGGTCGGAAGGGGGAGTGTGGCCTTGAGCCCTTCGAAGATGGAGGTGATGCGGGGCATGACCACGATCAGGAGGAAGACGACCATCAGGACGCCCACCCCCAGAAGCATGACCGGATAGAAGAGGGAGCCCATGACCTTTCGGCGGGTGTTGCTCTGCTTTTCCAGAAGATCGGCCAGTCGGTTCAGCATGATCTCGAGGGTTCCCGATTCCTCCCCCGCACGGACCATGTTGAGATAGATGGGGGAAAAGGTTCCGGGCTCGCTCCCCATGGCTACCGAAAGCGACCGGCCTTCCTTGACCCTGTCACGGATCTGGGAGGCGATGCGGGCCGGGGCGGTCTCCCCTCCCTGGTCGAGAATGGCTCCCAGGGCTTCGACGATGGGAACTCCGGCTCCCACAAGAATGGAGAGCTGGCGGGTGAAGGTGGAGAGGTCCCGTCCGGAAAGACGCCGTCTCCCCGAGGGGGTCCCCGGGACCCGGGCCTCTTCCTCCCGGGAATGGGGCTCGAGCGAAACCGGGAGAATTCCCTCCTTCTTGAGTTTCTGGCGGGCGGACTGGAGGCTGTCGGCGTCGATCAGACCCCGGGTCCGTTCGCCGCTTTGACGGATGCCGGAGTAGTTCCAGACAGGCATGGGGGGGCTCTCCCTGGGTTAGTCGGAGGCGATCTCGCTCTGGGCCACCCGGAGAACCTCCTCGATGGTGGTGATGCCCTCCAGGACCTTGCGTCGTCCGTCATCGATCAGGGTCTTCATCCCCTTTTTCCGTCCCGCCTCCCGGATCGCGGCCGCGTCCTCCCGGATGTTGACGAGATGGGCGATCTCGTCGTCCAGGACGAAGAGCTCGTAGATCCCCTGGCGCCCCTTGTATCCCGTTTCGAGGCAGGCCGGGCATCCGGCCCCCCGGAACAGGGTGCCCTCGGGCAGGGAGTCCGGAGCGATCCCGAGCCGGGAGAGTTCGTCCGGGCTCGGCCGGTAGGGAGAACGGCAGGCCGGGCAGATCCGCCGGACGAGACGCTGGGCCAGGACCGCCCGGACCGAGGTGGAGATGAGAAAGGGCTCGACCCCCATGTCGAGAAGCCGGGTCATGGCCGAAGGGGCATCGTTGGTATGCAGGGTGGAGAAGACGAGATGGCCTGTCAGGGAGGCCTGGATGGCAATTTCCGCCGTCTCCGTGTCCCGGATTTCTCCGATCAGGATCACGTCCGGGTCCTGGCGAAGGATGGAGCGGAGTCCCGAGGCGAATGTGAGGGAAATCCTTGGATTGACCTGGATCTGCCCGATTCCCCGGAGCTGGTACTCGACCGGGTCCTCGATGGTGATGATGTTCTTGTCCGGGCTGTTGATGGTGTTCAGGATGGCATAGAGTGTCGTGGTCTTGCCGGCGCCCGTCGGTCCCGTGACAAGGATGATCCCGCTGGTGAGGGTGATGAGGCGGTTGACCTGGGAGAGGTCCTCCGGGGCGAACCCGATCTCCGAGAGGGGAAGGAGGAGGGTCCCCTGCTCCAGGATCCGGAGCACCACCCGTTCCCCATGGCGTACCGGGATGGAGGAGACCCGGATGTCCACGTCGCGGCCCGCCGCCCGGATACGGATGCGCCCGTCCTGGGGGAGGCGTTTTTCGGCGATGTTCAGGTTGGCCATCAGCTTGAAGCGGGAGATGATCCCCGCCTTGAGCTTCTGGGGAATGGAGAGGACATTGTAGAGAACCCCGTCGAGGCGGTAGCGGACCTTGACCTCCTCCTCGAAGGGCTCGAGATGGATGTCGGAGGCCTTCTGGCGAACCGCCTGGGAAAGGATCGAATTGGCGAGACGGATAATGGGAGCGTCGTCACGGGCGTCGAGAAGGTCCACCGTTTCCTGGATGGAGAGGAGATCCGGGAAGGTGTCCGCCTCCTCCTCGGCCGAGTCGAGAATCTGTCCCGTCTCCACTTGTCCGAAGCGCTCGTAGGCGGTGTTGATGAGGGTGTAGAGGGCGTTCTGGGGGAGAAGGATCGGGCGCAGGACGGGCGGATCTCCTCCGGGTTGCAGCAGGTGCCGGAGGGTTTCCAGGGCCTGGAAGGCGGCGGGAGCGCCGCAGAGAACGGACAGGATCCGACCCTCGGGCCCCTCCGAAAGGGAGTGGGGAAGCAGAAGGTGGGCCTTGCAGAAGGAAATCGGGATCCGGGGAATCAGGGTCGGGTCGAGTTCGTCGGGGGGGACCGATGTCCGGTAGCCGTACCCCTGGGACGTGGCCCATTCCTTCCAGAGGGTCTCGGGCGTGAGACCGGCCATGGCGACGGCCTCCTCGAAGTCGGCCTTCGTATCGCGGGCCGCCTTAAGTGTTCCGAGGATCGAGACGGCGTCGGTGGACATGGAGGGGCCTATTCCGGAGCCCCCGGTTCTCCGGGGACATCGACCGTGCGAAGGAACTGGTCGCTCGAAAAGGAGGTGGTTTTCCGGTCGAGGATCAGGTTCTGGACGAGATGGTTTTTTCGGGCGAATTTCTTCAGGAGGTTCGGGGCATCGTGCTTGACCACGGCCAGGTCCTCCGAGCTCCGGATGACGTAGGGGGTGAGGAAGATCAGGAGATCGTCCCGTTTCTTTTCGTGGTTCGTGTTGGAAAAGAGATAGCCGAGGAGGGGAATGTCGGAAAGGAAGGGGATGCCCTGGTCGTTGATGCTCGTTTCCTTGGAGATGAGTCCGCCGATCACCACCGTCTGTCCCGAGGAGACGGTCAGGTTGGTCTTGGCCGCCCGCTTGGTCGTGGTCGGTCCCACGGCGATCGTCCCGATGACCTGGGAGGCGTTGGTGAGGGCGGAGACCTCCTGCCTCACGTCAAGGCGGACACGCCGGTGAGAGAGGATGTGCGGGGTGATCTCGAGGGTGATCCCGACGTTCTGGCGCTGGATCATGGTCATGACGTTGCCGCCGACCGTCTGGCTCTGGCCGGTGATGAAGGGCACGTCCTCGCCGATGGTGATCTTGGCCTTGACCCCGTCGGTTGCGAGAATCTCGGGCGTGGAGAGGGTCCGGACGTCGGAAAAGGTTTCGAGGGCGTTTAACAGGGCCCCCACATTGGGATAGTTGACGCCGTTGTATTTGAATGTTCCTCCGGTCAGGACCCCGGCCACGAGGCCGTTGAGGCCCGAGAGGGACTGGGCCGCCCCGGCGGCCCCCGAAATGACGCCCAGGGATCCGGCCGATCCCATGGCGCCTGTGGTGCCGCCGCTTAGCGAGGTGGCACCGGTGGCGCCGTTGATGAGTCCGCCCAGCATGCCGTAGTCGGTGAGTCCCAGCAGTCCCGCGTTGTTGGCCCCGAGGACGCCGCTCAGGATGTTGACCTGGATGCTGTTCAGCTTGTCCGTCGATATTTCGATCAGGGAGGCCTTGACGTAGACCTCCCCCGGCTGGGAGTCGAGGGAGTGGATGATGGGTTTCAGGAGATCGTAGTCATGGGCGGTGGCCGAGACGATGAGGCTGTTCGATCCCTTGTCGGAGACGATCTGGATCGGCCCCTCGAATCCCCCTTCCCGGACTCCGCCTGCCGGCTTGGGGGCAAAGCCCTTGGAGAGGATGGCGTTGACTGTCTTGGCGATCGACTTGGCCGAGGTGTTCTCGAGGGTGTAGAGGAACATCTCCCGGTTGGGAGGGGCCTGGGTTTCGGGCACGATATAGATCATCCCCTTCTTGGAGACCGTCTCGAATCCCTTCATGCGCAGGGCATCGGAGAAGATCCGGAAGGCGTCGGGAACGGAGACCTCGGCGGGGGAGAGGATGGTCAGCTTGCCCTTGACCCGTTCGTCCATCACGATGTTCTTGTTTAAAAGCTCGCTCATGAAGCGGACCAGGACGGAGACGTCGACGTTCCGGAAGTTCATGGAGACCTTCTGGGCCGGAGCCGGAACTGCCAGCGGAGAGGGAGCGGGAGCGGCTCCCCTGGCCGGAGAGAAGGAAAGGGAAAGTCCCAGAGCAAGGAAAAAAGACATCAGGGAACGCAGGGCATATCCCCTGGATGATGCTTTCTTGCGGACCAGATGTCGGGAATGACTGTTCAAGCCAAGAATCCTGTTCCGGGGGGCCAGTTGGCCCCACCAATCATGAGGGTCATTCACTGGACCTGGTAGCTGAAGGTCTGGGGAGCGCCGTTTCGTACGAGATCGATGCTGACCTCATTGGCGGTTCCCAAAGTTGACAGGGCCTTCATGAAGTTTTGTGGGTCGCTCATCGACATGCCGTTGATCGATTCGATCACGTCGCCCGGCAGAAGGCCCACTTCCTGGTAGAGACTCCCGGGCTGGATCTCGACGATCCGGAAGCCGTCCGGCTTTCCTCCCACCATGTTGGGGACGGCCCGGGCCTGCATCATGAGCTGGTTCAGGTTCCGGACGGCCGCATGGACGGCCCGGGCCTCGACGAGCCAGTGGTTGGCATCGAGCTGCCGGATGCCGTGGGGAGAGGCGTTCCCGGCGGCCGACACGGCCTGCCCTCCGTCATCCTCGGCCGTGAAGCGTGCCTTCAGGATCCCGAAGGAATCCCCCACTTTAAGGATGACCGACGTTTTCTGGACATGGGCCAGACTGACCCGTCCGGGAATCACCGTATCGTTGACATGGTAAAATTTCTGGGTCTTTTTGGCCGTATCCTCGAGAACGGCCCCCGACAGAGTTCCCGACCCCATGAGGGTTCCGACCAGCCTCAGTTTCAGCGAGTCGGAACGGAGGACCGGGAGATTTTTCTGGTTCTTCCAGCTCCCGACCGCCACCACGGATCCCGGGCTGTTGCGAGAGCCGGAAGAAGGTCCGGCTCCCAGGTCGAGATCCCCCGGAAAAGAGACCCTCCCTCCCCTTCGGGAGGGATCGAAGAGATTGCCCCTTGCGATCGAGGCGATGTCTTCGGGAGTGGGCAGGGAGGTCCGGGGGCGGACCATCATGCCATGAACCTCCGGGATCGTATAGCCTCCCGAAATCCGGTCCCGGATCGTCTCGTCCACGGCGTCCGCGGCCATATAGGAAGTGGCAGACACCAAGGCGATCTGACCCAGAAGAAAATAACGTTGGATGCGTGTGTCGATCATGGCCTGTCCGTAACCCCGAAGTGCCTTTCCTTTAAACTGGATAATTCTGCCGAACAATTTTACAGTATAATACAGCAAAAAGAAAATAATGGAGGATGGGAGGATCCGATGCCGTCGATCACTGTGAACGGGGAAAGAAAGCCGATCGAGGAGGGCACGACGCTTCAGGCTCTTGTGGGAGAGATGGGGTTTCTCGATCGTGCGGTGGTGTGCGAGGTCAACATGACGATCCTTTCGAAAAAGGACTGGGAGAAGGTTCTCCTCCGGGAGGGGGACGCCGTCGAGATCATCGGTTTTGTGGGCGGGGGATCTCTTCTTCCGGTTTTCTCAAAGGGGGATTGAGACAGGAACAGTTCTGTGATATATATTCCCTGTACACCCTTCGGGCGGGATTAACTCAGCGGTAGAGTGTCAGCTTCCCAAGCTGAAGGTCGTGGGTTCGAATCCCATATCCCGCTCCAATTTCCATCAGCACTTGCGACGTTTATTTCATCAGCCTCAAATCCTGCTGTGCCGTGTTTGTGCCGAACCCGACCCTGTCGGCATAAGGGGCCAGATGGTCCGGAGACAAATGTGCGTACCGGCGGACCATTTCGAAACTTTCCCACCCTCCGAGTTCCTGAAGCACGTGGATCGGAGTTCCCGCCTGAATGTGCCACGAGGCCCACGTGTGCCGAAGATCGTGCCACCTGAAGTCCTTGATTCCCGCTTTTTTCAGTGCCGTATGCCACGCTTTCGTATTGACCTGCCGGACCGGGTGACCCTTGAATGTGAAAACGCGCCGGTCGTGCTTCCCGATCTGCCGACGAACGATCTCGATCGCGGCTTCCGAAAGCGGCACTCCGATCGCTTTACCCGACTTTGCCTGGTCGGCGTGAATCCAGACCGCCCTGCGGATCAGGTCGACCTGGGGCCATTCGAGCTCGAGCACGTTCCTTTGACGGAGTCCCGTCAGAAGGGCGAATTCCGCGATCGCCGCCTGGTGAGGTGGCAACAGCGACAGAAGCCGGCTCGCCTCGGACTTCGTGATCCACCGGATCCGGCGGGAATTTTCCTTGTACGTCCGGACGACCGGCGCCTGTTCAAGCCAATTCCACGTTACCGCACAGCGCAACATTTTTCGGATGAGCTCCAGATAGCGATTCGTCCGAGCTTCCGAAACGTCCTTCTTCCGTTCCTTGGCAATGGTCTCGATGAAATCCCGGTCGATCTCGTCCAGGAACCGTCCCCTCATATACGGCTGCAGCCAGCGCAACATCGACATGACATCCGGGATGCTCGCCAGACCTGATTTTTCGTCAAGCCATCTTACTGCGGCCTCGTCCCAGGTGTATCTCGGTCGCTCCCGAAGTCTGGAGGTCCTCCATGCCTCGTTCTTCAGTTTGTCGTGGAGCTCCTGGGCTTCCTCTCTTTTTTCCGTTTGAGCCGAGCATCTAATACGCTTTCCGCGCGGCGTTGTGAAATCAATCCACCACGTACTTCCTCTTTTGAAGATTGACACGATGACACCTCCACAAGTGGTGCCTGCCGGGATTCAGGATATCCCGACCGGATAAATACGACAAGATCCTCTTCCACGAACCGCCATTCCCTTCCGATCTTCCGTCCCGGAATCCGTCCCGCTTTCGCTTCCTGGCGGACCCAGTTGGGATGGAACTGCAGAAACTCGGCCGCCTGTGTGAGCGTGAGTGGCTTCATGGAACGGATTCTCCTTGAAAAACGACTTCGTTATTCCACAGGACCTCGGAACAACTCTCCGGAAAAGCTGTTGAATCAGGATCTATCTGCATGTCGTTCCAAAATTTCGTCCGTCTTGACCGGAAATTGACCATTGATTTCACGAGTCACGTAGGTCTTGACTCTTGTGATAAAGTGGCCCTGACGAATTATTTCCACTCCATCAAGGACGCCCTTCGTGCAGGATGAATCCGTTACGGTGATTTGCCCGCAGTGTCGATCAGATCGTTTCAATATCGAGAAGAACGGGAAGGAGGTGCGACGGATCACCTGCGCCCGTTGCGGATTCGAAGCCACCGGGGCCGATCTGGAATTTCTCGTGAACAAGACCATCGTCAGGGAATTGTTCCGGCCCCGCCTCCGAAAGGCGTTCTCTTTTCTGAAACGTCTGAAGTAGTTCACCGCCTCCCCCCAATAGCCGAATAGGTCATCGGCCGGGTGCTCCCATAGCGAAGTAAGGGGTTTTGTCGGCCAGGCGACTGAAACCCGAGCCTTCCGAAAGCAGTGTGGCGGCGTAAAGGAATACGGCCTGGAGATCTTCTTCCGAAAGATCCAGAAGATTTCTGACCTCGGTCTCCGGATGGCCTCTTCCCAGGAGATGCAAGACGAGCTCGACCGGAACCTCCTGCTCCCGGAGCGTCGGGATCCCGCCGTAAACTCCGGGGCTCATGACGATCCTGGACAGAATCCTTTCTTCTTTGACCGGGTCGGGCGTTCCGAGATTTTTCATCACCATTTCCACCCGATACTTTTTTGCTTTACGGTCATCGTCCTGCTTTCTCATCTGGCCCTCCAATTTTGAGAAGTTCGAATCCCCGGATCCGGTTGTCCGGTTTCTGAAGACACCCTTTGCTTTTCTGGAAGCAGTCGGGCAAGGGACACACCAGGCACAGACGGTCGAGAGCAGTCAGTGAACCGTTTTTCTTCCGACTTTGGGGTGTTGTCTCTTCCCGCGGCATCACTCCTCCGTCTCTTTTGGCAGGTGCCTGTTGCAGAAGGCTCCTTCTTCCCTGATGCTCCCCTCGTCGGCTTCGACGCTGAAAGGCTTTCCGCACATGTCGCAAAGACAGACATCGGAGGGGAAGGCCAGCATGATCGCTTCCAGAAGCACCGCCGAGACCTTCTTTCTCGATTCGGCCGCTTGCCGGGATACGAGATCGAATGTCGTGTCGTCGAGAGAGAGCGAGAGCCGCTTCATTCCAAGTCCTTCCTGTTTCTCCCTTCCCACACCTGCTCCGCCTCATCGAAGCAGGCCGGGCAGACCCACAGGGCCCCGAGGGCCATCACTGGTTCGACCGGATGGTCGCCAAGTTCGCAGCGGATCGGTTCGAGAAGACGCGTATAGGTCGGGACGATCTTTCCTTCCTCGATCTCGCAGAACTCCATCAGGCTCATTGCTTTTCCTCCTGTTTTGAAAACAGGGAACGGATCTCCCGCTCCTGTTCGGGCGTCACCCAGAGGGTGAGTTTCTTCTTTCCCTGGGATCTCATCTTCTCCGCATACCGGGCCTGCCTGATGGCGTCACCGTTACCGGTCATGATTTTTCGTTGCCTATTTGGTAGGGTGGGCATGGTTTTATTCCTTCATCCCTTCAAAAAAGGAGACGCTTATGGGAAAGAAAGTTTGGTTTGTCCTCTGCCTGGTTATGCTCAGCACTTTTACATCCATCACTTCTGTTTTGTCCTGTGATGACTGGGTTCTTTGGAGAGTGGACGAATCCAGTCATCAGCGCGCCCTTCGAAAAGATGCGTTCGAAACAAAGGCGAAATGCCGTATCGGAAAAGAGATGCAAGAAGCTTCCGATGCCGAACTTTCTCCTACAGAACGATATTCTTATGTCTGTTTGCCCTCTTCCATGAAACCGTGAAGCTAGTGTTCACTCACAAAGACCAGCGTATTGAACGGTTCCGGATGGGAGGGGGACGCTTCTTTCAGCGTGAAGGAATACATACGCTCCCCACTTGCATCAATAAGGATCATGTTTGTGGAGTGACTCACTCCTTGTTTTCTCGGAGAACGAACGACGAGGTGCCGAATGTTTTTCCTTCTGAATTCGAGGCCTCTGCCGGTCCGTACCCTCCAGGAAGAGTCCCCGACAATGATATTTCTGAATTGAAAATTCACTTCGATATCCGTCGCGAATCCCGGTCGAACGACAATGACGGGAGGTCGACCTCCGGCCAGATGAATCCGGAGCGCCTTTTCTTTCCAGACGCTCTTCCGATAAGGGGGTAATAAAGTCGGGGGGGCCTCCGCCGGAAAGGGAGACCCACCATTTTCCGCCTGTTCGATTCGCTCCTTGTTCAGGAGGTCGATCTTTTGTCGATACTCCGGATTGTCCGAGACGCCCGCTTTCGGGTCCGGGAGGGGCGTCGCGGAAGAAGCGGGGGACCGATCAGGGGAGCACCCCATGAGTGCAACGCCGGCAAGCAGAACAATTCCCAAATAACCTGCGATCATCGAATTTCTGAATGCCGACATGCTTCTCTCCATCTCATGATTGATAATCACTTAAGTCTCCAAAGCGCGAGGAGAATTCCTCCTCCCAGCACGATCCCGGAAATCAGGATCGTCAGAACCATCGGGATGCCAGGAAGATCCTCCCTGGGATCTGTGCAAGGTCCACAGACGGGTTCCCGACTGGGGAACCCACATTTGTTGCAAGGGCCGATTTCAGGGGTGTCTTTCATTCCATGCCTTCGCCGCACCTTCCGTTGTCCGGAAAGAATTCGTCGTCGCAAGACAGGCATCACACTGGACATAGAACGGGTTTTCCGGATACTTTGTGCTTTTGACAATATCGGCCGCATCTTCCCCGCAAAAGGGACATTCCTTGAGTTCGGCTGTTTTCGGGATGTTCAACGTGTTCTCCTCTCTAGCTGAACCGCTTGGGCTACCGGGTCCACTTGTCTCAGTCACCAAGCCACTGAGCTGGCGTTGAAAACCTGCCCCAGGAAAATTGTCACCAGTGACGGACAGTCTCAGTCACTAGGCCACTGAGCGGGCTTTGAAAACTCGATCCGGGCACTTTTCGGGGCTGAGTATTTTGCAGTCTCAGTAACCAGGCCACCGAGCTGGCTTTGAAAACCATGAGGGTGTGTACTCAAGTCTCAGTAACGAAGCCACTGAGCAGGCTTTGAAAACCTGGATGGCGTTGAAATACGGGGGGTGGATCAAATGTCTCAATAACCAAGCCACTGAGCAGGCTTTGAAAACTAGGCACGAGCAGGCGAACGAAAGGATGGACACATGTCTCAATAACCAAGCCACTGAGCAGGCTTTGAAAACCCGTTACCGCCTGGACACTCCCTTGTGGATTGACGTCTCAATAACCAAGCCACTGAGCAGGCTTTGAAAACCCGTTACCGCCTGGACACTCCCTTGTGGATTGACGTCTCAATAACCAAGCCACTGAGCAGGCTTTGAAAACCCTCTTCTTCTTTCTTCTTGCCGGGAAAGGCTTTTTTCCAAATATTTCGCGAACCCCTTCTTCGCCCTCGTCTCTTCCCGTTCCGATTCCCTCTTTCCGGGCTCGGACGCTCATGTTTTTGAACCTTTCGCGAACCTTCCGGTTTTTTACGCTTGCTTTCCCTTCGCGGATTCTGCCGCCATCTGGATGTTTCTGGCCGCGTTTTCGTCCTGGTCCCAGACGGTCCCGCATCCGTCGCAGGTCCAGACCAGATCCTCCGGCCGACCGGAATTTATGTGAAGACACTGCCGGCAGGCTCTCGTGGTGTCCGCGGCCGGGATCCGGACGATTTCCGTTCCCGTTTTGGCCGCCTGGATCCTGATCCAGTTCCGGAGATCCGAAACGGAGGCCCGCACCCGGTTCGCCCGGGCCGGGGCCGGCTGGTCCGTCTTCTCTCCCTCCGGAGTTTCGATTTTCACGACCTCCCGAAGGTCGAAGTCCTCGATGCCGACGAGCGAATAGTCCTGGACGATCCTCCCGGCCTCGTTCCGATAGAAATCGGTCCTCTGCGCCGAAAGCTTCTCCCGCAGATTGTCCATCTCCTGCGTCATGCGCTTGTTGTTCTTCCTCCAGGTTTCGAGGGCCGCAAGGAGGTCCGGACGGAAATCCCCGTGCCCGTCCCGCCAGGCGAGCACCGAGCCGGCGAGCTTCCGGGAGGAGACCATCGGAGACTTGAGATGGTTTGCGAACCTCTCCCGGATTCCTTCCGGGAAGGATCCGGAAATTTCCGGCCAGCGGGCCCGGAACCAGGTCATCAACCGACCCTGCTCCTGATCGATCCGGCTTTTCAGATCCTCGACATGATCCATCCGACGGAGCATTTTTTCCGGGAGAACGATGTGCCGCACGCTCTCGGCGTCGGCAACGCTTGCCACCCGGAGGCCTCCGGGAACGAGCCGCCATCCGAGATCGATGCCGCAGATTCCGGGTTTGCCGGGAACGATCCGGGGAGATCCGGATCTCGTCCCCGTCAGGGTCGCGGTCCAGCGGAACTCCGTGCCGACCCGCTTCCGGGAGACGACCAGCTGCTTGATCAGGACATCGGAAGGAATTTCCCGATGCAAAATCATGGGAAACGTGAGCATCCTCCGAACGTATTTTCCGTTTGCGTCCTTCGTTGTGGTGACCGTGATCCGGAGCTTCGTTCGGGATGCTTTTCGTCTCTCTCCCCGGGAAGGATGATGGAATGCGTCCAGGGAAACGGGGTCGGCCGACACGATCGCCTGCGGATCTCCCGAGAAAAAATCGGATACCGTCATCCCTCCCTGGATCTGGCAGGTAAACCGTCCGGTTCCGTCGAAGGAATGGAACCTGAGTTCGGCTCCGGTTTTAAGCGCCCTTATCCGCGCCGTCTCGTAGGAGGCACAGACTGCGTTGTAGTTTCCCCACCAGAGCCCCGATGCGTTCCGAGCGCACTTGACGGCTTCCCGACGCTTTTGTTCGAGCGCATCCAGTTCGGGCTTCATCCGTTCCCGGGTCTCCTTCCGTTTCTCCTTCGCCAGAACGGCTAGGCGCCGTATTTCCGGCCTTATTTCGGCGATCCGGAGGTCCTGGGCGGAGGTATCGACCCCGGCCTTTTTCCGGGCCGCCTGACGGAGGAATTTCTTTTCGGCGATCAGAGACTCCTTTTCGGCCATCAGAGCCGAAAGGGCTTCTTCGATTCCCCGGAGTTCCGGATCCGAGCTGGTCAAGCGGAAGTAGGCTTCCCGATGTTTTTTTTCGATCTCGACAAGCGTATTCCAGAGCCTGTTCTGGAGCCACAGGTGTTCCTGACAGTCCTGATCCCAGTCAAGAGGAGCCAGAAGCCCGTATTGCCGGACGAGGACATGTTTTTCTTCCGGTTCTTCCGTTGCATCCGTTTCGGACGTCGCACCAAGTTTTTCAGGCATTCCCGCATCCTTTCCTTCATTCAGGCTGAGCAGGTTTAAAAACAATTGGATGTTGGAGGGTTGCCGGGAGTGGCAACGTCTCAGTCACCAAGCCACTGAGCTGGCGTTGAAAACCATTCTTCTACCTCATTCCGGCCAACAGCGTTCCGGGATGCCCGTGAAGGGCCATTCCGACCCCCATCAGGACCAGTCCCGCCGCGGCCCAGAACCCGGCAAGTACGATCCCCGGGGAGGCCTGGCCGGCCCGCTCATGGACCGCTTCCGCATGGACGACCGTCTCGTCTTGGGCGTTCACCGGGCCTCCGCCAGGACGACGGAGATCACGTCGATCCGGAGAACCCTGGGATTTTTCGCGAGCGCCTCGAGGATTTCGTCGGCCTTCCCGGATCCGGAAATTTCTCCCCCGGCCTCGGAAAGCCCGGGAACGGGAGGAACCGCCGGCGGATCCCCGATCTTGCAGACATAGAGTTTTTTCGGATCCTCCCTCCGGGACCTATCGGGCGGCCGTTCTGTTTGACCCGGGGAAGGCGGCGTGACCGGAGGGTTCACGGACGCCGGCAGATCCGCCGGCCCGTCCCCGTCCATCCATCCTTCCGGAAGGCCCGCCGCCCGTTCGATTTTCCGGGCCTGGGGGTCTCCCATCGAGAATTTTCCCCGGAGAACGTTCCCCATCGTGGCGGGAGAGAGCTCCGGAAACTTCTTTGCGGTCCGGTACGGTCCTCCGAACCGGTCCGTCAGGATCTTCAGGCGTTCGCGGCGGATTGCCGCGAGATCCGTCGGAGTTGTTTTTCGGCTCACGGGGACCTCCCTATTCTTCGGGTTTTGTCTGCGCTCCTTTTGGTAGGGCGGCGCCTCTTCGTCGTTTCCGAAATCCCCGATCCGTTCTTCCTCCAGGGGGTAGTCCGTTGCCTTCCGGCCTCCAAGGCCTCCGAGGACCGCATGGAGCCGGTTCCTGACCTTTCCGATCTCTCCGTTTTCGTCCCGGCGAGGCGGATCGTTCGGAGACCGTCCGCAGTTCAGGCATTTGCCGGGGGAGCTATCGGGAAGGTCCCTGTCCCTGACCACCAGCCCTCCGCAGGCCGGACAGGTCATTTTCCTTCCCCTTTTCCCGGGTTTTTTCCGGCCTTTCCGGACGAGTTCCCGATTTCCTGTCCCTTTTTCCTTCTCCCGACGGCCCGCTCGACCGGCCCCCTGGGCGGAGACCCCGGCTTTCGCGGGGGAAGGGAGTGAAGAAGGCGGGAGGAGTGAACGAATAAGCGGTGGAGAGGCGTTCCCGGCCGTCCGAACCGGACCAGGACCTCGACCATGCCGGAGGGACCGGTCCCGACCACGGAGCAGGGGACGAGCCGCCCCGGAAGACGGATTGCGGCCGGACGATCCGACCCCTTTCTGAAAGAAACCATTCCGGATCCTTTCGTTGTCTCCCCCTCGCAGGGGCCGTCCGCATGCAAGGGACTTCCGACGTCCCCGAACGGCCCCCGGAAGGGGGAGAGCCTTTTCGATTCCTGTACGACCCGCCTTCCGTTCCTCTCCCTGCCGGTCCATTTATCCGGCACTTGCTGGACGACCCGATGGTGGGGGGCGCGGTGTAGCGTGAAAAAATACTACAACATTATGTTTAATAAGTCAACAAAATGTTTTTGTTGGAATCCAGACACAAAAAATCCCCTGGGAGGGGGAAGAAGGGGAGGTGGGAAGCGAGTATTTAGAAATCCGGCTCCTATAATAAATATGGCAGGGATTTAACTTCCAATTAAAAATAGAAGAAGAAGGAGGAATCCAGATGGAATACACAAGAAACGAGTGTGAACAGATCGGGAAGGAATACTATTTTCAAAATCAGACTGGAAATATATCGGAAATAAAGTGCCCTGCCCCGGGATGCAAGGATGGCATGGTTGTCTTTGGGATCCAGGAAGAGGGGGAGACATTCTATGGGCTACATGAGGATACTTTGATCGAAGGCTTGGAGATCATTCACTTCCGATGCGATCGTTGCGGGAGGACAGAAAAGTATCCCGATTGAAAACATTGGGGTGCCGGGGAATCTTTCAGGTACCCCATTTTAGGAAGGAGTTTCCAATATACCATTTGGGATGGTGGAAGAAAACGGGTCAAAATCGTTAAATTGATGGGTCAGCACCATGATATCCGACATAAATAATCAAAATATTCAGAGAATTTCTGTTTTTATAGGAATTCATCCTGCTTTTTTGTTTTTCTCATAACGATTTTTTGTTTTTTCTAATATATCCTTTATTTTCTTGGATAACGAATAACGATGAATTTCATAGATTTGAAAAGGAAGGATGATAATCCTCATGGAAGCAGTAAAAAGTAAAGAAAAAGCCAATCGATCACCGTAAGGTAAGAGTTTTTCTGGAGAGAATTTTAATCTTGTTCCTAATGTGATAACTGTTTCATGATAAATAAAATAAATTATCAATGAAAAAATAATAATAAAAAAAGTGATTAGCTGATTGGCCAAATAATAATGAATCTTCTTAGAGACCTCTTTTGCTTCTTCAAGAGAGTCATTTTCACCGAATTCAATTTTTCCAGTAAAAGTCATCAAAGTAATAATAAAGCCTAGAGCTACTAGTAAGTATTTGATAACATATTTTTTAAAGTCAGGGCTTGATATTTGAGCTTGAAAAAATTCGCCTATAATCCATCCTAGAATAAGAAATATTATTAATCCAGAAAAAACCCTTCTTTTCCCATTATAAGTGCTTGATATAACAGACAATATGTTTTTTGAAACCTCAAGAATATTTCCCCATTCATCAGGAAAGAGATGTGTGGTGGCGACGATCTTTATTTTTTCCGAAATCTTTATCATGGGAATCTCGATTTATTCTAAAGGAGTGAGTTTTCCCTCATCAGTCAATACCCTCTTCCCTTCATTCCCTTGAGGTTTTCTTAATTGATTTAAATATTCTTCGATTGTCTTTTGGAAAGAATCAAATTTAGGATGGCCATTTTCTTCGTCGATAATAAGAGATGTTCTTATTTTATAATTTTCTAGATCAAAGACGCTTCCGTTATTCAAAGTAAGCTTGATTATAACATTTCCCTCGTCATTTTCCTCTTCCGATAATTCTGAAATTTCAGAATAGGCCTCTACTGCATCAGATGTTGAAAGTTGGCCTTTTCCATTTTTCCATGAAATTGTAAGATCTTGAGTTCCACCGATTTTTGATTTTGTTTCACCCAATAAAGTCTGGAATCTTCTTCCTGCTGATAAATCGAGGCCATGTGTCAATCCCATTTTTACTTCACGAATTCCTCCTCCTTTTTTTACTTCTAAAACAATATCCTTGCTGATTATGTCTTTAAGTCTTAATTTTGGATAAGGATAAGGATAGGGACTTTTATAATACTTAAGAATCATTTCATTTAAATATCTTTCAATTATTCGAGGGCCTAACCCTGATTCGATGATAAGAATTTCCCCGAAGCCACAAACATGATGGGTTTTTGTAAGTATCCGAGGATGATTCGATGTATCAAATAGAGGGGAAGTATCTATATTTACTGAAGGATTTGGAAAATGGTCTAAATCAATATGAGAAGGGGTGATTCCTGGATTGAATCCACAAAATTCAAAAAAAACAAAATCTTTTGTATCATTTTTATTGATGAATCTATGTTGATTTGTGGAAGAGGGTGAAGCGGATGGACTCAATGGAGGTGACAATCTGTCTGAAACAAGAGGAGCATTCTTAAGTATTGAGGAAATAACATACTGAATCGGATTCGGAATGAACCCTGGAGGAGGGTTTTCATATTTAATGACTTTTAGCGAAACTGTTCTATTCAATTTTCCCCCCTTTATTTTCTACCCTAATTCTGGTGAATCCTCTCTAAACCCTCCCCCCTCTGTGGACCACCCTTCCGATAATGTTGAGATGGCTCGAGTCCTCTGGGGAATAGAATTCGTCCGGATATTTGGCCTTGTCCGGATTGTCGGAGGAGACTCGAAGGCGTCCGTCGGCCATCCAGTGAAGCCTTTTGGCCCGGATGCCCTCGGCCGGAAATCCCAGGACATAGACTTCCCCGGACTGGATCTCCTTTTCCCCCCTGTTCACAAGGAGAACGTCCCCGTCGGAGATCCGGGGCTCCATCGATTGGCCAGAGGCCTCGATCACGCAGAGATCTTCGGACTTCCATCCGTTCTTCCGGATCCAGTCCCATCGGTAGGCATGGGTCTTGGAGACTTCCACATGATCGCCGTTGTGATATCCCGCGCCGGTGTGCTCCTACCGAGAAAAGGAGGGGATCTATTTATCCCCTCCTGACTAGGAAGCGGGAAGAATCAAAGTGATCCGGGAGCCGGGAAAGTATGTACCCCTTCTTTCCCGTTAAAGATGTAGTATACAAACCGGACCGTATGGGTTTCTTTGACGAATTTCGGTTTCGGAGGGGCTCCGAAGAACATACCGACCGGTTCGTGCTCCATCACACCGCTGACCTTAGCGGTACATTGGTAGTTGAAGATGGTTGGAGTACATGCGATATTCTCCGCTCTTTTCATCGTAAAGATCTGACGTTCCCCCATTATCCGCATGTATTGAAACTTGCCGGATTCGATCAGAAGTTTCGCCATGTTTTGACTAAGCGGATAACTTACATGACATGCCGAAACGCCAGAACAGGTCTCTCCACTGATGACAAGTTTTTTTGGAGTTGCATAAAATATTTTCCAGGATCCGTCCTTTTCCCGGTAAAATCTGGCGGTCGCCACCATTTGTGCATCTGTGGCGGACGGCTTGTTGAACCCGTCATATTTTCCCACAAGTTGTCCATTGATGGTAAAGTCGCAAACGTTTCCAGGCTGGTTCTTGGCCGGAACACAATGGGACAATGCCGTCAATTTTTTGGGATTAAAGTCGAACGATTTGGCCAAAGGGTCCTTGAGCACGAGGTCCATTGGTGAGGTTTGACTGGATAGGTAAATCCGAGAGAATGCTCTTGATGCCTCTCCCACCGTTGGGGGCTTCTGATTGTGGTTGCAGGCTCCGAGGAGCAAAAGGCTGAAAAGTCCGATGAAACCGAAGAATTTTGTACTAGTGTTTCGGAACATAAAAACTCCTTTATTTGGGGGTGAATATCAGGGAGATCCGAAAATTCAACGGTTCTCCGGCGAAAATTACAAGAACCCTTTTCAGACCAATTTAGACACTCTCGGCATACGGATTAGTCTGGTATCGAGTAGTTTTAACTCGGCATCGATCTCGTCCTTCACCTTTGTGTTCCGATACATGACAGACGTATCCATCCGAGCCGAATCTTGATGACGGGAGGCGCTTAACCAGTTAAAAGATCCGATGCACATCAGCTCGGAATCCTTGATCAAAAGCTTGCTGTGGACCCTGTCTACAACTTTTACTGAAATATTCATCGACTCCAGCTTTGTCAGTGAAACCACAAAATCGTCTCGGTCCTTTCTGCCTTCACCCTCGTTGAAATTTTTATCGGTATAGACTGTCACGGACAGACCTCTCTTGATCGCCTCTTTTAAGGAGCTTTCGAGAAATGAAATAGCCTTTGCCTTGATCCAAGGAGACACAATAATCACCTCCTTGTTTGCCGTTTTCAGAATATTTTCTAAAGCTTCGTTGTGGGACTCCAGCGTTTTAAGGATTTTAAAATCCTCTCCCGGAGAAATCAGATCATCCCTTGAAGGCTGGACGATCGACAATTCATTGTCTGAGTTCTCGAAAAGAAACTCTGCCATAATTCCTGAAGGGCTTTTCGACTTCTCGTTGAAAATATTCATGTTCCCAAAAACGAGAAAACTGTCTTGGGCTCTCGATACGGCGACATTCAGCATGTTCTCGTTCCTGTCAAAAAATAAGGATTGTCCGAAATCTCCTCCCGAATAGACGGAAGAGAAGATGACGATCCTCCTCTCCGCCCCTTGGAGAGCGTGGACGGTCCCGACAGTGATCTTGTGGTCGGGGCCGAGTTCACCGGAAATCATCGAAGAAACAAGTCGGCTCTGCGAAGCAAACGGCGTCACGACCCCAACGATCTCGTGGATCGGGACATCATAATGACTTTCGAGTTTTCCTTTGTTTTCGGAGATCCATGAGGCGATGGCCCTTGCTTCCGAGGGATTGGACCGGCTTCCTCCGCTTTTTTCAGACTTTCCGACAATGTGGGCATATCCCCAATAAGGAAGAATCCGGTCTTCGATTTCTCCCTGCCTGGGAACGAGTTTCCCGCCGTAACATAATCGGTTGCAGTACTGGATGATGGGGTCTGCGCATCTGCGATGCTCGTAGAGGTACATCCCTTTTTCGAGTTTCCTGTCGTAATGGAATGGACTCGCCGCATGGGCCATCCGCATGACGGATCCCATCGATGCGGAGCGGCCGTTCCCCTTCATCCGCTCGAACTCGTCCTCGGATGGTCCGTCGACGATTCCCGACTTGAGCATGTTCCCCCTGTCGACGATCTCCCGAATCGACCAGACGGGCTCGATCTGCTTGACATCGCCCACCACCAGAGCTTTTTTCGCGAGGGAAAAAGAAGCTCCGGCAACCTCCGGCGAGACCTGTCCCGCCTCGTCGACGACAAGCAGATCAATGAAGTCGTACAGGTATTTCTTATCTCCCTCCCATGCAGAGAAAGCGTCTGGGAACTTGTGAAAGGTCGATACGGTGCAGGGAAATATTTTTGCCCATCTCCGCCATTTCCTTTGAGTCTTTTTGACTCCCTTCGTGTCTTTCAATTGATCGTTTCCGGAGTGGATCGTCGTCTTGCACTCCTTGATCCAGGCCCCTTCCCAATAATGGGTCGCCAGCCGAAACATCCTGTACCGGAGGGTTGTATCCATCTTCCTGTCCGCATCGAGGAACGATTCGACCTTTTCGCCGAGAACCTTTCGACAATAATTCTCCCAGTCCGAAGCGGCCAACTCGAATTCCGAGATCAGGACTTTCGCCTTCTCGACAGTTTCCGAAGCGCGAATCGTTTCCTGCTCTTTTTTTGAACAAAGGATTTTCAGGGAATACTCGATCGCATCGATGTCCATCTTCGGCAGAACATCAAGGGGAATTCCTTTCGACTCAATGAACGCCTGTATCCGGTATCGCCGTTTCTTCCGGACGGGCGGCAAAAAGGAAAGAAGTCCGTACCAGAACGGTTCATCGGCGAGATAGCCGATCCATGATCGCAGCCATTCCCTGGCGATCTTCAGGCTGTCGGAAACGTCTGAAAGTTCTTCAGTTTTCTCTCGGAGAAATTTTTCATGATCGTTCCCGGCAACTTTTTCGAGTGTCGTCCGCTTTTTTGCGCGGATCACCCACAGGGAACGCAACGTCTCCATTGCTGAGCGAGCCTCCCGGATTTCCTTGCGGATCAAGGAAAGGGCATCCTCGACAGTCGAATCCTCCTTGGCGGAGAAGGTAGCCATAAACCGTTCAAGGAAGACTCTTTCTGCCTCCAGAACCCTCTCGGACTTTTCCATTTCTTCGATGGCCCCGACAAGGTTGTATCCCTTCAGGAGAGCATCGTTCTTTTTCGCCTCCGAAGAAAAATAAAGCCCGTAGCTCCCGTTGAAGGACTTCGGCAACCAGCGGCCCTTGAGCGGGTCCGATTCGGCAACTCGGACTGCTCCGAAACTCTCGATCACATTCGTCACGGCTTGGTTGTTGGTGGAGGCCACCGCGATCACGGGCGGGGAGGGAGCATCGTCATCGCTCAGAAGGGGCTTGACCCAGAGAGTTGCGACGATTCCCTGGATGAGTTTCGTTTTTCCGGTACCCGGAGGACCGTTGACCGGGAGGATCCCCCTGTCACCGAGCGAGAGAAAATGGGCCAGCGCGTCCCTTTGGGCATCGGCCAGAGAATGATCCGGATCCATGTGGCCAACGTGCGAGAGTGAGAAATCTTCCGAGGCAATTGCCGGCAGGATGATCCGATCTTCATCGGAAAGCGTTTCATCGAGAAGCGGCGTGTCGGGATCTTTCGATTTCAGATCGTCATAGAGAGCAATGATCGATTTGGCTTCGGAACTTGACTCCCGGACGGTGACCAATACCTTGTCGTCGAGCTTCTTGAACCTGGTGGAATCGAGTCCTGTGCAAACAGCTTTTTCCATCTCTTCAATGTAAAGAAGAAGACGTTTCCATTTTTCCGGGTTCGATTTGGATGCCAATTCGAGATCAAATGGATTTTTCGTCAGAAAATCGTCGAGGGTTTGGATTTCTCCGACAACGATTCCCTTGTCCGGATAGACGGGATCCAGAATGTCCCGGGGAACGAGCGGAGAATCTCCGACAAAGAGATTCCCTTTTCGGTCCATCGAAACGTTGACGGAAATGGTAGAAAACCGTTGGACGCTTCCGCCTGGCCCAACGGTGTGCTCGGTCGTTGTCTGATAGAGGTTCGGATAGACGAGCAATGGAGCAAATTCCTGGTCGGAGGGAATTTTCGCTTTGGCAAAAAGAGAATGCACAGCGGTCTTGTCGCGTAAACGACCGTCAATCCACTCCGCTTTCGTCAACGTCAGATACTTCTCCTCTTTTCCCTCGATCGGCTTTCCTCCCTCTTTATCGGGAAGGATCCCGCTCGCCAGAGTCCCATCGACAAGGGAATTTCTCCAGTAGTGGATATACCGAAGTGTCAATTTTTGCATGTCGCCTCATAAATTTGTCGTAAGCATTCGTTTAAACTCAAACCCTTTTTTTTATTTTCCTCCGCAAAAGGATCCCGCTGATCGAATGCATAAAGACGATATCGGCCTTTGGGACCGTTCTTAGCGTAAATCCATGATTGTGGCTCTCAAGCGCTACTTCTTCCCCGTAGTCGGCCCGAAAATATTTCAGCATGACTTCCCCGGACTGGAGGCGTGTCACGACGATATCCCCCGGCTGTGCCAGTGTGGATGGTTCCACGAGCACATAGTCCCCTTCATTGATCCTTGGACTCATGCTGTCCCCTTCCACCCGCAAGATATAAGCATGCGGATCGTCGCATTCGATGACGGCGTATTCTGTCCCCCATCCGGGCGGGAACCCAAGGTCTTCCCAATGACGATCGGGGCCTCCCTGGGTTGTGCCGACTACGGGGATTGTCTTGAGAAAACTTTTATCATGGACAACTGTCGATGCAATAGTCGAATCTTTTTGTGCAGGTCCTGAAAATTCCACGGAAGATCCAAATTCGAGCCATTCCGGCGTGACCTTGAGTTCTTCGGCCAGCTTTTTAATCTTATCTCGTGATGGTTTATTTCTCCCAATAAGCCAGTGTTGGATGGTGGTAGTACTCACCTCCATCTTATTTGATAAGGCTTTCTGTTTAATTCCAGCCTTTTCCATTGCCTCACGAAGTCTGTCTTTAAATTCCATAATCGGCATTTTACAACCAAAGGTTGAACCGAACAATTCAACACATTGTTGACTTGAATTAACATTTTGTTGTATGTTCTCATCCATGAAAAACCTCCCTTCTGTCCAAGAAATTATTTCCTATTTTGGGAACCAATCAGAGATGGCCCGGATCCTTTCCATCAGTCCGCAGGCTATTCAGCGATGGGTTTCCACCAATCACCTTCCAATCCGGCGCGCGATCCAGATCGAACGCCTGACCGATGGAAAGATCCGTCTCGAGGACATGCTTCCTCTGACGGGCGTGCAAAAATCCGAGGATGTGGCCTCATGAAGAGTTTTTTGAGGGCGGACGCATCCGCAATGGCGATTCCCCGAATGCTCGAACGCGATCTCCGTTCTCTGCATCCCGAGGTTTTTCCCTCCATTCTTCCCGATCCTGAGCAAAAACGCCAGAAAAACACGCTTTTTCACAGGCAGGGAGTGTGACATGAGCCTTCAGGCAATGGACTGGGCCCTTCGGAAAGTCCGGGGGCTTTCTCCAACACAAAAACTGATTTTGATCTGTCTGGGCAATCATGCCGGCCCCGATGGGACCTGCTGGCCTTCCCAATCCGTGATTTCGGAATATACGGAACTCTCGCGGGAAACGATTTACAGAAACCTGTCAGACCTGGAAAAGCGGGGTCTCATCCGGTCCATCCATCGCCGGGACCAATCCGGGCGGGATCTGTCTAAGAGCTACGTCCTGAATCTTCCAAAAGAAGAGGGCTCCCGTACGGAAAAATCCCCCGGTGAGACGGAAAGTCTCAGGGGTGAGACGCAGGATCTCACCGGGGGGGCAAAAATGACAAGGGGGAGAGACGGAAAGTCTCACCCAGTAAAATCAAGGTTTTCTGAACATCGGGGTGAGACGCAGGATCTCACCGGTGAGACGGAAAGTCTCAGGGAGGGAGACGCAGAATCTCAGGGGGGTGAGACGCAGAGTCTCACCTCTAAAGAGAACCAGTCAAGAAAAGAATCAGTCATTAGAACCAAAAGAATAGAAACAAAGACTCATGTCGAAATCGCAAAATCAGCGATTGTCGACCCGCCTCCGCTTCCGGATCTTCCGATTCTCTGGAAAACCCATTGCCCATCGCTTCCGCAGATCCGGGAAACAACACAGAAACGGCGAGACAAAATTCAAATCCGACTCAAGGAACATCCCGATCCATCCTGGTGGGTGGAGGTGATGACCGCGATAGAAAAATCCGCATTCTGCCGGGGAGAGAATCGGTCCGGATGGAGGGCGACGTTCGACTGGCTCATCGAAAATCAGGACAACGCGATCAAGGTTCTGGAGGGCAAATATTCCGGAGCCAACAGATCTTCTTCGAGAGGAAACTTCGACTTCGATGTCGAAAAATGGGCGAGGGAAGGATGAACAAGTATGAATTTGCACAGCTGCTTGATCCGCTTCTGACGGCCTTTGAAAAAACCATGGCCGAAAAGCTCATGAATCTCTGGTTTGAGGAATGCAAGGATTTTCAAGGATGCGAGATCAAATCCGCTGTCCGGCACTTTCTCGATTCTCCCTCCCAGAAGTCTTTTCCCAGGGTCGGAGAATTCAAGGCCTTTCTTGGATCCTCGGGTCGATCTTCCGAAGCGGCTCCTTCAGGCAAGTTGCATTCCTGTTCCCGATGCTCGCACGGGTTCTGTTCGGTGACGAGATGGGTTGGACAATCCCCGGTTCCGGTCCGCTATACATTCCGCTGTTCCTGTCCTTCGGGCAGTCATTTTCCCGGGCTTCCGCCGGTGTCTCCCTTCGAGCAGACGGAGAAAGAGGCTCGTGCATCGGGACGTGAGAACTGGGAGAAAAGGGAAAAGCTGATTTCTTAAAAACTAGAGATGGTATTTGAAAATACCAACTAAGGTCAGGAGAAACATCATGCGCATCAAACGATACTGCGGTCACGAGGAGGTCATCAAAGATCCTGAAACAATAGACAAGTTTCTGATGGAGCGCGGCCGGAAGTGCGAAAAATGCCGGACCATCGGAACTCCGAAATCCCGGAAGGCGATCGGGGAAGAACAGCTTCCCCGGCCCATGGCGGTGACTATGGACATCTACCGGGAGTGAGAGGGGGAGGCGAAGAGTTCGCCTCCCTGAATGCGGGTAATCCGCACAATCGAAAAAGGAGGTTTGACATGGGTGGACAGACATTCGGATCGATGGCAAATGGCATCACGACCGGGACTCAGGGGATCGGCGCCCTGATCATGTATGTGTTCGCGCTTGTGGGGGTCATTCTGACCGGTATGGGGATCCATGGGTTCTATGCCCATTCCAAGAACGAGGGCCGCCCGGGCGGAATAAAGATTGCGGCCGTGCAGACGATCGTCGGGATCATTCTGGCCGGAGGCCTGATGTATTTCATCAACTCCGGCTCGATGACGATGGGAGCGGGCACGTCGACCACGCTTCAAAATGTGGTCAACCCGTAATGGCGGGCCAAGAAGTCCTTCCCGGAGAGGGGCTTTTCATCGGGGCAGAAATGGAAGAAGGGAGAAAGACATGAAGGGATTTTTTTTGAAGGCGGGAAAGGGATTGGTCTTTGGCGGAATGCTGTCGTGTCTGGTCTCCGGACCGGCGATCGCGGGAGAGACACCTTCTCTCCCGCCAGGGTTCTCGGCGGCTCCGCCGATTCCAGGTATAGGGGGCCGTTATCTCGGAACCGAACAGATTCTCCAGGTCGATAGGAAAAGCACGCCTGTCATTCGGTGCAAAAGCGGCTACGACTCGGTTCTGCTTTTCCCCGGAAGAAAGGTTCGAAAGATTTTTCTGGGCGGGAACTGGTGGGTGGGAGCGGTCACGAGAGCGGGGGGTGAGGGGGTTGTGGTCATCGATCCTCCTGTTTCGCCTCAGGTGGATTCCAATCTTGTCGTGTTGTTCGACCAGGGAGTGATGATCTTCCGGCTGAAAACCGTATCTCCGGACAAGCCGTTTATGGCGCGCACGATCGTCCGGATGGTGGCGAACGGTGGAGATCAGCGTCCGAAGTAAAAAGGCCGGACTCGGGCCGGTAGGCAGACGTAGTAAAAAGGCCATCCCTTTGAATAATTCGGCCGGTCCATCGCCATGTTGGATAGTTTCTTCTCGCAGTGATTTCTCGAAGAGAAAGCAGAAACGGCCAATGCTTCGTCGAACGGAAGAGGGGTGGATGGACTTTGGGGATTTGGGTACTGGATAGCGTTGTAATTGAGGACTTCCTGCCAGAGAACCCAAGAGTGGGAATCGTCGGCGGAAGCGAGAAGAGGGGAAGCGAAAAACATGCCAAGAACGAAGATCGGAACGGAAAGTTTTTTCGACATGGAATCTCCTCTGGTTGGATCGTGCGCGCCGGCCCGATTTTACCGGGCGGCGGACGACCTGTCCAGAAAACCGCGGAAAGGAAAACGATCATGAAACTCTTTTCATCCTGGAGAACGCGTTCTTCGGGAACGCTGTTTCGACCGGCGGCCAGATCATTGGCCGCCGTCCTGGGGCTGGCTCTCCTCTCGACTCTCTCCGCCTGCCACAAAGCCGCGCAGTTGCCTCCGGCGGCAAAGAACGCCGGTCTCATGAAAAGCGCGAGCCTCCTGATCGGCGCGCTGTCGAACCACACCGCCTCCGTGGTTCGGCTTTACCCGGGACTGGACGGCCTGGTGGGCGTGATCTTCAAGAATTCGTCCGGTTCCATGCGGATCGTGTGGATGACGCCTCATGGCGCGGCGATTATTCCGGGGCCCGTGATCACGGCGGCAGGCCAGGACCTGACCGGGCTCGCCCAACAGGCGATCGACGCCGTGTCGAAAACGCTTCAAACCAAGCCGTCCGGCTTTCCCGGTGGAATCGGGGGAGCCACAGGGGAGCGGGGGCAGAATCCCGCGATCCAACCCGCCCCGGCGGCCCAGGGAAAGAAAATGTCCGCTGACGATTTTCTCCTGATGTCGCGGCATCTCAAGTCCATCGCCCTGGGAACCGGAAAGCGTGAGGTCTGGATCTACTTCGACCCGAACTGCATCTTCTGCAACCGCCTGTGGGAGGAGATGAAACCGTATGGCAGGGAAATCACCGCACACTGGATCCCGGTGGGATTTCTCAAAAAAGACGACTCGCTCAAGAAAGCGACGGGGATCCTCCAGGCGAAAGATCCCGTCCGGGCGCTCGAGGAAAACGAGGACCGGTTCGCCCGGGAAACGGAGGAAGGCGCATATCCGATTCCGGCGTCGATCGATGTCGCCTCGGAACGGGCCGTGGCGACGTCCACGATCGGCCTCGGACAGGCGACGGGGGAGCTGGCCACGCCGACGATCGTGTTTCGGGGGACGGACGGCAAGGCCCACAGCGTGATGGGAATGCCGGAGGACCTCCGGACTTTTCTGGCGGGGGTGAAAAACTGAGAAATGGAAACAGTGGGGGAGAAAAAAATGGAGAGTGGCGCTTCGGAGACCAGCCGGAGCGAAAAGGAAAAAATGAGGCTCGTAGCTCTCGAATGCGAGATCTGCAACAGAAGGGTCTGGCGGATCACGGACCACTCCGGCGTCACCATCTGCGCCGAGTGCCACCGGGACATCGTGTCCCCTCATATTCACGATTGACGCTCGAAAGGAGAACACCATGTCATCGTTCAACAAAGTCATTCTCATGGGCCATCTCGTCCGGGATCCGGAACTGCGAGTCACGGGCGGAGGCACGAACATCGGGACCTTTACGCTTGCCATCAATAATCGGGTCAAGGACGACAAGGAGAGCGTCAGCTACATCGACTGCGTGGCCTTCGGAAAACAGGCCGATTTTGCAAAGGAGTATCTGACGAAAGGGATGCCGATCCTCATTGAGGGGCGTCTCAACCAGCAGAGGTGGGAACAGGAGGGGCAGAAGCGCTCGAAGGTCGAGGTGATCGTCCAGACGGTCACTTTTGTCGGGCCGAAGAAAAACGGCGACAACGCTCCGGAAACGAGCGAGCCTCCCGACGGGGACATCATCGAGTACTGATATCGAAAGTCGGTAAGGCACCATCGATCTCGCCTGTCCGAAAGAGGGGCGGGCGAGGACCATTCGGAGGAGGGGAATCATGGCGGTGAGGGAATCGAGGTTTGAATTGGAGACGGGGAACACCGCTTCCGCGGAGAAAAGAACGAGGTTGGAAAATTTTATCACGGTTGGCCTCCGCGATCTCGGAATCCATCCCCGCGACATTCTGGTCGAAGGCCAGACGGTCCGGATCTTTGAGGAGTTTCTCGCGGGGAGAGAATTCCGCGTCCCGGCGGACGTCCTGTCGTCCGGAATTTCCGTGCTCCTGCAGGAGGCAGGAAAGAGAAAACGTATGGCCGACTGGTCGTTTTTCCGACAGATCGGCTATCTCGCCTGGCATGGAAGACGGGAGGGGAGAAAAGGATGATGGATAGACGAACGCTTGTGAAGGATTTGATTGCTTTGACGGGAAGATCGGCATCCTCCCTGGCGACAGAAATCGGAATAAACAGAAGCGGTGTCACTCATTGGTTAAAGCACGGAGGAACTTCGACAGGAATCGAAAAACAGAATGAACTTCTGGAAAAATTAGGGGTTTTTCGAGGATCCTTGGATCCGGATCGCGTTCACTTCTGGACATTGAAATCAGGCGGCCTCTCTTCCCTTGTCCGTATTCTTTCATGGACCGGTGGTCCGTATGAAATGTTCTTGTTCTATCTGGACGATTACGCCTTCATTTCCGACGACCGTCTCATGGCCCTTTGCGATTCCGGAAGAAAAATCCAGATTGTTTTGAGGCGGAAACTCGATCCTCTGGATCCGACGGGAGTGGGAGAGGTTCTGGATGTTCTTGTCCGCGAGGGGCTGGTTCAGTCTCCGGTTTTTCAGGCGATTTGTCTCGGCTCCGAAACATCCGGTAGATGGATTTCAGGAAACGTTTCGGTGGAGGAATTTGACCGGATATTGGGACTGGGGGAAGGGACAACTTCGGAAGAAAAGAGTCCCTGGAGGGCCTCCATGACCTGGGAAGACTTCAACCGGGAAATGGAACGAAGGGGGCTCCGGCCGGAAGAGGCTCTGGATCTGATCGATCGCGGAAAAGAGAGGAGCCAATGAGACCGGACATCATTTTAAAAAAGATCCTGGCCGATGCCTGTCTCGACCGATTGTCGACAAAGAGAAAAAGGGAGGTCTGTCTGATGGGATTTTTTCCTGGGAAAAGTTTTTTTTGGTTTTTGTTTATTGCATCTGTGGTTGTCGTATCGTTTTTTAAAACGGGGAGTAAAACTTTTGCCGGCGACGGCATGAATTTCGCCGTGAATTCCTTTGCTCCGGAAAATCCGGGAAAGATCCCATGTCGATTCAATCATCTGACCGATATCGTGGTTTTCGAAAAGGTAAAACGTGTCGTTTTGAGCGATCCCGCCGATTTCAAAATCGAGATCGTCAAGGGAAAATCCCGTTTGCACCTGGTCGTCATGCCCCTAAAAGAATCGGCATCGTCGGATCTGTTCATTTTTGGAGTCAATCGTGCTCATTATTTGAGGATGAAGACGGTGCCACCGGGACAACGTTATGTGACCCGTGTCGAGATTGGGGCGAGTCGATCGGCTCCACGCCCATAGGAAGGCAATGATAGCCATGTTTTTTAGACCCTTGCCCGTAAATGGTTGGTGGATGTCTGGGAATGTGTGACAGGCACGATTTTTTCGACCGGAAAGCATCCATGGCATATGCGACAGGGTTTTGCGGATCTTGTCTGATTTTCCAGAGAATCCAATGGTGTTTCGGCTTTGAAATAGCTTCCGGTCGCAGGGTCTGGTCTTCGGCCCGGGCGAGATCAAAGGCCGGCATCTGGAAAACGAAGGCCAGAACAACAAAGGAAAAGATTCGTGACGGTCGTTTCACGAGAACCTCATCGTTAGAGGGAAGATCACTTATGTTTGACGGACAGGTTTTGCTTTGTTTTTTCGGAAACGGGATTGCTTTGGATGGGTTGAATGATATCAACGATAGGCTTTTGGGGCAATCGGCGATTTCCGGGAGAACTTCATGATGGATCTTCCTCCTCTTCCGGTCCCCGTTGCGTGTGTTCGTGCGGCCTCCGGGTACTACCGTCTTCCTCCGCTGGCGCTTGTCGGCATTCTGGAGGCCGAGGGCGGAAAGCCCGGAGTGGCGAGCCGGAACAGGGACGGCTCGGAGGACCTCGGTCCCATGCAGATCAACAGCCGGTGGCTTCCCATGCTGACGCGGTACGGACTGACCCGGGAGAAACTCCTCAAGGATCCGTGCGCGAACGTCTGGGCGGGGGCGTGGATCCTCGCCCGGTCCTATGCCCGGGACGGGGATGTGTGGACAGCGATCGGGCACTACCACTCGTGGAAAAAGGGCGAAAGCCGGAAATATCGGCGGCGTGTTGCCCGGATTCTGAGAAGGAATTATGGATCCTGGTTGCTTGCGGAGGAGGGGCCGGATGGGCGATAGAAAACGAAAACCGGCTTTGGGAGGCGGGCTGGACAGCCTGTTCGGCCCGGATGATCTTTCAGAGGGACACGGAAGTAGAGATCAGGAGAATCCGGGGCCTTCCCAGGCGGCGGAAGGCGGAGCAGGGAAGCCCGGCGCCCGGGCGATCGTTCTTGTTCTGGTGGCGTTCGTTCTCGGGGCGGCTCTGGAGTTTGTCCTGTCGGAGATCAAGACCCGGATCGCTCCCGGGCTTCCCGCGGCCACCGCGGACGAGCGGATGCCTCTTTCCCCCGCTCCCCCGGTTCCCTTCGGGCAGATCGCGCCTTCCTCTGGCTCCGGAGGTCCCCCGAACCCGGGAGCGGGGAATCTCCCCGACACTTCCGATTTCTCTCCGCCGCCTCCTCCCGAAGCGTTCCACGATGCGGCGCTCAGGGAGAAGATCCATCGCCATTTTCCTCTGACCCCCGGAGATATCCGTCTCATGAAAAAAGCGGTCGAGGAGACCCAGAAGGCGGTTCACGGTCCCGTGCCCGAGGGGCGGGCCGTGTCTGTCCGGGTGTCGCTGGATCCGGGGGCGGTCTTCCCCGAGATCCATCTCGTTCCGGGGATCGCCACCACGATTACGGTAGTGGACGCCACGGGAGCCCCCTGGCCGATCGAGGACCTGATCGTCGGAAACGAAAAATCGTTTCCGGTCAGGCGCCTCTCGACCCCCAACGGGGTGGTGATCGAGCCGAAAAACAACGTCGGATGGACCTCCCTTTCCCTCATTCTTGCGGGGAGGGGAACGCCCGCCGTCCTGAAGCTCGTCGATTCGGACCGCCTGTCCGATACGCGCGTGACCGCCCGGATCGAAGGGATGGGACCCAACGCGGTCGCCCCTCTTTTCCGGGAACCCAAACCGGTCGTCACGAGCCGGATCCTGGCGTACCTCGATGGCATTCCCCCGGCCCAGGCGCGGTCGCTGATCGTCCGCGGAACGAAGGACATGGAAGCCTGGCGGGAGGGAACCCGGCTGTTCGTGAGAACCCACCTCGATGTCCTGGCTCCCGCCTGGCTTGAGACGGTGTCGGGGCCGAACGGGATGAAGCTGTACGTGTTTCCGCCGGTTTCGGTCATCACCGCGGCGGGAGAGGACGGAGAGATGCTGACCGTCGAACTGGGGGAAGGAGACGACGATGCCGGAAAAGGATGACGTGGAGGTTCTGGGGTCGGTCAGCGCGCCGCCAGCGCTCCGAAGAAAACGCTTTTCCCTGTCGCGGGTGCCGAAAGGAGTATGGTTCGGCGTTTTGGTCTTCGCGGTCGTTATCGGATTCCAGGTCTATCACAAAAAAACGGCGAGCGTTCCGAACGTCACGTCCGTTGTTTCCGCGCCGCCCCTGCCGGACCCGAAGGCCGGGGTCTCGGACAATCCGGAGTATCGACAAAAGATCGACCTCATGAACAAGGAGCGGATCGACCAGGCGGAAAAAACCGGACAAAGCGCCGTTCCTTCGGCGGGAGGAGGCGGTCCGACGGGATTTCCGAAAAAAGAGGCGCCGTCCGTCCCTCCGCCTGCTCCGGCAACTTCGTCGGCGGAGATTTCGGACCTCAGAAAGAAACTGGCGGAAGAGGACAGAAAGGCAATCGAGGCCTCCCGGGAGAGCGAACGGGCCGCGGTCGGCAAGGAGTTCGACGGGATCCTGGCGACCTGGTCGTCCCAGGGGGACGGCCTGGCCGTTCTTGCCGGTCCGAAGAAGGCGGCTCCCTCGCTTGCCGCCTCCAATGGGACGGCCGTGAAGCCTTCCGGAAAAGCCGGAACCGGAAAATCCGCGGGCAAGGGGATTCCGATCATTCCGGCCGGAAAGATCCTCTACGGAAGAATCGTGAACGAACTGAACTCGGACCGTCCGGGCCCCGTCCTGGCCCAAGCGGTCGGCGGGAAGTTCGACGGCGTGAAGTTCCTGGGGAGTTTTCAGCGGGATCACGGGGCGCTGGTGATCAAGTTCGACCGGGTGATCTATCCGGACGGGGAAACGGATTCGATCGGGGCCTATGCCGTCTCTCCGGGAGCGAAGCTCCGTTCGGGACTGGAAACGGACGTGAACAACCATTATCTCTACCGGTACGGGTCGCTTCTCGCCTCCGCGTTCATGCAGGGCTTCGGACAGTCGGCGATGTACGCGAATTCGACCTCCTACCCCTCGGCAATGGGAACTCCGGTCATCGGATTCAATGGAATGACCCTCATGCAGCAGACGGAGATGGGGCTCGGTCAGGCGGGGATGATGCTGGGAGGGCAAGCCATGAACGCCTTCAACACCCCGCCGACGGTGAAGGTCGCCGCCAACACGCCTGTCGGTCTCATGATCGTGGCGGAAACCGGTCAGAAGCTGCCGAAGTCTTCCACGTCCTCTTCCGGAGCGGCCCCGGCAAAACCTGGACTTGTGAACGCCCCGGTTCCGTCGATGGTTCCCCAGCCGGGATATCCCCAGCCGATGATGGGGGGAGGCTATCCCGGGTATCCGGGGTATGGAGGCGGATACGGCATGCCCATGATGCCGATGATGCCGTAGGGAAGGAACAATTTCTGAAACGATTCCGGAGGAAACGATGCTCTCTTCGAAAAAGAAGTCTTCCAGTGGCGCAACTCTTGAAGCCGTTCTCTGGCAAGCGGCCGAGAAGCTCCGTAACAGCCTGGACCCGATGGAAACCATGCATGTGGTCCTCGGACTGATTTTTCTCAAATACATTTCAGACCAGGAAAACGGGATGACCATAAAGGCTCGGGAGGGACGATCGTGCGCGTATTGAACCGTCATGTGGTCTATCGGAATTGTGAACCACAGACCCTTTCAGACTCCATCGCCCTGGACCAGTTTCTTCTGGCGCTCGAGCGGAACCTTCTCCTTCATATCGCGACGGGACTCAACATGACCGTGGTGGGGCTGGCGATGTTCCGCTTCTTCAGCCGACACCGGAACGACCTGTACGCGGGGATCGGACTGGCGGCCTTTTTCGTTGCGATCCTGATCGCCGCAAAGGGGATCCTTGATTATCTCCGGATGCGGAAAGTGTTTCTTCCGACAAAAGGGCCGGAGGGACGGACATGACCACTCTTCCGGAGCGGGTTCGGGACATGCCTCCCCATTGGGCACAAGAGACAATCCGTCCGTTCGACGAGGACCGGTATCGGGAGACCCTCCCTTTTGTCCACCGGCGCTACTGGTGCGATTCCGGATCGATCAACGTGTTCCGGATCGTCGGGACCCGTCTTCCGGACTACAAAAACATGAGCTGGCGGTGGCTGATCGAGAACGGAAAGCGGATGCCGGAAAATCTGGAGCTCCACAGGACCAATCCCGGCTATTACCTCGAAACGGTCCGGAAGATTCCGGAAATGACCTTCATCACCATGGACGGTCTCGACTTTTACGTGTCGACCGACGGAAACCACCGGAGCGCGATCGCCCGGTTCGATTTCCACTATCGGGGCGGGACCATGCTTCACGGAGTGTCGATCGAAGATGTCCGGGTCGACATGGAGATGTTCCGTCTTTACAGGAACATCCGCCGGATCCAGGAGGAGCGTTTTCTTCCCTGGATCGTCGATACGGAGTCCGAAACACTCTCCCGGGAGGATACGGCCGGGTGGATGCTGGAGACGTACCGGATCCGGATCCGCGTGAAAACGCCGGAAGAGGAACGGACGTTCGAGACCCCGGAGGAAGGGGATGAGTGGGTTCGAAAACAGACGCCGTCCCCTCCGGAAAAAAGACGGTGGTGGGGGGAGAGGCCGATAAATCAAGGGAGAGTTCATTTTCTCTCTTTTTAAAAGTATAATGGTATCAATAAATACCATAATAATAAAGAATATCCGAAGGAGGAAAAAGTGCCCGAAGTTCCGACAGTTCCAGTCACAAAAGACGAATGGATCCTGACCATAAGCGGCCGGCACGTGGAACTCGCGGACCCGTCTCCGGACGCGATCGACATCCACGACATCGCGGTGGGCCTTTCCCGCGAATGCCGGTTTTCCGGTCAGTGCCGAACGTTCTACAGCGTCGCGCAGCATTCGGTCCTGGCGAGCCTGATCGTCCCTCTGGAATACGCCCTGGAAGCTCTCCTGCACGACGCGACCGAGGCCTTCATCAAGGATCTCCCCTCTCCCCTGAAGGGAATGTTACCGGAGTACAAGCGGATCGAGCGGATCCTCGATCGGACGATCCGGCGAAAATTCGATCTTCCGGACAAGATGAGCGCTCCTGTGCGCGAAGCGGACCGCATGCTTCTCGCGACGGAAAAGCGGGACCTGATGCCGCACGATCCAAGGCCGTGGGTCCTCCTCGAGGGGACCCTGCCCCTTCCGTCACCGATCGTTCCCTGGTCTTCGGGAGTGGCGATGGAACGGTTCCTCCACCGGTTCGACGAACTGATCGAGGCGACCGATGCGGCTTGACGGCCCGGACACCTGGGGAAACAAGGCGCGGGAGATCCGGGCGCTCGTGATCCAGCGATGGAAGGAGTGTCTCGCCCTCCGGGTCGATGGTCTTCCCTCGTGGTCGGAAATCTCGGCCCGTCCGGATCTCGCGGTGCTGCGCGAACTCGAAAAACGGCTGGTTCTGGCTACCGGAAAGAGATCCCGGAAAGGAAAGGAGGCAAAGTGAAAAACTGTCGGATATCCGAAATTGCCGCCGGATTCTTCTGTCTGGCGATCCCCGGAATACTTCTGGTGGGAACGGCCAATGCTGTCGCCTGGTCCAATACCTTCGGAGACCGTCTCTCTTCATGTTCGAGGGGTCTTTCGGCCGATCCCGAATCTCTTCTCGGAGAGCACTATTCTCCGGAAGAGAACCTCGAGGCGATCGACGTGGACCTGATCGATCACGCCCGGCAAAGCATCGAGATCGCCATGTACGCCTTCACGGATCGCCCGATCGCCGATGCGATCGTTCGGGCCGCATCGCGGGGCGTCGGGATCTTCATCTACCGGGACGGGATCCAGATCCGGGACCGGGGCGACAAGTCGAGGAGGATTCTGTCCGCCGTCGCTCGCCGCGGAGGCATCTTGATCGCGGTCAAGCGAAATTCGTCCCGGAACATCATGCACCTGAAGGCCTACGAGATCGACGGCAAATGGCTCCGGACCGGGTCGGCCAACTGGTCTCCTCCCGGGGAAGGAGCCTGGTGCTCCCGGGGAGAAAGGCTCCACCGGGACCAGCAGGACAACAACCTGTTCGTCACGGACGATCCCCGCGAGGTCCGGAAATTCGAATCCACGTTCCTGAGACTCTGGAAGCGGAGATCGAACCGGCCCTGGAACGAATCCATGGCCAGGAAAAGTGACCGGTGAGCGGACTGACCTCCACGGCGACCAGTCTGATGCAGATGATGGCGAACGACCTTCCTGCATTCTGGAATCTCCTGACCACCTTCGCGACCCTGACGGGACTGGTGCTTTGCGGGACCGCCCTCTACCGGGCCGTCCAGGACCAGAAACGGGGCGAGTCCATGATGGGGGCGGGGATTCTCTTCATGCTCGGGGTCGGGCTCGTGAACTTCGTCTGGTTCGTAGATTCCGCCACACTGACCGTCGGGTTTTCGACGGGGAATCTCTCCACCTTCTCCTACACGCCGGGAAGCGGATCCGGAGGCGCTCCCGGGTCCTCCGTTCCCTCCTTCGCGTTCGTGATCCTGAAGTTCTTCGGCTGGCTCGCCGCCTTCCGGGCCTTCATCCTCTGGTCCGAATCCGCCAGGTCGGGATCCCCGCCGGGAACGGTCTGGCGGGGGACGACGCATTTCGTGGCGGGAATCTTCCTGATCAACATCAACCAGTTCCTGGGAATGATGGGAGGCTATATGGGGGGAGGAGCGGGAGGATGAAGATTCGTCTTGTATTGGAGTTCGGTCCCGAAGACGGCACCGTCGGATCGTTCCACGAGGCGGCCAGAAGGATGGAATCCGTGGCGCGGGCTCTGCGGAGAGAGGCGGACCGGCAGTGGGCCGCCGAAAAGGAAAGGACCGATCGGATCGGAACCATCACGATAAAGGAGGAGGAATGGAAGAGGTGAAGGAAGAAGCCGGGAGAATTTCAGGCGGAAAAACGAATCCGGGACGAAGAATTCCAGGAAAGGTCCTGTTTCGGATTTTTCTGCGGAAAATCCGCCGAAAGACCCGGGCGGAAGAACCCTGGGCCCGGATCCGGGTCCGGAGAGGAATCAAAACCCTCGAGTGGGGGATGGGGGACGGAAAGACGTTCGGGTTTGTCCCGATGGGGACGGAGGGTCTCTTTTCCGTCGATGCGGAAGGGGTGAAGCTCAATACCGGAAACGGCGACCGCGATCCGGTCCTGATCGGGTCGCCGGGAAACGAACCGGGAAACGCGCTCCTGGCCCGGAAAATCGAAAAGATTTTCCGGAACCCGGGGATTCCCTCCTGGATCTTCTGGATCGTGTGGGGATCCGGTTCGGTCGTGTTGCTGGCGGGAATCGTCGCAGTGGTCGGGAGCGGGGTTTCGGGCCTCTCCCATCTCGCCTCTCTGTCGCCGGATCTTTCCGGGTCCGGCGGAGGAAGCCTTCCCGCCATGTCCGACATTCCCTCCTCGATGAGCTCGGGGCTGACGTGCCGCACGCACTGACCCCGGGGCCAATCCGCCGCCCTGCTCCGCTTGCCGCCTTCCGCTTGCGACACCGAGACTTTTGGGGTCTCTGTGCGCCTCGCTGGTCCTCCGGACCCGGCGGCCAGCTCCGGACGGGCGGCCAACAGAAACCAACAGAAAAGGAGAAAAAATGGAAAACGTTACGAGCCAGGAACAGGGGTTCATCCGTCACGCGGACGCTCTTCTGAGCGTCTTGCCCTCCGGACGGGAGAAGGAAATTCTTGAGGGAGGTCCGGAGGGATTCAGGCCTTACCTGACCGGAACTCCCATGGAGGCCCTTCTTGCTCCAGGGAACGACCGTTTTTTCGGGTCGGTGATCGGAGTGGCGATGAGCCGGATAAAGGAGAAAAAAGAGAGGGGGTGAAGGAGGGGAAGGGGACGTCTCTTTCCGGGTCGAAACAGGGTCCCGGAAAGAGCCCTCGGGGGTGCCCCCCGAACCCCCCTTTCAGGATCTAACACAGCACGCACCCTGCGGGGTGGGCCGAAAATCCAGCGTGCGTGCCGATGCGGGGAGGAGTACTCCGCATATGCTCCCCGTTCTCAGATGCTCCTTCCGGGGAGCACGAGGCATTCCGGAGCGAGGAGCACCCAAGGAGCATGCTCCTCGAAAAATCGCCTCCGGGCGAGAAGATAGGACAGGGACGGAGCACAAGAAAAAGGAGAAGAAATGAGTCTCGAAAGGCTAGAGGTGAATCTACCGGAATCGATCAAATCGGCCCTCGCAAAACAGGCCTCAAATGCTCCCCGGTTTCAGATGCTCCTTCCGGGGAGCACGGGGCGTTCCGGAGCGAGGAGCATCCAAGGAGCATGCTCCTCAAAAAATCAGCCCCGGTCCGGAAGATAGGACAGGGAGGGAGCACAAGAAAAAGGAGAAGAAATGAAAAGACAACAGGTGAATCTGCCGGATTCGATCAAATCGGCCCTCGTAAAGCGGGCCGCTTCGGAAGGGAAATCGGCTTCGGAACTTGCGCGGGAATGGATCGAAGAGCGAATCAATAGTCCGTCGGGAACCGTTCCGGGATCCGATCCGGTGGAGGCCTTCAAGAAAGCGGTCCGGGAGCTGAAGAAAGAAGGGGAAGGCGAGGAGGATTACCGGGTGATCCTGGCCGACCTAGGTTTGGAATCGCTCAAGACAACGCCCGGGCCGGATGGACTTTCGCCTTCCATTGTCCGCTATCTGGTCGAAACGCAGGCCCGGATCGATTTTCTCCTCCGGAAGGTGGTGGACTTCGGGGATATGCCCGGGGTCACTCCGGGAGAGCGTCAGGACTGGGTGAAGGTTTCCGAACTGAACGCCCGGGAGGCTCTCAAAAATCTCAAACTCGGAGGGGTGAAATGAACGATTTTCGCGGATTCGACGACAGGAAGAACGGAGCGGGCTTTATGGGCTCCCTGGCCGGAATCCTGACCGGAACCGGAACGCTTCTGATTTCGATCCGGGAATGGTGGGCGTGGGGGTGGGGACCGGGCAACTGGAGCCGGGCGGATATCCTCCATGCCTACTGGCTGGCCTTCTTTGGACATCTGAACCCTTCCTACGAAGGCGACCTGAAGACGACATGGCCGGCGTTCGGGTTTTGGCTTCGAAGCCATCGCCAGTATGACGCGTTCGTCGCCTCGTTCTGGATTCCGTTCATCGTTTCCGGAATCGTGGGATTTGTGGTCGGTCTTCTGGTTTTCCGGGCGATCGACAAAAAAGGACCCACCCCCGTTCGCGGGGCGCGGATCGACTGAAGGAGGACCCGATGTTCGGATTTGGAAAAAAAGAAGAGAAGCGATCTCCCCTCTCCGGGCCGGGACTGAAATTCCCTCCGGGGACGGAACTCGAGCACATCCTCATTCCGGCCACGACCGGATCGGGAAAGACCCAGTTGATCCACATACTCCTGGACAGCATCCTCCCGGGGGTCGACGGGGTGCCCGGCAAAGAAAAAGCCCTGATCACCGACAGCGGCGGAATTCTCGCCTCCACCCGGGGCCATCGTACGGATCGGATATTGAATCCCTTCGACGAGCGGTCGAAGCGCTGGAATCCCTTTTGCGAGATCGAAAACGACTGGGACTACGCCTTTGTCGCACAAAGCTGCATCCCCACGGACGGGGCCTCCCCGGCGGATGTCGATTTCAGACGGCACGGGCAGGCTCTTCTGGCCGATATCATGCGGGGACTCAAAAAAGCCGGGAACCCGAATCCCCGGGAAGTCCAGCGTCTTTTGTCCAGTCTCAATCCCGAGGCGCTGGAGCCTTATCTGACGGGATCGGAGTCCATCGGATTCCTGGCTCCCGGGAACGACCGTTTTTTCGGGAGTGTGGCCCAGATCAGCTCCGAAGCGCTTCGTTCCTGGGCCGTTCTGGACCCGGCCGGGGATTTCAGTATCAGAAAATGGATCCGGGAGGGGAAGGGATGTCTCTTCATGACCTATCAGGACGCCCAGCTGGCCATGATCCGCCCGCTCGTCGGGGCGTGGTTGTCACTTGCGATCCGGGAGGTTCTCTCCCTCTCCCCCGACGACTCGCGGAGAGTGTGGATGGTCATGGACGAACTGGATT
The DNA here is from genome assembly GCA_023481175.1 of Nitrospirota bacterium. GTDB lineage: Bacteria > Nitrospirota > Leptospirillia > Leptospirillales > Leptospirillaceae > UBA4572. The sequence continues at coordinate 46,960 of JAMCWM010000003.1, forward strand.
CGCTCGGGACCGTGAGCGGCCTCTCCGACGCGCTCACCCGGGGGCGCAAGTACGGTCTGTCGACGATCGCGGCGATCCAGAGCATCGCCCAACTCCGCCAACGATACGGAAAGGACGGATCGGAGGTCCTGGACGCCTGTTTCGTGAACAAACTCATTATGCGTCAGGGGTCGTTCGAGGACGCCAAGCACTGGAGCGATTATCTCGGTCAGCAGGAGGTCGAGCGGATCGTGAGAAACGAAGGGGGCACAAAAGGGGGAACCGGGGCCGGGAGCGAATCGTTCGGAAGACACGCGCAGCGGGAAACCCGTCAGCTTGTTCTTCCTTCCGAGTTGCAGGAAATCCCGAAGTTCTGCGGATACGCCCGGATTTCCGGCTTGTCCGGAATCCGGCCCTTCCGATTCGAATGGCGCGATTATCCGAAAGTCGCGGAGCCCTTCGTTCCGAAACGGACTCCGGATCCGGCCGAGGCGGATTGACATGGCGCTCGGACGGAACATCACGGCGGCCCAGGGGGAGACCTACTACCGGAAGGACGACTACTACCTGGAGAGGGAAGGAGGGGACGAGCACAAGCTGGAATGGACCGGGGCCCTGGCCTCCGAACTGGGGCTTTCGGGAAAAGCCTCCGCGGAGGACTGGAAGAACGCGCTTCACGGGCATTTCCCGGGAGGAATCGAAATTCAGGGCGGGAGCTTCAAGGATCCCGAGACCGGCGAACTCCAGAAGCGGGCCGGAACGGATTTCGAATTTTCGGCCCCGAAGTCTTTTTCCATCCAAGCCCTTGTCCATGGGGACGACCGGCTGATCGAAGTCCACCGGAAGGCGGTGGACGCGGCTATGGGCTACCTGGAAGAGCAGGTGGGGGCCCGGAGGGGACATGCCGGAAAGAATTGGGAGACGACCGGAAAGGCACTGATCGGGCGCGTCACGCACATGACCAGCCGCGCCGGAGATCCCCAGCTTCACGATCACGGGGTGTTCCTGAACATCACGAAAAATTCCGACGGCGGGTACCAGGCGATGACCAACGACCGGATGATGAACTACCAGCGGCCGGCGCAGGAGGTCTATTTCGCGGAGCTCGCCCGGGGATGCGAAGAAATCGGATACGTCCTGGAAAAAGGGCAATACGGGGAGCCGGAGCTTTCGGGCTACACCCGGGAGCAGATCGAGCATTTTTCGAAAAGACTGTCCGACGTCGACAAATATCTGGAAGAGCATTTCGGGGTCACGCGGGAAACGGCGACCCCGGCCCAGAAGCGTCTGGCCGCGGAACATTCGCGCGAAGCGAAAAAGGCGCGGGAACTTGAAGGGCTTCAAAAAGAATGGGAGGCCCGGGCCAGGGAGATCGGGGCGGAAAAGATCGTCCCGGGGAAGACGAGACGCCTTTCCCGGGAAAAGCGCCTGGAGATCGCGCGGGAATCGCTCTCGTTCGCCGTGGAACACCACACGGAACGGGAATCGGCCGTCCCGGAAGGGGAACTGTTGCGGACGGCGCTTGCCGCCGGGCGGGGAAAAATCGCGATGGAAGACATGAAAAAGGCCGTCGATGAGGCGAAGGCCTCCGGGGATCTGATCCGGCAGGCGGGGGCGGGATCGAAACAGAATCTGATGACCAGTCGGGAAGCTCTGGAGAGGGAGAAGCGGATCCTCTCCTTCGAAAAAGCCGGGCGAAAAAAGGTGGAACCCGTCATGAACCCTCTCCGGGCGGAAGCCGCCCTGAAAGCGATCCAGGAGAAAGAGGGGCTTCGGCTGAACGCCGAGCAGGCTGCTGCGGCCCGGATGATCCTGACCACGGACAACCGCTATTCCGGCATCAACGGCTATGCCGGCGTCGGAAAGACGACGATGCTGAAACCGGCGATCGAATCTCTCCAGAACGGCGCGGCGTTCTCCGCCCTGACGAACGCCGGGTACAAGGTCATCGGCCTTGGGCCGCAGCACAGCGCCGTCCATGCCCTGAAAGACGCCGGTATCATCGAGGCCCGGACGCTCCAGTCGTGGCTTGCGGATCGGACGGCGGGAAAGAGTCTGGACGTCCGAACGGTTGTCGTGATCGACGAGGCCGGACTGACCAATGCCCGCGACATGGAATCTGCCATGCGCCGGATCGAGAAGGCGGGCGCGAGAGCGGTCCTGGTGGGCGACATCAAGCAGTACGAAAGCGTGGCCGCCGGCCCGGCCTTTGCCCTCCTCCAGAAGGCGGGAATGGAAACGGTCTATGTGACCGAGATGCAACGGCAGAACAAGGCGCCGGAGAACGTGAAAGAGGCGGCCCGGCTTTCCGTCGAGTCTCCGGAAAAGGCCCTGGAGAAGCTGGAAGTCCGGGAGATCCGGAATCCGGGCGAGCGGTACAGGGCCATGGCGGACGAATACCTGAAGTCGAAGAATCCCCGGGAAACGCTTTGCCTCACCGGGACCCACGAGGCCCGGAAATCGGTCAACGAGAACGTCCGGGAAGCCCTGGGGCTTTCCGGAAAGGGGCACGGGTTCACCCGCTACGAGGCCGGAGATTTTACCGAAGCGCAGAAGAAACGGATCGACAGCTACGAAGAAGGCCAGGATATCCGGTTCGGGAAGGACTACCGGAGCCTCGGGGTCAAGGCCGGGGAGATCGGGACGGTCCGGGCCGTGGACCGCGAGAACGGAACCGTCTGCCTCAGGATGCAGGACGGACGGGATATGACGATGACTCCCCGGGAAATGAGCGGGAAGAGCCACGAGATCGGGAAGACCCTGGCAATCGAGTTGACTGCCGGAGACCGGATCCGGATCACCGGAAACGAGCGGAAAAAGGAGGGGATCACCAACGGAATGCGCGGGGAGGTGATCGCATCGGATCATGGGTCCCTCAGTGTCCGTCTGGACAACGGGAAGAGCTTCGAAATGAAACCGGGAGGCCGGCCCCTCGAGATCGACCACGGATACGCCCAGACGGGACACAGCGCCCAGGGACTGGGGGCCGAGACCGTGATTCTGGATCTTCCGTCGAACTCCCGGACCCTGAACCGGCGGAGCTTCTACACCAACCTGACCCGGACGAAAGGGGCCGTTACGGCCTTCACCGACGACCGGGAAAGGCTTACCGGGGCCGTCACCCGGGAGTCGAACAAGACCATGGCCCTGGACGTGGAAAAGGAAGTCCGGGAAAAAGCGCGGGAGCGAAAAACGAGGGATCTTTCCGCCGAGCAGCGGTTCGGGGAGACGCCCGAACAAACGAAAGCCCGCTTCGAGAGGGGGGCGATCGAAAAGAAGATTCCGGAAGAAGGGAAAGAGCGGGATCAAAAGAAGGAGGAGAGGAAAGAGGAAAAGGGGAAGGGGCAGGAACACACCCAGGAGAAAGACCGCTCCGTGGAGCAAGGAGAACGACGAGTGGATCCGGTTCGGGAGGAAAAGAAGGAGGCTCCCCGGCGGGAACGGGAAAGAGGCCGGGACGGGATGGGATACTAAAACTCAGGAGGACAGAAATGATCGACGCATCGATGCTGCTTCACATGATCTCGGCCCTGGACACGCTGGAGAAGCTTCTTCCGGCGGAGGAGTCCGGCGAATATGCGGTCAAAAAAATGGAATGGGAAGCTCTCAAAAAAGCCTGCTGGGCCGAATACCGGGCCAAAGAGAAGAGCCTGGACAGGGGGATGGGGATGTGAAACCTCTTGTTACCTAAGGTCCAAAAAATGTTTTGGGGACCTAGGGCCGTTGAGACAAGCTCAGGAAGCGGCCAGAGAGAAGAGGCATGAGTCCTTTCAAAATAATAAACGAATTGACAAAGGGACGGTATGGGGTCATAATGTCCCAAAAATTTCCCAGAGGAGGGCTATGAGTACCGACGATGAGAAAGGGCAGGCACTCAGTCTCTTGAAAGAAGCGAGGTCCCGTTTTACCAGGCAGGATCTCGCGACAAGGCTTGGTGTTTCTCCGAAAACAATCACCCGATGGGAGATGGCGGGCGTGCATCGTCCAGCGATCGTCGGGGCGGCTCTCCGCGAAATACTCGCCGCGCCAATTCAGTCAAAAAACTCTGGAAAATCCTTCACCTTCGTTGATCTTTTCGCCGGTATTGGCGGGATTCGGCTCGGATTTGAATCCGCCGGAGGTGAATGCGTCTTCACGAGTGAATGGAACGATTGGTCGAAAAAAACATATCTCGAAAATTTCGGGGATGGTCATCCTTTTGTCGGTGATATTACGAAGGTCGACGGAACTGACATCCCTGATCATGATATCCTTTTGGCAGGTTTTCCCTGCCAACCATTCAGCATCGCTGGTGTCTCGAAAAAGAACGCCCTAGGTCGACCGCACGGTTTCGAGTGTACAACTCAAGGGACGCTGTTTTTCGATGTCGCCCGAATTATCGCCGAGAAAAGGCCGCATGCCTTCCTTCTCGAAAATGTCAAAAACCTCCTGTCTCATGATAAAGGAAACACCTTTAAGATCATCGTCCAGACCCTCAAGACAGAACTTGGATATGAAGTTCATCCGAAGGTGATCGACGCCAAATCATGGGTGCCACAGCATCGGGAAAGGATCCTTCTCGTCGGTTATCGGGAAAAGTCTCTGTTTTCATGGGATGACCTTCGGATTCCGGAGAGAGGACCTGTTCTTGAGTCCATCCTTCATCCGGAGGACGGGAGGGAAAAGCCGGAAGACCCATTCACTGTAGGACCTGATGGGAAGGTCCACTCAAAGTATGTTTTGACGGATCGGCTGTGGGCTTATCTTCAGGCTTACGCCGAGAAGCACCGGGCCGCCGGAAACGGGTTCGGTTTTGGACTCGTTTCCGGAAAGGATGTCGCCAGAACTCTTTCGGCGAGGTATTACAAAGACGGGAGCGAGATTCTGGTTTCCAGGGGGACTTCAAAAAATCCGAGACGCCTTACCCCAAGGGAGTGTGCCCGCTTGATGGGCTTCCCCGACAGTTTCCGGATCCCGGTTTCAGACACGCAGGCGTATCGGCAATTTGGAAACTCCGTCGTTGTTCCGGTTATATCCGAAGTGGCCAAAATCATGGTTCCTCATGTCATTTCTGCCAAAAACTCTGAGAGAGCCGGAATTCTTGAAAGAATCCTTTCCGCATAGTGTCCTGTGGTAGATATCGTCGACAAAGCCACCAGAAGCCGCATGATGCGGGGCATCAGGTCCGGAAACACAAAGCCGGAAATTTTTATCAGGAAAGGTCTTCACCGAGAGGGATTCCGCTACCGGCTTCACGACCCGAAAGTCACCGGTCATCCGGACCTTGTTTTTCCCAAATATCATGCGGTCCTTTTCATACACGGGTGTTTCTGGCACGGCCATGACTGTTCCCTCTTCCGTTATCCGGAAACCCGGAAGGAATTCTGGGAGGAAAAGATTCGTAGGAACAGGAAACGGGACGCCGATGTCCAGAAAATTCTGACCGACGCCGGATGGAGGATCGGTCTCGTTTGGGAATGCGCTATGCGGGGTTGGAGGAAAATGGAAACAGCAGACTTAATCGAAACGCTTACCGATTGGTTGACGGGTGAGGAAAACAGAATCGAGGTTCCGAAAATATGAAGGCAGGATATCTTTCGGAGTATTTCACCGGAGTTGCGGCGAAAAGGTTGAGCGCCGTTGAAGCAAGCCGGTTCGTAAGCCGTCAGCATGAGTTCAACGGAGTGGAATCCCTTAAGCGGATATTCGGACTGGCGACAGGAAAACAACGATACAAAGCAATATTTGTTTATCTGAACGATCATGACGAAGAAGCGGTGATCGATGAAGGGTTACTGACATGGTATGATGCCCGAGAGTCTCACGAAACACGTTCAGAGCATCGCCTTTATTTTCCGACGACCACTGTTTCCGAATGCGCGGACGAAGGTGATCTTCTTGTCATTGGAAAACGCCCGGATGGATCCGTTCTTGTAGTTGTTGCACAAGGAGGATCTACCATAGCGAATCAAATACTATGGCTTTTCGGCTTGTCAAATTTGACTCATCCTGGATTTTCTATTCGTGAAGAACTTGGAACGGAACAGGACCGCATCGAATTTGCGGCCAGGACAATTCTGGAGCAAATAGGAGTTGAAACCGTCGAACCGGAAGAAACGCGTCTCGATGAAATGTTGAGACGATTCGGCGGAGTGTTTCCGGCAACGAGGGAATTTTCGGAATATGCGCGGTCGACACTGGACGATGTTTCTGCAATGGATGATCCGGACGTCGCGATCATGGCATGGATGGAGCGGGAAGAAATCCTTTTCCGAACACTAGAAAAACACGTCGTTGCCGACAGGTTGACCAAGGGTTTTTCAGGGGATGTCGACGGGTTCTTTTCTTTTTCCCTCTCGGTCCAAAATCGAAGAAAAAGCCGGGTTGGATATGCCCTCGAAAACCATCTTGAAGAGGTATTCACAGTACATGGTGTCCGGTTTGTTCGTTCGGCAATAACTGAAGGCCGGTCGAAGCCGGATTTCCTTTTTCCCGGATCCGTCGAATATCATGACAAAAAATTCAAGCCTTCTCTCTTGTCGATGCTTGGAGTTAAGAGTTCATGCAAGGATAGATGGAGACAGGTTCTTGCTGAAGCTGACCGAATCCAGGAGAAACATCTTCTAACACTTGAAACGTCAATCAGTGAGAATCAGACGGACGAAATGCAGGTAAAACGTCTAAAGCTTGTGGTCCCCAAAAAACTTCACGAAACTTTTTCTTCAAGGCAACAGTCATGGTTAATGGACTTGCAAAGTTTTGTCCTTGAAATCCTGAGGAAACAAATCCCCCTGAAATAAGTATGGTCAGCTTTCTAAATTCCGTGTGGGTGAAGTCTGGAATGAATCTCAAATTCGATTGATTTGTACAAAGGTTCAATTTCTTTCTGGAGTTTTTCAAATGCTTTAATTTGCATTTGGTGATCATTCGCCTTGTGACCGACTTCTTTTCCAATCAATACAGACCAAAAAATTTTAGATAAATTTTCAAAATTTTCTTTAAGAATTGGGGTTAAAAAAATACCATTTCTGGCAACATATTTTTGAAATTTACCAATTGTTAATTTCACATCATTTAACTCGTTCCAAAATATAATTTCAGAATATTCTTCTAGTTTGTTTGATGATATGATTGTGCAATGAGGAGGGGACTTTGGCCGTTTCGAGCATAGTCGACAAGAGCATAGTCGACAAGAAAATCGTTTCTTCCGACGCCGGGCAACAGGTGGCGAGACGGGTCTTTTGCGTTCTTTCCCGACACCGATCAGCCCTCTTTGACCGGTTCGGGCTCGATCGCCTGGCGGTCTTCGGATCCACGGTACGGGGAGAACATCGAAGAGGGAGCGACATCGACATCCTGGTGCGCTTCGTCCCGGAAAAGGAGAAGGACTTCGCCTCGGAATCCTCCGATTATTACGGAGTTCTTTTCGAAATCAAGGAGGCTCTGTCCGCTATTCTGAACCGCAAGCGGATTGACGTGAGCGACGAACGACATCTCTGCCCCCAGTACAGGGAATCCATCCTGAAAGAGGCGGTGGATGTTCCCGCCTCCAGCGAGCCATTTGTTTTCGAGAAAAGGGGTCCCATGGAGAAAACGGTAAAAAAGTATTTCGAGGATATTAAAGACGCGAGTGATTATGTCAAAGAAAAGATCCAGCATAAATCACTTGAAGACTATCTCAATGACAGGGATCTTCGTTCCATTATAGAACGACAACTGGAAATTATCGGCGAAGCCGTGGGCAAAGCCTCGAAGATCGACCCGTCCGTCAGAGAGAACCTGCCGGAAGCCGGAAAGCTGATCGGGCTCAGAAACCAACTTATCCACGGATACGACTCCATCATCCATCCCAAGATATATCGGAATGTGAAGGAACTTCTTCCCGACCTCGAACGGAAAGTCGACGAGCGGCTGAATATTCTGTCGAATCAGGAAAAGGAAGGGGAGGAAAAGAAGGAGGCTCCCGAACGATCCCGCCAGAGAGGACGGGACGGGATGGGATATTGAATCTCTCGCCCTACCTCCATTTTTCTCCTTTTCCTTGTGCTCCATCCCTGTCCTATCTTCCGTTCCGGAGCCGCTTTTTCGAGGAGCATGCTCCTTGGATGCTCCTCGCTCCGGAAGGCTTCGTGCTCCTCGGAGGAGCGCCCCTTCGCGAGTCCGATAATCTCTCCTTTTTTCCCCCTTCTTTCCTCAGAAAATGCCTATTTTTCTGCCGAGCACCGGAACCATTTCAGGCTTCCGGTCTTATTCATTTCACCATGCTCCGTCCTTGTCCTATCTTCCGTTCCGGAGCCGCTTTTTCGAGGAGCATGCTCCTTGGATGCTCCTCGCTCCGGAATGCCTCGTGCTCCCCGGAAGGAGCATCTGAGACCGGGGAGCATATGCGGAGTACTCCTCCCCGCATCGGCACGCACGCTGGATTTTTGGCCCACCCCGCAGGGTGCGTGCTGTGTTAGATCCTGTAAAGGGGGTTCGGGGGGAACCCCCGAGGGCTCTTTCCGGGGGCGTTCTTTCCTCCCGGAAAAGGGAGGCCGGAAATCACGGATCCTTTCCTCCCAAGGATCCTCTCCACTTCCCATCAGTCGGGAAGCTCCCGACAGGTCTTGTCTTTTCTATTTTCTGATTTATAATCCTTGTATAAGATCAATTCAGATAAGCTATCTGTAAATAATGGAAATTTTAAGCATTATTATCGCATTATTCTTAGAATTTGACCGTCTTTATAAGACAATGGAGGTGAAATGGTAACCAACCAACCAACCAACCAACCATTTCGCTGATTTAGCGCCTCATTTTTTGACCCCTGACCATGTCTCAATCCTCACCCGGGACTTTTACCGGACAATGATTTCAGTGGTCGACGAGTTGATGGCGATGCTCGATCGATGGACCTTCGAAACCCGGACCCATTCCTGCCGTGTCACCCTACTGTCATTGCAAATCGGGGAATCGTTGGGCCTTGCCCCTAAAGAGCTTTTCCGGTTGGGAGCCGGATCCCTTCTGCATGACATCGGAAAGATCCGGATTCCCCAGGAGATCCTGATGAAACCGGGCCCTCTTTCTCCGGAGGAATGGAGGGTGATGAAAATGCATCCTCAGTTGGGGTGTGAGATTCTTGAACGTTTTCCTCCTCTTCGGGTCGCCGGTGATCTGGTCGTCCAGCACCAGGAGCGATGGGATGGGAGCGGTTACCCGAACGGCCTCAAAAAGGAGGATATTTGCCTGAATGCCAGGATCTTCGCCGTGGCCGACAGTTTCGACGCAATGACGAACCAGCGGTCCTACAATACTGTCCGTCAGATCGACGATGCGATCCTGGAACTGCTCCATGAGTCCGGATCTTTGTACGATCCGCATGTGGTCAGAAGTTTCATTTCGTTTGCACATCCTCCCGACGACAATGAGATAATGGACAACATGGAGAGATTTCTGGAAGAAGTGTTCCCTCCAGAGCGCTTCATCCAGACCTTCCTGTCCTGACATTTCATGGACTTTTTGAAGAGATCCGCTATCCCGTCAGGGAGGTCCAAGATGTCTTTTCATCGTCCGGAAATCCGGAGGGGCGCCGTTCTCCTTCTCATCTTGACTTGCTTCGCCATTGCCGGTTGCCATGGCAATAGTTCACAGAATACCTTCAAGAAACAGATCGACAGGGCGATAAATCGATAGGTCGTCAATGCGAAAGGCACCGTCGGATCGTTCCACGATGCGGGACGGGGCGTCCCGGTCATTCCGGCCCGGGAGAGTTCTCTTCGTCTTTTCGGGGACCGGAATTCCAGCAATTTTCCCGTTTCGCAATCCTTTCCAGACGTTCGAGCAGAAGCTCTTCAAAGGCGGCGTGATCTCTCATGAGTCTTTCGTACGCAAACCGGGCATAGCCCATATCCCCTTCCTCGAAAAGAGTCTGGAACTTCCGGTGATGCTTTTTGACGAGAATGTCCAGGGCTTGGCCGAATTCTTCGTCCGGTAGCGATTTTAACGCTTCGAAATCGGGATTATTCATTCATCGGATCCTGTATTGAAGGAAGAACTGTCCGTTCGGAGCTGGCCTCCGGGTCCGAAGGACCAGCGATGCGCACGGGGACCCCAGGAGTCCCGGTGTCGCAAGCGGAAGGCGGCAAGCGGAGCAGGGCAGGGGAGGAGTCAGAACGACGAGCGGAAGCCAAATGACGGTTCAGATCTAACGGGAGATCCGGGTCCGGATCATCTCCAGGACCTCCCGGGCCGTCAATCCGGATTTTTTGGCCAGCGCCTCGACGTCTTTCCAGTCCCCGGGCTGCGCCTGGTCAAAAACCCTGTCGAACAGTTCTGGGGTGACATGTCCGTTCGTGAAGTCCATCATGACGGGCCCGGACAGAAGAATGGGGGGGGCGTCCTCGGTCGGCAATATTTCCGGGGCTTTCCACCGGGCCCCCGGAATCAGGGAAGGACGGATCCACGGCGTTCCGGGTCGCTTCGAGACATGGTTCTCCGACATCTTCGTGGTGAAAAACTTTCTCACGAGAATGACCCGAAGATTGCCCGACCGGAGGAGCGCCATCTGTGGCCCTTGCGAGAGCGTTGCCGGGCCCTCCGGATCCGGAGAGACCAGGGCCATCTCGATCTCCGATCCGAGAAACGCCTCCGCGGCTTCCGTAAGTGTTTCCGGTTCGTGGATCGCCACAAACCAGACGTGGATCCGGGAGGGGTCGAGCGAAAGCCGGTCGGGGTCGATCGACAGCGCGGAAAGCAGAAGGGAGATGTTCTTTTCGGAAAGAGAGATTTCCCGGCCGCGGAGCCAGTTCGAAAGGTTTGCGGGCTCGAACCCGCAGGAACTGGCCCAATGGGTGTTCGGCCGGTCGGAAAGATCGATGAGAATCCTTGCAAGCCTTGAAGTCTCCGATGATGCCACGCCGCTTCCTCTCCCTGTCGGTAATCCGTAATACCATTGATCCGGTTTTTAGGGTACGTTACCGGAACGAGCGTTTTTTTTCAATTTCTCCGACGAAGGACTCGGGACAATTCTCCGATCGGAACGGGCTTTCCGTAATGCCAGCCCTGCCCGGAAACGCATCCGATCTGTCCGGCGAACCGGGCCTGGGCCTCGGTTTCGATGCCTTCTCCCAGAATCCTGACCGCCGTCCTTCCGATCGCCCGCACGACGCCCTCGACAAGATCCCTGTCGTTTTTTCTCGTTGTCTGAACGAGGGTCCGGTCGACCTTCACGAAGTCGACCGGCAGGTCCAGGAGCCGGGAAATATTCGAATGCCCGGTTCCGAAATCGTCGACCGCGAGCCGGAATCCCCAACGCTTCGTTTCGAGAAGAACCGACGTTTGCTCCGGGCCGAGCTCTTCCTCCAGAACTTCGATGACCGGGAGGACCCGGCTGGGAAAACGGTCCCGCCAGGAAAAAAGAAACGAAGAAACGCATTGGTGGGGCGAGAGATTCAGGAAGGCGAAAAAGGAATCCGGAAGAGCCGGCAGAGTCGAAAGATCGGAGAGCGCCCGCTCCATTGTCCACCGCGTGAAACCTTCCCATTCGTTCTCCCGTGCGATCCGGGCCAACATCTCGTCCGGAGGACCGTGCGGAGGCCGGAGGAGAGCTTCGGCACCTTCGATTCGCCCGCTCGCGAGATCGACGACGGGTTGCCAGTGCAGACTGGCCCCCGACAGAAAATCGGGTTGGGCTCTTTCCGGGGCAAGAGGCATTTTTCCTTCTTTCAATTTTTAAATATTATGGTATTGACTTATACCATTATTAATGATTATATGATCCGGAGAGGACAATCAAGCGGGGCCGTCTCAGTCCCCGGAAGGCGTGATCGATGCCTTCCAAGGCAAAGAAATGACATCCAGGGATCTCTGATGACGTTGGAGGCTTCAAGAATGACGCATGGGGCATCTTTGATGACGCGGAGGGCACGCTTTGGGTACGGGCGGAAGGAGTGATGACCTGGAAGGATCGAATCCGGTGTTGTTTATGGATGGGAGTGATGGGAATGAGTATGACGCTCCCAGGATGCGTCTCGTCGGGCGTCTCTTTCCACCAAAAAGACAGATCGATCCTTCAGGACGATTCCGCATCGAAGATCCTGTCGATCGCCGCCTTGCGCGTCTCCCGGGACTGGGACAGTCTCCTGGCCTACCAGAGCCATCTCCCTCCCTCGGCCCTCGGAATCTCCCGGATTCAGAAAACGGGCACCATGGGGCGCCGGTTCTCGCTCAAATATGTCGGGCCGGTGGAACCCTTCCTCCGGCGTCTTGGACAAACCGTCCGCTGGAGCATCAAGGTGATCGGAAAAAGACCGGCATCCCGACCCATGATCGAAATCCGGGCAAAAAAAGAGCCTCTTTACGACATCCTCCGGGATGCCGGCGTGCAGGTGACGCCTGCCGCCTGGATCGTTCTTCGGCCCGAGGGCCGGGAGATCGACCTCGTTTACCCGCCACCTCTCCCAACCACTCCAAAGAGTCAGTCGAAAGAAGGGCTTGCGAATGAAAAATAGGCTTGCCCTGACGATCTTCGCTCTTTTCCTTTGCCTCTCGTCCGAAATCGCATTCGCGGCCGGGTTGTCTCCCGCTTCGAATTCCCGCCAGACGCTCCCGACCCTCGGGCAGGCCGAACATCCCAAAAAACCGGATGACAGGGTCCGAAAGAGGGCGTTGCGCGAAGCCGCCCAGAAAAAGGCGGCCCTCTCCTGGGGCGCCCAGACCGGCTATGCGAAAAAAACGGAACTTCGGAACCGGTGGCTCATCGCCCATGCCCAGGATCTCGACCGGATCTTCAGCTTCCGTCCGTTCCTGGCGGAAAACGAGCATGTGCTCCTGCCGTCGGTGGATTCCGGCCGACGGGCCTTCAAACTCGAAACCGCGACGACCTCGGCGGGGACTCTTGTCTCCTACCGGATTCGCGAACCGGCCCGGCTCGTTTCCATCCCGCCCACCTTTCGGGACTATCTGGTCCTTTCGCCCGGGGTTCCGAAAAAGGTCGCCGCCCTTCTTCTTCCCAGGAACGCGAAAGAGAAAAAACGCTGGAAAGAGTGGACGGATCGGGGATGGAAAGCGGGGGAGAAACTTTCCGAACGGGCCTTCCGGATCGGAAGCCGCCGTCTTGTCCGCGCGATCGAGGGCCGGATCCGGTTTTATGAACTCTCCCTTGCCGGCCAGATCGACCGGCCCGACTGGGCCAGGTCCCCGGCCACGGATCTCCGGACGGGAGAAGTCCTCGAGATCGGGGATACCGTTCTTCGAATTACGCGGCCCGCACGCTTTACGTCGTCCGACAAGTGGAAGCCGCTCGAGGTGAGGGAGGAGTCTCCTTGATCCGACGACATCGTGGAGAAAGAAAGATCGAATTTCTGAAGGAAATCGGGCTCGGAGAACCGGACATTTCCCGTACGGAATGGGAGATTGACCGGATCCTCCGGCATCTTCCGGAACGATCCCGAAGAATCGTGCGGCTTCGATACGGCATTGGAACGGGAATTTCCTGGACATTGAAGGAAATCGCCCAGGAGTTCGGGATATCCCGCCAACGGGTATGGGAAATCAAGCGAAGCGCGATCCGGACGCTTCGGGACAAAGGCGCTTCCGAATCGGGCGGAGACAGAGCGGGGAGGATCGACCCGTGACCCTTCCCGAAATCCGCGATCCGGTCCGCTACGACCAGGGGAGTCTGGACGAGCTTCTGAAAACCCTTGTCCAGGCTGGGGCCTCGGATATCCTCCTCATTTCGGAGTCTCCCGTCCGGGCCTATCTTCGCGGACGATGGGAAACGGTGGGGATGCGGGCGCTCAAGACCTATGAGCTCGCCGATCTCCTGAATGCGATCGACCAGACGAATTCCTCCTCCCGGGTCGCCTCGGGAGAGTCCCGAAACTTCGCCTACGAAGTCTCGCTCGGATCCCGGACATCGCGATCCCGCTTTCGGATCAACGCCTCCGGGGTCCGGCGGTCCGGCGACCGGGACCTGAAGATCGTTCTTCGGACCATTCCCGACACGCCGCCCCCCCTCGATTCGATGGGGCTTCCTCCGGAGCTTCTGGAGGCCCTGTTTCCCCTGGACGGGCTGGTCGGCGTGGCCGGAGCGACAGGATCCGGAAAATCCACGTTGTTGGCCGGAGTCCTTCGGGAAAAGCTCGAACGCGGGGGCTGCCATATCGCCACCGCCGAGGCGCCCATCGAGTTCGTCTACGACAAGGTGGAAACGCGGAACACGGGCGTCATCGCGCAAGGAGAAGTTCCGACGCATCATCCCTCGTTCGGAAAGGCCGTCGAAGAGATGCTCCGGCAGAAGCCCGACGTGATCCTGGTCGGGGAATCCCGGGACAAGGAGACGATCGAGAACACGATCCTGGCCTGCCAGACGGGGCATGCCGCCTACACCACGGTCCACACCAACGGCGTCGGAGAGACGATCGGACGAATGGCCGAGGCCTTTCCCGGGTCCGAGCGAGACGCGGCGGCCAACAAGCTCCTGGCGGCCACACGGGTCATGATCCACCAGAGGCTTCTCAGAAAAGCCGACGGGTCCGGGAGGGTGCCGATCAGGGAGTGGCTTGTCTTCGACGACGACGTCAAGGGGGCTCTGTTCTCCGAGCCTTTTTCCCGCTGGCCCTTCCTGATCGGGGACATTCTCCGGGAAAAAAGGCAGAGCGCCGCGCAGGACGCCGAACGCGCCTTCGGGGCCGGGCTGATTTCGCGGTCGGACTTCCTTGCCGTCGGGGGAAGATCCAACGCTCGAGAAGTTTTTGGACAAAAAGGGGCACAGACCCAAAGGGCACTGCCGGCGGAGAACGACGCGAATGCGCTTTGGGAGATCGTCAGGCTGTTCTCGGGGGCGATCGACCCCCTGATCGCGTGGCTCATGTCCGTTCGAAAGATTCTCGCCAGGTTTTTGGCGAATCGAACGTCGGGGGGAGCGTAGATGTGGCGGTGGGCCTCCGCCGTCCCCCGGCTTGGCCCGGTGGACGCCCGGGCCGGAATCGCTCTCCTGATATTCCTTTTCCACTGGCGGCTCTGGACTCTGGGAGTCGCCGTCCTCGGAGTGGTTCTGTTCGGCGTTCTGGAGCGGTTCGGCCTGACGCTTCCGGTCGCCTGGCGCGTTCTGCTGCGCTGGATTTCCGGGCCGGTCGTCTGGCCGGAGAATCCGATGAAACCCGTGTACCGGTTCTACCGGGAATATTGAAAGGAAGGATCTCATGACGGAAAAATCCGAACTGCCTGTTATCGATGTGGGACTCGACGACGGATACGCCGCCGTCAAGGTCGCCTGGTACGGAGAGGACGGAACGATCCGGACCTTGTCTGTTCCGTCCCGTGCCCGCCAGGGATCATACGGCATCGGTTCATTCGACAGCGACGGGACGCTCGGAGGATATGAAACTGATGGACTTCGTTTCACGGTCGATCCGGGCGTGGTCGGCGACACCACGCGTTTTTCGGATTACAACCTGTCTCCTTTGGCGCGGATCCTCGCCCACCACGCATTGATTTCGGCCGGATTTTCGGGATCGTCTGTCCGGATCGTGTCCGGGCTTCCTCTCAACCGGTATTTCAGAGACGAAAAGAAGAACACGGACCTGACAGCCCGAAAAATCGAGAGTTTTGGCAAACCGGTCAAACGGCTGGATGGAGGCACTCCTCCCCGGATCGTTTTTCACGAGGTCTTCGCTCAGGGACTTGCCGCGGTGGTGGACTGGCTTTCCGATGGCAGAACGATCAGATCCCAGGACGGACCCGTCGGAGTTGTCGACATCGGCGGTCAGACCACCGACATCTCCGTGATTCTTCCCCCTCGCCGGGTCGACCACGAGCACATGGCGACCCGGGATACGGGGGCGCTGGATGTCCGGGCTCTTCTCAAACGGCGAATTCTGCTTTCAAACGATGTCGACGAAATCTCCGACCGGACGCTTGACAGCGCTCTCGAAAACGGTCGGATCCGACTATACGGAAAGGATGTCTCCGTTGAGAAAGAGAGGGAGGACGCGGTCAGGGAGATCGAGTTCCGGCTTTTAAACCAGATCCGGTCCGTGTTCGGAGACATGCTCCCGAGCCTCGATGCCATCCTGTTCGTCGGCGGTGGAAGCCTCTTGTTCCCGAGGCTTGCGAAGTCCTTTCCGAACGCAGTGATTCCGGACCATCCCGAGTTCGCAAATGCCCGGGGAATGTTGAAGGCCTTGTCTCTGTCAGGAGAAAGATGATGGCGACGCCTCGGACGCCCACCGGGATGCCGAAAAGAATTCGGATCAAACTGGTGTGTTATACGGGGATCGATCCCATCCGCCGGTTTTTGGAATTCTATTGGATGCTCAGAAAGACGCTCCGCCCGGAATATCTTCGACGATGCCTGATCGCAGGAACAAGATTTGGCTCCTCCACCGAGTCTGTTCTTTCAGAACCGGGTTCTTCTGGAACGGTCCGAACGATTCTGATTGAGATTCTGGACGATGATCCGGACCTCAAGGTTTTTCTGGAGAAGCACAATTCTATGGGAGCGAAAGATCTCCGGAGCCTATGGGTGAGGGAGACAGTGCTATCCGGGCACGAGATTCTGTCCAGGACCGTCCCGGAAAGGATCGAAAAAAAGGGACGAGCGGAGGGGGCGGAAGCAAGAAATGTCCCCGAAAAAATCCAATCGGAAGACATTTTTGGAGGACTGTTCAATTGAAACGATCAAGATGGGTTGCCGGCATGACGGCATTCGTTCTCGTTCTGTCAATTGCGACTCCGTCTGGAGCCTACTTCTGCGGGGACCCCCTGGCGGACAACTGCTCGGTTCCGAAGGAGGCCCCGACTCCCGGAAAACGGGAATCTCCCGTGAACGTCAATCCCCATCCGACGGAAACGTTCGTCCTGATACCCGGAAAGTCCTTCAAGGAGAATCTCGATGCCTGGGGAAAGGCCTCCGGATGGACGGTCCTCTGGCATTCGGAATACAACTTTCCGGTCAAGGCCCGCTTTACGGCCGGGAGAAGCTTTCTCGGAGCGGTCCGCCGGAGCGTCCGGATCTTCAACGCCGGATCCGGAGGATGGCTCAAGGCGCGGGCCTATCTCTCGAACCATGTGCTGACGATCGAGGACGGCCGATGAAACGATGATCGTTAAAGATCAAGGAGGAGCCATGTTGGGAAACTGGAGCAAGGATCGACCCCTGAAGGTCGATCCTGAAAAACATCCGAATATCCAGGTGAAGATCGAAATGAGGGAAATCTGCATCACCCGGACAGAAGTAAAAAGGGGAATCCTCGGGGAGCAGTTTCGTTACTGTCTCACCTTTCAGAGACGCCTGACTCCGGAATTCCTTTCCCTGGCAGAGCTTGACGCGTGGCTGATAAAAAACGGCCCTTCCATACGCCAGAACATCGAAACTCTACAAAACGTCGAGGCGAGGGATCCTGATGTAGCGGGTCCGGAGGACGGCCAATGAAAAAGATCGCCCTCGTCGCGGGACTCATCGGCCTTCTTCTTTCCGGCTGCATGACCGGGACGAATCCGGACCTTTCGGATGAGGTCCCTCAAACCTTCGAATCCCTTCCGTATGAAACCGGCGGGATGGTGTGCCGGACGCCCGTCCCGGTTCCGGACATCGCTGTCGTGTCCCATACGGTCCGGATCCTGTCGGGGCCAGGTGGCCGGGTTCAGGTGGTTCCCATCTCCGCCGGGATGGCCTTCGGTGTCTGGACGTCTCCTGTCCGGGCCCGGGCGGTCCGGAACTATTTCAGGGATCTCTCCCGGAAAAGTCTTGTCCATGTTCGTGTCACTTTGTCCCGGGTTGACAGGCTCGCTCCTTATCTTTCCCGGACGTTTACGGTCCGGACCCGGCATGCGTTCCTGGTGGCCCGATGGAGCGAAGGGGACAGGATCCTGGCGATCTCCGGGTTTTTCATGAGGACCGGTCCGCATCTCGTGCCTGTCCTTTCGCTTGAGGAACGCTCCAGGGGCTGGTTCGCCTGTCGTACGGAAACGCCGGAATCTTCCGGCGAAAGAATCTCTTTCGGTGAAAAACGGGCGACCGTCCGGTCCGGCACCGAAACCTTGACAATGACCTGGGAGGAAAACGATGCGAAGCGGTGATAAATCGGGAATTTTGGGGGCGGTCGCGGGTCTGGCGGTCTTTTTGCTCATGACGGGGTGCGCGTTCGACAAACATGTGGACGTCTCCACAACGAAGGATCTCGACAAGGGATTCAAGACCTTCAGGGATGCCAAGCCCAAGCTTCCGGAGGATTTCGAGGTCAGCGATTCGGCGTGGTTCGCGAATGCCTCCGACCGGGTCAGACGGGAGCGGCCAGAACACATCCGTCTTCATATCCGGCCGAAGCATCTCCCGGCGGTTTTCAAAAAGCGCATTCTCCTGGTTTCCCAGGCGCCGATCGGCATTGCCGATATCGCCAGCGAGATCACGACCTCGACGGGGCTTCTCGTGACGGTGACAACCCCGCGGAAAATGGGGATCTCGGGTCAGGCATCCGGGGTGTCCGGCCTTCCGATGGGAATGCCCATGACGGGGATGGGCGGCGGCGCGGCAGGGACGGGACAGCCTGGATCGGCCCCTCGTCCTCCGCAGCCTTCGGGATCGTCTTCCGGAGAGACGTTCCTGAAAAAGAAGATCCGGGTGGACTGGGACGGATCCCTCGAAGGTCTCCTCGACTATGCGGCCAGCCGGTTCGGCCTTTTCTGGACCTACCGGAACCACGTGGTCTCTTTTGGACGCACCACCACGAAGATCTTCCGGATCAACGCCGCTCCCGTCATGAACATCGTGTCGAATTCCATCTCGGATTCTGGCATGACGGGACTTTCCAGCATCCTCATGAACCAGGGTGCGGCCGGTGGCTTGGGCGGGGGCGCCGGCATGATGGGAGGCCTGGGCGGTGGCCTCGGCGGCGGCTTGGGCGGCGGTGCCGGCATGATGGGAGGGGGGGCCGGGATCGGGGGCGCCGGGATGATGGGAGGCCTCGGGGGCGGCATGGGCGGGAGCGGCCAGAACGTCTCCTCCTTTTCCCTCTCCACGGTCTGGAGCGAAATTTCGCAAAGCCTCAAATCGATCCTCGGCGGGCGGGGGAATTATTCCATCGCCCAGTCGGCGGGGACTATTACGGTCACCACGACCCCCCGGATCATGGGAGAGATCGCCCGGTACGTGCACGATCTGAATAACTCCCTCTCCCGGCATGTCTGGCTCAAGGTGGAAGTGTTAGACGTCAACCTCACGGACCAGAACGCCAACAGTTTCAACCTCTCGGCCGCTCTGAAAGGCCTCGCCCGGAGCGGATCCATTCTGACGACAGGGCAACCGGGGGTCTTTTCGCTCGCGGGAGCCTCTCCCGTCACCACGACGACCATGACGCTCCCGAACTCCTCGACAAATGCGGTCATTCATGCGCTCTCGGCCTTGGGAAAGACGTCGGTGGCGACCCGCTCCTTCGTCACGACCTTGAACGACCAGGCCGTTCCCGTCCAGAACGTCCAGAACATCGGATACCTGATGGAAAACCTGGCCGGCATCGCGGGGATCGGGCAGAGCACCTTCACCCAGAACATCCCGGGATCCGTAACCGTCGGATTCACCATGACGCTCGTTCCCCATCTTCTGGACAACAAGGAAATGCTCCTCGGGGTCTCGATCGACGACACCAATTTGAACCAGATGCAGACCCTGACCTCCGGAGGGGGATCGATCCAGCTCCCGAACACCTCGCAGAGATCGTTCATGCAGTGGGTCAAGCTGACTTCCGGCCAGACGGCCGTGATCGGGGGCTACGAGCAGACCCGCCGGGTCTTCCAGCAGAACGGAACCGGGACACCGTCGAATTTCTATCTTGGCGGTGGTCAGAACTCCCAGATCGTCCGGGACGCGATCGTCATCCTGGTCACGCCCGTCGTGGGAGGGTAAGCCTTGGCGCGGATCGTCCGGATCGGAAAGAAAAGGTACGCCGTGGGACTGTCCTGGGGGCCCCTGTCTCCCGACAGGCCGCTCAGGCCCCAGGCGATCGAGAAAGCCCGCCAGAGCCAGAACGGTCTTTATGCGATCTTCGGCGACATCGAGCCGATGGTCGGTCACTGCGACCAGGGCGGGGGCGTCAAGGCGGGAGTTTTTGTCCTGGCGCCGCTGGTGGCCGAAATCTGGCCGGCGAACACCCTTCTCGTGGTGTCTATCGAGGGAACCATGGTGGGATTCCAGATCCTGAACGGCCTCGTCTACGACGACGTCTGCGGGACGCCCGACGAAATCCGGCCCTGGTTCGAGGGCATCGCCCCCGAACACAAATGGGATCACGTCTCCTCCCCCTGGGGCGCGGGCGAGGTCAGCGGCTCCGCGTTCTTTGACTCCATCCGGACGAGCGGGGTGAAGCCTCCGCGACTCCGTTCGGTCGGAGAGGGACGGGCGTCGGCGATCAAGGTCGCCGTTCTGGTCCTTCTGGTCCTTTTAGGCTTTCTCGCCGTTTCGAAGGTCGTCCGGGACCGCCGGGAGATGGCCGCCCGACTGGCGCTTCTTTCCCGGCATGTGATCGTTCGCGTGACGCCGCCGGCCCGGATCGTTCCTCTCGGGCCTTTTGTCGCGGAGTGTCGGGAGGCGATCGACCGGATCCCCTCCGAAGCGGCCGGCTGGACGGTCCGAAGCCTTGTCTGCGGCAAGGACAGGATCCGGATCCTCTGGAAGCGGTCCCCCGGCTCCGGAACGATCCGGGATCTCGAAAGGAGTCTCGGCACCCGGGTCCGGCTCGCCGGAAAAAATGCGGCCCGGAGCGCGATTCCCCTTCTCGTTCCGGAATACTCCACGCCCGTCGAAAAACTCCCGGCTCTTGTGGAGGCAAGGAAAGACCTCGCCTCGGTTCTGGAATACTACAACCTCGATTACCAGACGGCGGGCGAATCGTTTCTTCCGGGGCTTCCCGGAGGGGGAGGGGACGGATTTTCGGTCGCTCTTCCCGATCTTCCGGAAGGGGGGCTTCTGTCCGCCCTGTCCCATGTTTCCGGACTGTCCGTCCGGTCGCTCGAATGGGCCGGTAAATCGCAGTGGATCTTGAAAGGAGAATTGAAACATGCGCCGATCATTCTGGTTCATCGCCGCCCTGGGAGCGGGGCTTCTGGCCTGGAAGGCCCCGGCCCGGGCGGAAAACCTTCTGGACCTCCGGTCCGCCCAGCAGCCCCCCGTCCTGTCGGGGACAGTCGACAAGGCCCCCTTTCCGGGCGTCCTTCCCACGGGCCCGGAACCCGTCCGGGGGCCGACGGAAAATCGGAACCCGGGGGGGCCGTCCTCCCTCCCCTCCGGCTCCCTTCCCGATGAAGGATCCGGGAGGCCGTCCATGGGCTCCCTGTTCGAGCTCAACCGGCAGGAGACGCTCCTCAAAAAGGAGATCGCGATCAAAAGGCTGAAAAAGCAGCTCTCGGGGCGGAGACCGAAAAAAATCATCGACACGGGGACACAAGGATCTCCCGTGACGCTTCTTGCGGCGGGAATCGCCGGGAAGCGCTATGCCGTTCTTTCTTTCCCGGACGGAAGAAAGATCCGGGTCCGGGAAGGCGAAAACCTTCCGGACGGCACCCGCGTTCTCCGGATCGACGGCTCCGGAGTCTCGGTCAGAAAACGCGGATCGGTCGTGACCTATCCCTACGGGGAAGACCGGAGAAGGAAGCTGTCGGGAGAATACCCCCGGTTTCCCGGATTTCAGCCTCCGCCCCCTCCGCAGGGGCCGTCCGGAGGTCGTCCGTGAAGTTTCTCGAAATGGCGTCGGGCGAACGGATCGGGGTGGTTTCCGGGCCGGACGGGGATCTTCCGGCTCCCGGCCCGATTTCGGATTGTCTCGTGGGACTCGAAGACGGACGCCTCGTCGTTCTGGACAGTGTTCGCGGAAACAAGGACGTCGACTCCTATGTGGAACTGTTTTCGGAATATCTGGAAACGTCGGGGCGGGGGGGGTGCAAGAAGATCGTCTGGATTCCGGAACCCCTCTTTCGCGAATTTCTGACGAAGCTCCGGGAACCGGCCCTGTCTCTTCCCCCGCAGCTTTTCGGGAGCGGGACGGACGCCCCCGAGCCGGAACAGGCTCCCGGGGACGCTCCTGCTGTGGAGGTTTATCCGGAGACGGGGGCGATCACCATTCCTGACTCTCTTTCAGAAAAGATGGTCGTCATGGAGGACGGCCAGATCGCGGCGACGGATGACCTCAAGGGTCATCCGGAGTTCGACGCCTTTGTCCGGAAAACGTCCCTGCGCATGGACGCCTGCGGAAAAATCGGGCAGATGCGGGTCTCCCACGTTTCGGAAAGGACGCTCCGGGATCTTCTCGCCCGGAGGCGCCTCGATCGCCCGGACGAGGATTACCGGGTGATCCTGGCCGATCTTGGCCTCGAATCGCTCAAGCGATCGCCGGGCAGGTCGGAAGCGTCCCTTCCCGCGGAAAAAGGCGCTCCGGCGGAAACCCGGAAACCTCCCGGAGAAATATGGGCCGAGGCGACTCCCTCCCATCCTTCCTCCCCGGAAGCTCCCGTCTCCGGATCTGTGGAAAAAGGGACGGGAAGGGAGCTTTCCGAAGAGAAAAAAGAGCTCGGTGCGGCCGGCGGGCAGGAATGCCTCTCGACGCCTTCCGGGGGAACGATCCCGGACTTCCGGGCTCCGGACGATATCGCCACCATGGTGCTTCTCTTTCTCGACGGCCGGTTCTATGCGTCCCGGGAACACAAGGCGAACCAGCACGTCAACTATTACTGCCGGCATTTCGTTCCGGACCTGTGGCCCAAGATTTTCGGGGACAAACCCGTCCCGAAGCCGCAGTATGTCCCGTACGAAACGCTCCGGAAAATCCGCCTGGAGTCTCTTCCCGAAGAGTCCGTTTCCGCCGGATACAAGGCGGAAGGGGACGAGGCCCGGAAAATCATGGAGATTCTCCGGGAAGCCGTCTCCCAAAAAGCCTCCGACATCCACCTCCGGGTCGAACGGGACCGGACCCGGGTCCTGTTCCGTCTCCACGGCTGGCTCAAACCCGTCCAGACCCTGACGCACGACGAGGGAGAACGTCTCGCCCGGATCGTCTACAACACGATGCTCGATTCCGCCGGGCGGGACAACATGTTCTCCGACAAGAAACCCCAGGACGGGCAGTTTCGCCAGAGCTACCTTCCCCCGCCCCTGGTCAACATCCGGGAAGCCCACGTTCCAACGGGAGGAACGGGCCTCGGAACCCTCACGATGGTCCTCCGTCTCCAGTACGGCTCAGGGTTGTCCGCTGCCTCGGCCCAGGACATCGAGATTCTCGGCTACAGGGCGGACCACCTGTCCCAGCTCCGGTTTCTGATGGGACTGTCCAGCGGGATCATCATATTTTCCGGCCCCATGGGCTCCGGAAAAACCACCTCCATCGCGGCGATGCTTTATCTCGTGCAGAAGACGAATCCGCTGGAGGAGGGCCTGGGCAAGCATATCCTGACGCTTGAGGATCCTGTGGAGTACGAGATCTCCGGCGCCTCCCAGGTCGACGTTCCGGGGGGACGGTTCATGGAATATACCGGGCGCACCATGCGGCTCGACGCGGACATCCTGGGGATCGGGGAGATCCGGGAAGAGGATATCGCCCGGGCCGCGATCGCAGACGCGATGAGCGGACATGTGGTCTACACGACCATCCATTCGAAGGACGTGCTCACCATTTTCCGGCGTCTGGACGGACTTTCCGTCCGCCGGGACCTCCTGACCGATCCTTCTCTTTTTCGCGGGATGGTGAGCCAGCGGCTCGTTCCCTTCCTTTGCCCGGATTGCAAGCTTTCGTGGAAAGAGGCCGAAAAAGGCGGAATTCTGCGGCCCGATCTTTCAAGACGCCTCGAAGACGTGTCTGCGGGTCCGGAGGAAGTCTTTTTTCAACGCCGCGGCGGATGCGGCGCCTGCAAAAATCAGGGAATTTCCGGCCGGACGGTCGTTGCGGAAATCCTCATCCCCGACCAGGAGATTTTGGACGCAGTCGTCGGCGGCCGCATGATGGAAGCCCGGCGCTATTACTCGGAAAAGCTCGAAGGGCGGACGATGATGGAGCATGCGATCGAGAAAATCCGGGCAGGGATCGTGGACCCGCTCCATGTCGAGAACAGGCTGGAATGGATCCACAAGGGAACGCTCGACAGTCAGACGATCCGGAAGATCATCGGAGGCTTTTGATGAAAAGAATATCCGTGGCAGGCCATCTCCATTCCCTGAAAAAGAGACTCTCGTTCGGTCCCGGCGTCCGCCGGAAGTTCTACTCCGACCTGGCCTCCATCCTCCGCACGGACAACCAGACCGCCCCGGTCCAGATCCGGGTCGCGATCGACGAGTTCAAGAAATTGCCCTCCGCGCCGAAAGCTGCTCTTGCCGAGATCGGGGCGGGCCTCGGGCGGGGTCTCGACTTTTCCCGGGCGATCGAGAATCTGACACCGGAGAGCGAATCCATGATCCTGCATGCGGCGGAATCCACCGGCGATCCCAGGACGCTCGTCCGGCTCCTGTCGACACTCGCCGCGAACATGGACGAGTCGAGAAAAATCAGAAGGGCCTTTCTGGGGGCCCTCCGGGAACCGGTTTTTCTGGCCCTGAACGCGGGGGCGATCACCGTCTACATTTCGGATTCTCTCCTCCCCAGGATCTTCAAGGCGTTCAAGATCTCCCAGGACCGCCTGGTAGGCCTTGCGAGACTGTCGTTCGACCTGTTTGTTTTCGTCCAGCATTTCTGGTTTCTGATCGTTCTCCTTCCGATCGCCGGCATCCTGGTCGTGGGGTGGTCCTTGCGCCGGGATTTTCCCGGGAGACGGTTCCTCGACCGGATTCCTCCCTGGTCCATCTACCGGATGATGACGGGAACGGATTTTCTGCTGGGCTTGTCCGCCATGCTGGAAGCCGGCATCCCCGTCATGGCCGCGTTCGAGCAGATCCGGAAAACAGCGCCGCCCTACCTCCGGGCCCGGATCGTTCCCGTCATGAAGATCTACCGGAGGACCGGAAAACTGGGCGAGGCGATGGAGAGGAGCCGGTCCCGTTTCCCGTCGGAGGAGATCATCGTCCGGCTCTCCCTTCGGGAAAAATACGGCGAACTGGGACAGGCTCTGGCGGAATTCGCCCGGGACTGGAAGGAGGACGGCATGCCGAAAATCGAGCGCCAGGCCCAGTATCTGAACTACGGCGCCATGACGGCGGCCGCCGTGGCGATCGGTGTCCTGGGGCTTGGAATTCTCCAGATCGTTCAGCAGGCCATGGGCGGGCTGAGGGTTTAAACAATCAATGTGGTATCATGAGATACCATAGTTAAATTTGGGGGGGATGAAAATGGCAAAGGCATTCACGTGGTGGAAAGAAAATCGTGCTCGAATCCTCCGGACCCTTTCGTCCGACCGGGGGTCGATCGATTCCGGACCCCTGGGCGTCCTTTTGGGACTCGGCCTGGGGATCATCCTTCTGGCCGCCCTGGTGGGAGTGTTCAAATTCGCCTTCTCGAGCACGACCTCCGCCATCAGTTCCTCCGGAGCCTTCGAGATCCAGACCGGCGTCCGTCAGGTGGCGTCTCCGGGGAATTACGGAACGGGAGATCTGACGTCGGCCCTGATCTCGGCGAAAGCGGTTCCCAGCGACATGATCGTTGCGGGAAATACGACCACGCTCCAGGGCCCGACGGGAACCTCGTTCTACACGGTGACCGGAAACTACAGCACGTTCTCGATCACCCTTTCCGGGATCACGAGTTCCGGGTGCATGCGGATTCTGGAGCAGTCGACGATCGGAAACTCCTGGTACTCGGTGGAGGTCAACGGATCCTCCGTCGTTCAGCCGGTCACCGTCCAGATGGCCCAGGGAGTCTGTTCTTCCGGGACCAATACGATCACCTGGGTTTCGGACTGAACAGGAGGACCCATGTGGCTCCTTCTGGCGATCCTTCCTCTCGCGCTTCTTCTGGGCGGCATAAGCATGACGGTCTCACGCTTAAGCGTGCCGGCTCTCGGGAATGCGAACCGGATCACCCTCGAAGCGGCGAACGAGGCGACGCTGTTCCATCTGTACCGCGAGGCGGTCGCCGGCTTCCTCGATTCCAACCCGGGCTATGGCGGATCGATCCCCGTTTCAAGTCTCGCCTTGCCTCCCGGAACGGTCATTCCATCGACTTTTGGAAATACCGTCTCCGGAGGGGTCGCCTGGGCCTGGATCGCCCCGTCCGCATCGCTCGTCTGGTCTCCTGACGCCGTTACGGGCCCGGAGTTTGCCAGATCCTTCGGCTCGCTTCTCGTGGGTGTGAACAAGAACGGAACGTTCGACTCCCCCTCGGGGATTTCCGTTTCCATCGGCGTCCCATCGTTCGTTCCGAACGGCGCCATCGTGTCCTTCTGGGAGGTTTGACCATGCCGAAGCGTCTTTTTCTGAAATCCTTTTTAGTCCCGTTTCGCGACGACCGGGGAAATTCGTCCCTCCTGGGAGTCGTTCTCGCCACGGCCCTCGGCGCGATCCTGATCTCCCAGACGGTGCCTTTCTGGCTCCAGTCGCAGCATCGGGCGCTCATGGACCAGACCACGGCACAGCAGATCCGGCAGGTCGCCGACGGACTGGCCGGCTATACCAAGGCCTACGCCGGGGCGATCGAGGGGGTTGCGACGGCGACCAAGCCGGCGGTCATTCCGGTGTCCGCTCTCGTCGCCACCGGATTCCTGCCGGCGGGAACCAACGCCGTCGATCCCTACGGGCAGACGGTGGTGGGGGAGATTCTCCAGCCCAGTCCGGGATACCTTGTCGGAGCCGTGGTCACCCAGGGCGGAACGGCTCCTGGCGGATCTCACCTGAACCAGCTCGCGACCCTGATCGGAGCTCAGGGAGGATTTGTCCCCACGCCGGACATTCTGACGCTACCCGGGATTTGCGGGACGAACTGCTATCAGGGATCCGGGGGGACCTGGAAGGCGACCTTCTCCCAGTATCCGTTCACGGGAGTCGGGCCGGGGAGCCTGATCGCACTCCAGAGCTACAACGCGAACAACCTTCCCCAGGACTTCCTCTATCGATCCAACGTGCCGGGCTTTCCCCAGGCGAATCAGATGCAGACCAGCATCAACATGAACGGGAACAACCTGGACAACGCCAACCAGGTCAACACCTACAATCTCAACTCCCCCAATGGCTACGTCAACATGGACGGCAACCAGCTGGGCAACACAGGCCAGATCAGCACCAACGGTTCAGGGATCAACACGAACGGGGGATGGATCCAGACGTCCGGCGGTTGGATCTATTCCGGCGGAATTTCGACTTCGGGACCAGAACCGATCAATCTGACCGGAAACCATGGGGTTTGCGTGACGATCGGCCAACCGCCAGGAGAAGGACAATCCACCTTCGGTTCCTATCCAATCAATACCTGTCTTCCGATGGGGCAAATGGTCTGGCCATTTGGATACGATGTAGGGGCCAGTTTCGAATGGACGGGGATTATGGTGAACGGACAGGCGGAGGTCCTTCAGAATCAGGGGTACAACAATAACTGCGGCGGGTGCGACTGGTTCTGGACGGGGTTCATCATTCTGGCGCCGGTTTATAGTTATTGGTGAGAACAGAAAAGCTGAAACACTTATGTAATCATACAGGATTCCGAGCCAGGTAAGACTCTGATTTATTTAGCCGGTTTTTCCCGAAGAGCCTCTTCGAGCGCTTCAAATATCGTTCTTTTCATACTTTCGATTGGATTTCTTTGTATTTGTCCATCAGGCCCCATAACATCATTGACCAGAAAGTAATCCTCGATTTCGAGTCGTAATGAAGGATCAATATGTTTACCGATTTCTTCCTGAACTCTGCTTATAACATCATCGATAATTTTCCTATTTACTGGTTCCCCTAATGATTCATCCATGTCATATCTCCTCTATTTTAAAATAGCAGACCATCCAGGCTTCCTCTGACCAAATGCAGATTTACTCTAGAAGTCTATTGCCCTTTTCTGATGGATAAAGCACCTTTTGAGGCGTATTCCCGAACACGGCAAAGTGTATTGACAAGCCTCATCTGTTCAATGCTGTTGCACCTGACTTCCAAAAGCTTAGGGTTCGCCAGGATCACGGCGAGACATCGTGCCCGGGAAATGGCGACGTTCAATCTGTTTCGACTGTAAAGAAACTCGATATTACGCGGGAGTTCCTCTCCACTTGAAGTCACCATGGATATCAGAACCGCTTCAGCCTCCTGTCCCTGGAACTTGTCCACCGTTCCCACACGAGCTCCTGCAGGCAGGATCGATTTCAGATAATTGACCTGCACGTTGTAAGGGGTGACCACAAGAATATTTTCCTGTGCCATTTTATGGACTTGACCTTCGCGGTCAATATAGTTTTGTTCGAGCAGGCTCAAATATATTTCGCGGAGCAATGCACCTTCGATCTCACTTTTCTGGGAACAACCTGAATGCTCTACAGGGACAAATCGGATTCCTGTCGGAGAAAGTTCAGGATGCGCGTTATCTGTGAGCAGAATCCGCTGATTTTGATTGGATGGTTCCGGAAGCAGACGACCTTCGTAAACAGCGTCCGAAATAAATTGGCAAACATCTGCATGCATTCGCCAGGTCGTCGGAAGGAAAATGCCTTGGTCAGGCGGGATTGTCGCCTTTTCGCGAAGGAGAAACTCCAGAACAGACTGTCCCGACTCCCCTGGATGGGTTCCCTGAATGGGTTGTCCAAGCTGCATCTGATCCCCGATCAGGACAATATTCTTTGCACTCAATCCCATCGCCACGATGTTGGCCAAGGATACCTGTCCGGCTTCATCCACAAAGAGGGAGTCGAGGGTTTGATCCAGTTCGGGACGGGCGAATAACCAAGCTGTTCCGGCGATAAGATCTGCCGAAGGATCGATTCCGTTATTGTCCGTGATGTCTTCGATCATATCCCCGTTCAGGAAGCTTTCCGGTTTATTGGCCGTGGACTTTTTCTGACCTCGAAATTTCAACCCAAGTTCTGTTGCCCGCTTTTCAACATTCCTCAGCAAATGGTTTATGGCTTTATGGGAATTGGAGGCGACCCCGACCCTTTTTCCGTCCCGGATCATCTCCACGATAATGTGCGATGATGTGTATGTCTTACCGGAGCCAGGGGGCCCCTGGATGAAGAGGTAGCTGTCCTTTAACCTGGAAACGGCCGCGATTGCCCCGCTAACGGGATCCGAGTGGACATCGATGATCGGGGTACCTTCTTTCCTGCCGATAAGCCTTGGAGGTTTTCGGGAAAGCAGGTCCAGAACAGATTGATATCGGCTCTCACCGGCCAGGATAGATTCCGCAAATCGGTAAATCGCATTTCTGAGAACATCGGTTTTGATCGGACCACCCGGGATGATAGAGAGGAATTTCGGCAACGGACCGGCCTTCGAACTGCGCTTGATCCGGACCAGACAACGGTTCGGATCAATTTCGAAAATTTCGCCGGCTAGTTCAAGAGTCCTTGATATACGACAACTGTCTCCCGTGCTGAATTTGTAATCTTGTGGCGGGAAGCGGTATGAGTGGATAACCGATTTTTTTTCGGATTCCGGCGGAAGGGAGCGTTCAACCTCGAGTGCTGCCAAGCACTCGGCATCGTCGATCAATTCTTCATCATCACGGTTTTGCCGATCGAACATAGCCCACCATTGGGGTTTTGCTTCCCGTCGATGAAATTCCAAAAGGTGAGAAACCGTTTCATTCAGCAAAGACTCTTCTTCTGATATATCTTTGAGCAATCGTTGTTCGAATTCCTGACGTTGTCTCTCGGCTTCCAGCACGTTTTCTGAAGGTGAAGAGTTTTTCGGGTCGATAGCACGCCATGGTATGTCGACCGGTCGCAATGTGATAAGCCAATCCCGAAGCTGTTTGGTGGATTCACAATCGGTTTTATTGTAGGCTTCGATTTCTTCAAGGAGTTGGTCGTTTCGGTTTTGTCTCCATTTCTCGTAAACGACAATGCTTTGACCCGCCGTCGTGACATCGTCGACCCGTTTCTCCCTGAAAAACACTTCAAGATTCTTTAACGAATAACTCGATTCCGAAACCCGGATCGATTCGCGAACAATGGTGAAGAGATCCACGAATTTCTGGTGTCTCAATAAATCATCGAGAATGGCCTCCCGGGTGGCATATCGTGAAGCCAATCGTTTCAGGGCAGTCGGTTCGTAATGGTTGTAGTGATAGATGTGGGCCCCGGGATGCATTGCCAGGTGTTCGGCAAAGAGATCCATGAGGGTTTCGAACGTGAGCCTTTCTTCCTTATGATCGTGTCCCCAGAGCGATCTGTACCAGGCTTCGGATTGGTCGACTCCATAAATGCCGAAAAGATACTCGAGCCCGTCTGGAAAGAGCGGGTCGCCTTCGATATCGAAAAAAAGATCCCCGGAATCGGGTTTCGACATTCGGGCAAAACCCCGCCCGTCCTGAGATGTAAGAATCTCGACCTGGTCTTCGCCTGTGTCCCGCTTGCGAACCTGAAGCAATGCCTGTTGTCGTAATCGTTTCAAGGGCTCCTGGCCGATGTGGGAAATGCGGTGATCTTCGGGAAATTCGGCGAGTTTGCGAACCGTTGTAATCCCGGCTTCTCTTAAGTGTTGGATTTGATTTCGCCGGATATTGGCGACGAGGCTCAGATGGTCGTCCTGTTCCCATCGTCTGGCACACCAATCCTTCCATCGACAGAGATCACAATACGAGCAAGGGTCCGGATAGGATCCTTCCGGTGGTGATTGGGAAAATATCTCGAACTGTTTCTTGAGGTTCCTATAATAGAAATGGAATTCATTAACCCTGAAGCTCACCTCGCGGCCATCACCGAGCACAAGGTGCATCAAGTGCGGCGAACTCCCTTGCACTTTTGTGAGAAGGTCAGAGTAGACACAGAGCTGGATAATGTGCTTGACCGTGGGAGACCGGGAAAGTTTGGTGTCGATGACTTCGTAGCTGAAAGTCCCAAGATTCGAAGGGGTTTCAATCCGTTTCAGGAAATCCGCGTAGACATTCCATGAAGAGTCCACCAGAACAGCCTGATAGATCACTTCCATGCCGGAAGCCATGGCATTCCGAGTGGCTTCGGCTCTCGCTAATAACGATCCCGAAGTTGGTATTTCCAGAACTTGATGGCCGTTCGATTTGAGTTTCTGCAGGTGAGCCTTTTCATGTTCTTCGCCCTTATCCTGCAGGAGCTCGGCTTCAGGGTCGCTTTCTGTCTTGGGGAGCGGCGTCTGGAGATCGACAATATCGAGGAATGTGTGATGTCGGCAAGCCAGAAAATGAATGAGGTCTGATGCGGAGTAAATTCTGGTGCCGTTCAGAAATTGCATTGGCCAACCTCTATCTTAGGCTTCCATCAACCACCCCAAACGGAACTATGCATGATATTTGTTCCACCCTTTTTTTCCTCCGAATGATATCCAATCCAAAACAGCTAGAACGTGCCAACATTCACCTTCTGAACCAATTTAATAGGAATTGAAAATCTTCTTTACTGAGGCAACTTTCAAATTTCCTTTTTTGGGCACTGCCAGGTTGCGGAAGAAAAACCAGACATCTCTCTTGACCAAGAAAATCCGATGGCTTTATAAAAATCTGATCCGCGGGAAGCCCTTCTTGTCCCAAAAGGGTTTTTATGCCCATCCGGGCAAATTTTCCCAAGACGACTAACAGTCTGGCACCGGAAACCTCCAGGATCTTTTTCAGGTATTTTTGAGAACAATGGTCCAGAGATTCTTCGACTCCCTTGTTTTTTTGGGACTTGCAATGCACCACCTCTGTAATTGCAAAATCTCTTCCCAATACAACGGCTTCTGGATCACATTCAAAAACCTCGGCCGTTCTGCTCCTGAGTTCATTCCAATAAGGAACTTTTGTTGAATAGCTTCCGGATTTCAAGCGGACACGTCTATCATCAGTCTGTCCCTCCTGAAAACGATTTTTAAAGAAATCAACAACCTTTCCGTCGTCCCATGACTGATCGGGATACTCTTCTTCTTCATTGATAGAGGGATTGGAACTGATAAAGAGAATCGGAGCTGAAACAAGATTTCCATTCCAAGGTTCAGGCAACTGGAACGGAGAACCTTGAGAAAGAACTATTTTGGAACAGGAATGGCTACTATCCCTTAAAGATAGAATACGTTCCACTTCACTACAGTGAGTAATTGAGAGAAGAAGGTCTTCGGAGATCATTCAAATACTTCCTTAAAATTCAGTGGTCGAGTTAACATTTATCTCACTCCAGCGTCTCGTAAAGATCTTCCCGGAGTCGTCGATCGACGCAAACCTCCTTGAAGACCTCTGCGATCACCTCTTCCTTGTCCGGCCAGTTGATCCAGAGAAAATCCTTCGCCAGGAATCCGAAGTTCGTCTTCCAGACTGGATTCCCTTCCGGCCCATCGCGCCACACGCCGATCGAACCGTCCTTTTCCATGAAGTCCTCGAAGGGGACGATCCGGCAAACAAAGAGGGGAAACAGGTGTGGGTCAGTACTCGCAGTCCTCAAAATCACTCGCCCGACTGGTAATGTCTTCTCCCCCAGATGAATTTTGGGAGGTGACGGGATGATTCCAAGAGGGCGATCCTTTCGGGAAAATGGGGATTATTGATTGAAATACTTGATGATTCTATCCAGGATTTCCGGACTTTGAAAAGGAAATCCCGACTGCACCCACCGGAAGCAGGGTCCCATTTCCAAAAAGTGGTTGGGAACATTTCGGACCATCTCATGATATTGGAAATTCTGAATTCCCATCAGATCATTGGAAAGATTCACGATCGGAAGATCCTTTCCAATATCGTCTTTTTTAAACAAGGAAACCAAGACGATTTTTCGATCTTTACCGTGAACCCTGCAAAATTCCCTGATCCATTCGTTGATATGCGGATCCCTGGCGCCGTAACCAATAATCAGAAGATTGGGAACAGTGACCATCGAACGTGTAAAGGCATTGTAGTAATACCCAAAGGGAGTGGGATTCAGGGACAGCTTGTCAAGTTTGTTGAGTCCCGAAATAATAGGATCCTGGGAAACAATTTGTCCAGCGACAAGGATTTCCGTAGAAAATGTTCTTATATATGAATCCATAGCGGCCACAGGGTCATGGTGTTTGACAATTTCTCCCGGATTGATATGTCTCCCTTGACCAGGGGCATTGAATCCAAACCGAATACTCCCATGCAAATGAAGTAGAGTATTTTTTTCGGAATCAAAACGTCTCAGAAATTCAGGTCCGTTAAAACTTGAAAAAGCTGTTCCTTCCTGTTCCTCCATAAACCCATCAAACCAGGAATCAAACACCAGATCAATGAGGTCATCGTAGTTTAAAGTGAAGACATTCAGAGAAAAATATTTTTGGAGTTTCTTGACCAAACCCTTCAGATAAAGTTCATCAGGATTCCTTAATCCCTGATAAAACAGAACAAGTCTTGAGAAAATGTTTTTGATAGCAGTTTTACGGGCTTTGCTGATTGACTGGTGATCAAGTGCAATCCCGATGTTAGTCTGGAGATCTGTGAAAGCCGAAATAACCGGATCGAACTGGGCCGACCTTAAAAGCCTTTGGCTTCCTTTCGAAAAGAGGTAGGACTCAAGATTCTCAAGAGCAAACAAGACATCTTCAAAATTGACCGATTCGTATTTCGATCGAAGCAAGTCATGGATTCTTTTTGCCATATCTTGCTCCTGACACATCCGAGTAGTCAGTTCTTCTGTGGAAGGAGTCCCTTGGTTATTTCTTGTGGATGCACAGAGAGTTGACCCCGCTCCCAGGAGAACGGAGATTTTTTTCTTCATTTTCCTGGCCTTGGGTTTCAAGAGGAAAAATTAGGGCGACTTTTTGCAATTATACAGGAAAGATCCAGATCGGATGAATTTGATAAGTCGGGGAGGAGGGAAGGGGCTCGCGGATTGTCGCAAGCCCCGGACTGTTTCTTACGTCCCCTTCACCACCGCGCAAAAGCGGGTGAAGAAGATATAGTTCTTCGTCTCGTACTGGATCGAAACGATCTTTTTGATTCCGGCCTTCCTTGCGGCATCGAGGATCGTGTCACCACTTCCGGTCTCCGTGTCGGCGGCGAAGGTTCCGTTGCACACCTCCGTCGATTTGAGGCCCGCGGGTTTTTTCGCATCGACCATCGGATCCATGGGGGCTTCGGGCATGGCCAGGGTGCATCCGCCCAGGACGGCGGCGGAAAGCAGGACTACGGGAACAAGACGGAAGGTCTTCTTCATTTTGTCTCCTTCTTTTTGTTGTTGTCCCGCCCAGACCGTCCGGACGGGATGCGATTGATCCGGCGCTCCCGGATTTGCTCAGAACTTTTTCTCCTGCGCCAGAAACTGCGCCACCGCCAGTCCCTTCGGGTGGGCCAGGACGCTCCGTCGGACCACCATCAAGGTGACGAGAAGGTTCTGGGTCGCGCTCGACTTGGCCGCCTGGTAGGTGACCAGGATGGGCACCTGGATCTTCCAGACGTAGACGCCTTTCAGAAGCCCCTTCGCAACGATGACGCCCGCCTCGGTGGGAACGGCGGAGGCCACCATCCGGTTGTCCATCACAAGCTTCAGGTTGCCGGAAGCCTTCAGGGATCCGATGAACGAGGCGAAGCCCTCTTTCGTGAAATCGGGCGACAGACCGGACAGGGCCTTTCTCCAGTTCACGAAATCGTATGAATAGGCGGAGGTGGCCACGTTCGTGGCCCAGGAAACCACGGCGCGATCTTCCATCGCCGGCCGGGAGAGCGCCACCAGCGGGAGGATCCGTCCGTCGGCCGTTGCGGCGAAATAGACGGGCTTCTTGTGGATGAGCGCCCATCCCAACGCCCCGTTCAGAAGGACCGAGGCCAGAAGCGCCACCGCTCCGTAATGGAGGATGGCCGCCTTGGCTTTATACTCGTCCTGGTAGAAGGCGTTCCGGAACCGGACGAGTTCGGCCCCTCCCTCTCTCTGGGGAGAGGCTCCCGCGGAGGGTCCCGAGCTCTCTCCGATCTTTCGGGATTTGGTCTTTCCGAATCCGAAGAGTCCCATCAGAAGCCCATCCCGTCCCGGGATCTCCGTCTTTCGGTCCGGGGCGCTTCTTTCGCATCACTCCCGGCTTGCGGGGAGGAGCGGCTTCGTTCTGTCGCCTCCCTTCCGAGACACTCCTTCATGGATCCGGCAAGCAATTCGATATCGCGTTTGGCCAGGGCGCTCGTTGCCGGGTCCGACGGATAATTTTCGATCGCCCTCCGGTAAAGATCGGCGGCATTCTTCCAGTCACGGTTGCGTTCTGCCTCCCTGGCCTGATTCCTCAAAATTGCCGTCGATACTTTTTCTTCCGGTCGTTCTTCCCGGGATTTCGGGGCCTCCCGGCACCCGTAGGATTCTGCGGCCTGACTTTCCAGTCCGCGTTCCTCGCGGATCGCGCCGCGATCCCGCAGGCTCACGAAATCGCCGTCCCCGATCACGACGTGGTCGAGAACCCGGATCCCCAGAAGTTTCCCTGCTTCGGCCAGGCGATCCGTCAGCAAATAATCGTCTCTTGAGGGTTCGGGGTTCCCCGACGGGTGGTTGTGCAGGAAGACGACGGCCGCGGCCGAATCCCGGATGATCGGGTTGAAGGCCTCCCGGGGATGGACCGGTGTCATGGACAGGGTCCCTTCCGAAATCCGGTGGAGGTCGATCACCCGGTGTTTCTGGTCCACCGTGACGGCATAGAACCCTTCCTTTTTCGCGTCTTTCATCTGTCCTCTGAAGATCCGGAACACGGCCTCTCCGTTCCTGACTTCCATCCCCCGCTCGACCGGCTCGTTGGCGAGGCGTTCCCCCAGGACAAGGGCGGCTCCGAGCTTCTTTCCCTGGAAATCGGTCAGTCCAAGCGTCTCTTTCAATTCAGTCTGCGTCATGCGGGAGAGCGTCCGGAGATTCACGTTTTCCGGACATTTCTTTCCGGTGATGCGCTCGACCAGCGCCCAGTCGGGCTCGTCGCGGAGCGTCGAGGGAGAGAGGGCTTCCGATTCGAAAAGCTCCATCCCCGGAAGAAACTGTTTGCGGCTCAATTTTCGCCTCCGTCCGGGTTCTCCGCCCGCCGGCAGATTTCGGAGAAGGTTCGGAGAACCTCGAGGGCGGCGGGATCCCGGCGTTCGAGTTCCGAGGCGAAGTCCTTCCATGTTCCGGCGGCGGCATTCTCCGGCGGGATCGGAACCATGGGGAGCCGCCCAAGCATGCTTACGAAAAAGTCCACAAGATCTTCGTTCACGCGAACTCTCCCTTCCTGCTTTCCAATCTTTTATTGTTATGGTATTGTCTTATACCATTATTATGTTTAGCACGGGACATACCGAAAGTCAAAGGACAGGAGGCGCAGAGGATGAAGCTTTACATCGCCGAAAAACCGAGCCTCGCCCGGGCGATCGCCGATGCGATCGGAAACCCGGAGAAAAAGGAGAGCTTCATCGCCTGTTCCGGAGGCGACCGGGTGACCTGGTGTTTCGGGCACATGATGGAACAGGCCTCTCCCGAGGCCTACGGAAAACAATTCGCTCCCCCGTGGTCGCTCGACCCTCTTCCGGTCCTTCCGGAAGTATGGCGGGTCCTTCCCGTCAGGGAAAGCGAAAGGGTCAGAAATCCGGAGGTCAACAGGAAAAGACGGGATTCCTACCGCCATTTTCAGGCGCTCGAAAAACTGCTCAAGGACCCCTCCGTGACGGAGATCGTGAATGCCGGGGATCCGGATCGGGAAGGCCAGCTGATCGTCGATGAAATCCTGGAACATCTGGGCGTCCGGAAGCCGGTCAGACGGATCTGGCTCAAGGCGCTGGATCCCGGGACGATCCGGAAGGCGATCCGGGAAGAGGCGGACAACGCTCTCCCGAAATTCCGGGGACTCAGGAATTCCGCCCTTGCGAGAGCGCGTGCCGACTGGCTGGTCGGAATGAACATGACCCGGGCCATCACGTCCCTTGCCAGGAGCCGGACGGGAGACGGGACGGTCTGGTCCATCGGGCGGGTTCAGACTCCCGTCATGAGGCTTGTCCATGAAAGAAACGAAGAGATCGCGCGATTCCGTCCGAAAGACTTCTTCGTTCCTGTCTTGACCGTCGAGACGGCAAGGAAGGCGACCGTCGATCTGGAATGGAACACGCGGGAGATTGCGGGGGTGACGGATGAGGAAAAACGTATTTTGGCCAGAACGGATGCGGAAAGGATTGTACAGAACGCCAGGGGGAAGAGCTTTCCGCTGGCGGTGAAAAAGGAAAACAAGGCCGTGGCGCCGCCCCGGCCCTGGTCTCTCTCGGCATTGCAGGTGTTTGCCGGAAAGGAGTACGGCCTGTCGCCCCAAAAAGTCCTGGACGTCGTCCAGTCGCTGTACGACAACGGGCACGTCAGCTATCCGAGAACCGATTGCGAGTTCCTTCCCGAAAGCCTCCATCCGGAGGTAGCGAAGATCCTTCCCTTCCTGGAAAGTCTATTTTCCGTCCCCGCGGGCCTTCTGAACCCGAAGCTAAAATCGAAGGCGTTTGACGATTCGAAGGTGACGGCCCACTACGCCATTTCTCCGACCGTCAAGATTCCTTCCCTGAACAAGCTCTCCGGGGACGAGCGGGCGATCTACGGGGCGATCGCCCGGGTCTATTTGGCGCAGTTTGCGCCGCCGCTCGAGCTTTCGGAAACCGGAATCCTCCTGGACAGCGGCCACGACACCTTTACCGCGACCGGGAAGGTCGTTCGGTCCAAAGGATGGACGGCAATCTGGCCTCACGGAGGTCCGAAAAACGACCGGATCCTTCCGGAGGTCTCCGACGGGGAAGAGGGCAGGGTGGCGAACGGAACGGTCCGAACGTCGCAGACGACTCCGCCGAAGCCGTTCACGGAGTCGGGGATCATCGAGGTCATGAAGTCGGTCCACAAATACGTCGCGGACCCGGAGGCCCGGTCGATTCTCAAGGAGTCCGACGGGATCGGAACCGAAGCGACGCGGGCGGGGATCGTGGAGACCCTGATCGCCCGCGACCTTCTCGGAAAAGCTTCCGGAAAGTCGAAGGATCCGGCCCTTCTGGTGACGGAGAAGGGAAGGGCCCTGCTCTCGTCCATTACCCGGGAGGTCTCCGACCCTGTTTTGACTGCGATATGGGAGCGGACCCTTTCCAAAATTGCGGAGTCCGGAACCTCTCCGGATCCCTTCGTCGGGGAGGTCGGGGCCCGGGTCTCGAAATGGATCTCCGATTTGAAAGAGTGTGCCGGAACGATCGATATGGGGAATTTCCTTCCGGTCCTGTTTCCCTGTCCCTCCTGCGGACGACCGATGAACCGGATCAAGGGGAAGGCGGGGTTCTTCTGGGGGTGTTCCGGTTACCGGGACACGGAAAAACCGTGCAGGACGACCTGCCCCGACGAGCGGGGAGCGCCCGGGACTCCCAGGGTCTCCGTCCCGTCCCCGGAGGAGCCGACCGGTCTCGCCTGCAAAAAATGCGGGAAGAATCTTTTCCGGAGGCTGACCGGTTCCGGAAAGCCAAAGCCCTTTCTCCGGTGTTCCTCCTGCTCCGCGTCCTTTTGGCCCGAGGGGAGCGGGGTGGGGGAGGAATGGCCTCCGATGTCGGCCGGGTCAAAATCCTCGAAGAAATCCTCGTCGAAGGGGTCCGGGAAGGCCGCGCCCCAAGGGCGGGGGGCATTCAAGACCCCGGCGGGGAGGAGAACCCGGTGAAAAAAATCCTGTCGGGCGTCCTGGTTCTTCTCATGATCTTCCCTTTTTCTCCTGTCGGGGTTTCCCGGGCAATGGCCGCACAGGCGGCCGGGCAGACCACGCAACCCTCTCCCCAGTCCCAGTCCGTGACGGCGGTACAGAACCAGATGAACAGCGACCTCGTGTCGTCGGCAACGACCGCGACGCCCCCTCCGTCCCAGAGCGGCGGATACCAGTCGATGCCGGCCAACCAGGCTCCGAACAACTGTTCGGCCCAGCAGATCTACAACGCCATGGCCGGAGCACAGAGCGGCTATTTGAACAAGGCCTCCCGGGCCGTCTCGAAACACCAGGGCGTGATGCAGACGATCGCGAGCCAGTTGGACGCCTGCTCCCAAAATTTCCTGAAGTTCGCCTTCGGTCTCTCCTCCTCCCTTCCGGGATTCTCGGCGGTGTTGGACCAGATCGTCACGATGGCCTGTTCCATGGCCGGCCAGGCGGTCTACGACGCTCTCATGTGCCTGATTAACGGAGCCCTGTACGGGGCCCTCACTGGAAAGCCCTTCGGTTTCTGCGGGGGATACGTGATGAACGCGTCCATGTCCGGCGGACTTTCCGTCAATCCCCAGACGGGCCAGCTTCAGCTGATGGGGACCGGCTCGACCGGAAATTCGTCCTTTACCTCCGGCGTCTCGGGAAACGCCACGCCGAACATCGGGACCGGGCAAAGCTCGACCCAGACGAATTCCTCGTACAACGCCGGCGGCACCTACACACCGGGGCAGGGCGTCCAGAACCAGACGTCAGGAGGAAGCTCCGGGTCCGGGCAAACGATCGGCCCCAATGAGGGCGTCACCGGCACCATCCAGAAACTCTTTCAGTGAGGAGCCCGTGAGGAGAACAATGATGAAACACTTCCGTTTTTTTCCCTTCATGCTCCTGATGGCGGCAAGCCTTTTCCTGTTGCGACCGGAGGATGCCAGGGCCGTCGCCGGTTCTTCCTATGTCCAGTGCCTGGGGGTGGTAACGGCGGAAATGTCCGCCCTCATGGCGGCGGGAAGCGCCACGCCGTCCGTCATCGCCGGGACCGTATCCGCCAGTCTGACGCTGAATCTCCAGCCCTATGTGGAGGCCCTGGCCGGCGAGATCTGCGCCCAGGGGTCGAATGTCGTCGCGGGACTGGCGTCCCTCACCGCGGCGCTGTCGTCGGACCTCCACAACCAGGCCCGACAGACCGACGCGTCTCTCACCCACAAGTATCTGATCGGAGAACGCCTGAGAACAGAACGGGAATACGGCCCCCACGCCACAGTCGCGCACGTTTGCGCCCGGAGCACGGAAGTCGGAATGGCCGGCCCTGTCCTGGGAAGCGCTTCGGCGACCGCCGCCACCTCCGACATGATCGCGAACCAGTGGATGCAGCAGAACGTCCCGAAAACCGCCGCCCTCCAGAAGATCGCGAGCCAGCCCGCCGAAAACTTCGACGCGACCAACCTGTTCGGAACGAACGATCTGGCCGGTGGCTCGACGCTGACACCTGCGCAGGCCACGGCCGCCCAGAACTTCGTGTTGAACGTCACCAACCCCATTCCCTACGCGGCCGGAGACACGCCGACGGCTTCCACGACCCAGGGACAGAGGGCCTCGGTCGCCAATCTCCGGGATCATGCCGTCCTGTCTCTGGCCCGCCACGCGATGAACGAGCAGTTGGCGCTGCGGACAGCAGGGAACAATCCGTCACTTGTCGCCTGGCAGAACGCCCTGGCCCAGGAATCGGGGCTTCCTCCGGTTCCGACTGCCGCCGGCGGAGTGAGCCTCATGAGCGTCCTGGGAACGGACGTGAACAGCCGGTTTAGCAATCCGGCCTGGCTCCAGGAGCTTCATACCCTGTCCTCGACCGGCGTCCTCCGGGAAACCGCGCTCGAGGGGAGTCTGGAAATCGAGATCGAATGGCAAAGCCTTCTTTCGGACCAGAGAATGGAGGCGCTGTTGGCCGCGATCGCCGCTAAACAAGTGGAGATCCGGAGGCAGCCGTGAGCCGGACGCTCGTCCGAAGATCCTGCGGCCACCTCGAAGCGGTCTACGCCGTCGGAGCCGGCATTGGGCGCTTCCATGAGAAGGAGGTCTGCGGAGTCTGTCGGGAAAGAAGAAAGGCCTCCGAAAAAGAGGTCCTGACCGTCAAAACGGAGAAACACGCAGGAAAACCTCCGGACGAACGGAATCTCCCGGGAGAAGTCCGGGACATTCTCAAAGAGAGAAACAGCGACAACAACAATCGAGGAGAAAACTCATGATCGGAAAAATCAAGGGTATGGTTCTGTCAATCGTTCTTGCGGCATCGGTCGGACTTTTCGTTCCCAACGCGAATGCGGCCGACTCCGGGTCCGGAGTCTGGGATTTTCTCCTGTTCGGGAATCTCGACACGGGGAGCAGTTTCAGCGCCGGAACGCTGGGAACGAATTCCGCAGGAACGACCGTCTACAAGGGAGCTTCGCCCATAACGTCCGCCGGGTACGGCTTCGGGTTCGGAACCGAGGTCTGGTTCTCGGACAACATCGCGGCGAGACTTCTTCTCCAGGGGAACGTGTTCGCCAACGGATACAATGCGAACCTCAAGAACGGACCCTTTGCAGGATACGCCGCCGCAACGGTCGGACCGGTGTTCAAGCTGTTCGGATCGACCAACTACTTCGTCTACGCTCCCGTCGATCTGGGATACGCGATCACGGCCGGAAGTTCCGGGAATCCTGCGACGGTTGGTGCGGCTTCGAGCCTGACGGCCGTCACGGGAGGCTCGCTCTATGGAGACTTGGGGATCGGGGTCAACATTCGTCTTCTCACGATCGAGGCCAAGGTGGCGTATCTCCCTGCGCCGGGATCCTTTGGAGGGAGTCAGTTCTTCTTCCCGATTTCCGTCGGGTTCGATCTGTAAGGAAGAG
This sequence comes from Nitrospirota bacterium, assembly GCA_023481175.1. Lineage (GTDB taxonomy): Bacteria > Nitrospirota > Leptospirillia > Leptospirillales > Leptospirillaceae > UBA4572. The sequence goes on from JAMCWM010000003.1 coordinate 88,477, forward strand.
AGTGTATACTCTGAAGAAAAGGCCTGCTCCGGAGGAGGATCCGGAGCAGAATTCGTTCCGCCGATCGTCAGGAGAAAAACATGCCTGTCCAATCTGTCGATATCCAGAGTCCAGGGGTTCTCGAAAAGATCCTCTCCCGGGCCACGGAGATCCTTGTCCGGGAATACGGGGCGAGCCATGTCGTGTTCCATGGGTCGCGCCTTTTCGGGGATCCTTACCCCGACAGCGATATCGATCTTCTGGTCGTGAAGGAAACGGATCGGGAGCCGATGAAGAGGACGCACGAAGCGGAAGATCTCCTCCGGAAGATCGGATCCCCGGTCTCTTTCGATGTCCAGGTCTGGACGCCCGCGGAGGTCAGCCAAGGGCTGTCCGAAGGGCAGACATACGTAGGGGTCGCGCTCTTCAACGGACGTTTTCTCTACGGAAAAGAGGAGGAGCTCATGGCGGCAAGGGAGTATTTCTACAATATCAAGCATTGGCTGAAAGACGCCAGGGAACATCTTGATTACGGGAAATTTTCTCTGGGACGGGACAATGAAATCGGTGCGATGGACCAGTTGTTTCAATCCACGGAACGATATTTGAAGGCATTTTTGATGACGAAGGGAATCAAGGTCGAAATGGTGCACAGTCTTCCCGGACTTCTCGACCAGGCCGTCAAACATGAACCGTCCTGGGAATCCCTACGGGAAACGCTGGAAATAACTCATAAATGGGGGCGTGCCTGCCATTATCCTCCCCGACAGGAAGGCGAGGTCCGAATCGTTCCGACGCTTCCCGAGGTCAAGGAACTCTACGAAAAACTTGATCCTTGGCTTAAATCGCTTGACTGGACACTGGAACGGTCCATCGAGAGCCTGGAAAAGAACCGGGAGAAAAAGAACCAGGGACTGGGGTATTGATATGTTCAAAAAATTCTCAAACACAATTGATTTTCCGTATACAAGCCCAACCCGATACTTGACGGGGATGACGGCCCTCAACATTCCTGCTCCCGAAAATACCGGAGGGGACTGGCATTTTTCGGGAGCGTTCCGATCCTCCTCCTTTCCGGAGAACCTCAAACTTGCAGGAGAGGGCCTCGAATGGAACACGAATGCTCTTTTCGGAGAATACGGGATCCATGAATGTTCAGATATCCTCCGGAGCAGGGGAATATCCATTCCGGATGGAGTTCAGGTTTTTTCGGCAAACCATTACCGGGCGATCCTCGACATGCTCTATCGCTCTGTCTCCTCGGGGCATATTCCCCAACACCTTGCCATTGGGGATTGGCTGGACACGGAGGACCACAAGAGCGTTCTTTTCTCTCTTCTCGAGCAATTCTCCCATCGGTTTTCTCCTACTGAACAAAGATTTCTCGACTCGTGGATCGCTCTTCAAAAATGAAGAACATTTTCCATCAGGCGTTGGCATCCCTTTTTCTCCTGGTCCTGTCTGTTTCCACCGCGCAAGCAGTGGGCGGGTCCAACTTCGCCGCCTGCGTGGCGGAAGGGGAGGTTTCCTACGCTCCGGCCACGGCCGCGACCCTTTCTGCAGCTGGTGGAGCCGATGCGGGAATTGAGGCCGCGGGAGCCGCGGCTCTTGCGGCCGATCTCGCGGCTGCCGCCTCGGCCACCGCCGGATGCCTGGGGGCCGTTCCCTGCGGAATCGCCGCTTCCCTGGGGGCTTCCGCAGCCTCTTTCCCGGAGTTGTACGGATCCGCCGAAGCGGCGCTGGGCCCTGTCGCCCAGACGCCGGGCGGGGTGGCCACCGGGGCGTTCGGCGGGATGGGAATCGCGGAGCCGCTGTCGGGCCCGGGATACTGGATCCCCGTCGCGGGAGGTCTCGTGTTGAATCTCGAATCCTATGCGGTAGCCCTTCATGGAGCGCTCTGCGCGGCCGGCACGAATATCGATACGGCTCTTTCCGCCGCGGCCAGCGCTTTGTCGAGCGATGTACGCAACACGACCCGTCTGGTCGACAACGCGACGACCCATCTCGGTCTGATCCGGGAGCGCCTCCGGATGGAGCGGGAATACCAGCCGGAGCCTTCCCTTTGCACCAGGACCACAGAAATTGCCCAGAACGGTCCAGGTCTTTACTCGACCGGGGAGACCGCCCTTGCGATCGACCAGACGCTTGTCGCCACGGACCAGGGGATCTCAAGCGGCCAGATGGCCTCCTCTGCCTCTTCCTGGCCCGAGCCTGCCGCCTCGAGCCTGTTCGGATCCGGGAGCTATACGCTCACCCCCCAGGAGACATCAAGCGGGATCCGGACGATCTGGCTGTTGACCCACCCCACGGGCCATGCCGTCGGCACATCGGCTTCCGCAACCACGTCGACGTCGGCCCTTCCGGAAACCGTCGCCGCCCGGGAAAGCCTGATCCGGCACGTTCTCACGAACCTGTTTGCCCTCCGGGTTCCGGAGGCGTCCGGAGGGACAAGCCTCATGGAAAATCTTTCCAACCAAGTCCAGGAACGATGGGCCAATCCCCAGTGGCTCCAGGATCTTCATACCCTTCATCCGGCGACGCTCAGGCGGGAGATCGCGATGGAACGAAGTCTTTCGGAAGAGATCCGGTATCTCAGGATGGTGTCGAAGCAGCACCGGGAGGCATTGTTGGCCATGATTGCGAGGGAGGGGGTAGGAAAAGAGTAGAGCTTGACGAAAGTCTAGAGCGGAAAATCTCTTGACATAATTTATCTGAACGCGGTCATAAGTTATTTTTCACTGTTAATTTCTTGAAAATTGATTGTGAATCTGCCCTTAATTTTGAACTTCTCCGAATCGCTCTTAACAATGCATGCAGCAATATCCTGAGCCACACAGCAGGCCCATGAAAATAGCTTGTGGGAAGACATTTGTGCAAAAAAGGCGTAGTCGGCTTCTACTTTGCCCGTACTTTGCAGAAGTCCCATCTTTTTTATTTCTTGGAGGTATTCCGGCCAGTTGTCAGGCGTGCCTGTCGGGAGATGAGCAGGATGAACAATTTCGTTACGAATTTCGTTTAGAAGATTTGCTTCCTTCAAGAGTTGACCGGTTACCTTATAATGGTCGAGCATTTTTAAGAAATCGTTTGGCTCAGTAAGAACTTTGAGAGCGGTTCGATTAGGCGGGGAAACTGACTCATATTCGATCATCAGACATCGTAAGGCAGAAAAGATCATCGGTATGGCACAAAGGACATACGGAGAGCAATTACCATCAACAGATTTGGAATAATTCTTGGATTGGAGATAAAGGAGTTTGAGTAGAATGGTGAAATCTGTCGAACTGCTTACCCATGTACCAGAACTTTCAAGTTTCAGACGATCCTCTCTGCTCCTCCTCCCTTCATTCCCCATAACCCACTCCTTCATTGTAATCACTCTCTTATAGACTCCCCGCCGCATCCCTCCAGAAGGCGGGAGCGATCGCCCGAAGGAACTGGTAATATTCCTGGACACTGTTCTAGTAGCACAGAAAGGCTAAGAGCAAAGTGAAGTAAGAACTTCCCTCGAATGAGCGAAGACCTGTGCGAACGAAGCGGCATGCATTTCGCGGTTGAGTTTGAAGACTTGATCAATTGAGATCACGCCGGTCCCATAGCCGCAACGCTCTTCGGCCTCATCTAGAATGATAGCTAACCAGGGTGTTATCGGATAATATAAGGCCAACATTGTCAGTGCTTCGGTTGGTTGTGGTGAGCTAAACAAGTTGATAACGGGCTGATCACCGGTAATGAATGGTACACCGGTATTATTCTCGATGAGAAAGAGGGGGCGTTTTTTACGATCTAGAAACAGGTTGTCACCGACATCCATTGCATGTATATTTCTTAAGATATTCCAGCAATTGTCTATGTTGAAATCAGCCGGGTAAGATTTCTTAATGACACGCTCTCTTACTCCCTTGGTGCGAAATAATTGCAAACTTAAAAAGTGCAGGAATTTTATGCACTGCTCATCGTCATTGTAAAAGCTGATATCTCGCTGTCTTATGGCAGCCATGATAGGGCTCATGTTGCTTTCAATAGAAGAATGAAAGTCTTCTTCAATATTGATTATTTGCTGGTCAATAAGCGATTCAAACTCTGGATCATTGGCCATGTGCGGAGGTAGATTGTCTTTTAACAAACCAAATATTGAAAACAACATAAGGAAGTCTTTATATAAACGGGTTAGTGGATTAGGTGAATTGCCAATCAGAAGATTTATGTATTCGACATCTTTTTTGTTCAACGTTGGGAGCTTGTAGAAATCTCTCTCAACAGCTACGCCGCTAATGTTGGACTCGAAAATTCTGCCACCCTGAAGGCAGAATATTTTTTCATCTTTAGCCCAGGCTCGAAGGTAGCTTTTCCAGACATGATGTTGTTGTCTCTTCTTCATTTCCAAGAGGTCCTTCTCAATGGAAGAACTCCTTTCCCGTCTTGGATGGATGTTCCCCCCTTGGATCAACATCTCGATATCCCAAATTTCTATAGTTCGGGTATCGTTTCATGGATCGGCCAAGCCCAGTTCGGTAAGAAGAAATCCAAACAGGCGGACGGCCAGCACCGCATCGTCATCGACCACGGCCCGGATTGGCGTCCCGGCTTTCAATCGCCTTTCCTTCTCAGACGACTTTCCTCTTGAGTGGAGTCGATTGATGATTTGTGCTGACAACGAAGTCATCGGTATATTGTTGTCGATTTTTGGGATTTTCTTTATAAGGGGGCCAAGATCACCGGGTATTTTGAGATCCTTGGACAGAATAACCCGGGTTGATTCGCGACAGACATCTACCACTGGAACCGGGGCATATTTCAGAGCGGCATCAACCACCTTTTCATATGCGGCTTTGATTTCCAGATCATCAATCTTCAAAATGGGAAGGAGTCCAAACGATGATAATGACTTGAGGGTGAATAAGACCGTTCCGTCACTCAAGGCTTCCACATCGATCACGCGCCATCGGGTTTCGGCAGGCGGCGCTCCGATCAGAACACCATAATCATCTTTTGACCTGGATAGGTCGGAATTCAATTTGTCATTTTGCTCAAAGGCTGTCTGGAACTGAAAAACTTTTCCGCCTCTTTCGCCCGTAATCTCCTGAGGGCGCGGATAGGGTTGGTATGGAACAAGCCCCGATGGAATTTGAAATTGATTTGTTGCTTGATAGAATCGGCCACGTCTGGTACGTGTTGTTGGATCATAAGAATCTTCGCGGAATACAATATCGATCTGAACGGGGCTAACGACAAGGCTTGCTGGTGAAACATACGGACGCGGATAAATGGCCCTTAAATAATTCCTACTCCCTTCGTAGTAATCTCCGGTATTTGGCTTCGCAAGTATGGTAAAACTCTGGTCTATCATCCTGCTATCTCCTACAACCACTTGAAGAAGGATCTCTCACTCCCTCACGCTCATCTCCGTCAAGCTCTCTTCTCTCAGAATCGCTACCTTATCTCTCCAGAAGGCAGGATCGACCGCCCGGAGGGGTCGGTAGTATTCCTGGACGCCGGCCAGGTGGTCCAGCATCCCGATTCCTCTCTTGTAGGTGGAGTCCATCCCTTTCCGGAGGTCCTCATAGAAGGATTTCTCCTCTTTGCTCTCTGCACCCGTTCTGGTCAGGATCCGCTGGGCTTCTTGGGCAAATCCGCCCCAGAGATTCGAGAAATCGGGAACATCCTTTTCGGCCGCATGGTGCCAGGGGCGGTCGAGAATTTCCCGGACGGCTTTTGTCTCGACCGGAACGGGACACCGGAACGTATGAAGGTCTTTGGGAAAGGTGAGGGGGATCTCGTCGGTATAAGATCTCCGCTCGTGCTCCGCGTCCCAGACCGCATCCCACAGGGAATCCGCCACCGGATGGCCCTTCCCATAAGCGAACGGCCGAATCCCCCCCCGGGGGATCCCGGGTTTGGTTATTTCCGTCTCGGTCAGAAAGTCCCACCGTCGTTCTCCCGCGACCGGCTCTTCCGGATCCGGGGACGTGGGAGAAACCGCTTTTTCGGGGCATTTCCAGGCTTCGATCAACAGCTCGCGGACCGTGGCGTCGAGGGCCTGTTCCATCCGGAAGGCCTTCCATGCGGCAATCTGCCAGAAGGCGTCCCAGGACGGACAGCTTTGCGAAAACGAGGCGAAATCCAAAGGTGCCGGGTGACCTGCTGAAAGGTGTGGCTTGAGGCGTTCGAAAATCTCCACCGCAGGACCGTCATCGAACGTCTCCCCGTTCCCCTTCCAGGGAACGAGACCTTCCGCATGGAGCTTCCGGAGGGCGGAGGCGACCGGATGGGAATCCCCCGCACAATGGGCCGATTCGGCCAGAAGGATCATTTGCAGCGTCAGGAGCTTTTCGATCCGGAACAGGGTGGGGAGGAGATTGGAGAAAATAGTGAACAGGTCGTAGGTGAAAGATGCCGTATAAAGGAAAGACATGGCATCAAATTTATCTGACTGTAATCCTATTTTTAGTTTTTTCTTCCCAGAAATAACTTCCTGAAAAAAATTCATGTCTTTTATTCTTGGAGCGCTGGAAGCCTTATAATATTCAACCCCGGCCTCAAGCATCATCCTTGGCATGTCGAGGGCTACTTTCCAGATTGCACCCTCAATCATACTTTCTGCTTGATGGAAATCTGCTAGGTTGGAAGTCCTAGCCTGACCTGGATTGTAACCTGGTCCAGAATTATGAGCTATTCCGGCAGCGTCTCTAACATAAGGGAGCCATTCAAGGATCCTCCACAGATCTTCTTTCATCAGGTCAACCGGGATTTTTATAACCTCTCCCATCACTCCTCCTTACTTTTTCCCCGAAGGAACCGTAAATCCCCGGAAGATCGTCGTGACGTTCTGGCCGATTTCCTTGAAAGAACCCTTCATCTCCTGACCTTCCCGGCCTTCCCGTCGCTGGCCTCCGTCGATCCCCAGGACCCGCATCGCCCAGAAAGGCCCCGTGTGGATGATTTCAAACGCAAAGTGGATCGAACGCCAGAGAACGATCATGTACAGGATGAACATGGCCAGAACTTCGACCAGAGTGTACCACATGCCGGTGTTCTGGTTCGTCTGGGAGGAGGCTTGCGACACGAGAAGCACAAGTCCGTCCGAGATCAGGTAATAGAGACCGAGGGAGAGTGTGAACATCCCCACGAGGAGCACGGGACGGAGGGCAATGTCCGTGACCCGGGATAGCCCTTCTTTTCCATGCTGCCCGATAAATCCTTCCCCCTGGGGAATCCCCACCGCCAGCGCCCACAACGGGGCGAAGAGAACCAGAATCGACACCTCCAGAACCCATTCGACCATATAGAAGAAAATCGCGATCAGCGGAACATAGGGAAGATATGTTCCAGCCAGAAAAGTCAGAATCGCCATTACCCAGATGGCTCCATCAATCAACTGGTCTATTTTGCTCGGATCTCCGTTTTTTGACATAGTAAAAGGGCTACTAAGAATCCCACCAACAACTGGTATTTTTGCGACAAGTGATCCAATTGTGTCTTCCACTGCCGCCCCTCCCGCTACCGCCGTATCTCCCATATTGACGACGCTCTGGAACTTGGTCAGGGGATCCTCCCCGAGATTGGAGGACATGTAGGAGGGGAGGGAGGCGGTGTCTCCCGTGGCGGGATCGTAGACCTGGGAGAGCGATGCCGCGATCACCTGGTCCGTTCCGACAGCGCTTGTGGGGATGGGCTGGTTCATCCAGAAAGGAGCGCCGCCCATCGTGTTCGTCACGCCGGCGAACCCGTAGTTCGCGATGTAGTATCGCGCCAGCTGAAGTCCCCGCTGGACTTCCGTCTGCGCCTCGCTCCCGGCGATGGAGGAAAAGTCCGGAAGGCTCGAGACCGGGAGATTGTCCACGAATTGCGCCCAGGTATTCGACTGGTCCGCGAAATATTTGTAATAGTTTCCCAGGGCGGCCCATCCCTCGGTCTGGATTTCCGAAATCGGGGCCGGCGTGGAGCCGGAATTCGTCCCCGTGGCGGTTTGCCCCTGCTGGACCAGTCCTCCGACAAATTGCCGGGCCACCTGGGTGAGGGTTCCGACCTGTCCTGCCGCCGGATTGGTCATTCCGCCGCCTTGTGCATAGACGGAGCGGTTCGGGGGTGTGCCGGAAGGCGCGCAAGGGGAGAGCCCCGTCCCGATCACGATCGATCCGCAGCCGTTGACCCCGCTTGCGATGGCCGCGGCCACCTGGTCGAGAGGACCGCCCGGTCGGACCATCGCCAGGAAGGCCTGGTTCTGGGCCATGGTGATTCCCGTCCCGGACGGAATCGAATAATAACCACAGACGTTGTTTCCGTAGCTCCCGACTCCCGCGACATTGGAAAAACCGATGCCGCCGAAGTTGTCCGGCTGTGCGGTCACCGCCTGGATCGTGCCCTGGGGATTCACGAAGTTGTCGAGGACATGGGCGCAGGTCAATGAAAACAGGGCATCGTCGATGACCACTTGGACGTTCGGAGGAACGAGGGCGGAAACGGAGGGACTCGTCAACTGATTGGCGATCTTCCCCGCCGCCGTGTCTCCAACGCCGTTTCCGGTGGAGGCGACAAACAGGACGAAGGCGGCCAGGATCGAAATTCCTCCGGGGGCGGCGATCATCGCAGCGGATGTCGCACCCCTGACCGGCGCCCAGGCGGCGTTCACGCCCTGATGCGTCCAGTCGCCCGTGTGGGCCGCGGTATGCATCGCCTGGACGAGGTGATAGCCGTAGGTGACCGACAACAGAAAGAGCGCCAGGATCGACACCATGCTTGCCACGACGGAGACGGCCGCCGGAACGGTGTTCAGGATCTGGGGCTGGCTCACGAACGAGACGAAGGTTCCCGACTGGCAGGCGCTTTGGCCTCCGGAAAAGGAGGATCCGAAGAGGACGCCGAGAAAACAGGAGGGGATCGATCCCGGAGCCGAATGGATGAAAGAGGGAATGGCGAACCCGGCTATCATCCCGTTTTTGATCTTTTCAAGCTCCGTCTCGAGTGGCCACTTCTGCCATGCGTGGCGGCGGGGAAGATCTTCCAGACACCAGTACCAGAGCATGATCGGATACCCTATGGCGGCGACTCCCGACACGTTGTCCAGGGTATACAGCCAGGTCGGGAGACCGATCGTCTGGTCCAGAATCAGTGTCTCCGCAAGCCAGACGAAGCCTCCGAGAAGAGGAGGAAAGACGCAGTACCAGAAAATCCTCTTGAGCGTCGGCTTGTGGGGCCGGATGAGGAGCCCGGCATCACGGAACCGCCGGAAATCGGCAAATGCGGTAGACATGAGTGCGGCGTAGCGTGTTCCGAACTTGAGCGGTTCGATCGCCGCGATCCGGAAGGTCCAGGCAAGTCTTCCCAGGGCGTCCAGAAAATACCGGGCGGTCTGGGCCCAGTAGCGGCGGGCCCCGAGGAGGCCCTTCCATCCTCCTCCGGAGATCCACATCCAGAGCGGACGCTTCCGCCAATCTGTGGACCGGGACAGGGCCTTTTCCGTTCTGGAAAGAGACGGCGTGGCCGAAGGTCCGGAGGAATCTTTCCATCCCTTTTCTTTTCTGGAAGGGGGAAGTGAGGGAAGATCCTGACCCGGGACGGGAGGCAGTCCCGGAAGGGACGGCTGCCGGAAATCAAAGGCCCTTTTTCCGGCCCGCACGAGTGCCCGTCCGGAGGCCTTCACGATCGCCAAGGTGAGGTCTCCCATGGTTTTGACCATGCCATCCCGGTCCAGCTTCTTCAGAAACAGGACCTTGAAGGTTGTTCTTGCCGCTATCTTGTCGTCCATCCCGCCCTCCATTCAAATAATTAATGGTATTCAACTATACCATAATAAATAATGAAGGAAAAGGAAGGATTGTTAGAGAATTCCATTGTCAGGGGATTCCTGTGATATGATGGGCGGAAAAATTTGGGGGGGGAGGGGGAAACAGATGAAGCACACTCCATGGATCACGAAATGAAACCCGACTGTTAGGACCACCACAGTAGCTTCGTAACTGCATTCCTGGGAACACCTTCACCCCTCCCTCCCCATCTCCTCCACCAGCTTCTGAACCACGGTGAGACCAGCATCCCCGCTTTCTCCCCGGTCCTTCATCGTCTGGGACCGGCGCTCGATCTCGTCTCGGGCCGATCCTCCCGGAAACCGGGCGGCGAGCCTCCTTCGGGCCTCGACGGGACCCAGGAGCTTGTAGAGCTCGTCCCGGATCGCCGCGTCCTGGGAGGTGGTCGAAAACGCCCATAGCTCGATCGGCCCGAGAGTATTGGTGACGAACTGCTGGAACGTCCCCTTGTTCGTGACGAGGCGTGCGATCAGGTTCGCTCCGGCTTTCGACGGTGCTCCGATCTTCTCCATCGCCCCCAGCACGCTCTCGGAGAATCCGAAGATCTTCCCGGCGCGGTCGATCGCCTGCTTCGTTGCCGCTCCGAGAATCCAGACCGAGGTTGAGAGATCCACCATCGTCTCGTCGAAATCGTTGATCGACTGGGAGAAGAGGGCGATCTGGACGCCCCGTTTCCGTCCTTCCCGGATGTCCGTCATCACCTGGGTGCGTACCAGAGGGGCCGCGTCGGTGCGGTGGAACTCGTCGAAGACCAGGCGTTTCGCATCCTCCTTCAGATCCCTGGCCCGGTCGAGATGGAACGCCTTGTAGCGGTCCGGCGCGAGACCGGCCTCTTCGGCGTCCAGGAAGAAATCCCGGACGAGCATGTAGCGGCCGAGGAGATACATGACGGCCGTCTGCCGGGCCGCCGGTCCCGTTCCCTTCGGGCAGACCGCATCGAGGTCCAAGGCCACCACCCGGGCCTCCCCCAGGTCGAACTTCGTCTCTCCCGCCAGGATCGGATATTCCCGGATCGCCTCCATCATGCGCCGCTTGAAAAACTCCACCGCGGATTCCCCCGTCGGGGTCGAGAGCCGGTACTGGGAGGCCACCGCCGGATCGCTCGCGATCGACGGGATGTCCTTCAGATTCGGAACGGCATGGGTCTGCGCGAGCCACGCCTCCCGGATCCGTCCGGCGTCGTAGAGAGCGTCGACCACGTCCCACCAGTAAAGCTTCGAATATTTGTCGAAGGGAAAGGAAATGTCCGCGAGGGCCAGATCCACCGGGCCGTCCACGTGGGGCGCGTATTCCCGCGGCGCGGCGTTCGCTTCCCGATCCTCCAGGGCCTCGTAGGCGAGATTCACCACGAGGCCGGCGATCCCCGAAATCCCCTCGGGAGGGTTTTCGGCATCCAGAGGGGTCGAAAGGAGCGTCAGAAGATTCGAAAGAAACGACCGGTGCGCTGGAAGGGGCTTCCGGTATCCGAGAGGCAGGTCGAACGGGTTCACCGCGTATTCCGGGCTCATGGTGACCCGGTAATGGGCCGCCAGGTGTTTCTTCCCTTCCGGGAGCGCTCCTTTCAAAAGAGATATGAGTCCGGAGGACGATGGTCCGATGTCGAGGATGGCGATCCGGGGAAGACGCTTGAGCCCCGGGAGAAGGCACAGAGACAGGTTCAGGGCGTTCGAGAAGACCGACTTTCCGCCGCCCGACGGTGCAAATCCCAGTTCGATCCAGGAAGACTGGAGGGGAGAACCGGGTTGGAAGGGGAGAATCTTCCCGTCCGGGGAGCGGAGAATGAGGGCGCCCTTGTCGAACAGGCTGCCCGGCCGGACCGGAAGCGTGGGGGCCACCTCGGAAAGGGGAGCGATAAGGACGGGAGCCACCGACCGCCGGGACAGCCCCGGAACGGTCGACACGAGGCCCAGAAACGGATCTCCCGTTCGGGCCGAGGCCTCCACGCCCCCCCAGGAGGACAGCGCCTGCTGGAGAACCTGTGCGTTCCGGCGGACGTCCTTTCCGTCCTCTCCCCAGGTGCAGGCGGCCATGGACATCCGCACGATCGGCTGTCCGGCCGTAAAACGGGCCCGGATATCTTCCGCCCCGGCCACGATCTGCTTGTTTCGGCCCGAGACGAACGACAGGATCTGCGCGACCACCGGGCGCCAGGAGAGGCTTCCGATCCCGTTCCCCTCGAACCGGAACAGGATCCGCCAGGGGATCTCCTTGAGATACGAGAACAGGTCCCCGAACGGGACGGGGGAGAGTTGGGGCATCGTCACGGCAAACGTCCGGATAAACCGGTCTCCCAGGCGGAGCGTCTCGAGGTCCAGGACCTCGCCCGGGCGGGGGACCGCCTGCTGCCAGACTGGAGGCCACTGGACGCAGTTGATCAGGTCTTCTCCCGGGTCCGGGTACCGGACCGGAAGGCGGTCTCCGGGGAGTCTGGGCCTCCATTCCTCGGGGGTCACGTCCGGATCGACCATGTGGCGGATATGACGGAGCGCCGTATGGCAGTCGAGGGTCCTGACGAGGAATCCGGCCTGGGAAAGCCCCGTTTCGAAGTTCGATACCACTGCCCGGTGTTTTTCCCGAAGCTGGGCCAGTCCGGCATAGACGTCCTGTCCGGCGCGTGTCGATCGCCATTTCGAAGCCTTCCTTTCGGCGTCCCGCGCCGCCTGCCGATCCGAAACGGCCTCTTTTCTCCCGGGAGGCGGCAGAACGTCGGGCGTGGTCCAGAGCGCGACAAGGACGGACTCCTGGGCGCACCATCCGGAAAGGACCCTCGTTTTTTCCTCGAACAGGTCCGAGAGATCGAGTCCGATCCGTCCGGAGGTCCGGAGCGCTGCGGCCAGGCTTTCTCCCACCGTCCGCCGGGATTCCGTCGGATCCCGGGAAAAGGACATCTGGACGATGTGGCCGCCCCGGCCCACCGCCGTGTTCAGCACGTCGGCGATTTTTCCGATCAGGGACGAAAACTCGGCATCTCCCACGAGCGACGCTACCCCGCCGAGGGAGAGAAGGGTCACGAGGGAGCCGTCCCCTGCGGCCAGGACGTATTTCGAGTCCGCCGTCTCAAGTTCCACAAACGCGCCGGTGGATCGCCCCAGACTGTCCAGAAGACTTCCTGCGACTGACGACAGGATTCTCGACATTACTGTCTTCCTTCCTTCGTTTGAAAAGCCTTTGACGATAGATAACGAAGAGAGTGTCGGGTCCGTGAACCTTGTGCCGAATTTGTGTCATGCATCGATTCGAAAGTCAGGAAACTCATGTTGTTTCGATTCAGTCTCATTTTGGCAGGCACCATCTAAGTTGTTATTGATTAACGATTTAATATATTGAAATTCAGCTTCCCAAGCTGAAGGTCGTGGGTTCGAATCCCATATCCCGCTCCATTTTTAATCTCAATTCTTCCAAATCCAGAGCCATTCAGAGCTGAAAAATCAAGATAACTTTTTAAAAGAATGCTGAAATATGCGAAAGAAGAGAAGGGGTATCTTTTCCAGTTTTTAAATGCTTTCTGGCCAAAAGTTTTCGGATAAGATTTGATCGGAATTAAAAGGAGGTGTTTCAGGAAATACTTCAATCCTCAAACCCGTTTCCTGAATAGCCGACTTCACACATTTTGGGTAAATGTCTTCTATTAAAGAGGGAATCATGTTTCTTAGACTTGGACTGGATTCAAGAATGTCCTCAATTTCATTTCGACTATTGATGATTGAATTTCTCCAACTGCTATTCTCATTCGCGCCCAAGTTAGTCGTTCGCTTTTCAGGCTGGAACTGCCACTTTAGTAGGTGGATAACAAGTCTACCAAGTTGACTTTTGAGCTCTCTCTTTTCCCTTTTACCCATATCCTCCAGCTCGTCCGCAATGTGTTGGATATCTATTTTTTTGAGTTGACCATTCCGGAGAAGGCGGGCATTGGTGAGGGCCCATTGGTAAAGATCGTTTTCGTAAAGATCATGAGAAACATTCATTGATCAAATCTCCATCTTACCAATCTCTTCGATTCGTTTTCCGCATTTCGTTCTTAGCAAATTAAAAATCTTTTCAAGGAAATCAGAATCCTCTATCCAAAGAGTGCCCGAGTAGGCTTTTCTATCATATTCCATTGTCAATAATAGATGTTCCGGATAAAAGGGATCCGCATCTATTTTTTCGACATCACGAAGAATTCCGACTTCGCCTCGAGGAATTAATTCAAAATCTTTGTACACTCCTCCCCAATCAGGAGGCCAAGTTGGAGCCCCATGATATCGTAATTTAGGATGGTCCCGGAAATGATATTTCTTTCCATTCAAAAGCGTGGTCATTTTATCTCCTGAATTATTTCACACTCCTGGCAGGCTTCTTTTAAGGCAAGTATACCTTATTTCAGTATCTCTTTTCACTTTAACAACTCTGTCAGCATCCCCATATTGCTGGAAGTTGTAGGGAAATTCCTTTCTCAAAGTGGCTGGTTCTGACCGACCGCAAAATAGTCATGCCGATGCCATTGGGGTTGCATCCCTATCCCAATCATGTTGACTCCAACGAAACAGCCCTGTCTCTTTTCTCAAGGGGTTTGACATCGGCCATGTCTGTATCAGTGACAATCTACTCGCCATGGTCCTGTGCCCAGATTTGATCGATCCTCCAAATGAGTTCCTGATTGACTTCCCGGATCGATCCTTTCAGAGCGTCGAGCCTAGCCTGAATTTCCACGGACCAAAATTCCCCTAACGTTCCCCCCACCCCCGTATATTTCTACTCCTACCTTTCTCGATTCACAATTCCTCTGGAACCGAACTTCTTGCACTCGCGCATGGGGTGCA
>JAMCWM010000034.1 GCA_023481175.1 Nitrospirota bacterium
CCGACCGCGAGGTGCTCCGGGGTTCCGAGGATCTCGCCCAGGGCGGTCCGGTCAGTCATCCAGCGGTGGGTGGCGCGCTCGCTTCCGGGGGAGACGAGCCGGCCGACCACCAGGGCGCAGGCCAGGGCCTGCTCCTTGGGGGTGAAGCCCTGCCGGGCGAGAACATCGGAGATCCCCAGCTGCTCCCAGGCGTCGACGGCCAGGATCTCCGGGCCCAGGGAGCGGTTCTCCTCCGTCTGGAGGGAGTCGGGGTCGAGGGCGGCCCGGCCGGTGGGCCGGGGAACCGGAGTCTTCTCCTTCTTGCCGGGAGTGAGATCCCCCCGCATGGCCGCCTCGACGATGGCCACGAGCTCCGGATCGGGAGTGAAGACCAGACCCGGGATCTCCGTCTTCGGGGGAGGAGTTCCTTCGAGCCTCTCCCGGAAGAGGGCTTCGAGCTCCTTGATGCGGCCGGGCTCGAGATCGAGCCGGCCCAGCGAAAAGAGAATGCGGGTCCGGGGACCCTTCTCCGTCTGAAGGGTTTCGACGAGCTGGTGAGAGCGGTAGACCTTGCCGTTCTTCTTTTTGTTCTTGCAGGTGCGGATGAACATTGTCCCTCCTGGAGGAGTGTAAGAGGCCGACACGCAAGGATAAAAACAAACAAGGAGCCCTGATTCCTGCAAGTGATTGTACGCGAAAGAAATACACTTGTAAAGTACTAATAAAAAATAGTATGTACTTTTTGGGGTTTTTCAGTAAATCAGAGAAGTGCTATTCGGAAATGTCAGTGACTTAGAAATTCAGGAGAGTGGGATTTTGGAACGAAAATATGATTTTTTCCGAAAGATGGGTTAAGAGAGACGTTGCATGTATGGACGGTCAGAGATGAAAAAAAAGATTAATTGGCAAACAAAAACTGTTGGTATTGTCAGTCTCGGGTGTCCGAAGAATGCCTCTGATACCGAACGTATGATCAGCGATCTTTCCGGAAGAGGATACTCGGTTGTTCCCGATCTTGAAGAGGCAGAAATCCTTCTCGTAAACACTTGCAGTTTTGTCACCGATGCAAGACAGGAGTCGATCGACACCATTCTGGAACTTTCCCGCTACAAGGAAGAGGGAAAGGCGAAAATCCTGGTGGGGGCCGGTTGCCTTGTTTCCCGTTACAGGGATCAGATGGGAACCCTCATCCCCGAAATGGATCTTGCCCTGACGACCTTCGAAGAAGGAAGGCTGGGGGAAATCCTCGACGAGGTCGGGGGAATCATGCCATCGTCCAAGCCGCTCCTGACATTTCCCTTGGCCGAATCCCGCCTGACGCCCCCTCACCGGGCCTATGTCAAGGTCTCGGAGGGATGCGACCATCCCTGCACATTCTGCTCGATTCCTCTCGCGAGGGGAGGGCAGGTGAGCCGGAGTCCGGAGGATATTCTGGCTGAAATCCGACACCTTTCCTCCCGCGGTGTGAAGGAGGTCACCCTCATCGCCCAGGACCTCACACGCTACGGCCATGACCTGGGTCTCGCGGACGGGTTTTCAGGCCTGCTCGAACGTATCGATCGCGAGGGGAGTATTCCCTGGGTGCGGCTGCTTTATGCCTATCCGACCCTGGTTACCGATCCTCTTCTCCGGACAATCCGGGAATCCGGAAGCGTTCTTCCCTACCTCGACATTCCCCTGCAGCATGTCGATGAACGGATTCTGGGAGCCATGAAAAGACCCGGCAATCTCGACTTCATGAAGAAACTGGTCGAGAGGATCCGAAAGGCCGTTCCCGACATCGTGCTCAGGACAACCTTTATCGTGGGCTTCCCCGGCGAGGGAGAGAAAGAATTCGAGTCCCTGCTCCGTTTTGTCGAATGGGCCCGGTTCGACCATGTGGGGGTTTTTGCCTTTTCAAGGGAGGAAGGGACGCCATCCTACGACCTTCCGGGTCAGGTTCCCCACAAGGTCCGGCTGCGCCGGAGAAAAGACCTTATGACCCTGTCGGCCGGGATCGCCCAGGAGAAAAACCGAGCGCTTGAAGGAAAGGTTGTGCCGGTTCTGATCGAAGGATTGTCCGAGCAGTCGGAACTCGTCCTTTCCGGGCGCATCAAGGGAATGGCCCCGGACGGGATCGACGGGGAAGTGCTTGTCCTGTCGGGGCAGGGCCGACCAGGAGAGATTGTGGATTGCCGGATCGTGAGGGCCCATCCATTTGATCTCGAAGCATGGGAGATCGGTGTTCCGGAGCCGGTGGAGTAGAAGAGTGCATCGTCCGGGCTCATGATTCGCCCCCATTTTTCCAATGAAACAACACCGATTTCGGTTTTCTCTCAGATTTCGATCAGGATCAAGCATGCATCGATTTTCCTCGGGGGCTCCGGAATCGGACGCCCTTTTTTGCGGGCTGTTTCGATCCATTCCCGAATATCTTGGGCCCCCTTCACCGCTTCAGCACAGGTTGGACCTGTCGGCCATGTAACCTGACAGTTTCGGGACTTCCACAGTATTGGAATTGTTTTCTTCACTCCCCAAAACGATCCGTTCATAGCGAATTGGCATTTATTTCTCCTATTCGCGAAATCGTGGTCTATGCGTCCTGGGAAAAAATCACCACGGTGTAAGGGCCAATACTGACTTCTCCGCAACATGGAAGTCCGTCGGCGGATTCTTCGCGGACTTCGACATCCGGTGTCTCATGATTGGCAAAGTCCGAACCATAGCTGTAGGAGTCACTGTTGAAGCGGGTCCTCCACAGCCCTTTGCGTGGAAAACCTATGTGATAAGCCTCTCGGCTCTGGATCGTCAGGTTCACCACAACCACCACGCTGTCCTTTGGACCTTGGGTGTCCCAGCGATGGAAGGCGATGACTTTGGTCTCCTTGTCCGCATGGTAAATTTGAAGATTTTGACCGCATAACCCCCGAACCATACCGGCCTGATTTCTCCGCAGGGCAATCAGATCCCTGTACATTCCGAGGATACCTTTTTTATCCTCGGTTCGAGCCCAATCGATCGGATCCGTGTCCTGAAACCAGCGATCCTCCAGAAGCTCCTGGCCCTGGAACAGCATCGGGACCCCAGGCGCCGTGAGTACGAGCGCAGCGCCCAACGTAGAACGCTTCCTGGAAAACCAGCTGTTCACCCTGCCGGGCCAAATCTCCTCCGGGACCCGTGCCCTTCCATTGGAAACCTCATCGTGGGATTCGGTATAAATGACCCGTTCGAACGCGTCCTTCTCGAAACGATGCTCAATGGCTCGGCAAACCACATCCGTATCCCGTGAAGCGTCGTCCGGGGAAATGATGGACTGACGAACGGGATGAACGAAATCGCTATCCCATTGCGAGCTGAATCCCGCTCCACCCCCTCCCACATCGATGTTCACCCAGGTGTTATTCTTCAGATCTTCGGCAATGCTGATCTTGCCGGGGTACCGATGCTGGATTTCTTCATTGATCCACTGCATCAGGCTCCAACCTTCGGGAATATCATCCGCCGGATTCGAGTCTTCCCCTTTGATGTTCTTGATATAGGTTATCGCATCCCAACGCAATCCATCCGCATGGTACTCATCCAGCCACATCAGGGCGTTATCGCGCAGATATTGGCGAACCGCGTCACGACCATAATCGGGCCGGGTGGCGCCCCAGGGCGTCTCCGCTCGACGGTCATTATAGAAATAAATCCCCCCGCTCCCATTTTCGCTCCAACCGTCAAATTGCCACAAGTCGAGCTCGGAGGGACCGAAATGGTTGTAAACAACGTCCATGATAATCGCGATGCCCCGATCGTGAGCGGCTTTGACAAGCCGCTTCAAGGCATCCGGCCCTCCGTAAACATGTGCAACGGCAAAGGGGTGGGAAGGGTTGTACCCCCAGGAGAAATCGCCTGCGAACTCCATGACCGGCATCACTTCCAGGGCATTGATACCGAGTTTTTCGAGGTAGGGAAGTTTTTCGATAACATTGTCCAGCGTGCCCGGACGTCCTTTTTCCTTTACGTTGAAGGTCCCGACATGCATCTCGTAGATAACGATTTCGTTCCACGAGGCAATCCGGAAACTGTCATGGCCCCAATCGAAAGCTTGAGGGTCGTAGACAACCGAATTTCCCTTGACGTTGGTCACTATCCTGGCGTACGGGTCAATGCGGGAGACAATGCCATTCGGCCCGTGTATCAGGTATCGGTATTCGTCTCCCGTTTTTGCTCCTGGCAGATAGGTCGACCAGTACTCATTGTTCTCACTGGACAGCGGCGTCGACGATTCGTTCCAGCTGTTGAAACTCCCGGTCAGAAAAATTTTTTTTGCAAAAGGTGCCCAGATTCGAAAGGTCACTCCTTCTTTGTCGGGAATGGACCCCATACCTAGACGCCTTTTAGCGATATGTTTCCTTGCTGGCATCTTTTCACCGTTCTTCTGGAAGCGATTGGGATCATGGGTAATTTTCATGGCCTGCCCTTCCAGTACTTGCTTATTTTGCATGCTCGATGTCAACGAACCTTCCCGGTGAAGTTTCAGATGGTTATATTTTACCATCTACCAGAGAAAGTGCCATTGCATCTTAGACAAAACAGCCCGGGACAACGGGGTACACCCGGGGCATGACATCGCTCCATTCGTTACGTACTGTGTGGAGGTCGGAGTGGCAGATTTATGCCGCAGTACAGGATTTCGATCTGCACGTCGTGATCGGGGACGTCTCGCCGGGGCGATCATCGTGGAAGAAAAAGGGGCAGTGGCGCTGGCAGGGGAGTAAGCTTTGGCGGAGTACACGATCGTTCTCCTTTTAAATGGGCTCTTGCCGAGAAATATATGGTCAGGGATGGATGTCAACCTGTGCTTCAAATACGTGTTGCTCCCCATCGGTTTCAACCTTTACCTCACCGAAGCACAGTGTGGTCCATTTTTTGTCCAGCGCGTCCTTCCAATTGACCATATCCACGCCAATTGACCGAATCCTTTCTTTTTAGGAGAGATTTCCAAGCCCTGGAACGCTTTCAAGATGTCACTATTCTCCCCCTTTTTTTTAAGGCAGGGAAAGGGTATCGTTAGGTTGTTCGGGAGACAAGAGGGTGACAAAAGCATGGAATTAATCGGTCAACTACCCCTCGCCTTTCGGGAGGAGCTTGCGATTCAAGCGTTAAATTCAGACCGCAACAGGCGTATTGACTGACGCCCTTCTAGCAATGTTGATGGCCGCGTTTCCGTCGGCATTCAGGGAGAAAGAACATTGGACGCATTGAAATTCGGATTGGGACTTCCGATTCTTCCTGTCGATGTGTCCGCAACGGGAACATTGCCGGGATGTATGACGGGGATCGACAAGAATGACAGGAATCCCGTGCATCCTGGCCTTGTATTCGACGAAGGACCGAAGCTGTCCGAAGGCCCATTTTCCGAACTGATCCCGTTGGCCAGATCGAACCGTTGTCCGGTCACGGATGCCCGAAAGATCCTCGAGGGCCATTCCTTGTCCGGTGTCTTTGGCCTTCAAAACCAGTTTCTTGGAAACGACATGGTTCGTATTGCATTTGAATCGATGTTCCCTTCCGGAAAACTTTTTTGAGACGACGTTTTGCGCTCTTTGTTCCTTTCTTCTGAAGCCGTTGTTTGTGGGAGGTTCTTTTTTGTCGTATTTTCTCGACGGCTTCTCCGGAAAACGATTCTCCATCGGAATCGGTCGCAAGATTTTTGATGCCAAAGTCTACGCCAAGAAATTTCTCGGCATCCCTGACGGCTTCTTCCGGAATCTCGACCATCTGAAGAAGATAGAATTTCCCCTTATTCGTGATCAGATCGGCTTCGCCCTTGATGTAGGGAAGCCAATCCGGGCGATGGCAGACGAAGGGAATGGTCTGTCGCCCTTCGATTGTCCACAAAGAAACCGAATCTTTTTTGAAGGAGAGAATCCGGGCATCGTAAGCCAATCCTCCCCATGGAAGAAACGTTCTCTGGACTTTTTTCCCGGACTTGTAGGCATTCGCCACCTTGGAGATGCACCGGACGATCATTTGAGCGGAAAGAGACGTCGAATCCTTCAAGTCGTGATAGACAAGTTAGTGAATCCTGAATTGATTGAACGTCTGTTCTTTCCACGCCGTTTCGGAAATCCGGTTGCATGCGGCGTTCGCTTCCCTGAACGTCTCCAGAAGAACTGCCGTCTGCTCTTCGGTCGGAAGAAGTTTGATCTTCAAGGTCAGCTTCATGGGAAGTGTTTATCTCAAATATTTGAATCAGGCAACAGAAAGGACAGCGCATCCCTCTCCGCCGCGAACGGCGAGGTTTCCAATGCGCGTAAAGGATGAAGTTTTCTGAAAAATCATTGGTGCGAGAGGGGGGACTTGAACCCCCACGGGGTTACCCGCCAGATCCTAAGTCTGGTGCGTCTGCCATTTCGCCACTCTCGCGATGACAGTCTTCCATTCTAGGAGGTTTCGTTTCCTTTGACAATTGAAGGAAGGAACGGATTCCGCCTCTTCCTCCGGCTCTTCGCCCTGGGAAATGGCCTTTTTGCCCTTTTCCTCTTTGCCCTGACCCGACCCAGGCTTGCAACACCCCTGTTCGAGTTTCCCCTTCTCGCGAGCCTTCATGCCCTGGTTCTCGGCGCTCTTTTGCCCCTTCTTCTGGGAACCCTCTCCCGTGATACGCCCCTTTTTCGGGTGGCATGTCTTTTTGTGTGTGCCGGCGAGATGGTCCTAGTGACGGGGTTCCTGTCCCTCCCCCGGTCCCCTCTTCCTATGGAGGGCGGACTCCTGGTGTCTGCGGGCCTCGTCCTGGGAGCCTTTCTTCTCCGGCCCGGGCGCTGGTCCTTCCTCTACTGGATGGCCCTGGGAGCCTCTGCCTTGCTTGGGGTCCTTCTGGGAGGCGTGCTTTTCCGGCCGACCATCGACCCCATTCCCTTTTCTATGATTGCCGCCCATGGCCTGCTCGGAGCAGGGCTCGGACTCTATCCCCTCTTCTGGCTACGGAAGGACAGGGATGCCCGACCGAAATCCCTTGTCATCCTTCTCGCCGGAGGGACTGTGATTCTCCTGGAGCTTGTCCTGAAACACACTCTTATTTCAGCGGGCACGATGGGAATGCTGGCCCTTGTGGTCTTTCTTATGGCCGGGCTGGGCCTGGACAGGGACGGCCGTCTTCTGGGGATCCTTTGCGTGGGGGTGGCCGCGTTCATGGGCTTGTCCGGGAAACTTCTTCCAGGAGAGGCCCTGTCCCTTCTCGGAGTGCTTCTGCTGGGTGGCAGTATTGCCGGGTTTTTCAGAACGTCTTCTTGTTTTCAGGAGGACTCTGAGGCGGACTGAGATCCGGTGGCGGCCGGGACTCCTTCGACAAGGTCGAGGTGGTTGTCGACGATCCCGATCCAGAGAGAGCTCTCCGGAGTGGTCGAGACGGCCTGTGATTCGAGTTTCTTCAGGACGGGAAGAATCATAGCCTGAATTTTTCGGTTCAGCTCGGAGACGGTGATCGTTGAAGGGTCGACCTGGTAGGTGAGAAAGGCCGGAATTTCGGGGTCGACGTCGAGCATTCCCCGGAACGGGTGTTGTCCGAGAAAACGGGAGAGGGTGTCATAGAGTGTGCGGCGGGAAATATCGGTGATATCGGCATCGGTGTAGCCGGGGAAGGGGACGATCAGGTCGAGGGAGTTTAGCGTCTCCCTGCTGAAGACAGGAAGGAAGGCCAGTCTCCGGTTCTTTTCGGAAAGTTTTTCGAGGATCATTTCGGCCCGGTTTCCCTGGCGGACAAGCTCCATTTCGTCTCCGGAAAAAAGGGACGTGCCAAGAATCAGAGTGCTTCGGGGAACGGGGAGAGGCTTTCCCCCGGAATTGATGACGCCGTCCTTCAGATAGTCGGGAAGAAAATCCCAGGCCGACGGATGGGCTCGCTCGATATTGTCGAGGAAAAGAACGGCATCCGGCCGTTCCTCCAGAATGGTCCGGATACCTTCGGGAAGGGGACTTGACTTTGAAGATCCCAGAGGACGCTGGAGCAGCATGCTGGCAAAAAGACGGTCGGCATAGAGACCCATATCCCGGACCACCAGACGGCCCTTGCCGGGGTCGAGATGATGGGCAATGGCCTGAGCTCCCTCAATCTTTCCCGTCCCTCTTGGACCCGCGAACAGGAACGCTCCCAGCACGCCGGACCCCCCCTTCTTGACATGGTAGGTTCCGGAATCGAGAATGGCGCGTATTTCCCCCTGAAGGTCCGGGCGGCCCGGAAATCCCGGCAGGGGTTCCGGATCCGGAGCCGCCATCAGGAAGGTTCCTTTTCGTTCGCTCTCTTCTTCTTCACGGGCCTCCTCCTTCGTGGTCTTTTCCGGGGCATCGAATTCGGAAAAGTCGATCTTATCCGCCTGAACTCCTTCGAGAATACGTCCAAGGGCGAATTCCTCGAGTTCGGAGAAAAGGGATCGTCCGAGTTCGGCCAGATCCAGAAGGGAGGAAAAACGTCGGGCGATGAATGGGTCGATCCTGTTGATGTCCTCGGCTCCGGCAATGAGCCAGACATTCTTGTCCTCATTGGCCTGGGCCAGTTCCATGACCTTCTGGTTGTAGATTTCCCCATGATAGCCGTAATTGGAAAGCTGGACCTTTGGAAAGAGCTCTTCGAGCGGGTCGACAAAGACGGTCGAGGGACGGTTTTTTCGGCTTTTCATAAGAAGGTTCCGGAATTCGGTCCCGTCGAGCTTTTTCTCTTCCGTGATCGTCAGGAAGGAAAACCCGGCCTGCTGGGAGAGTTTTTCGGCGATCATGCGTCGGACCGGCCGATTCCGTCCGATGATCAGGATCGATTCGTGGGATTTTTTTTGTCTGTTTGAAAAGAGCTCGTTGGCCCGGTTGACGAGAAAAGGGCCCATTGTCTGGTCTGTGAGCCTCGACCGGACAACCTCCATGGGGCCGGCCGTCGGATCCTTCCAGTTCTGGGCCTTTCGGCGGATCGAGACATCGATGTCGAGTTGCCTGAGGGAGCGTCGGAGTTTCCTCGCATAATCGCTGCTGTGGAGGACGACGTCCCGGATATCCTCCGGGGCGAAGCCGTCCATGAGGGCCGCTAGCTTGCCAAGATCGAATCCTGCGATCATGTCGGAGGTCAGAAGGGGAACATGACCAGGAAGAATTTCGTTTTTCTTTGACTCTTCCAGAAGAAACCTGGCTAAAAGAGCCTTTCGCATTTCAATGTCCGGCAAGGGAATGGGAATGATCCAGTGGATGATGGGCGGCGAATAGAAGGTCTTTGGAAGATCCTCGGACTTGTCGGCCGAGGCGATCAGCAGATGCGTGCGGTTTCTGGCGAGACGCGAAAGGAAGACCTGGATGTTGTGCAATCCCTGGGGGTTGGATTGTGCGGCGGCGGAAAGGATTCGTCCATAGTTCTCGAGATAGATGACCAGGGGGGCAAAGGGCTTGATCTTGAAAAGAAACCCTTTCCAGTAATTGTCCAGGGCCGATCCGTCGACGGAAAGGAGGGGTTCCAGGGAGAGATTGTAGAGGGGGCGCTTGTATTCGCCGGCCAGGGCCCGGGCAAAGATCGTCCGTCCAACCTGGGATGTTCCGGTCAGGAGGATCCCGTTCGGCACACTCCCTACCGATTTCTGGGCCGTTGCGACCTGGTAGAGAATCTGGGAAAGTTCGGCCTTGATCTCGGGGTTTCCGGGGATCTGGCTGAAATCCTCTCCCGGAACGAGGAGTTTTGTTTTGGACACGCTGAGTCCTTCATCTCCTAGTCCCATCCGAAAAAGGGCGACCAGTGAAAGAATAAGGGCTCCTGACAGCCACCCCGCTCCGGTTCCCATGCTGATGATCGAGCCAATGGTGGCGGAGGGCTTCAGAATCGCCCCGGATATGAGGAAAAATCCACCGTAAATGATCGATGAGCTCCAGAAATAAATGGCCTTTGGAGCCATGCGGACCGGATTCGGCTTGAAAACGATCTCTCCATCGGCATTTTCGGAATGGACCTGGGCAGGAATAAGAAGAAAGCTGAGAGCCGAGAGGAGGGTCACGCCCCCGATCCCCCAGAGGGCCAGGGCCAGAGGGGCGTCGGAAGACCGGAAAACAATTCCGGCCCCAAGGGTTGCCAGAGCGATGAAACTCCATGTTCCGACGAACGAGATGGACGGAGGAGGAATCCCCTTGGGTCTGCGCTTTTTTTTCGCGGCCTGATAAGGGCGCCCCAGGCTCTTCCCGATGCCGGCCAGAACGACGGCATGCATGAGAAGAAGCAGGAAGATGACGAGCGAGGCCATCAGGGGGATCTGGGCATAGATGGGGTCGATCTCCCGGCGGAAGAACAGGGAGGCCGAGACCCAGGCGAGCCCCACGACCATGATGACAATCGGCTGCAGCATCAGGAACTCTCCCTGTCGCCAGAACTCTCCACGATCAGCGTGTCCCGAATCTTTCCTGCAAGGGCTGCCGGAAGGGAGCATCGACGGGAGATTTCCTCCGGAGTGGCCGCCCTGAGCGACTCGACCGAACCGAAGGCCTGGATCAGCTGCCGCTCCCGGGATGGTCCGATTCCGGGAATTTCGAGAAGGCGGGACCGGGTCAGGGCCTCTTCCCGGATTTTACGGTGGTAGGTGATGGCGAAACGGTGGGCTTCGTCCCGAATGCGAAGAAGAAGGTGGGTCGCGGCCCTGTGCGGGGGGAGCAGGAGGGGTTCAGGAAACTCTTCCGCCACGATCCGCTCGAGCTTTCCTGTACGGTTACGCTCCTTCGCAAGACCCATGACCTGGAAAGGTGCCGCTTTCCTGTTCATTTTCTCCAGGGCTTCAAGGGATGCCCTAAGCTGGGGGCGCCCCCCGTCGATCAGCAGAAGATCGGGCAGGGGCTGGTCGTCGAAGTGGCGTTCCAGAACCTCGGCAAGCATCCTGAAGTCGTCCTGTCCCTTCCCGTAACGGATCCGGAACCTCCGATAGAGGGACTTGTCGGGAATCCCGTCCACAAAGACAACGAGCGAAGCGACCGGGTAGGCATCCCCCGTGTTCGAGATGTCCACGCATCCGATGGAGCGGGGAGAAGAGGGCAGGGAGAGGAGTTCCCGAACATCTTCGAGAGTCTTGAGGCGGTCTTCCTGGCTTCTGACCCGCTCCCGGAGGGCCTCCCGGGCATTGTCGATGGCAAGCTCCAGCACGATTTTCCTTTCTCCCCGTTTGGGATGGAGCAGGGATACCCGTTCTCCTTTCTTTTCGGTCATCCATTCCAGGGACATGAGGGGAGCGCTGGAAAGAGAATGGGAGAGAAGGATCTCGTCGGGAAGGACGGCGGTTTCCTGGGAATAGTGCTGCTCGAGAAAGGCCAGGAGCAGGTCTTCCGGGGCATCCCCGTCCGGGTTCTTGATATGGACCTCCCGCCGGCCCGAAACCCTGCCGTTTCGGATTGAAAGGAGCTGAATCTGGATCCAGGGCCCTTCGCTGACCAGGGCGATCGCATCCACCGGGTGATGCATCGAGAACTCGACTGTCTGACGTTCGAGAATCGTCCGGATGCTTCCGATCATCTCTCGGACCTGGGCGGCCTTCTCGAAGTCGAGGTCCCGGGCATGACGGGCCATTTCGGCGTGAAGGTGATCCTCGAGGTCCCGGTTTTTGCCTTCGAGGAACAGTCGGACCCCTTCGGCCATTTTTCTGTATTCATCGGGAGAAACTAGCCCGGCACAGGGTCCGAGGCAGCGGTTGATCTGATACTCGATGCACGGACGTTCGATTGTCTTTTCGAGATCGAGGGTGCAGGTCGCGAGAGGAAAGAGCCGTGCGATGGATTTGAGGGTATCCCGGAGAGCCCCGGGGTTGGCGTAGGGACCAAAGTAAAGGTCCTTTCCGGGGCGTACGCGACGCGTCACCGAAAGGCGCGGATAGGTTTCGGACCAGGAAAACCGGAGATAGGGATAGGTCTTGTCGTCCCGGAACAGGACATTGAAGCGGGGGCGATATTTTTTGATCAGTGTGTTTTCGAGAATCAGGGCGTCAAGTTCGCTTCGGGTCACCAGGGTTTCGATGGTCCGGACCCTTTCCGTCATCTTCCGGATCCTGGGGGAGGCCGGACGTGTTTTCTGGAAGTAGGAGCGGACCCGGTCCTTCAGGCTCTTCGATTTTCCGACATAAAGAACCTCGTCCTCCCCTCCCTTCATCAGGTAGACCCCGGGGGAATCGGGAAGGAGTCTGAGTTTCTCTTCCAGATGGAGGGACAGGGATGGTTCGTTCTCCAAGAATCAGCCTCCGGCAGGGAGCCAGACGATATTGTTGTGGGGAGGAGGGTCTCTTATAATGAAGGAAAGGGCCGGTGTCCTTCGTCTGGCAGACGGTCATTGTCCCTCCTGGACAGTGTAGCATGGAGTCAGGGTCCGGGAAATGACAAGCAAGCCGCAACGCGTCTTCCCAAAAGGAGATTCCGATGGAAGGAAAACAGGGTCCGGAGCTCTCCCCGCCCCCCGGAAAGGACGAAGAGCCCGTCGAGGAAGAGCCGATGAACCGTCATGAGTGGTATGGTCTGCTCCGGTATTTTCTTGGCGGCCTGGGCGTGGCTGTATTCTTTTTCTTCATGATGGCCAGCGGGCCCAAGGGTGTGCTGGCCGGAGGCGTCTCCCTTCTGGTGGGTCTCCTGGTCTGGGTCGTCTACCGCTATGTCTTCCGGGAGGTGGACTAGGGGACGGTTTACTCCTGTCTCAGGATGGATCTTGCAAACATCAGGGAATCGAAGGGAAGAAGGTCGGACGCCTTCTCTCCCACGCCGATGAAACGGACAGGAAGGTGATGTTTCTGAGCCAGGGCGACGGCCACCCCGCCCTTTGATGTCCCGTCGAGTTTCGTGAGGATGAGGCCGCTCACGGGGGCGATCTTCCGGAATTCCTCGAGCTGGGCCAGGGCGTTTTGCCCAATCGTTGCGTCCAGAACCAAAAGGATTTCGACCGGGGTCTCCGGGTCTTCCTTGCGGATGACTGATCCGATTTTTTTAAGCTCCGCCATCAGATTGTGCTTGTTCTGGAGCCGGCCTGCCGTATCGATGATGGCGACGTCCATCTTCCGCGCCCTTGCCGCCTTGACGGTGTCGAAGGCGACGGAAGCGGGATCCGCTCCCGGCTTCTGGTGAACCACCGGAACATCGAGCTGTTCCCCCCACTTCCTCAGCTGTTCGACCGCCGCCGCTCTAAAGGTGTCGGCGGCTCCGAGGATCACTGTCCGTCCCTGATCGCGGAAATACATTGCGAGCTTTCCCGTCGTTGTGGTCTTCCCGACCCCATTGACTCCTACCATGAGGATGACGAGCGGCCCATTTCCGGGGGAAGAATCCCAGAGGGGGGGAGTCTGAGGAAATTCTCCGGCCATTTTTTGTTCGAGATGGGCGAGACTTTCTTCAGGGGTAACCTCGGGGTGGTCCTTTTCCCATTCCCGAAGATCCGAAACCAGGGATTGTGCGACGACAGGTCCCACATCCGCTGTGATCAGGATCTCCTCGAGGTCCCGGTAAAAGGAAGGGTCTTTTCTTCGAAACAGGACTTCGACCGCCGAGGCGATCCGCGTGCGGGTTTTGGCCAGACCTTCCTTGATCTTTTCGAACAAGCCCATCAGCCAGGGATCCTTTCGCGAATGTCGGTCTCGGGAATTTTTCCCGAGATGTTGGCGGGGAATTCGAGGGCCGGCTCTTTTTTCCGGATGGCCCTGGCCATCCGGTCCTCGGCCTTCTTCATCTCCCGGGCCTCCTGCTCCCCACGCTCGTGGTCGTACCCGAGAAGGTGGCACAGTCCGTGGATCATGAGATTCGTGATCTCGTCATCGAGCGGAATGTCTACCGTGTCGGCCTGGGCAAAGGCCCTCGGGAGAGAGATGACGATCTCTCCCAAAAAGGGGTTTTTGGGGGAAGGCATGCCAGGCAGGGGCGGGCCTGCCTCGAAGGACAGGACATCCGTCGTCCGTCTCTTGTTACGGTAGGCGGCATTGAGGGCGCGCATCCGCCGGTCGTTGACCAGGACGATGGTCAGATCCCAGGAGGATCGCCCCATCGTCCGGAGGCCCCAGAGCGCATGTCGTCCGAGGCGATCCTTGTCGATATTGATGGTTCGCTGAAGATCAAGAATGTCCACGGCCATGGTGTGTCCTACCCTCGAGAGCGCGGGCGGCTTTTGCTCCGGGTCCCGTCAGGCTTCTCCGGAGAGGAACTTCCTTCTTTCCGGGGTGTTTCGTAGCGTTCGTAAGCCTTGATGATTTCCTGGACAAGACGGTGGCGCACGACATCCACATCCGAGAAGAAGGTGAAGGAGATGCCATCGATTCCTTTGAGGACTTCCTGCGCCTCGAGAAGTCCGCTGTAACGATCCTGGGGCAGATCGATCTGGGTCGTGTCCCCCGTAATGACGGCCTTGGAGTTGAAGCCGATCCGGGTGAGGAACATCTTCATCTGTTCGACGGTGGCATTCTGGGCTTCGTCGAGAATGACAAAGGAGTCGTTGAGGGTGCGGCCCCGCATGAAGGCCAGGGGGGCGATCTCGATTTCCCGGCGATCCATCATGCGGTTGACCTTCTCTACGTCGATCATGTCGAAAAGAGCATCGTACAAAGGTCGGAGATAAGGATTGATCTTCTCCGCAATGTCCCCGGGAAGAAAGCCCAGTTTTTCTCCGGCCTCGACCGCCGGCCGGACCAGGATGATTCTCCGGAAGGCCCCCTTCAGGAGATGGTGGACAGCCAGCGCGACCGCAAGATAGGTCTTTCCGGTCCCGGCCGGTCCGACTCCGAAGACGATATCCTTTTTCTTCATGGCCCGGATGTATTCGAGCTGATGGAGGGACTTGGGGAAAATGACGCGCTTCTTGCTGTTTATGGGGACATATTCGGAAAGCAGATCCTTGAGAGAAAGGTGAGGGGAGCTCCGGGAGACGGAGATGGCCTGACGTATCTCCTCCTCCCGTATCGTATAGCCGGCGGCCATGAGAGAGGTCAGATCATTGATGACCCGGGAACCCTGAACGACATCCTCCTCCTCTCCCACCATCGTAAGGACGGGGCCGTTGACCGAAATGCGAAGGTGAAAGGCCTCCTCGAAGAGGTGGATGTGGCGGTTCATTTCCCCCAGGAACCCGGCGGTGTCGAGATTCGGGGGAAGGTCGAGGTTTTGACGAATCGCCATCAGTCCTTCCGGATATCCTGGGTGAGAATCATCGGCTGGAGAGCATTTTCCCCTGTCAAGGGAAGCAGGGCGGATTTTTTCAGGGACTCCACGCGGGACGGTTCCTTGAGAATGAGAACAGGGATGGGCGAGAGATGCATGAGAGAGGTCGAGACCGATCCGACCATGAGGCGTCCCAGAAGGTTTCTGGCATGGGAGAGGAGAAGGACGAGATCGAAATTGCCGGAAACGGCCAAGGAGGTCAGCGTGTGGTCTGCCCTTCCACGATAGACCCCGGCAGAGATCCGACCCGGGAAAGGTTCGAAGGAGCGGGCGATGGCGGTCAGGCGGCCCATGGCTTCCCGGGCGACGGGTTCGAGGGAGACATCGGGAAGCGGAAAATCGGTCGGGATCTCGTCAAAGGCCTCAAGGACAAAAGCGACATGAATTTCTTCCAGGTCTGTTCCGCCAATCTCCCGGATCTGCCGGAGAAGCTCCGGAGAAAGGGGGGAGAGATCGGAGGGAAAAAGGATGCGGCGAAAGGAGCAGGACATAGAAGGCAAGACCCTCCCTGGAAATTTCGGGTGATCCGGAAGACTGCGGATATCCGTCGATCCAGAATATCACAGCTCCATCCTTTTGATCCAACCTGTCGGAAGAGGGAAGGAAAGGGAAATGGGGAGGGGAGACGCGGGGAAGAGGCGGACAACCCGTCCCGGGCTGTCCGCAAAAGGAAGGCTTTCAGCGAAGGGAAAGGTCGGGTGAGGAAGAATTTTTTGCCACAGTCGCGGCGGATCGTGTGGTTTTTCTGGCGGATTCCTCATGGACAGGTTGTTTCGCCACCCAGTCCGCCGAACCGGTGACACAGTCCATATCTCCCCCGCACCCCAGGCTCCGTTCATACATCACGGCTTCCCAGGCCTGCTTGTCGGTGATTTGCCCGGCGGTGACGAAGCCGACCATGGCCGGCTGGAGCGGGGAGCCGTTCGTGACGACCCATACCATTTCCCCCGCTGTCCGGACCTGGTCAAATTTGTGGTTTGTAAAATTGCGCGGGGAAGGATCCATCCCGGCCGCTCCGGGCCCGTCTCCCTTTCCTGTGGCCCCGTGGCAGGTATAGCAGGTTCCGGCCCCGTTAAAGACTTCCTTCCCTTTGGCTATGATATCGGCTGTGACCGGAAAGGGGGGCTTCATGGCCTTGGCCGCTGCGATCTGGTCCGCAGGAACACGGGGCTTCAGGATATCGAGTTCCCCCGCCTGGGCGGGAAAGGAAAAAAGGAGAGCGACTGTCATTCCCATGCCTGCCTGAATCAAACGCCACCTTTGCATCGTTTGTCTCCTTTCATGATTTCGTGGGAGCTACCGTGAATGTCGATATCCTCTGTCGTGATCTCATCCCCGCACATTGTGAGACACCCTTTCTGAAAACTGCAAAAAACACAAAAAATCCTCTTTTGTCAAATTGAAAAACGGGATTACTGCGGGGTTGATTTAACCTTACCCCCAGATACCCGTTTGTCAATGGAGGGGAGAGGCTGGAAAACCAGGAGAGAGTCACGAGGGGAAAAGGCAGGGGGATCTTGGATCCCCCTGGGAATTGAGCGGTTACTTGAGGACGAGATTCGTTCCGCGTCCCGCCTTCGGATCGGCGTCCGGGGTGTTCATGAGGACGGTTATGGCGCCCCTGAGGGCCGCGTTCATCTGGTGGTCGACGATGGCGTTGTTGGTCGGACGGTCTTTCGGGGAGACGATGTCCAGAATGTCGCCTTCGGTGGCGGCCACCCCGTAGGTCTGCAATCCGTAGAGGACGTTCCGGGGATTTCCGTTGATATAGACGCGATCCCAAATCCCGGCAATGGGGTGGAGCGCCACGGGGAGGTTGACGTTGGCATTGAGAAAATATATCCGGACCCTCTCTCCGGGTTTGGCGACCAGAGCCTGGCGGGCATTGGAGTCATGAACCGGGTCGTAGTGGAAGACTTTTCCGTTCACAAGCGAATTGGTCCAGTTCTTGTTCAAAAGCATGGCCTGGTAGTCGTCCGGGTGCTGGAAGAGCTGTCCCTGGACGAGAACATATTCCCTGTCAGGCCTGGGAAACTTGCGGGAATACCCGCCCTTGGGGTCGACGATGATGACCCCGTACATGCCTCGGGCGATATGCTCGACCATGGGCATGGCCCCGCAGTGGTACATGAAGACTCCCGGGACCTTGGCCACGAATGTCCAGTGTTCCTTGGTTCCAGGCTTGATGGGGGCGAACTCCTTCAGGACGTCGACCTGGGCCGCATGAAAGTCCATGGCATGAGAGTTCTTGTTGCTGGACGGGTTGATCAGGGTGAAATCCACCGTGTCCCCCTGGCGGACGCGGACGACAGGACCCGGAATCGTTCCGTTGAAGGTCCAGGCCGGATACATCGTTCCCTTGTTGTCGATCGGGATGTTGACCTCCTTGGCTGTCATGACGACCTTTACCGTCCTGGCAAAGGCGGGGCCAGCGAACATTCCTCCGATGGCAAGCCCTGCAATCAGGGATGCGAGTGTTTTCTTTGCGGGTGTCATACGTCCCTCTCTTGTGGGAATGTTGGGTAAATAAACGCCGGTGACGACGTTCTCGTTGAAAATGACTTTCCTCGCCGGATCTCGATGTGGTTTTCACCTCCTTTCCCGGGATATTCCTTACTGGGCGCTGTTCTTGCAATGGCAGAGGGTCCGGAGATACTGGACCATGTCCCGGATTTCTGCCGGACTCAGGGTGTCTCCCCAGGGGGGCATGAGGACCGACTTGTCGATCGCCAGACCGCCTTTCTGGTCGGCGGTGAACAGGTCCTGGTCGGACCGTGTCGACATGTACTGGGCGTCCGTATGGTTCCGGGGCTGGACCGACATGTCCCGGATGTTGACGCCGCGACCATTTCCCTGGAGGCCGTGACACTGGGCGCAATAGGTCCGGTAATTGTCCTTGGCCGAGGAGGCCATGGCCGTCCCGGGAATCGCCGTCGCCCCGATCCAGAGGCTCGTGAGGACAATTCGGAAAACAGGGGATCTACCCATGGGAGACTCCTTTGGACAGGGACTGGAGATAGTGGACGAGCTGGATGATGCGGCTGTCGCTCACATGCTTGTTCGGCATCCAGATCTTGGGATCCCACGCCTGGGGGGAGCGGATATAGCTTGCCATGAACCGGGACCGGAGCCGGTCTCCGGCGGTGAAGAGTTCCGGTCCCGAAAGACCGCCATAATCCGGTTCGATCCGGTGGCAGGCGATGCACCCCAGAAACTTGTCAAAGACCAGGGCCCCCATTGTTTTTGAGATGGAGCCCGGCGGAACTTTTTCCCGGGCGATGAGATCGTCGTGAGCCCGGAGTGTCATCAGGGCCTCGGCCGCCAGCTTCGCATCGGCCGCGCTTAACGCCATGTGGGGTTTCAGGGTGGATTCATCGATCATGTCCCGTTTCGGGCCCGGTTTGATGTGGTCCGCATAGAACATCCCGGCCGGGCGGATCCTGACCGGATGCCGGAGCCAGGAGACGAGCCAGGACTTCCGGTACTTGTTCCCGGCATAGAACATGTCCGGCCCCTTGCGGGCCCACAGGGTATGGAGTGAGGCGGGGGCCGGTCCCGTCAGGTTGTGACAGGAGGCGCAACGGGTCTTCAGAAGCGCCATTCCCGGCGGTTCCGCCGCTCGGGCGGGACCGCCGGTCAGTGTGGCGGTTATCGCCCCCGCAAGCCAAAGGGGGAGAAGTGCGGAATAACCGGAACGCATGGTTGTTCTCCTATTCGTGGTGAGGGTGCTCTTCTTCGACGGGTTGTCCCTTAAAGCGCGGATTCTGGAAAATCCCGTACCCCTTCTTCATGGAGACGGTGTAGAAAAAGTCGGGATCGTAGGTCTTGTCCTTGTCCTTCCAGACATACCAGTCCTCCTTCGGAATGCCGTCGTATTCGATGACGGTCATGGGGCCGCCCATTTCCTTCCCCCCGTTGGTCATATGCTTGTCGACATGATCGTGCATCACGAAGCGGCCAGGGTTGTTCATCCGGACGATGGCGTCATAGCGTTCGCCGGGCCCGACCAGGATGGTGTCGACGAAGTAGGGATGGGGAAGGGGATATCCGTCCTTGCGGACAATGAGCATGTCGTGGCCATGAAGATGGATTTCATGGAAGGCGTCTCCGGCTCCGATGAAGTGAAACCGGACGATGTCCCCCTTCCGGACCCGGACCGGCATGTCGAGTGGAAAGGACTTGGCGTTGACCGACCAGTAATCCGCCTCGTCCCGGGGCCCGCCTCCCCGTCCGTAGTGGTGGGCATAGGGGGACTCCCAGGAGCTGTACATCAGGATGAAGTCTTTCGTGACCTTTTTTTCGAGTTTTGAGGGTTTTTTCGGATCGATGATGATCGGACCCCACATGCCGCGCATGGCCACATGTTCGTTGACATTCACGTGACAGTGATACCAGAGGGTGCCGCTCCTCTCCGCGACCCAGCGATAGGTGAAGGTGTCTCCCGGCTGAATCGCTTCCTGGGTCACCATGGGAACCCCGTCCATCTTCCAGTTGCCGTGTGTCTGGTTGATGCCGTGCCAGTGAATGGTATGGGGGAGCGAGGTATTGTTGGTCACATGGACAACGACTTTGTCGCCCTCCCGAACATGAATGAGCGGTCCGGGGACCTGGCCGTCGAAGGCAAAGGTGTTGAAGGTCAGATCAGGCGCCACCCGGATCGTCACCTCCTCGATGGTCATGGTGAAGGTCCGGGTGGCGGCATGCAGGGGGAAGGGGCGTGACAGAAAGAGCAGAAGCGGTGAAAGGAAAAGGGCGATACGGACAGAGGATCGAAAGAGAGTACGGGAGATCATGGGGCTTCTCCTTGCAACAGCGGTGGGGGGATCGTCCGTCGGGTCAATGTCCCTGATCCGGTCGGGGGGGTGAGACCGGAACCGAACCCCTGTGACAGCGAGGTTAACCCAAGGAAAAAAAGACAAATATGATCGGCGTCATAAAGTGAAAAAATGCAGAAAAAAGCAGAAAAAAGCAGAAAAAAAGGAAGTCCTTCCGGATGGGCACAGCGGGAAGCGGAGAGGGACCGGAGTCGGAAAGAGGGCGAAAAATCAGGAGAGCTGACGGTTCCGGAAAGGTGCGGCTATGACCCTTCCGGAATGCCTGCCCTTTCGTAATGGGAGAGGACCACTGCCGACCAGTCCAGCGATTGCCTCCCGCGAGAAAGTCCCGAGAGGAAGGAGTCTCGCAGGATTCCTCCCAGAGGCAGGGGAACCCGGAGGGACTCGGCGGCATCGAGGACGAGATTGACGTCCTTGAGTCCGAGATCCATGGTGAAGCCGGGGGTGCCGTAGCGTTTTTCGGCCATGATCCGGCCATAGTTCTCGTAAAGAGGGGAGCGGAACAGGGAGTCGTTGACGATTTCCAGAAAAAGGGAGGGATCCACTCCCGCCTTTCTGGTCAGGGCAAAGGTTTCCCCCAGGGCTTCCAGGACGGAGGCGATCATGAAGTTGCCGGAAAGCTTGACGAGGTTTGCCGTCTCCGGGTTCTCTCCCAGCGGGAAGATCCGTGGGCCCAATGCGCTCAAAAGAGGCAGAACCTTCCGGACCGAGTCCTCCTTCCCGGCGCAGAGAAGCCGGAGACGACCTTCCCGAACGGCCTCCGGCCGTCCAAAGACCGGAGCGGACACAAATCCCTGTCCATGGTCTCCGTGTCGTTTTGCAAGAGACCGCGCGTAGTCGACGCTGATCGTGGAAAAAGAGAGATGGATCGCCCCTTCCGGCATGGCATCGAGAATGCCTCCGGGAACGAGAAGGGTTTCAAGCGCCTTGTCGTCGGCGACCATAGTGGCAAGGATTTCGCAACGGGAGGCTCCCTGCGCCGGAGTTTCGGCCCAGAGAGCCCCTTTTTCGAGGAGAGGCAGGGCCCGCTCCTTGGTTCGGTTGTGAACCGTGACCGGAAAGCCGGAAGCCAGGAGACGTTCGACCATGGGTGCCCCCATGTGTCCAATTCCGACAAAGGTAATGTTCACAGCGGGATCTCCATGATATGACTGTTGACGATCTGCGCGATTTCAGGAAAGCCCAGAGCCAGGATGCCTCCGAGACTCAGAAATGGACCAAAGGGAAGGGCCTTCCCGAAAAGGGATCCCCGCTTCTCCGGTCGGCTGAGAGAGTGGATGGCCAGGGCGGCAAGAATTCCTGTTCCGGAAGCCACCAGGAGCACAATGGAAAGATTCCTTGGACCTGTAAAGGATCCGATGGCGGCGAGCCAGAAGGCATCCCCCATGCCCATGCCTCGGCTGTAAAAGGTTGCGACCAGAGCCATCGGAATGAATCCGATGAGTGCGCCTTCGGCAGAAAACAGGATTCCGTCATGTCCCCGTGCCGAAGCAGAAAACGCGAGCCCTGCCAAGGCCCCGGAGAGGGTGAGCACATGAGGAAGCCGATGATGCCGGATGTCGATCAGGGTCAGGGGAAGGGCAAAGGAAAAAAAAACAAGAAGCCCGGCCCGTTCAACCGGAGGGGCGGGAAGCAGAGCAACAAAGAGAAAAAACAGGGCGGTGGAAAATTCCGACACAGGGATTTCCGGCAGGATGGGGCGATCACAGTTCCGGCATCGTCCTTTTGAGCAGATCCATGAGAAGATGGGAACAAGCTCCGACGGAGAGAGGGAGGTACCACAGTGGTCGCACCGGGAATTGGGTGTCAGGATGGAGAGTCCCTGCGGAACGCGGACGGCAAGGACCCCAAGAAAGCTTCCCCAGATTCCCCCGGTCGCCAATGCAAGACAGGAGAGCAGGAATGAGTTCAAGAAGTGGCTCCTGACTCGGGGTTCATGGAGGATTATCTCTGGACCCCGGTTTCCTGAGCTTGGGGAACGGAGCTTTCCAGGGAGGGTTCCTTGAGCCTTATCCGGAAGCCCAGGCGAAGAAGGATATTGATACGCTCCTTCGTCATCCGGTCCCGCTCTTCTTTTGTGGACTTTTTCTTCTCGAGGAAGGAGAGGGAATTCTTGATGGTCTGGATCGCATCCTTGATCGCGTCCTTGTTCGAATCATTCGTCAGTGAGGTGGATTGCTCGACGAGATAGTCAATGTCGATTTCAGGCCATCTGTCGATATCTGTCCAAGAACGAAATGCCACGGGATGAGTTCTCCTTGATCTCTGGGCCACTGGCCCACGTCTTGTTTTTTCGCCATAGGGTTGAAACCACCGGCTTTGGCCGGTCGGTTTAGCTGCATCTATATGATGTATACAGGATTGGCATTTCCCCTTTCCTTCCTGGCAATTTTTCTTCCAGCCGAAGCCAGGAAGGAAGGGGGATCACTCCGTCCGACCAGGCCGCCGAAGACAGGTTCCTGCGCCGATGCCCCAGTTTCGGGCGAAGTGTTTGGTCCTCAGTCTGTCCGGACATTAAATGGATCCTCTACGCCAGACCTTCCAGATCGTGCTTCCAGACGGGAAGGAGGTTGGCCGAGCCGTTTTTTCGGCTTCTTGTCGTGCGGTCTCGATGTCCAGCGTCCGGTTAAAGTTGAACCAACAGATTCCTGGAAAACTTCCCTTTCGTCCATTCCGGCTCTCTCGTCGGTCGCAGCATGAACAGGAAGGCTTGGTGAAATGACCTGAAATCCATTCTATCAGAAAGTGGGATGGGGTTGCTTCTTATATCTCAGTTTGTTTTTGTCTGTGCCGGCTTCGTTGATTTTTGCGCAAATATTTGTTTTATGTCGTCATAGGAAAGATATCCCGGCTTGACTTGCCCGTCTACGATGAAGACGGGTGCCGAGGGGACTCCGATATGCGATGTCAAGGCATCTCCGGCCTTCGAAATGTCAGGAAGGGGCCGGCTCTGGTCGATGCATTGCTGGACCTTGGGTGTGGGGACTCCCGCCTGGACCATGAATCCGGAGAAAATAGGCTTGAGTCCGGCCTTGGCGATATTCCTGAGGTCGACCCGCTGATCCAGCTGGTTGTGAATGTTCCAGAAAGACGAGGGCTTTTCTTCGTATACACACATTTCAAAGATCGCGGCGTCGAGGGAGTTCTTGTGGACGGTCACCTGCGGGTAAGGGATATAGGTGAACCGGATGGATGGGTCGGCCGTGACCTTGTCCTGGACCTCCCGGTTCCAGCGGCGGCAGGATGAACATTGTTCATCCCCGAACATGATCACGGAATGGGGGGCATTCCCGGGGCCGGTGGAAGGAAATTTCTCCAGCTGAAAGGTGGAAGAGGGGAGAAAGAGGGAAACGGGCTGTGGGGGAGGAATGCTGGGAACAACGGCGTAGTGCCGGGTTATATCAAGCAGGGGAGTGGTGACCAGATAGCGATGGTTGATGATGTACACGGGAAGAACGATCTTTTGGGCTCCCACGATGATTGAAAAAGGAAGAGCGAGGATATCGTTGTCGACGGCCTTTGGGGCGAGCCAGGCAAAATCCCTGTACGGGATGTGCTGTCGAGCCAGGGAGTCAAGGATCACCTTCTGAAAGCGTTTTTGAAGAGCTGCGGGATCATCGGAGACCGGGAGGTTGCTGGCGGGAGAGGTCTTCTCCTGTGGAGGGGCCGTCTGGGCGGCCTCGGAAACTTTTTGTCCGGAAAAAAGGAGTAGGAGGGCCATCCCTGACAGAAAGACCGGGTATCCGAATTGTCGGAAGAGGCACCTCAACTCGCGGTGGTGGAAAAATCGTCTGAAGGGAAGGAGCATGTCATTGTCTCTCTCTAGGTTTTTCCTCAAGGGGATGTCCTGACATCTGTTTCCATGTTTGTGACACAGTCCCGCAAGCATGATGCTCTTTTCTGCAATGATCGATGTTCCGCCAAGCGGTCTTGCCCCGGAGGGTTCATTTTGGACAGATTCCGGTTCTGGCCGGAGGAGGCACCCCGGTCTGTCGGCATAGGGATGGATCGGAACAGGGAACTGCTAAAAAGCCCGGAGAATTCTCGCCAGACCGGGATCCGAAACTCTGGGAAACACAGGGCCGGATCGGCTAAGGGACGGCGTCAGCGAATCACCTGCCGAATGGGAGTTTAATCCATACACTATCGATGCTAGCAAACGAGCTGTAAAGTTTCAATCATCCCACGCCCATCAAGCGGATGGCCCCAGAAGAGGAGTCTTGAAATCGGAGGGGGCGATAGGGTAATCTTTCCAGGTTCTATCCTACCTTTAGTCGCATGTTGCGCTCCTGTAGCTCAATTGGCAGAGCACCCGCCTTGTAAGCGGAAGGTTATCAGTTCGATTCTGATCAGGAGCTCCATTAAAATCTTTCTGAGTTCTATTCCCTGATGAACCCGGGCCGGTATTCCCAAACACACTCCTGGCCAGGGACCATGACATCCCTTGCCCGTTTGTGTTTAAATGGAACGAGAGTGGAGGTGATTCTTTAAGAATCCGAAAGATAGGATTTTCTGACCGTCGATAAGGTGTGACCAGGGAGAATATGAGCCAGGAATCGCTTGAAGCCCATGATCTTATGGAGTCGCTGAGCGAATCCATAGAGAAGCGTGAAGAAAAAAGGGACCAGTGGAATATCCGGGTGGCGCTCACGACATCCATCTTGGCCGTGTTTGCCGCCCTCTCGAATCTCGAGTCGGAGCAAAAGACCTCTGAAGCGATCATGCTGAAAAACTCCGCCATTTTCTATCAGGCCAAGGCCTCCGACCAATGGTCCTTCTATCAGGCCAAAAAGATCAAGCTCCATATGTCCGAGAACCAGGTCCACCTCGTGGAACTTCTTCACTCCCCGAAGAGCGAGAAGGTCCGTCTGGAAAATCTGGTGGAGAAGTACAAGGGGCAGGTCGGGAAAATAAAGGCCAAGGCGATAAGCTTCGAAAAGGATAGGGACCGGATGAATGACCTTTCGGACAGGTCCTTGGCCCATCATCATGCCTTTGCCTTGAGTGTGGTCTGTTTTCAGATCAGCATCGTCCTTTCCTCAATGGCCGTCATGCTCCGGAGAAACTCGCTCTGGTTTGTTAGTCTGGGATTGGGAGGACTGGGGACATTGGCGTTTGTCAACGGATTCCTCATGTTCTTCCATCTGTGACGGAGAATGTGAAATGAAGCAGTATCGAGCCGGTTTTCTGATGATGACCGCCGTCCTTTCGCTTTTTTCGGCCGGATGCCACTCCCCGGAGGGGACGTCTGGCAAGGCGGGGTCGACCAAGGCGCAGGAGTCCTCCCGGGAAGGGGTTCCGTCTCCTCCCTCGATCCTTCCGGGGCAGGTTGGCGGAGGAAACTCGTTTGTCCCGTATGCGGACAAGCCTCCCCTGGGAACTCCTGTGGAAACCCACTGACTTGATAGTTGGGGTCGCACAGGCTCTGAGTTCTGGTCTTTTGGCAGAAGAGGGGTTGATTTATTTATGGAGATCTGTAGAATATGAAGGATAACCTCGTTTTGCCCCCCTCCTCCGAGCGATTGACCGAAGAGATCACCCTTCTTCTTGTTTCAATGGGACTGACACTCTACGAGCTTGTGCTACCAAAGAAAAGCGGCGGTGTTCTTCGGGTTTACGTCGAAGGCCCCGAGGGGGTGACGCTTGACCAGCTGGAAAATGCCAGTCGACGGATCAGTGTCCTGCTTGATGTCATGGATCCGTTTCCGGGAAAGTACCATCTCGAAGTGAGTTCCCCCGGTCTGGACCGGATTCTTAAAATTCCGGGAGATCTTGAAAAAAATGCAGGGAAATGGGTCAGCGTGAAGCTTCTCGAACCCGTGTCCGGCCAAAAAGTGCTCAGGGGGCGAATCGGAGCAGTTTCGGAAGAAGGGTTCGATCTTTTGGTGGAGACGGGCAAGAAGTCGTCCACAATCCAGGTCGGCTTTTCGAATGTCAGAAGTGTTCAGGCAGAGTTCTGGAGGCCTGTCCCCGTTCCTTCGGCCCGCGGGGCGGACCGGTCGTGAGGGAAGGACGGGCCTTATGTGGTACAGTGTAGAAATGAAAGCCGGCAGGAAGATGTTCCCTCCGGCAGGCATCGATGCCGGAAAGGAAGACGGGGACCGATGGGAGAGTTGAATGGTTAATCAGGAATTGTTGAGTGTTCTTGACCAGCTTCAGCGGGAGAAGGGGATTCCCCAGGAGACGCTTCTGGAAGCCCTGCAGTCTGCGATTCTGACCGCCGCAAGGAAGCGTTACGGGGGCGGGGACAATTTTCAGGTCGAGATTGATCCGAGAACGGGAGAGATCCAGGTCCTTCATGTCCGCCGTATCGTGGAGAACGTCTCCTCACCCATGGAGGAAGTCTCCCTTGCCGAAGCGATGGAGTCGGATCCCGGAGCGGAAGTCGGAGACGAGATCGGGTCCTTTCTGGAGATCGACGATTTCGGCCGCATTGCCGCCCAAGCGGCAAAACAGGTCATATTCCAGAAGGTGCGCGAGGCGGAGTGGTCTGTGGTGGCCAGGGAATTCGGCGGAAAAAAGGGAAATGTGGTCGCCGGAGTCTACATTGGCCAGGAAAAAAGGAACTTCATCGTCGACCTTGGGAAAACGGAGGCGATACTCCCCTTCAAGGAACAGATACCCCGGGAGTCCTTTCACCGGGGAGACAGGGTCAAGGCCCTTCTCCTCGACATCCGGACAACCACGCGTGGGCCCCAGCTGATCCTTTCCCGAACACATCCGGATTTCCTCGCACGTCTTTTTGAAAAGGAAGTTCCGGAGATCGCCGAAGGGATCATCGAAATCAAGGGTGTGGTCCGGGATCCGGGCGAGCGGGCCAAGGTGGCGGTCTTGTCCCGGGATCCCAACGTCGATCCGGTCGGTTCGTGTGTCGGGGTCAAGGGGTCTCGGGTCCAGGCGATTGTCCGGGAAATTCACGGGGAAAAGATCGATATCATCGACTGGAGCCCGGATCCGGGAACATTTATCGCCCGGGCCCTCTCTCCGGCCAAGGTTCTTCGCGTTGCGACGAGGGACGGGGAATTCGACAAGGTCGCCACAGTTGTCGTCGCCAACCAGCAGCTTTCCCTGGCCATCGGACGTCGGGGCCAGAATGTGCGTCTCGCGGCCAAACTGACCGGATGGAAGATCGA
This sequence comes from Nitrospirota bacterium, assembly GCA_023481175.1. Lineage (GTDB taxonomy): Bacteria > Nitrospirota > Leptospirillia > Leptospirillales > Leptospirillaceae > UBA4572. The sequence goes on from JAMCWM010000034.1 coordinate 27,098, forward strand.
TATCTTCAGCGAACAGCAGTACGAGGCCGACCGGATGGCCCGGTCGGCCGAAGGGGAGCAGGAGGGAGAGACCGGTCTTGCGCCCGAGGGCCAGTCTATGATTCTTCTCGAAGATCTTCCAGGCATGGGCGGGAACATGGCCGATGCCCTGAAGGCTGCAGGCTTCGACACGGTTGAAAAGGTGGCCAATGCCTCAGCCGAGGATATTGCAAAACTGCCGAAATTTGGTCCAAAGACAGCCGCCAAGCTGATCGAGACCGCAAGAGATTTCATGGGTTATCCGAAGACGTCCGGTGCTTCTGCGGAGACGGATTCGGGATCGCTATAACTGAAGAGGGGGATGGTTCTTTGAAGGTTTATGAATTGGCTCGCGAACTGAAAATGGAAAGCAAATCCCTGCTTGCCAAGCTTAAACTGTGGGGAATTCATGCTCCCTCCCACATGGCGACACTGGATGAACGAACCGTCGCCATTGTTCGGCAAAAGATAAAGAAGGGCGAAGAGGCTCCGGAAGCCCCCAAAAAACCCATCCTTATCAAGAAGAAATCCGTATCTCCCGTCACGGAGATACTGGAAGGCCAGCCGTCCCAGGAAGAGGCCATTCTTTCTTCCGAGCTTCCGCCTTCCGAAGTCCGGACATCCGTGGCGTCCCAGGAGCCGAAGATTTCCGAGACGGCTCCCCAGCTCTCCGAAAGCCTGCCTCCACCCATCCCGCCAGTCGAGAACATTCTTCCGCGTATTCCTGTCGAGGGCTGGACGCAGGAATCCATGCCGTCGCGGCAGGCCGAGAAGGGTGTGCCGGCAGCCACTTCAGCCACCCCTTCCAAGGAGGCCGCGGAAAAGGGCAGTGCCCGTGACCGGGGAGCGGTTGGGGACAAGCGCGGGAAACCGGCCAAGTCCGTCAAGGAAAAGACTCAGAAACTCGACCGTCTTCATATGTTGCGGGAAGAGGACTTTGTTGATCTCGAGGAGTCTGCGGAAAAAGAAAAAGAGTCGGTTCCCGGCAAAACTCCGGCCGCTCCCGCGGGGGTTCACCGGGTTGTGGCTCCGGGAGCCCCCCCGGAGACCCCGGCCGTCCCCCGGGCTCCCTTTCCCCGGCCTGCCTTCAAAAAACCCACGTCTTTCAAGAAAAAGAGCAAAGGTGGCAGCGATTCCCGGAATGCCTCTCCCGCGATTGACGGGACAAAGGCTCGGAAAAAATCCATCCGTATCGAGGCGGGAACCAGCGTCAAGGATTTTGCGGACCGTATGGGGGTCAAGGTTCAGGATGTGATCATGCGCCTGATGTCCATGGGTGTCATGGCTACGATCACTGAGCCCATCGACCCGGAGGCGGCGATGCTGGTCGCCGAACAGTTGGGCATTGTCGTTGAGATCCAGCAGGAAGAGCCTGAAGAAGCCATTCTCGGGGAAACGGAAGACTCCCCGGAGGATCTCCTGTCCCGACCGCCCGTTGTGACGATCATGGGCCATACGGACCACGGCAAAACATCCCTTCTCGATGCCATTCGCAAGAGCAAGGTCGCCGAAGGGGAAGCGGGAGGCATTACCCAGCATATCGGGGCCTATACCGTCTCGATCAATGGGCGGGATATCACCTTTCTCGATACTCCAGGCCATGAAGCCTTTACGGCGATGCGGGCTCGGGGCGCCAAGGCCACAGATGTGGTGGTGCTTGTGGTCGCGGCGGATGACGGGGTCATGCCTCAGACTGTCGAAGCGATCAACCATGCCCGGGCCGCCGACGTTCCGATCGTTGTGGCCATCAACAAGATCGACAAACCGGAAGCCAATCCGGACCGTGTGAAACAGGCTCTTTCCGAATACGGACTGACTCCCGAAGAGTGGGGCGGGACCACGATCTTCTGTCCCGTCTCGGCCAAGAAAAGAATCGGTCTGGATCTGTTGCTGGAAATGATCCTTCTGCAGGCGGATGTGCTGGATCTCAAGGCGAATCCCAACCGGAGGGCCCGGGGACTCGTGATCGAATCCCGACTCGACAGAGGAAGGGGAATTGTGGCTTCGGTCCTCGTCCAGAAAGGAACACTAAAAGTCGGCAACTTCCTTGTTCTGGGAGCACAGGTCGGGCGGGTCCGCAGTCTCACCGACCCCTTCGGTCACCGTGTCACGGAGGTGACGCCCTCCCATTCGGCAGAGGTCATCGGTCTCGATGGCATGCCCCAGCCCGGGGATATCTTCATCGCGGTTGAGGACGAAAAGCTCGGCCGACAGGTCGCCATGGCCCGTCAGGCTCGTCAAAGGGCCGCCCAGCTCCTCCAGAACAAGAAGGTGACCCTTGAGGACCTTTATACCCAGATCGAGGAAGGAATCATCAAGGACCTGAACCTGATCCTGAAGGTGGATGTCCAGGGATCGATCGAGCCCATTCGCCAAGCCATCGGCAAGCTTGAGAACAAGAAAGTCCGGGTCCGCTTCATCCATGAGGGAGTCGGCGGAATCCGCGAAACCGATGTCCTGTTGGCCCAGGCCTCCAATGCCGTCATCCTGGGCTTCAATGTTCGTCCGGAACCCAAGGCGCTGGCGCTGGCGGAACGGGAAAAAGTGGAAATGAAGTTCTACTCGGTCATCTATGATGCCGTGGAGGATATCCGGAAGGCAATGGAAGGAATGCTGTCTCCCACCATCCGCGAAAAGTTCATCGGCCGCGCCGAGGTCCGTCAGGTGTACAATATCACCCGCGTTGGCATGGTGGCCGGGTGTTATGTGTCGGAGGGGGTCATGCAGCGGACCGGGACCGTGATCAAGCTCATCCGGGACGGGGCCGTGGTTTACGAAGGCAAGATGGAAGCCCTGAAGCGATTCAAGGATGATGTCCGTGAAGTCGCCGCGGGATACGAATGCGGGATCTCCCTGGAAAACTTCCGTGATATCAAGGTGGGAGACCTGATCGAGTGCTTCGTCCAGGAAAAGGTCGCAGGAAAGCTTGAGCCGGTCTCACCGTGACAGGGATCCCTCGAAACGGTCTCGGATCGACCATCTGATCCTGATCCTTCATTTTCCGGCAGTTCACTCCCTGAAGGAAAAGAGACAGGTCTTGTCGGGATTGCTTTCAAAAATCCGGGATCGCTATCCCGTTTCCGTTGCCGAAACGGGTTACCAGGATCTCTGGCAACGGGCCTTGGTGGAGGCAGTCATGATATCCTCCGATCCCAGCCTTCCAGACCGCATCTTCGAGAAGATCCGGGAACTTGTCCTTTCCTATCCGGAAATTGTACTCCTCGATTCGCATCGTGAGTCCCTGTGAAGAAGGATCCGGGATTCCGAAGGGCAGACAGGGTCCAAGCGGAAATCCATGAGGTCATGGCGATGATTCTTTCCCGCTTTTCCCGGGAACCCCGCTTCTCCCGGGCCACGATTACCCGAGTGACCCTTTCCGGGGATCTTAGGAAAGCGACCATATTTTATCGCCTCTTTCCAGGGGAGGATCCAACTCTTTGCCAGGAAGCCTTCGACCGTCATCTGGGGGGGCTCAGAAAAGAGCTTGCGAGCCGGATCAGGATCAAGTACATTCCCACCTTGAACTTTCTTCTTGATACGGGGGAAACGGATTCCGAACGGATCGAGAGGCTCCTGGCCAGCCAGAATTCAGGGGAAGAAGGGGAGGCGTGAGTTTTTTTTCCGAGACGGAGGCGTCGATGGTCTCCGGAGTCCTTCTGGTCGACAAGCCTTCGGGACCGACTTCCCATGATGTTGTCCACGAAATCCGGAAGAAGACCGGCATCGACCGGGTGGGACACGGAGGAACACTCGACCCCCTGGCATCGGGCTTGTTGCCGCTGTTTCTGGGAGAGGCGACAAAGATGTCGGGTTTCCTTCAGTCCCATGATAAATCCTATGAGTTTGACATCGCTCTCGGAATTTCGACGGATAGCGACGACAGCCAGGGGAAGGTTCTCTCGAAAAGGCCTCTTCCGGAAAGTCTGTCAGAAGAGACTCTCCGGTCCCTCCTGACCCGGTTTGTCGGAGACCAGATGCAGGAACCGCCGATGTATTCTGCTGTGAAGCAGAAGGGGGTTCCCCTTTACAAGCTGGCCAGGAAAGGGATGACCGTCGATCGCGCCCCCCGTCCCGTCACGATATACTCGCTTGAACTCCAGGGCTGGAGCGCAGGGATCCTTTCCCTCCGGGTCCACTGTTCGAAGGGCACCTATGTCCGTGTCCTTGCCCGGCAGATCGGAGAAGCCCTGGGGTGCGGAGGCCATGTGAGCCGTCTCCGCCGACTTTCCATCGGAAGCTTTTCCGTGGAGGAGGCGGTCGGACTCGAAGTCGTCGAATCTTCCTGGAACGGGAAGGATCTCGAGGCGGCTCTTATCGGACCGGACGCAGTCTTTCGTGACCTGTCCTCTCTCGAGCTGCTTCCGCAGGTTTCTCCGGTCTTGCAAAAGGGCTCCCTGATTCCCGGAGTCTGGGTTTTCCGCCGGAAAGGATTGTTTCATGCGAAGGATATGATTAGAATAATGGGGCAAGGCGGGAAGATTTTGGGATTGGCAGAGGCCCTTTTGGGATCCGAGGAGACCGGTCTTTTTCCCGGTGGCATCCCTGTGGCCAGGGTTGTTCTCGTCTTTCGGACGAAGACCCCGGGGGTCAGGGAGACATCTATCAGGTGACTCGAAGGTTTAGGTCACATTCTCTCAAACAATGAAAAGGTTAAAAGGGAGTTTCAGGCATGGCATTGAGCAAGGACAAGAAACAGGAAGTCATCAATTCCTTCAAGATTTCGAGCAACGATACCGGGTCTGTCGAGGTTCAGGTGGCCATCTTGACCGAGAGGATCAACCAGCTGGGAGAACATTTTAAGAAGTTTCCAAAAGATGTCCATTCCCGTCGGGGTCTTCTTCTTATGGTCAGCCGGAGACGCCGTCATCTCAAGTATCTTCAGTCGACCAACCCTGCCAAGTACCAGGAAATCATCGGAAGACTGGGATTGCGTCGCTAGTTCGAAAGACGGGTTTCAGAAGGGCGTTGAACCGACTTCAACGAACTCCCGTAGGGTGGGTAAAAGTCGTTTTTGCGGCCGGCTGAAACCCGTAAATACAATTGATTCCATGAGTCCGGTAACCGGAAAGGAATAACCTGAGATATGAAACCAGAGACAGTTGAAGTGATCGTTGGCGGAAAGTCCGTCAGGATCGAGACCGGCCGAATGGCCCGCCAGGCCGACGGAGCGGTTGTCCTGTGGGTCGATGGAACAGTGATCATCGCGACCGCCGTGGCCTCGAAATCCATCAAACCGGGAACGGATTTTCTCCCTCTGACGGTCGACTACCAGGAACGCGCCTATGCGGCAGGAAAGATTCCCGGAGGGTTCTTCAAGCGGGAAGGGAAGCCTTCAGAGCGGGAAATCTTGAATAGCCGGTTGGTTGACCGTCCCATACGTCCTCTTTTTCCGGAGGGATTCTATTACGACACCCAGGTGATCGCTTCAGTGGTCTCGGCAGACCGCGGCGGAGTGACAGACGTGATGGCGGTCGTGGCGGCCTCTGCGGCTCTCACGATCTCCGACATTCCCTTCCATGATCCCCTGGGAGCTGTCCGGGTCGGATATGTCGACGGTCATTTCGTCATCAACCCGGATCTGGAACAGCAGGAGAAGTCCACGATCGATCTGGTGGTGGCCGGAACCTCCGACGCTATCATGATGGTGGAAGGAAAGGCCTCTGAGGTATCGGAAGATCTTTTTCTGGAGGCCATCCGTACGGCCCACAATGCCTGTCAGCCCATCATCGCCGCTCAGGTCGAACTCCAGAAAAGAATCGGAAAAGCGAAAAGGCAACTTCCTCCCGTTCCCGTCCGTCCCGAACTGATGGACCGCATCAGAATGGGAGCGAAGGATTCCCTGACGGAAATCCTTGTCATGTCGGACAAGAGAGCGCGCGAGGAACGGACCACGGAAATCAGGAATGCTCTGGCCAAGGGACTCTTCCCGGACGGCTTCAAGGACGCCCAGGAGGAAAAGGAATTTTCCACGGGGTTCCACGATCTCGAAAGGGAACTCCTTCGTGCCATGGTTCTCGACCGCGGAATTCGTGCCGATGGACGCAAGACAACGGAAATCCGTCCGATCACCATTGAGGTGGGCATCCTTCCAAGGACGCATGGATCCGCCCTCTTTACTCGCGGAGAGACCCAGAGCCTTTCTGTGGCCACGCTGGGAACCTCCGACGACGAACAGCGGATCGACGCCCTGGAGGGAGAATCCACCAAGCGATTCATGCTGCACTATAACTTCCCGGCCTTTTCCGTGGGTGAAGTCAAGCCGATGCGCGGCCCCGGCAGACGGGAAATCGGCCATGGAAATCTTGCCGAACGGGCTCTCCTGCCCGTCCTTCCATCCAAGGAGGCCTTCCCCTATTCCATCCGCCTGGTTTCGGACATCCTCGAGTCCAATGGGTCGACCTCCATGGCGACGGTCTGCGGAGGAACCCTGGCCATGATGGATGCCGGCATCCCGATCAAAGCTCCCGTCGCGGGAATTGCCATGGGGCTGATCAAGGAAGGGGACCGTGTTGCGATCCTTTCGGATATCCTGGGGATCGAGGATCATCTGGGGGACATGGATTTCAAGGTCACCGGAACCGACGCCGGAGTCACGGCGGTCCAGATGGACATCAAGATCAAGGGGATCACCCTCGAGATCATGAAAAAAGCCCTTGATCAGGCCCGGGAAGGCCGGATCCATATCATGAGCAAAATGAAGGCCTCTCTCCCGTCTGTGAGGGAAAACATGTCTCCGTATGCTCCCCGGATCCTCACCATCCAGGTGAAACAGGACAAGATCCGGGAAGTGATCGGGCCCGGAGGGAAGATGATCCGGAGCATCACCGAGAAGACCGGAGTCAAGATCGACATCGAGGATTCAGGCCTGATTCGGGTGGCCTCGGCCGACGAGGAGGCTGCCAAAAAGGCCATCGAAATGATCAACCAGGTCGTGGCTGAGGCGGAAGTCGGAAAGATCTACCTCGGAAAGGTCAAGACCGTTGCCGATTACGGAGCCTTTGTGGAGATCATGCCGGGAACGACCGGCTTGTGCCATGTCTCTCAGCTTGAACCCCGCCGGGTCGAAAAGGTGACCGACGTCGTCAATGAAGGTGACGAGATCCTGGTCAAGGTTCTCGAGGTGGATCGGCAGGGAAAAATTCGTCTGTCCCGCAAGGAAGCGATTGCCGAAGAGGGCGAAGCCCGAGAGCACCGTGCGGCCACCAAGGCCTGAGTCTCTTCGTCGGATCGGATTCCGCGACCGGGGTGGATTCAGGGTCCGCTTTTGAAAAGTTTCTTGTTTTTTGAGTATTTGCCCGTTCGTTTTCCTTCCTGGCCGAAGCTTCGGAGGGGGGCAAGCTGGCAGCCTTGTTTTTTTGTTCTGCCTGTACGATACTGTTTTATCGAGGGCAGGAACTGACCGGAGTCAAAGCCTCCTGCGATCCCGACAGGACGTGAAGCCCGAAGCGGCTTCGCGCATCCTCGGCGAAAGAGGAACGTCCGGTTGCAAAACCGGAGACCCCACCGGAAGCCGATAGGGCCGAGGTGGTGGGAATGTTCATAGTGGCTTTGCCATAATGTCCGGGTCTTAATCTCAATGTGTCAGAATCGCCTTTTTTACCCCTCCGGGCTCTGTCGACAGAGTTTTTCAGGAAGGGGAATTCATCTCCCGGTTCTCCCGGGGGACGGCGTGGCATTCAAAAAGGAGGAGATCTCGATGGATGTGAACAAGGGTGCTGCCGGTCTGGTTGTTGTCGCCATCATCATGGCCGTTGTTTGGGGTGGTCTTTCTGCGTATGTGGGTATCAATCCCTTCTTTCTTCCGACCGGGGCGCACTAGCTTCCGTCTGGCGGTTTCGCCCGCCGGTCAGACCGGTGATTTTTATTTGCATTCATTCTTCTTAAAGGCAGAATTCCCTCTCTTAGGCGTTCCTTGCCAAGAGGGGGATGAATGCCATTTGATTTTTAAAAATAAAAGCAGTAACCAAAATTCATCCGGGGGCACCGGAGATGGGACTGTGGAGACGCTGTAAGACTCCTGCTGATAAAGGGTGAGCAAGGTCGAAGAAGCAGTAAATCCCAAGAGCGATCTTGGGAATCCCTCGCTAAAACTGGTTCTGAAGTTTAGCGGCGGGAGGATGCCAATCTATTCTTCTTTTGCAGGGGGTGCCGGCCGCAGGTCGGTGCCCTTTCTGTAATGGATGTCCCTTCGGGGACCCTGTGGTCCCTTTCCTCTCTCTAAAACAATATGGGTGGCTCCGAGATCCGGAAATTTCCTTCCGTCCCCGTCCCGGGTGATCGCGGGAAGGGACAGTTTTTCCGGACAGGGACCATTCGAAGTCTTCGGAAGAAAGATTCGACGTGGCCTACATAAAGCAAGTTCTTGCCAATGGTCTGACCGTATATTGCGATCCTCTCGCGACCTCCCGTTCGGTCGCCATCGGAGCCTGGGTCCGGGCGGGTTCCCGCTATGAAACGGCCGTCGAGGCCGGAATGACCCATTTTCTCGAACACATGTGTTTCAAGGGAACACCCACTCGGACGGCCCAGCAGATCGCCAACGAAATGGATCATCTCGGAGGAGAGATGAACGCCTTTACCTCCCAGGAGATGACCTGCTTTTACGCCCACGTCCTCTCTGAAAACGCGGTGCATGCCGCCGAACTTCTGGGAGACCTTCTGACACGCTCCGTCCTCGATCCGGAGGAACTCTCCCGGGAAAAGAGCGTGGTCATCGAGGAAATCGCCGAATCCCAGGACGACCCGGAAGACCTGGTCATCCAGCAGCTGTACGAGGTCCATTTCGGAAATCATCCCCTGGCCCTGCCCATTCTGGGGACGGAGGCTTCCGTTTCGAAATTTTCCCGGGAGGATGTCCAGGGCTATTTCCGGAGGAATTACCACAGGGAAGGGATGTTCCTGACCATTTCAGGGCGCTTCTCCTGGCCCCCTCTTCGGGAGAGTCTTGAAAGGGCCTTTGCCGACATTCCGGAGGGAGAGACGGCGGCCTCTCCGTCCCCGAGGGATTTCCGGCCGGCTTTTTCGAGTCGGGAAACCCCGAAGGATCTCGAACAGGTTCACGTCGCCCTGGGAATGTCCGGGTTGCCGGTCGCCCACAGGGACCAGACGGCCCTTCGCCTCCTGAATGTGCATCTAGGCGGAGGGATGAGCTCCCGACTCTTTCAGGAAGTCAGGGAAAAGCGGGGTCTGGCCTATTCGATCTACTCGACAGGCCAGTCTTTCGCAGATGGTGGAATTGTCCGGATCGCCGCGTCCACCCGACCTTCCAAAAAGGGGGAACTTCTCTCCATTCTCGTTGACGAGCTTGCCCGTCTTCAGAAGGTCCCTCTGACGGGGGAGGAGCTTGTCCGCGCCAAAAACCAGCTCAAGAGTTCCCTCCTGATCGGACTTGAGTCGATCCTGACCCGGATGAACAAGATGGGGCGGGACATCCTTTACTGGGGCGAGGAGGTCGAAACGGATAGACTTGAAAGGTGGATCGACGACGCGAGTTCCGAGGACCTTTTGCGGGTCGCCCGGGAGCAGGACTGGATCTCCCGGCGCTCTCTCAGCGTTCTTGGGCCGGAAAAGGAATAACGATGCCTCTTCCCGGCCGTTTTGTTCGTCTGGGTGTCAATATCGATCATGTCGCCACTCTTCGTCAGGCCCGCGGAGAGTTCGATCCCGACCCGCTTGCCGCGGCCCATCTGGCGAGGCTGGCCGGAGCAGACCAGATCGTCCTCCATGTCCGGGAGGATCGCCGTCATGCGAATGAACACGATCTGAGGCGCATCCGGGAAACAGCGTCCCTTCCAGTCAATCTCGAAATGGCCCTCACGGAAGAGATGGCCGATCTGGCCCTCACACTGTCTCCGGACCGGGTGACGCTCGTGCCCGAAAAGCGAAACGAGCGGACCACCGAGGGCGGCCTCGTTCTGACATCCGACTACCTGAAGTCGCTGGATCTCTTTTCGGAGCGTTGCGCAAAGCGGGGGGTCCGGGTCAGCCTTTTCATGGATCCCGATCCGGAGATGCTCGGAAAGATCCCGCCTTCCGGCGTGGACCAGGTCGAACTGCACACGGGACCTTTTGCCCGGTCCTTCGGAACGCCCCGGGAGGAAGAGGAGTTCGGACGTCTGATCCTTTCTGCGACCCTTCTGTCCCGCCGTGGACTTGTCGTGGCGGCCGGCCATGGTCTAACTCCTTTCAACCTTCCCCGGGTTCTCGATATTCCGGGTCTGGCGGAGGTCAATATCGGCCACAGCATCATCGCCCGGGCGGTTCTTTTCGGACTCCGAGAGGCCGTTTCCGAAGTGAAAACCCTTCTTTTCCGCACCTGCGACGGAGGAGGGACATGATTTGCGGGATCGGTGTGGATCTCGTCTTGGTCTCACGCATCCATGGGGCGATCGACCGTTTCGGGGAAAGGTTCGCCTCCCGGATCTACACACCGGATGAACGCCGTCAGTCCGGAGGACGGGCCCCCTTCCTTGCAGGACGATTTGCGGTCAAGGAAGCTCTTCTCAAGGCCCTGGGAACCGGAATGGCCGAAGGGGTCCGCTGGAAGGAGATCGAGACGCTGGCCCGGGACTCGGGGGCCCCGGAGGTCACCTGTTCAGGACGGGTCGGAGAGCTCCTGGGGCATCGCGGGATCAAAAGAGTCTGGGCCTCCTTAAGCCATGAAAGGGACCACGCGGTGGCGGTCGTGGTCCTGGAGGGCCCGGGACCATGAGAGTCATGACGCCGGAGGAGATGCGGGAGACGGATGGCCGGGCTGTCCGGGAGTTCGGGATTTCAGAGGAGATTCTGATGGAGCGGGCCGGGATGGCGGTCTCCGAGGTCTGCCGGAAGCTTCTTGGAAAGAGGGCCGGCCGCTCCGGGCGCCGCCCTGTCCTGGCCGTCGCGGGGGGCGGACATAACGGGGCCGACAGCCTGGTGGCCCTCCGGGATCTGACAAGCCTCGGATACCCCGGGGAGGCTCTCGTGATCGAGGAAGATGTCTCCCGACACAGTGCCGCCTTGCGTCGAGAGATCGAACGTCTCCGGATCCAGGGAGTTCCTGTCCGCTTCCCGGGAGAGGGAGGCGGACGCCATCGCATCTCCCATGCCGGACTGATCGTGGACGGCATCCTGGGGACCGGATTCCGGGGGGAGCTCTCGGAGTCCCTGGTTCCTTCTGTCGAGGCGATCAATCAGGCGGCCTCCCAAGGGGTTCCCGTCGTCAGCGTCGACATCCCTTCAGGAGTTGACGGACGCACGGGGAAGGTCGGCCTGACCGCGGTCCGGGCCAGCGCCACCGTGACCTTCGGAGCCCCGAAGTGGGGACTTCTCGTCGATCCCGGGACCCGATATGCGGGAGAGATCCTGCTGTCGCGGATCGGATTTCCACCGGCCCTCGTCGAGGGGGGAATGTCCTCCTGTCTGACCGTCCGTGAAGCCGTGGCCCTTCTTCCCCCGCGCCTCCCGGAGATCCACAAGGGACAGGCCGGCCATGTCCTGATCGCGGGGGGAAGTCCCGGAAAGGCGGGAGCCGTGATGTTGTCCGCCCGGGGATCTCTCCGGATGGGGGCGGGACTTGTGACCGTGTTGTGGGACAGGCGGCTCGCCTTTTACGCTTCACCACTTCCCGAAGTGATGGGACGTTATTTCGATCCTTCCTCCCCCGGCGTCGACGAGATTCGCCGGGCTCTCGAGGGGATCGACGCGGTCGGCTGCGGCCCCGGTCTTCCCGACGACGCGGGAGGGCAACTCCTGCTTGAAACGCTCCTTTCAAACTTTCCCGGGCCCGTGGCGGCCGATGCCGGGACCTTCAGCCTCTTTGCCGGACACCCGGAACGGGTGGGGGAGCTCCGGGCCGGAAGGCCTCTTGTCCTGACTCCCCATCCCGGAGAGCTCGCCCGGTTTCTCGGGGTCGAGATCCGGACGGTTCTGGAAAATCCCCTTGACATGGCCCGGGAAGGGGCCCGGAAGGCGGGAGGGGTTCTTCTTCTCAAGGGGGCCCGAACCATCGTCGTCGATTCCGGCGCCCGGAGCTATGTCAATGTGACGGGGGATCGGGTCATGGCCGGAGCCGGAATGGGCGACGTCCTGACCGGGATGATCGCGACCCTTCTGGGTCAGGGGGTCGAGCCCTTCCAGGCCGCCTGTCTGTCCTCCTTCCTGCATGGAGCGGCAGGGGAAAGGCTCGGCCAGACGGCGTCCCGGGGCCGGCTCGCCTCCGAACTGGCCGACGTTCTTCCCGCGCTTCTCTCCGACTGGGAGACAGACATCTTGCAAGACGGCACGAAAGAGGGATCTCTTGAAACCCTCTGGCCGGTCGCCTTTTCCGGGAAGGGGGCCCGATGACGGAGTCGAGGGATAAAAAGATTCTGGACGGGACGGAAGGTCTGGCCGTCTATCTGCGATATCTGGACGAGACGGCCCCGGATCTTTTTCTCGCGAAGGATCTTCGGGATGAGCGGATCTCCGTCCCGGGAGATCCCGGGCCAGAAGGCAAGGGAGAGAAGCTCCTCGAGGACCGGGAGCTCGCCCTGGGCACGGTTCGGGAGGCGGCAAGCGCCTGTACCCTTTGCTCCCTTTCAGCCACCCGGACTCATGTCGTCTTCGGAGAGGGAAACCCTCAGGCGGCCCTCATGTTCGTCGGGGAAGGGCCGGGGGCCGACGAGGACGCCACAGGACGCCCCTTCGTGGGACGGGCGGGTGAACTTCTCACGAAGATGATTGCGGCCATGGGCTATGCCCGCACTGATGTCTATATTGCCAATGTCGTCAAATGCCGGCCTCCCGGGAACCGTGTTCCCGAAGATCACGAGCGCCATTCCTGTCTCCCTTACCTTAAACAGCAGATTTCCCTCGTGTCCCCCCGGGCGATCGTTCTCCTGGGTCAGACGGCGGCCGCCTCGCTTCTGGGTTCGGGGGGGGGAATCTCCAGGCTTCGGGGAAAAGAAACCCGGATCGCAGGTCTTCCCGGGATCCGTGTCATGCCGACCTACCATCCGGCCTACCTTCTCCGGAACCCCTCGGCCAAGGCGGATGTCTGGGAGGATCTAAAGCAGGTCATGGCCTGGCTCGGGAAGGAACGCCCATGAGACTTCTCCTTGCGCTTGTTCTTGTTGCCGGGGGATGGCTTTTCATGGTTGAAAACGACCAGGAGCATGTCACCATCACCCTTCCGGGTTCGGGGCAGATCGGACCCTTCTCGGTCGGCATCGTGGTCCTGGGAGCGGTCCTTCTGGGCATACTTCTCTGCCTTCTGGGAGGGGGGCTTGTAAAAATCTCCGGGAAGCTCAAAAAGTCGGGATCCCCCCAGGGAGGGGGACCTCCGGCCTCTTCGCCGCCCCATGTCCCACACTGAGACTCCCCCTTCCGCCGGCTCCCCTCTGCCCGGTTCACCCCCGCCCCATGTCTATCCCGAGACCCCCCTCTTTCGCCAGTACCGGGATCTCAGGAAAGAGGCTGGGGAGGCTCTTCTGTTTTTCAGGCTGGGAGACTTCTATGAACTGTTCGGGGACCAGGCCGAACTGGCCTCCCGCCTTCTGGGGGTCACGCTGACAAGCCGGGACAAGAATCGCCCCGACCCCCTTCCCATGTGCGGCATTCCCGCGAAGAGTCTCGATCTGTATCTTCCCAAGCTGATCCACGCCGGTTATGCGGTGGCCATTGCCGAACAGACCACCTCTGAGGCCGATCCGTCGGGGCTTTTCCCCCGAAAGATCGTCCGGACCGTCACCCGCTTTACCCTGATGGAGGATCCCTCCCGGGAAGAAGGGGCCCCCCAGAACGGCGTCGCCCTTTTGAAGAGGGGCGAGGAGTGGGGAGCGGCTTCTCTCGATCTGACGAGCGGCCGGATATCGGTTTGGGGGCCGGAGTCCCGGTCGGACCTTGACGGGCTCCGGGACTGGCTGGAGCGAAAGGAGGCCCGGGAGCTCATCCTGGAATCGGAGGCCACCCGGGTTTTTTTCCCCGGATTTCCTACTGTCATTTTCGACCAGCCCTGCGATCCGGACTTTTCTTCGTGGCTTCCTTCCTCCTACCGGATTCCGGATCTTTCCGAGGTCTCTTGCGAGGCCCTGCGACTCCTTTTCGGATTCCTTGCCGTCCATGAGCGGACCGTTCTTTCCCATCTCCGGGGGATCGATCTCGAGGGGGGATCGCCCACCCTCCTGCTCGACCGCTGGACTCTCCGCCATCTCGATGTTCTTCCGAGAGAGGGAGCCCCAGGGGAGGGAGGCAAGGCCTCAAGCCTCGTCGTTCTTCTCGACCGGTGCCGGACGCCCATGGGGAGCCGCATGCTGCGCCGCTGGATTCTCTCTCCCGATGCGCTAAGCGAGCCAATCCTTGAAAAACACCGGGTCATTCGCGGATTCTCCTCCCATCCCCGGCTGTCCGACAGGCTCATCCCCCTTCTCCGGGGGGTTGGCGACCTCGAACGGATTCTTGCCAGGCTTGCCCTGGGGAACCGTCTTCCCCGGGATCTTGCAGAATTCCGCAGGTCTTACCGCAGTGCCCTGGAGGTCATGGACATCCCCGAGATGGTGGATCTTTTTCCTGGTTTTCGAAAGGAGTTTTCTGTCATCAGGGAGGGAGCTCCCCTTCTGGACCTTCTCGAGAGGGCTCTGGTGGAGGAACCCGCGATGGTCCTGGGCGAGGGGCCGATCATCCGTGACGGGTTTGACGATCTTCTGGCCGGCTACCGTCGTCTGGAGTCGGAGGGGGACCGGGTCCTTTCAGATCTTGAGGAGAGGGAAAGAAAGCGGACGGGGATCGAGACTCTCAGGATCCGTTACAACCAGGTGGCCGGCTATTATATCGAGGTGTCCCGGGCCCAGGCCCAGAAGATGCCGGACCATTATTTCCGGAAGCAGACACTGACCAACACCGAGCGCTTCACGCTTTCGGAGCTCATCGAATTCGAGGGGAGCCTGAGGGAGGCCCGGGCAAAGGTGCTGGCCCGGGAGGGGGAGATTCTCGAAACCCTTCGCAGGACGGTTTTGGCGGAACGTGAGACGATCCACGTCCTGGCGGATTTTGTTTCCCGTGTCGATGTCCTTCTCGCCTTCTTCGAAAACGGCCGGATTCACCGGTACGTTCTTCCGGAATTCGTCTCCGGGGGGGAGCCGCTCGAGATCAAGAACGGGCGCCACCCTGTCCTCGAGTGCCGGATGACGCCCGGGGCTTTCATGCCAAACGATACCGAACTCACTGACGGGGAATTCATTGTCCTGACAGGGCCGAACATGGCCGGGAAATCGACGTACATGCGCCAGATCGCACTCATCGTCCTCATGGCCCAGGCCGGAAGTCCCGTGCCCGCCGACTTGGCCAGGCTTCCTCTTGCGGACCGGGTCATCGCCCGTGTCGGAGCCTCCGACAACATCCTTGAAGGTTCCTCCACCTTCATGGTGGAGATGACCGAAGTGGCCAGGATCCTCTCTTCCGCCACCCCTCGATCCCTGGTTCTTCTGGATGAGGTGGGACGGGGGACGGCGACTTTTGACGGAATGGCCATTGCCTGGGCCGTGAGTGAATTCATCCACGACCGCATCCGTTGCCGAACCCTCTTTGCCACGCATTACCACGAACTCTCGGAGCTTGCCCGGACCCACCGTCGTGTCAGAAACCAGACCGTGCGCGTCTCGATCAGAGAGGGCGCCCTCCTCTTCGAGCACCGGATATGCGACGGCCGCGCCGAGCAGTCCTACGGAATCGAGGTGGCCAAGCTGGCGGGGCTTCCTGGCGAAGTGATAGACCGGGCCTCCGAGGTTCTGTCCTTCTGGGAAGCCGGACAGCCCCAGAAGCTTCTCCGGAAGAACCGGACTCTTCCGCCGGAGAAGGATTTTTCCATGCCCCTCTTTTCCTGGAGGAACCGTATCGCAAGAGAGAAGACAGAGACTCAGGAACCTTCCCAAGACCCACAAAGGAGAAACAATTGATGACCATGATGCCGGACAATCCGGACAATCTTGCCGGAGACCTTGTAGAGATTCTCCGCCAGGGGCCGCCTTCGGAAGCGCTGAAGTCGGAGGAGCTGTCGATGCGCTTTTCTGATCTTCTGGATCTTCTGGCGGAAGACAGGGAGCTGGGGGTGCTGGCGGATATTCCGGAAATGACGCCGGACTGGTCCCTCTTTATCCGGAACTATCTCGAGATTTCGCATGACCGGTTCGATCTCGAAGTTTCGTCGGAAGAGGGCAACGGTGCAGGAAATACCTCCCCCGAGCCGGAAGATGCCGTCTTCGGCATCGGCCTTCTCGTGGATCTCGACCATCCTCTTCCCGAGTCGTTGACGCTCGAGGCTCTGGCCCCCCTGGCCCGGCTTCTCGAAACGGCCCTGTCCGACAGTTCCCACCTGGTTCAGGTCTTTCTTCACCCCCGTGTGCTGTCTTTTGCAGATATTTATACTTTTTCGTATGATAGCCGGAGGGGGTTTGTCGAAGAACGGCTGAACTTCGGGTTTTCGATGGAATCTTCCGGGAGTTTTGACGAGATGCCGGTCATGATGGCCGAAGCCCTGATGGGAGACTGGGATCAGCCGGCCGACGAGCTTCTGGCGCCCTCCGATCCTGTGCTCCGCACATTTGGTCCGTCCCGGGGCAATGGGAGGGGGGCCCTGGTCGGCGTGGTCCGGATGACTCCGCCCTATGAGGGGGAATGGGGGGAGATTCTCGACGAACGGTTCTCGGGGGCGATCCAGGAAGAGGTGGGAGACGCGATTTCCCGAGTCTTCGATGAGACCCGTCCATTTTCGGGGGGAGGGGATCCGGAGGAGGGGGAGGGAGGCCATGTCTCCCTGGTTCCCTGGTCTCTTCTTCTCCCCATGGCGGCCACCATCGAGCTGGGGGCCTCCCTTGCCATAAGCCTTGAGGAGGAGACGATCCACCCCGAGCGCGTGGCCATGACCCCGGTCTGGCGGGACCGGGCACTCTGGATCGAAGTCGAGGGACGGTCTCCGTCGAAAAAACCGTTCAGATTCCTTGCGGTTGACGAATATGTCGGACATTTCATGGAACATTATGTTCCAGGCGTCATGGAGTCGATGATGGGACTCTCTGTCCGCTGGAACAAGAGGAAAGGCGGGGGAAGGTTTCTTTCCCTGGGGGTCGTCTAGGGTCCGTGTCCGGAAAAAAAATTCTGCTTCTGTGTCTTCTTCCCATGGGCGGACTGCTCGCAGGGGGACCCTTGGCCTTTAGGGCCTGGGCCCTTGAGGGTCCGCTTGTCCCTGTTTTTTCCCGTTCCCTCCCCGAAAGCCGTGTCACCCTCGCCTCCGGAGGGGGCCGGCTCTTTCTCCTCTCCCAAAAGGCCGGTTCGCTCTTCCGGCTCGATCCGTGGACCGGGACGCTTTTCCTCCGGATTTCCGGACTCGAAAATCCCCGGGATCTGGCCGTCGGCCGTTTCGGAAACCGGCTCCTCGTGGATCTCGATTCGAGCCGCTCTCTCCTGATTTTCCCGGCCACGGAGGCGGGCCCTCCCCTATTGCGGACCGTCGGACTCAATCCGGGGCAGATTTTGGGAGGAGCGGACAACCGGTACTATCTTGTCGCCCGGGCGGTCCATATCCTGTACGCTCTGGATCCCGACCGTTATCGTCCCCGGGACTGGATCGCTGTGGGCGATGTCTTCCGGAGGGTGACTTCTGGCATGGATGGTCACCTCTGGCTCCCACTTTTCCGTTCGGACGAGGTCATGGAGGTGGGAACCTCCCCGTTTGTCGTTCTCCGGAAAATCGATCTTGACAGATGCTCCGGTCCGGTTCGGGTGTTTCCTCTCTCCTCCGGCGGATTTCTGGCCGGATGTCGGGACGCCCTCGTCCGGGAAGATCCCTCCGGACAGATCCGAAGATTTCCTTTGAGGGGCGAATTCCGCCACGGAGTCCGGGAGATGGTGTTGTCTCCGGGGGGACAGACGGCCCTGATTCTCTTTCACCGCTCCAGGACAATGATTCTTTTCGATATTTCCGCCATGAAAGGGATTTCCCGCTACCATCTCCCGTATCGCCCCCGCCGCTTGTATATTTTCCCCAATTGGCCTATTCTTTTCGTGGTGATGAATGATCCGGACCATGAAATGACGAGGCTTTTCGGATACAGGTTAACGGATTTTCATGGTCAGTCGGCTACTGTTTCAGTCACCTACCATAAAAGGAAGGAAAAATGACCCCTCCCTCTTCCGGTATCCTTTCATCAGCCTCTTCCCTTCTTTCCGGACGTCATATTCTTGTCACAGGTGTTGCCAACCGGTGGTCGATCGCCTGGGCTGTCGTCCAGTCGGTTGTCAAAAACGGCGGCCGGGTGACCCTGACCTATCAGGGGGAATCACAGAAGGATTCCATCGCTAAGCTTATGGAGGAACTTCCGGAGGAGAATCGGTCGAGCCTTCTGCTTCCTCTGGACGTGAGAAATGACGGAGAGGTGGCGAAAGTGGCGGAAAGGCTCCGCTCCGAAGGCCTCACCCTGGATGGCCTTGTCCACAGCATTGCGTTTGCAAAGCGGGAAGAGCTGGACGGGGCGTTCCTCGACACAAGCCGGGAGGGATTTCTCATGGCCCAGGAGATCAGCGCCTACTCCCTGGTCGTTCTGTGCCGGGCCTTCGCTCCGCTTATGGCCTCCGGGGCCTCCATCGTCGCCATGACCTATCTGGGGTCGGAGAGGATCGTTCCCCACTACAATGTCATGGGCGCGGCCAAGGCCGCGCTGGAAGCCTCGGTGCGCTATCTGGCCTATGATCTCGGTTCCTCCGGAATCCGGGTCAATGCCGTGAGCGCAGGGCCGATCAAGACCGCCTCCGGTCGAGCCATCAAGGGATTCATCGACATGCAGAAGGCGGTTGCAGCGCGGGCTCCCCTCAAGGGACAGGATCTGACTTCGGAAGAGGTGGCCGATGCCACGGCCGCCCTTCTCTCTCCTCTCATGAGGGCGGTGACGGGAGAGGTTCTCTTCGTGGATCTGGGCTATCGACAAATGGGAATGGTTTGACCTGTCCCGATCGGAGGTGTTCGGGGGCTTTGCCTGCTCCGGGACAACGAAAAATCAGGGCGGGTAGACATCATGTCCCGCCGAGAAAATGATGGATGACCTATTGGGGGGATTCTCATGGGCGAAGAGGTCACGTACAGGGTCGGTATCCCTGTCCTGGGGCTCCGGGGCGAAAACTTCGGGCGTCTTGAAAAAGTCCTTTTTTCCGAATCCCGGCATCATGTAACCGGCCTGGTCGTCCGCTCTCTCGATTCCCTCCACATCGTCTCCCTTGAAAAGGTCACATCGGTCAGCGGGACGGAGATTCGCACCCGGCTCACCGCCCAGGAGCTTCATCAATCCCCGGCCTTTGATCCGACGCAGTATGAAGAGGTCCCCCCTTGGTTCTTCCCTCCGGGTCATCACATCGAACTGGGGGCCCTCGTCACGATCAAGCCCTTGGATGTGAGGGAGCTGGGCGAGTCCGAGGCCCTCTCCCGGCGGACCTTCATGGGGAAGTCGGTGGCGCTCCTGGCCACGGCCATCGGTGTCAGCCTCCTCGTGCCGATCGGAGGGTATATCATGGCGGCGGCCACAACGCCCGTGACCGACAACTGGCGCGACCTCGGCGTGAAGCTTCAGGATCTTCCCCTTGACGAACCGGTCCAGAAGCCCTTCCGGGCCGTCTCCGTGAGCGGGTGGATGCGCGTTCCCGAAGAACGCTCCGTCTGGCTCATTCGTCATTCCGGAGTCTCGGACATCTGGTCCGAATCGGAGGACGAGAAGTTGAATCTCGATTCTCCTCTCGAAAAAAGCCATTCCGATCCCCGGTTGACCGTTCTTTCTCCGGTCTGCCCCCATTTGGGGTGCGAACCCCAGTGGCACAAGGGGCAAAAGCTCTTCATCTGTCCCTGCCACCATTCCATCTACCAGCTGAACGGGAAACGGATCGGGGGCCCGGCGCCGCGTCCGATGGACCAGCTTCCGGTCCGGATCGCCCCGGACGGTTCGATTTCGGTTATCTATGAACAGTTCGCCATCGGAATCGCCGCCAAGGTTCGCCTCGCCTGAGGGAAGGAGTGTCGCCAGTGGGACAGAAAATCGTGGACTACCTTGAGGAACGGGTCCGGATCCGGGCCCTCATGAGCTTTCTCCTGAATGAACCGATTCCCGGGGGATCGCGCTGGGCCTATATTCCGGGATCCATGGTCCTCTTCGTTTTGATCCTGCAGTTCATCACCGGCATGATGCTGGCCTTCTACTACGGCGGGACTCCGGACCACGCATGGGACAGCGTCAACTACATCGACCACCTGACCTACCGGGGGGTGCCGGTCGGGCGCCTGATCCGGGGAATCCATTACTGGGGCTCCTCGATCATGGTCATCGCCGTCGGCATCCATCTTCTGCAGGTCTTCCTCTGGGGAGCCTACAAGAGACCCCGGGAGATCATGTGGCTGGTGGGCACGGTCCTTCTCGCGCTCACGATGACCGCCGCCTTTTCGGGGTATCTTCTTCCCTGGGACGAGCGGGCCTATTGGGGGACAATCGTCGGAACCAACATGATCGGTCTCGTTCCCTTGGTGGGGGAGATCATCAAGGATGCCATCCGCGGAGGGGTGGGGCTGGGGGCCCTGACCCTTTCCCACTTTTTCACGATCCACACCATGATCCTTCCGACCCTTTTCATCCTTTTCGTCCTGTTGCACATGGTGATTTTTCGGCGCGTGGGGCCGGCCGGTCCCTTTTCGGGATCGCCGGAGCAGCTTGAGGCGACGAAGGATACCTTCTACCCCCGTCAGGTTCTGATGGACTCCTTCGGCATGATGGGGGTCTTCCTTCTGATCGTGGTTCTCGCGATTCTCAGGCCTCCCGGCCTCGAAGCGGTGGCGAATCCCTCCAATGCGGCCTACAGTCCCACCCCGGCCTGGTATTTCGACTGGATCTTCCAGCTTCTGAAGATGATCCGCCCCGAAATCGTGGGAGTCGTGGGGCTGCCCGTCCTGATTGCGGTCGTCCTGGTGCTTCTGCCGTTCCTCGACAAGAAACCTGTCCGGTCACCCTTCCGACGGCCCCTTTCCGTCCTGTCGACCCTTTTTGTCCTGGGCTCGATGGTGGTTCTTTCCCTGATGGCGGAAAACGGATACAAGAAGCTGGTGGATGTGGACAGGGCCGCCATGGTCCGCGGCCAGGCGGTTTTCAACCAGTCCGGATGCATCGGATGCCATACCGTCTTCGGAAAGGGAGGAAAGATCGGTCCGGACCTGTCGGAAGAGGGACTCGTCGGACATTCCGAACACTGGCTTACGGTCCAGTTCGTGAATTCCAAGGCCCATTTTCCGGACTCGATCATGCCGGACTTCACCTATCTGACAAAACAGCAGCAGCACGATCTGGCGATGTACATCTCCTCGCTGGGACGGATGGGATGGCCCGATCCCACAAAGTCTCAATAGGAGAAAGTCCGGAAAAGGGTCCTCTTCGGGGCTTCCCTCCCGAAGAGGCGGTCCCTGCTGTTACCGGGAGGACATGAGAAGGGAGATGGCTCGCGGCTTTTCGGGAACACCGACGAAATAGGGGCGGTCGTTCACCAACGAGGTCGGAACGGACTTGATGTTGTACCTCTCGGCAAGCTCCTTCCCGCGGGGACTGTCTATATCGATCTCCTCGTAGTTGAATGGAATTTCCTGTCTCAGCCGCTTCCAGAAACTCTTGGCGGCCGGGCAGGAGGGACACCAGCTTGCATAGATCAGCTTGACTCTTGCCATCAGTGACTCCTTACGGTGATCGGAGGTTTTCGGGGATCGTTCTCTCCAGTATAATGGAGAATCATGGCCTGATCCATGTGGGGAGACAGGAATCGCAAGGAGGGAGACGAAATGGATTATAGGGCAATGGTGTGGGGAGGACTCGGGGGGGCGGCCTTCGGGTTTCTTCTGAGCTCCTATCTGAGTCGCGAGGGATGCGGAGCCGTGGCCTGCCGCATCAACCGGAGTCCGAAGGTGGCCACGGTCTATTACGGGGTGATCGGAGCCTCTCTCGGGTTGACGCTCCATGCCTTCTAGGCCGGGGGAAGGTCGCCGTGTCATCGGGGGAGCGCCGGGATCCTCCCCGCCCGTTGGACCCTACAGCCCGGGAATCGAGGCCGGAGGATGGCTCTTCCTCTCAGGGCAGATCGCCCTCGAGGCCGGAGGAAGAATCGTTCCGGGAGGAGTTGCGGCCGAGGCCGCTCTCATCTTTGAGCGCCTCGGGGCCATGCTCGCCCAGGCGGGATACCGTCCCTCCGATGTCGTGAAGCTGACCCTCTATCTGACCGATCTCTCCTCCTTTCAGACGGTCAATGACGCCTGTGCCGCATTTTTCAGCGCGCCCTATCCGGCGAGAGTGACTGTGGGGGTTTCGGCGTTGCCCAAGGGTGCGAATCTTGAGGTCGACGTCATTGCATGGAAGGGGATGGAGAATCGGGAGAATGGGTAAGGAAGAATCCCTTTCGGCCCTGGTTTTCAGGGCCAAAAGGGGAGGTGTCATGGCTAGATGGCCTTCTGAATCTTGCCGCTTCTGATGCAGCGGGTGCAGACGCGGACGCGCCGGGGCTGCCCTTCGACAAGGGCCCTGACGGTCTGGAGATTGGGTTTGAAAAATCTTTTTGAGACGCGGTGAGAGTGGCTGATCTGGTTCCCGACCACCTTCGCCTTTCCACATACGAAACAGCACGCTGCCATTTTTTCTCCCCTTATAAGTCATTAAAATCGAACATTCCGGAATTCTACCTGACACACCGGGCACAAATCAACCCGGTCCCGATCTTCGGACAAGGAAGGCCGGGCCTGCTATAATGGCCTGAAAACGGCCCTTGGCCGGAAGCCACCATCCCAAACCCCGGGGAGTTCCTTGTCCGGCATCGCCTTAAGGCCCCTCAAGCTGACCGCAGGTCTCGACCAGTGTCCTGCCATCGGTCCCCGCCGCCTAGCCCGGCTCGAGCGTCGAGGAATCCGGAATGTCCTCGACCTTCTCTACACCTTTCCCTTCCGCTATGAGGACAGGAGGGTCCGGGTTACCATCGCCGACCTGCGCGAAGGGACCGAAACAGGGCTTCTGGCCACGGTGCGAACCATCAGGAAAAAAATTGTTCCGAAGCTCCGGGCACCGGTCATCGAGGCGGAAATCTTCGACCGGACAGGAAGCCTGCCTGTCGTCTGGTTCGGCCAGGAATATCTTTTGAAGCACCTTTCCGGAGGGACACAGGCGTTTTTCTTCGGGAAAATCGAGTACTCCCGCTATTCCCGGTCTTTGGTCCTGAAGTCTCCGGTGACTGAAACCGTCGATCCGGAGGAGGGGTTCAGGAAATCCTACCATGTGGGCCGGATTGTTCCGGTCTACCGGGAGGAGGAAGGGATCTCGTCGGCGGTCTTCCGAAGGCTTGCCGGAGACGTCCTTCGCTCGCTCTGGGGGGAGACCTTTGATCCCTTGCCTCCGGAGGTGCGAAAGGACGCGGGTCTGATGGAGTGGTTCCCGGCCATTGTCGAGATGCATTTTCCCAAGGAAACGGACCGCCCCCTGGAGGAGCTCCTCACGCCGGATTACCCCCCCCGATCCCGCCTGATATTCGAGGAGTTCTTCCTTCTCGAGTACCTCATGATGGTCCGCAGAAAAAGCATTCTCGTTTCCGGACGCTCCTGGGAGCTCCCTCCGGAGGGGGATCGGCCTGTCGAAGCCTTTGAACGGGGCCTTCCCTTTCCCCTGACCAGGGCTCAGCGTCTGGCCTGCCGCGACATTCTTGGAGACCTCGCTTCGACCCATCCCATGAACCGGTTTCTTCTGGGGGATGTGGGCTCCGGAAAGACGCTCGTCGCCGCCTTTGCCATCCTCCAGGCCCTCCGCTCAGGCCGCCAGGCGGCCTTTCTTGCCCCGACAGAAATTTTGGCCCAACAGCATGCCAGGACGCTTGGCCAGGTCTTCGGGCCCGCCGGGGGAAAAGACAACGCCTTCCTGCCGGTCCTTCTCTCCCAGTCGGTCCGCGGAGGGGAGCGGAGGCGTATCCTGTCTTCCCTTGCCTCCGGGGAGCAGAAACTTGTGGTGGGAACCCATGCCATCCTTGAGGAGGGCGTTCCCTTCCATTCCTTGGGAATGGTCGTCATCGACGAGCAGCACAAGTTCGGTGTGGCCCAGCGGCGGGCCCTGGCGACGAAGGGACAAAGTCCCGATGTCCTGGTCATGACGGCGACCCCCATACCACGGTCGCTGGCGCTCTCCTATTATGGGGACCTTGAGATTTCTCTTCTTGACGAGCTTCCTCCGGGGCGCCAGCCCGTGACGACCCGCGTGCTGAAGGATTCCGGAGAGTCCTTCTGGAGGCAAAAGATCCTTCCGGTCCTCCGGAGAAAGGAGCAGGTCTTTGTCGTCTTTCCCCTGATCGAGGAATCGGACACCGTTGAGGCCAAAAATGCCACGGAGGCCCATGTCACCCTTTCAGCACTCTTTCCGGAATATCGGGTCGCTCTCCTGACGGGACGGATGGAGGGAGAGGAGAAGGATGCCGTCATGGAAGGCTTCCGGAAAGGGGATTTTTCCATCCTCGTGGCGACGACGGTCATCGAGGTCGGGGTCGATATCCCCAATGCCACGATCATGATCGTGGAAAATGCCGAACGTTTCGGCCTGGCGCAGTTGCATCAGCTTCGCGGACGGATCGGTCGGGGAGGACTGCCGGGCACCTTTTACCTTGTTCCGGGGCCCTCGACGGGCGAGGAGGGTCGCCAGAGGCTCAAGATCCTCGAGACCTATTCGGACGGTTTTCATGTGGCCGAAGAGGATCTTCGGATGCGCGGGCCCGGCGAGTTCATGGGGGTCCGCCAATCGGGCTTGCCGATGTTTGCCCTGGCCGATCTCGTCCGGGATACCGGGGTTCTTGTCAGGGCTCGGGAGGCGGCCTCCCGCTTTGTCGGCGAGGCTGAAGGAAGGACGGAGTCGGCCTGGGAGCGTTCCCGGCTCGAGGAGTTTATCCGGCTCCGGTACAAGAACGTGGATCAGTGGCTTTCGACCAGGTGAAGGAGAATCGGATGGAGAGGAACTATGCCCGCGGGGTGGGCCGCGGACTCAGGCGGGCGGGCCGCTCGTTCGGAAGAAATGCTGTGCGCTTCTTCCATCTTGATGACATGTTGCGCAAGGGAATCCGCCGGAGATTGCTCGACCGGAATCTCGAAGAGGGATACCGGGACCTGGGAGAGTTCCTGTACATGCGTCTTCAGGGAGAGTCCCTGGCAGAAGGAGATCTTGCCTTGCTGGATCTCATGCGTACCGAAATTGCCCGCATGGAGGAGGAAAGAAAGGCCCTCGCGACCTTTTCCGGGAAGAAGAGGGCGGCTTTTGGAAAGAAAGGGCTGGCCGAATGAGTCCTGCGAAGAAGATCGCGGTGGTGGATATCGGGACGAACTCTGTCCGTCTTGTGGTTGCCCTGGCCAATGGTCGACGGATCGAGAGCGTTCTTTTTCAGGATGGGAGGATTACCCGGCTGGGGGAAGGGCTGGCGGAACACGGTCAGATTTCCCGGGGGGCGGTGGACCGGACGGTGTCGGTTCTTTCCGTCTATGCGGGTCATATCCGCTCCTATGCCCCAGATTGTGCTCTGTACGTCGGGACCTCGGCCCTGCGCCAGGCCGAGAACCGCGAGGAAGTTCTCGCAAGGTTCGAGCGGGAGGCCGGGATCCCGGTCCGGATCATTTCCGGGGAAGAGGAGGCCGCCCTCACCTACCGGGGAGCCCTCCTTGACCTTGACGAAGCCCA
This sequence comes from Nitrospirota bacterium, assembly GCA_023481175.1. Taxonomy (GTDB): domain Bacteria; phylum Nitrospirota; class Leptospirillia; order Leptospirillales; family Leptospirillaceae; genus UBA4572. The sequence goes on from JAMCWM010000034.1 coordinate 52,828, forward strand.
GGGACCCTTTCTCGTGATCGATATCGGGGGAGGGTCGAGCGAGCTGATCGTCGGCGAGACAGTGCGGAAATTCTGGAAGGCCTTTTCGGTCGAGGTGGGGGTCGTGACCCTGACGGAAGGGTGGTTCCGGAGCGATCCCCCCTCCGATCAGGAAATCCAGCAGGTCCGGCGGTATCTTGAGGAGAGGTTTCGGGAGGTGGTGACCGTGCTGTCTCCCTACCTCACCGCCGGAGTGACTCCCGTCGGAACGGCCGGATCGGTGACGACGATTCTGGCCATGGTCCGCAAGATGGTTCCCTATGACCCGGCCAGGGTCCACGGCCAGGGGCTGTCGCGCCAGGAAGTGGAGCGTCTGTTCTCCGAAATCCGACCGATGAAGGCCAAAGACCGGCTTCTTCTGCCAGGTGTGGAGCGGGGCAGGGAGGACATCATCCTCTCGGGAACCCTGATTCTCTTGTCCCTTCTCGAGTTTGTCAGGCAGGGAGGACTGGTGGTGTCGGCCTATGGGCTTCGCGAGGGCATTGTTCTGGACCTTTCGGACCCGGGGAGCGAGAGCCTCCTATAGGGCAAGGAGCCGATTCCAGCGTTCCGGCTCAAGGGACCGGTACTGGGAGAAAAGCGTCGGATCCTCGGGAAAGGCCTGCATTCCCCGTTCTAGGATCTCCCGCGAGAGACTCTTGTCCGATCTGGCGGCGATGGCGGCCAGAACCCGGTAGAATCCCGGCATGGATCCATAAAATCCGGTAAATTCTTCCAGAAGGGGCCACGGGTCCAGTCGTGACCTGTCATTGTGGAGGTTCTCGGCGATTCGGTGGAGCAGGGTGACCGGCTCCCGGGAGTATTTCTTCACCTTTTCATACCAGTTGACTGCCAAACGCCACCGTCCGGCGTCTTCTTCGAACATGGCCAGGGTCCAGAACAGGACTTCGCTCAGAGGGTCGACGGTGACGGCCTGTTCCAGAAGACGGACGGCCAGGGCCCTGTCCCTTCCCGGAAGATGGGCCTCGGCAAGTCCGGAAATCGCGAGGACCTCGGGTCCGTCGGCCTGTCCCCGGGAAAGAAGCGGGGAAAAGTGCTCCACCGCCTTCCGGAGGAGGGAGGCGGAGACCTTCTCCCGGGGAAAGAGAATCCGGAAAAAGGCCAGGGTTTCCAGAAAAAGAAGGTCTTCTCCCTCGGAAAGAAGGAGGGAAAGAAGATCCGGGGCATAATGGGGATCGGGTCGAAGGGTGAATCCGTGCGCCAGCGCTCCGGCGGCCCGCCGGAAATCCTTCTTCCGGAGGAAGAGTTCGCCCAGCTGGTAGTGGGCGACGGCCTGATCGATCCCTTCCAGGAGGCTCTGGGCCTTTTCGGCGTCTCCCTGGTCCACGGTCGCCAAGACGAGGAGAAGCCGGGCTTCCGGATTGTCCGGGTCGAGAGCCAGGGCATGGCGGATGAGGGGAAGGGCGGCCAGGGGTTTCCCGGCCATCTTGTGGGTCTCGGCCATGGCCAGGAGAAGGTCGGGCGTTTCTCCCGTTTCCTCCATGAGGAGCCGGTAGGTATCGAGGGCCCGGCCGGTTTCGTTGATGTTCCTGGCAATCCGGGCGACATGTCCAAGAAGGCGGATATCCCGGGGGGACTTCCGGGACAGACCTCGAAAAAACTTGAGGGCTTGTCCGGACTTTTCGATCCTCTCAAGCGATCGCCCATACCAGTCCTGGATGTCGGGGTTGTTCGGATTCCGTTCGATCAGACGGGAGAAGGCCCGGTGCATCTCCCCATAGAGTTCCACAAGCTCGAGGCGGTCGACGATCGGTCCGAAGGCCAGGATGTTTGCTGTCCGGTCGGGAGCTTCACGGTAGGCCTGGAGAATGTAGGGAAGGGCCCGGTGCCATTGTCCCGTCAGTCCATAAAGGATTCCCGCCTCCCTCATGAGATCGATATGGTCGGGGAAGTGGCGCAGGCCTTCTTCGAGGACCCAGAGCCCCCTCTCCCGGTCGCCCATTCGGTCCTTGAGAAGGCCCAGAGAGAGGAAAGGGAGGGGAGACCGTTCTTTTTCCGCCGAGAGGGCCTTCCAGTAGGATTCCTCCGCTTCGGAAAAATGTCCCATCCCTTCGAGGGCCTGCCCCCTGAGAGATTCGACGAGACAGTCGAGGCCACTCTCCCCAGTCAATTTCGAGAGGATGTCAAGGCTTTCCTGGTACAGCCCGGCCTGGATCTTTTTTTGGACGTCTCCCAGGGGGACGGGGGAAGGTGCTGTCATCGACGTTTCGGACCTCCGTGATTGACTCCTGCCGGACCCTGTCGCGGCTGGGCGTTTGTCTCTTTTTTGTAAAGATGGTATCACAGATGGGGTCGCTTGGGGTCCCTTGTGTCCCCGGATTCACGCCCTTTTGGCCTCTAAACTCCCCGATCCAAGGAGCCCGTGGTGGTCCGTCTTCCCGATCCCGGTCCGCAATGGAGATCCGTTCTCGCGCGGGTTCCGGCGCCTTCCGGGGGCCGGATCTTCGTCGTGGGAGGCTGGGTCCGGGATCTTCTACTCCTGGGACCCTTCGCCCTCGGAGCCGATATCGATCTTGTCACCGATGGGGATCTTGAATCCTGGGCCCGGGCCACGGCCCACGTCTTTGGTTCCGACGTGCGGATCGAACCCGGCTTCCTTACGGCGCGGACCGATGTGGCGGGAGAAGGAGGGAGGATCCTCAGGATCGACATGGCCCGTTTCCGCCGGGAGGTGTACGACCTTCCGGGGATGCTTCCCCGGGTGTCCCCCGGAACGATGGAAGAGGATGCCGGACGGCGGGACTTTTCGATGAATGCGGTTTTCCTTGAGTGGTCATCGGCCAAGAAAGCCTTTGTCCGCATCGTCGATCCCGCAAATGGACTGGAGGACATCCGGCAGGGACGGATCCGGCCTCTTCGGGAAGAGACATTCCGGGAAGATCCGACCCGCCTCCTGCGGTGGGCCCGCCTTTCTGTCCGTCTCGGTCTGTCCGACGACCTGTCCATGGCCAGAGCCCTTGAGAAAGCCATCGGGACGCCGGATCTCTGGGACAGGGTCGGCGGGGCCAGAGTCTTCCGGGAGTTCGAACGCCTGTGGCGCGAGCCCGATCCCCTGGGAGTGACGGAGCGTCTGTTTTCCTGCCGGATCATGGAGACGCTGACCGGAATGCCGGCGCTTTCCCGCATACGCCGGTTCCGTCTCCGGCGATGGCTGGGCTTTCGGGCTCTTCTGGAGGAGCTCGACCCGAAGGTGGCAGGGCCGGAGTCCCTGGATCGGGAGATGTTCTTTCTGGCCCTTCTCTTCGGACTCCCGCGGGGACGCTTCAGAAAGGCGGCGGAAAGGCTCGGGCTGGGGGAGCGTCTCCGGGGACGGCTTGAGCGGGCGATCTATGATCCTTCTGGGTGGCCTTTCAGGAGGTTCACCATCGGTCTTGAAGAGGAAACAGGTCGCGATTACGGAAGAATGATGACCTTCGCCGACAGGCTCGACATGACTCGGGTGCTTCTCCTTGTCTTGACGGGACGGGAGTCTGACAAGGAATTCTGGAGGCAGTATGTGGCCCGGGAGCGGTGGGCTCCCCCGCTCATCGGGGGCGAGACTCTCCTCGAGTACCCCACAATTCCCCCTTCGATGCGGGGCGCGGTCCTGGCCGAAATGAGGGACCTTCAGCGCACCGGTCTCCTGACAGACGCAGGTTCGGCGCTCCGGTGGCTTGAGCGGAAGATCAGCGAAGAATTTCCTTGATCATCCGGTTGAGAGAATAGTAGTTGGCATCTCCGGGAATGACGTTCCTGATGACGCCCGTCTGGTCGATGACGGCAACCCAGGGTTCCCCGTGGACCCGCCATTCCCGGACCGTTTGCTGCTCCGAATCTTCGTAGTCGTCGATATGGATGAAGGCCATGTCCTGATGGTATGTCCCCTGGAGCCCTTGGACAACGCGGTCTTCATGGACGCAGGGGGTGCAATGGATGGGGGCTCCGAAGAAGACCAGAATGGGGCGGTGGTGATAGATCGCATGGGAAAAGCTTTCGCGGTGAAGATGGTCGGGGACATTCATCGTGCAGATGTCTCCAAAACGCTCACCTACCTCGAGGACAGGATTGTGGCTGATGGGAGCGCGGCTTCCTTCTTTCGGAAAGGACAGAAACCAGTCGCACGAGGACAGAGACAAAAGCGAAACCGCGGCAACGGATCCGGCGATAACGGAAAAAAATCTCCGAAGGTTTTTGGGTGCGTGGATCATCGAACCTCCCCTTTCTCTGATCTTGAGTCGAGACTCTTTCTTCAATGATAATTCATCGGCGGGCTATTGTCATGCCCGCCCGGTTTATGTAATCTCAAGATCTTTGTCCTATTTGGGGAACCTGTTGTCCACCCTTTCCGCTTTTTTCGAGGATCCGACGATTGTCCGACCGGCGTGAAACCCTGGCCCTGACAAACCATGCCCTCAAGCATCGCGCCCTCGTCCTGGCCCTGCTCGTCGGCCTTTGCCTGGTCGGGGTCTCCTCCTATCTTCAACTGGGTGTCGACCTTTTTCCCCGGGTGAGATTCCCCCTGGTCAGCGTGACCATTCAGGATCCGGGAGAGGCTCCGTCCGGAATCACCGAAAAAATCGTCCTGCCCGTGGAAAAGGCCCTTTCCGCCCTCCCCGGAGTCAAGCATATCCACTCCACTGTCGTCCCAGGAGCCGCGGTCGTGACCGCCGTCTTTTCCGACGAGAGTCTCGGTGGGAATCCGGAAAGGAAAGTCAGGGAGGCCATCGACGGTCTTTCGGACCACCTTCCCTCCGGTCTTCCCCCTCCCGTCATATCCCGGGAAAACCCCACCCGCCTTCCCCTCCTCTGGATCATGATTCCCCTCGACGGGAAGACGGGGATGCCCTCCGACATCGGCCGGATCTGGCCTTTTGTCATGAATCGCCTGGTTCCGGGAATCGAAAGGACGAAGGGCGTACGAAAGGTGACGGTGCTCTCGCCCCCCAAGACGGTCGTCCGCATCTATCTCTCCGCGGCCTCGATGGCGTCGACCGGGCTTTCCTCCGAAGCCCTCGCCCTTCAGCTCAGAGAGCATTCCCGCGAATATCCGGCGGGAACGCTCGCGACAGGGGGACGGTCCCTTGATATCGATGTCAGGGGGATTCCCCTGACCCTTGCCGGCCTGCCTTCGTTTCCCGTGATGCGCCCCTCCGGGCCTCCGGTTCCCCTGGGATCCCTGGCCAGGATTTCCGAAGGCGCGGCCGGGACCGACACGATCTTCCGGTTCGAGGGAAGGCCCGCTATCGCCCTCAAGGTCTATGCCTCCCCCGGGGCCAATCTCGTCCGGGTCTCACGAAGGATCCACGCCCTCCTTTTCGATGTCCGGACCGGATCTCCCGGATTTTCCCCGGTTCCTCCCGGTTTTCGTCCGGCCATCCGGATGGACCGTTCGGTTCCCGTGGCCCAAAACAACAGGGAACTTCTGGAAACCCTTGTTCTGGGCGCCGTTCTGGCCGTTCTGGTCATTCTGGTCTTTCTCGGGCGCCTCAGGGAAACGGCCGTCGCGGCCCTCGCCATTCCCGCATCGGTTCTCGTGACCTTTCCGCTCCTCCAGCTGTTCCATTTCACACTCAACAACCTGACGATGCTCGGTCTCTCGCTCGTGGTCGGCATCCTGATCGACGATGCCATCGTCGTTCTCGAAAACATCCACCGTCACCGGTCGATGGGGGAGTCCCCTGTCGACGCCGCCCGATTCGGGGTGGGGGAAATAGGGCGAGCCGTGCTGGCCACCACATTTTCCATCGTGGCGGTTTTTGCTCCCATGGCCATGATGCACGGTGTCCTGGGCGAGTTCTTCACCGAGTTCGGCTGGACCGTGACCTTTGCCGTTCTGGCCTCCCTGGTCATATCCCTGACGGTCACCCCGTCCCTGACCCTTCATGAAGAGGAAAAGGAAAGGGAGGCGAATGCCTCCTCTCTTTTTCATCGGGCTTCCCTGGTGGGGCAATGGCTGGCTGACCGTTACGGATCCTTTCTCGCCAGGGCGATGGCCCATCCGGCCCTGGTGGTCCTGTCGTGCCTGATTCTTCTGGGCGGATCCCTGGTCCTGGGAACCCGTCTCGGCTGGAATCTGATTCCCGACGAGGATCAGGGGGCCTATACGGTCCATATCCGCATGGAAGGATCTCCGAGTCTCTCCCGCACGGACGAGATTGTCAGCGAAATTTCGGCAAGGGTCCGGGCTCTGCCGGGCGTCTCCTCCGTTTTCCAGCAGGCGGGAGGGAAGAAAACCGCCTCCCCGTCTGAGGGATTTCTTTATGTCAACCTCGTGCGTCGATCCCTCCGCCACGAACCCGATACGGAATACATGGAAAAGACCCGGAAAATCCTTGGAGATTTTTCCGGCCTCCGGGGATCGGTCGATGCGATCAGCCCGCTGGGGGGGACCGGGGCCAGCGCCCCCTTCCAGTGCTTTCTGCTGGGGGACGATCCTGTCGTCCTCAAGGCCCTCTCGGAGAGCCTCAGGAACTACCTTCAGAAAATGCCGGGGCTACGGGACGTCAACACCTCCAGTGCGGGCTTTCTCACTGTCGTGGCCATAGAGCCCAGGCCGACCAATCCTCCCCAGTGGGGAATCACGACCGGTCGTCTGGCCCAATGGATTTCCCAGACCACGACAACCCTTCCGGCGGGTTCGGTCAGGACGCCCGACGGGATGCGGGACATGGAGGTATCGATGGATCCGTCCGAGGCCGCTTCGGTGTCCGCAATTTCGAGGCTGCCCTTTCCCGTGGGGGCGGGGCGGATGCGTCCCCTCTCAGAGGTGGCGAGGGTGGTCGAGGAGAGGACGGAGCAACGGGAGAGCCGGGACGATCGCATGTCCTCGGTCTCGATCTCTGCCAATATCTACGGAGGGGGCTCCCTGGGGGAGACCATGCAGAAGGTGGACGAATGGGCCAGGACCAACCTCAAGCCTCCCTACCATCTCCGATATGCCGGAAATTCCGATGTCCTGAATGACGCCAGGTCCCAGATCATCATGGCGATCATTGTCGCGTCCGTCGTGGTCTTCGGATTGCTCTCGTTCCAGTTCCGCAGTCTGCTCCTGCCCTTCGTGATCATGCTTTCGATGCCCTTCAGCCTGGTCGGATCCATTCTTGCTCTCTGGATTTCGGGAATTTCTGTCAATATGATGGGGGCGATAGGGCTGATCATTCTCTTCGGGCTGGTGACAAAGAATGCTATCCTGCTGGTAGACTATGCCAATACGCTGGGACGGAGAGGCCGGTCGGTCCGGCAGTCTGCTTTGGAATCCGCCCGTATCCGTCTCCGCCCCGTGGCCATGACCACCCTCGCCATGGTTTTTGGAATGGCTCCCATGGCGGTCGGATGGGGCGCCGGGGGGGAAATCCGGCAGTCAATGGCCGTTGTTGTCATCGGAGGCCTCTTGTCTTCCATGTTTTTTACTCTGGTCCTCGTCCCTGTCGTTTATGAACGGGTTGTGTCGTGGAGGCAAGCGAAAGGCCAGGGAACCAATTGAGACCATCTGCAAGAAGGAGGCACCGCATGGGGTTCATGAGATCTTACAGGAAAACCGGTCTTTCCGCAGTCACTGCGGGCATGGTACTGCTGGCCGGATGCTCCTTTAGCCATCCGCATCCGACATTGCATTCAGCGGGTCTCACTCCCGATGCGAGTCCCAACGGAATCATCGTCCGGGCCATCAACCCCTTCTACAACAAGAAGGCCCTTCCCTACGAGTTGCCCTACACGATCGTCCTCGATTCAGATCATCCTTATATCATTCATTGTGAACATAACCGGGTGGTCAAGGTTCCCTCCCGCTACCGGAAGGTTGTCGTCCGTTTCATCGGCCGGGAAAACGGGTACGTCCAGTCTGTCGAGGTCAAGGGGACCGACTGGAACAACCGCATCGACAGAAGGTTTTATTTTCACCCCGACCTGGACCGCTTTCTCAGGACCGTCTCTCCCGTTGCGGTCAATTCGCAAAAAGGAATCGGGATCGGAAACTACATCAATGGATGTACCGACCCCCTTCTGATCCTGTCGGTCGCTCCCGGAAACCCGAAGGTGGTGAATGAATTTACCTTCATGGGAGATTTCATCCAGAAGGTTCTCGACCCCCAGAGCCCGCTCAAGGTCTTTTCGTTCCTGCTTGTTGACTAGGGGACTTTGACCACCGGGCCTGAATAGCCGAAAGGACGATTGACCTTGTACAGCAAAGAGGAAATGCGAAAGACGATCGAACGCCATGGGATTCGTCTCACCCCCCAGCGGACAGCCATCGTGGACGCGCTGTCAGGTTTTCCGGGGATCTTTTCGGTAGGGGATCTCCAGCGGCATCTGGCGAAGTCCAATCCCGACCTCGGAAGGGCGACGCTATTCCGGGCGATCGACCTGTTCGTCCGTCTCGGTGTTCTGGAAAAGGTCCACAGGGAGGCCGGAGAGGACGGATATACAGTCGGGGTGACCGGCCACCATCACCACTTGATCTGCCGTATCTGCGGAGATATCCGGCATATCGATTTCTGTCCGATCCAGAAGGATATCGACGATCTTGTTCTTCAGGAAGGGTTTTCCGATTCTGTCCATCGGTTCGAAATCGAGGGAGTGTGTGCGATCTGCAGGGAAAAATCCCTTAGAAAGAAGAAAAAAGCTTAGGAGTCAGGGGCCCAGGGGCTGGAAAACAGGCAATTCCCGGGAGGCAAGATAGAGTCCCAGGATGAGAAGGGCGATCAGGCCGACAATCAGAAGTACAGGTTTTTTTCTGGAGGGAGAATGCATGTCCACGAAAGTCATTCTAGGAGGGGGAGGGAACTCTGTCAAGAGAATGATCGGAGTCTTGCTTTTGGGCGCGGGAGCCTTGTTCTCCGGAGGGTGTGCGGAGGGAGGGGCCGCCGGCGACACAGTCTCGCTCTCCGTTACGGGAGACCAGCCCCCTCCGATCCGGTTCGAGGGGCAATCGACTCCGGTGCTTCTCCCTCGCACCAACCTCTACATTTTTCTGACCTCAAGCCGGCCGCTCTATTTCCGAAACGGTAAATACTACCAATACTACCGGGACAACTGGTATCGCTCGGAAGATCTCAAGGGGCCCTGGGAGCGGATCGACCCGGAGGAAATCCCCGATCTTCTGCAAAATCTTCCGCCTGACTACTATTACAACAATTTTCCGTACAAGTTGCGCAAAGACCACTGAATAGGCCCCGGTGTTCATGATTCTCCGAGGAGCCGGCGTCCCTGGCCCCCCTCGATTGTGGCCTTTACGAACATCCCGGTCCGGAGTCCGGTCAGTTGGGCTGCGCTTCCTTCTCTGCAAAAGATCTCGAGCCAGCCGGAACTGTTGATCAGGACCCCCGGCCGTCCCCTGGGAACATCCTGGTACCGCGAGACATACGGAAAAGGGAGGCCTATCCCCTCGACGACGACCTTGTCCGGGGGGGTAAAGGCCCGGTATCCGAGGAGGACATTTCCGAATCGGTCAGTATTCCAGACGAGAAGTTTTTCAGGAGCGAATCCTGAAAGCCCCGCCTCGGAAACGAGATCGCAAGGCCGGACCTCCGGCCCCAGCTCGCTGGCGCTTCTTCCCCGGCACAGGGCTGCGACAGCCGGGGCAAAGAGATCCCGCCCCTGAAAGGTCGGGGAGGCCAGTCCTCCGAAGCTTTCTGGGTCTGAAAGATGAAAGAATTTCATGTTCTTGAGCCATCGTGTCAGAGCATGGGGGAGTCCGTTGTCAGGAAAGACAAACCGGAATTCGTCGCTCTCTCCCGCCAGGGCCATTCGTCGGCTTCCCACGCCCGGATCGACGACCACGAGGTGGATGCTGGCGGGGGGAGCCACTTCCAGAATTTCGAGCAGGGCAGGGAGGGCGAGAATGGGCTGGAACGGGGGAATGTCATGGGTCACATCAATAACGATGGCCTCCGGGATACGGGAAAGAATCGCCGTTTTGACGCTGGCGACATAGGTGTCGCTCTGGCCGAAGTCGGAGGTGAAGGTGACGAACGGGATCATGGACGCTCCTCGGTGCGTTCCGGAATCCAGAGAGGAGCGGACAGGGCAAGGCCCAGAAAAAGGGCAAAGGAGATCCAGAAGAGAGGGAGGCTAGGCGTCGCCCAGAAAGCGAGAAACCCTCCCAGAAGGGCCACATTGAATCCCTCGGATCTGAGCCCCCGGGGGAGGTCCCTCCGGAGGGGAGCTGTCAGGGCCTCCCAGATCCGGCATGCGCCAATCTTCGAAGGAATGAAGGCAGGGACGGTTTTCCTGTACTCCTCGTATTCGGGAAGGTTGCGCAAGAGAAGTCCTTCTTCGTGGCGTGCCAGAAAAACGAGAAAGAGAATTCCTCCGCCCGAGAGGATTGCGGCCCCTTCGGGGGAGGACATCAGGGAGAGGGAGAAGATCATTCCTGCGGAGCCCGCATACAGGGGATGGCGAATGCAGGAAAAGAGACCCTCCCTGACCATTTGTGAGGATCGGGGTTCGGAGCCCCAGACCGTTTTGCTCCCGAGGGTGATGGTGGCGGAAAGTCTCATCATCAAGGCGCCCACATAGAGTCCGACCGGCAGGAGGAGGGCCAGATGGCGCATTCCTGCCGAGATTCCTTTCCGGCCTTCTCCCAGGATCCGGAGGATCTCCGCCCAGAGAGGAAAGGGGTGGAGGCTGTTCTCCCGCATCGCCAGGAGAAACAGGGCCAGAAGAATCGGAACCCGGGCTTTATAGGCCGTCCGGGCGATGAGCCTGAAGGCATTATGCCGGTAAGGGTCCCGCATGCTGTCCGATTCTGGGTCTGGTGGCACGGATCGATCCCGGTTTCCGAAAAGGTCGGGTGGAGCCGGCAATAGTTGTCACGAGCATCGTAACAAGAAGGGGAGGAAGGATGATAGAGGTCCGGTTCATTGCCAGGGGGGGGTTGATCGGCGTTATGATGCTTTCTTTTCTGCCATCTGCCTGCACCTCCGTTTCGGGAACGGGTCAGGATCTCCCCTCCCTGGAAAGAGAGGCCCACAGGGCCATGTCGGAGGGGAATCTGAAAAAGGCCAGGGATCTGGATATCCGTGCTCTGGTACTGGCGCCCGATGATGCGGCCCTCCTCAACAATCTCGCGGTTGTCCAGGACCGTCTCGGGGAGGAGGACAAGGCTTTGCAGACACTTGAGATGGCAAAACGTAAGGCGTCCGGGGACGCCCGGATCCTTTTGAATCTGGCCCGGATCGAGCTCAAGCTCGGACAGGAAGGGAAGGCCTTCAGGACAGCCGGGAAGATCATTCCGATGGACAAATGGCCGGACGGGTTCCGGACCTTGATGGGAAAGATCGATATCGACCTCGCCCATTATCGCGAGGCTCATGTCTATCTGCATGAAGCTCTGGAGCGCCATCCGGAGAACCCCCTGATACTCACCTATCTGGGAATTGTTCATTTTCGGCTTGGGGAAAGGACCGACGCCAGAAAAAATTTTCAGGATGCGCTTGCCTTGAATCCCCCGCCGAAACTTCGTCGTTTGCTTGAGCGACTTCTCTCGGATCCGGAAAAAGTCCTCGGTCGCTCCCCGGCCCAGCTTCTTCAAGGACGGGACCTCCTCCGGAAAGGGCCGGAGGGGAGCCCATGAAAAATCTCTTTCCTTTCTTTGGAAATATGGATAGAATGAAAAGATTCCGAACCGTAGAAAAGCGGTAAAGGTTAGAGGAGGATTTACGCGCATGTCACTTTCAAACCAAAACAATCTTTCAGAAGACGTCGTCACGGACCAGGATGAGAATCTGGGACGGGACCAAATGGATCTGCTCTACTCCGAAACGCTCCGGAATTTCGAGGAGGGGGCCGTTGTCGACGGGACCGTCATTGCCATATATCCGACCGAAGTTGTTGTCGATATAGGCTACAAATCCGAAGGGCACATTGCCAAATCGGAATTTTCCGAGGAAGAGGCCTCCAATCTCAAGGTGGGTGACAGGATCAGCGTCTATCTTGAGGAGCGGGAGGACGCCCAGGGGAACCTTGTCCTGTCGAAGGAAAAGGCCGACCGCATGAAGGTGTGGGACTCCCTGGAGGAGCTGTCCGAAAAGGGAGAGGTCCTTGAGGGAAAAGTGGTGAGCCGCATCAAGGGAGGGATGACCGTGGATATCGGTCTCAAGGCCTTCCTTCCGGGTTCCCAGATCGACCTTCGCCCCGTCCGGGACATGGATCGCCTTGTCGGCCAGACCATTCAGGTCCGTATCATCAAGATGAACAAGAAACGTGGCAACATCATCGTGTCCCGCCGCGTTCTCCTCGAAGAGTGGCGTGACCGTCGCAAGAAGCTGACGATGGAGTCGCTCAAGGAAGGGGAGGTTCTTGAAGGTATCGTGAAGAACATCACCGACTACGGGGCCTTCATCGATCTTGGCGGCGTCGACGGGCTTCTGCATATCACGGACATGTCCTGGGGCCGGGTCTCGAGCCCCCAGAACCTGATGGCCGTTGGTGACAAGATCAATGTGATGGTGTTGAAGCATGACAAGGAAACGGGTCGCGTCTCCCTCGGCTTGAAGCAGCTGAAGAGCGATCCGTGGACGACGGTGGCCGAGCGGTATCCGGAAGGTTCCAAGGTGACGGCCAAGGTCGTGTCCATTACGGATTACGGCGCATTCCTCGAGATCGAGCCCGGGGTCGAGGGCTTGATGCACATCACCGAGATGAGCTGGAACCATGAGGTCAAGCATCCCAGCAAGATCATGAATGTCGGGGATATGGTCGAGGCCAAGGTTCTCAAGATCGACGAGAAGAACCGGAAAATCTCCCTCGGTCTTAAGCAGTTGGGCCCCAATCCCTGGGATGTCGTGGAGGACAAGTACCCGATCGGTACCATCGTTTCGGGGAAGGTCAAGAGTCTCACCGACTTCGGCGTCTTTGTGGGCCTTGAGGAGGGAATCGATGGTCTGATCCATATCTCGGATCTCTCCTGGACTCGTCATGTCCGACATCCTTCCGAGGTCTTCAAGAAGGGACAAAAGGTCGACGCCATTGTCCTGAAGATTGAAAAAGAGCGCCAGCGACTGTCTCTCGGCTACAAGCAGATGACCGCGGATCCCTGGGAGTCGGAGATCCCCGAACGATTTCCTGTCGGTCGGGTCATGAAGGGCAAGGTCACCAAGGTGATGGATTTCGGCTTCTTCGTCGAGATCGAAGACGGTGTTGAGGGTCTTGTCCATGTCAGCGAGGTGGATCTTCCGGCCGGAGAACGGCTGGACCAGATGTTTCCGGTCGATACGGAGGTGAATGTCAGGGTCGTCAAGATCGACAAGGCCGAGCGCAAGATTGGTCTGTCTGTGAAGGGCCTCGAAGAGGAAACCGCCTGACAGGGAAATAGTGGCAGAGCCGGGAGTCCTGTCCTCTCTCCGATGACAGGACTCCTCTCTTTATTTTTCGGGAGAAGGGGCGTCCCTTCTCCTGATTTTTGTTCTGCAAGAGCGAAACTCGGGTGTCACGATGATGATTCGAAAGATATTCCGGGCTATTATTGTCACACTTGCTGTCCTGGCGGCCATTTTTGTTCTGGGACGAGGAGCAGCCTTTTTCAGTCGGTCCGTTCCTCTTGTCGGGGGAGCGGAAATCGGGGTGGTCCGGATTTCGGGCGTCATTCTCTCTTCCAGAAGGCCTATTCGGCAGATCAGATCTCTGGCAAGGGACCCCCGGATCAAGGCGATCGTTCTTCGTATAAACAGCCCGGGCGGAGCTGTCGTGCCTTCCCAGGACATTTACGAAGAAGTTCTGAAGGTCCGCAAAAAAGGGAAGCCGGTCATTGCGTCAATCGGAACGGTCGGCGCTTCCGGGGCCTATTACATTGCCTCAGCCTGTGACAAGATTCTGGCCAGCTCAGGATCGCTTACGGGAAGTATCGGTGTTATCATGGAATTGGCCGAGTTCCAGGATCTCATGAAAAAAATCGGTGTCCAGAGCGAAGTCATGAAGAGCGGGGCCCTCAAGGATGCGGGTTCCCCATTCCGGCCCATGACACCCGAAGAAAGGGCCTATCTCCAGTCTGTTCTGGACGAAATGCATCAACAGTTCATCCAGGATGTGGCCGAAGGGCGGCATATTTCTGTCGCTGTCCTCAAGCCGCTGGCCGACGGACGCGTTTTTACGGGTCGTTCGGCGATCTCGAACCATCTTGTGGATCAGCTGGGAGACTACCAGGATGCTGTGGCCGAAGCGACAAAAATGGCCCATATATCCGGATCGCCCGTGATCCGGACGTTTCACGAAAAAAGTTTTCTGGATAAAATGGTTTCCTCCCAGATCAATCAGTTGTGGGAGACCGTGGAACAACAGCCTGCCGGATTTTGGTCCATCCTTCCGGGGCATGTCGTTCTCCGATAAACTGAATCTAGAGAAGGAGCTGGACAAACAATGACAAAGGGTGAGCTTGTACAGAGGCTGGCAAGACAGTTTCCCGGGATCCGGCGTGAGGATGCCCGTGTGATGATTGATCTGTTTCTTGATTCGATGAAGGAAGGTCTTCGTTCCGGGGACACCGTTGAACTCCGTGATTTCGGTGTTCTGCGTGTCAGAACCCGGGCTACGCGAAAGGCCAGAAACCCCCGGACCGGTTCCTCTGTTGTCGTGGCCCCGAAAAAAGTCCCCTATTTCAAGCAAAGCCGAATTCTTAAATCCAGCCTCAAGTCCAGTCAGGTCAAAGGATAATTTCGATGTTTGAAAGCTTGACGGGGCGTCTCGAAGGAATATTTCAAAAGCTGACAGGCCGGGGGGGGCTCTCGGATGCCGCTGTGGAGGAAACTCTCCGTGAATTGCGGGTGGCCCTTCTCGAAGCCGATGTGAGCCTGGCGGTCGTCAAGGAATTTACTGAAGCTCTGGGGGCGAGGCTAGTAGGTCAGGCCAAAAAGGCCGGGCTGACACCAGCGCAACAGGTTGTCTCAGAGGTTTACCAGGAAATGGTCCATATCCTGGGAGACCATCGGGCCAATATTGCCCTTTCCTCGAAGCCGCCGACCATCATCTTCATGATGGGACTTCAGGGCTCTGGAAAAACCACGACAAGCGCCAAGATCGCCCTTCACTTCAAGAACCAGGGCCGTCGTGTCCTATTGGTGGCGAGTGACTTGGCCAGGCTCGCGGCGATCGACCAACTCCGTCTTCTGGGTGAGCAAATCGGGGTTCCCGTCATGGGACCCGAACCTGGGACGACCCGTCCCCAGGAGATGTATCCTTCCGTCCGGAAACGCATCGTGGAAGGTATGTACGAAATCGTGATCGTGGATACTGCTGGCCGTCTGACAATCGACACGGCCCTGATGGATGAGCTCAAAGCCCTCAAGTCTCTCTATTCCCCCAAGGAATCTCTTCTTGTGGTCGATGCCATGCAGGGACAGGAGGCCGTCTCCGTCGCGTCTGCCTTCGACCAGGCCATAGGGGTGGACGGGATCGTCTTCACGAAACTCGATGGAGATACCCGGGGCGGGGCGCTCCTTTCGATCCGGAGCGTTCTGAAAAAGCCCATCAAGTTTATTGGAGCAGGAGAAAAACTCGACCGTCTGGAACCATTTATACCGGAACGAATGGCCTCCCGCATCATCGGCATGGGGGATATCGAAACCCTGGTCGAAAAAGCGAAGAATCTTGTTTCCCAGGATCAGGCAGAAAAACTTGTCCGTAAAATGGGAAACAACCAGATGACATTGAACGACTTCCTCGAGCAAATCCAGGGAATGAAAAAGCTTGGGGGAATAGAGGACCTCATGGGAATGATTCCAGGGGGGGCCTCTCTGAAATCCAAGGTCGACATGCAGCTGGTGGAAAAAGAAATGAAACGGACCGAGGCGATCATCTTTTCTATGACGAACCAGGAGCGGGATCATCCGGAGCTGATTGACGGCAACCGCAGAAAGAGAATCGCCAATGGGTCGGGAACCACTGTCCAGCAGGTCAATCAATTGTTGAAACAGTTTGACCAGGCCCGGCGCATGATGCGTACGGCGCTGAAATCGAAGGGAAGCCGTTCTCTCAGATCGATGTTTCCCTTCTGACCGGAGCAATCCGGTCGAACCATTCCGGTATAACCGGACCAAGGAGGTTTTGTGGCTGTTCATATTCGACTTGCAAGACACGGAAGGAAAAAAATGCCCGTTTACAGAATCGTCGTCGCCGATTCCCGGGCTCGGCGTGATGGACGGTTTATCGAAGTCGTAGGAACTTATGCTCCCCAGCAGAAGGACGGAGAGGTCAGATTGAACCGGGAGCGTATCGAGTCCTGGATTTCGAAAGGGGCGACCCCGAGCGATACGGTGGCCCAACTGATCAAAAGATCGGCTTCGACGGTCTCTTGAAATTTTGAAGTCCGAATCGTCTTTGGGAGCCTTGGGGGGACACCTCCGACGCTCTTCGAGGAGCGGGGCTGAACGGACAGTTCCTTCGGCCAGCAGGAGGGTCTGAAGAGTGGAACCAAGGATGACTTCGGAATCTTCTGAAAATTCTGTTCTGGTCGGGCGTATGGGGCGCCCCTTCGGGGTCCGCGGATTCGGTCGAGTGGTCGTTCTCTCGGACAATCCCGGCCGATTTGTGGACGATTGGGGGCAGACGTTCCTTCTTGCCCCTTCGTCCCGACTGACCGGCCGATCCCGACGCCTGGAATTGGAAGAGACGGCCTACAAGGGAGACATTCTCCTCCTCAAGTGGAGGGGCGTGGACTCCCCCGAAGCCCTCCGCGAGATCTCAGGATGGGACATTCTTTGGGAAGGTCCGGATGACTGGATCCCTGAAGATCCTGAAGAGCTCCGGATCTCCGATCTCATCGGAATGCAGGTGATCGATGCCGACTCTCTCCAGGACGTCGGAAAAATCGTCGACTTTTATGAAAGACCGGGACAGGACCTTCTGGCCATCGAGGCGGAGGGACGTGAAGTTCTGTGTCCCTTTGTTGAGCCCCTTGTTCCGAGAATAGACAGGGACAAGAGGGAGGTGTATGTTCAATGGAGCATTGTCGGCACATCGGGGTGATCAGCCTTTTTCCTGGCATGCTCCGCTCCATTTTTGAAACAAGCATTCCCGGACGGGCATCCATGAAGGGCCTTGTCCAGTTTCACTACTGGAATCTCAGGGACTTTGGCACGGGCTCCTACCATTCCGTCGATGACTACCCCTTCGGGGGTGGAGGGGGCATGGTCATGAAACCTGAGCCCTTGGCCGATGCGCTGGACCGATCGCTCGAAGCCCTTCTCGATCTCTCCGGAGGCCTCCTTCCACGCCTTGTTTATCCCTCCCCCCAGGGTCAGGTCTTTACCCAGGGTGTGGCTTGGGAATGGGCCGGAAGTTCCCGTCCGCTTCTGTTTCTTTGCGGTCATTACGAAGGGATCGACCAGCGGATCCTCGACGAATACCTTCTCGAGGAATGGTCGGCAGGAGATTATGTCCTTTCGGGAGGGGAGCTTCCCTGTGCCATGATGGTGGATGCCGTTGTCCGCTTGCTTCCGGGGGTGCTCTCCAATGAGAGTTCCCCTGTAAACGAGACATTTTCAAACGGATCTTTCGACTACCCCCAATACACGAGACCGCGAGTATTCCGGGGAAAAGAAGTTCCTGCAGTCCTTCTTTCCGGGGACCATCAGGCCATAAGGCGTTTCCGGGAGGAAGTCTCCCGGAAGAAACAGCAAGAAATAAGACCGGATTTGAATGGAAACCCGGCCGGGGTTTCCTGTTAACCCAATGTCTGTCAGACATGGCAGAAATGATGAGGTGAGTCATGCAGGTGCTTGATCAGGTTGAACAGCTGTTTATGAAAGAGGAAGCGCCCCGGGTCTCCGTGGGAGAAACCGTCCGGGTCCACACCAAGGTCGTCGAGGGCGAAAAAGAAAGAATTCAGGTCTTCGAAGGTGTGGTGATCGGAATCCGTGGCGGGGGAACGAGGGAGATGATGACCGTTCGGAAGATCTCCTTTGGTGTCGGGGTTGAAAGGACCTTTCCGGTGCACTCTCCGCAGGTGATCAAGGTTGACCATGTCCGCTCGGGACGTGTCCGTCGCGCCAAGCTATACTTCCTTCGGGACAAGAAGGGGAAGGCGGCCCGCCTGAAAGAGGCCAAGGAGGAGTAGTTTCATCCGCGGGAAAGCGGCTTTGCCCGACGGAGGGTGGGAGGACCTTGTCGCTCAGGATTTTGTCGGAGGCCCCTCGTGTCTTGTCGTGGGGGTGGACGAGGTCGGACGAGGGGCCCTGGCGGGTCCCGTAACGGCGGCCTGTGTCGTCTTTCCTCCGCCGGTCGCAAGATTCGCCGGATTCGGGATCGGCGATTCGAAGTCGATCTCCCGGGAAAAGCGGGAGGCGCTGTCCCGCTGGATCACGGAAAACGCCCTTCACACCGCGTTCGGGTGGGCCTCGGTGGAAGAAATCGAGCAACTCAATATCAGGGGGGCGACTCTCCTCTCCATGAAAAGGGCTGTCAGGACCCTTCCGGGATCCCTTTTCTCCGATCATGGAGTTCTGCTTGCCCTTGACGGAATGGATCGTCTCCCGGATTGTCCTTTCCCCCAGCGGGCTATCGTGGGTGGAGACCGGGAGATCCTCTCGATTGCGGCCGCCTCCATTCTTGCAAAGGTTGCGCGAGACCGCTATATGGCCGAAATTGACTCTCTTTCTCCGGAGTACCGATTCCGGACCCACAAAGGATACGGAACAGAAGAGCACCGGGAGGCCATCCGGAGACACGGACTCTCTCGTCATCATCGGGCCCTTTTTTGTCGTAAGGCCCTTGGACTCTGATGGACCGGGGCCCCCGCCGACCGCTTCAGTTTCATGAAAGAGCCATCTGTAATGTCCTACTCCGAATCTGACACTTTTTCCGGACCCTCCTTTCGTTCCTGGTTCTGGATCCTTTCAAATCTGATTTTTTCTTCCATTCTTCTTCTTTTCGTCTTTTGGACCGTTACAACTTATCTTCTCCTGGACAACCTACGTCTCCGCTCGGCCGCTGCCGCCCATATCCTTCTGATATTCGACACCCCCCCCGCGCCAGCAGAGATCCAGGGACTCAAGGCGACGATGGAAAAGATCGCGGGGGAGGGAAGCGTCTCGTCGCTTCAGGCCCCTGACCGGCAGAGCCGGACCGGGAGAAAAAATAGCCAGCGCATTCTCTCGGTCGCGGTCTCCCTGGGACGGGCTCAGGACGGTCAGACGGTGACTCTGTCGGATCAGATCCGTTCGCTTCAACAGATTGTAAAAAATGATACGGCCATCAAGGAGGTCGTCTTCAACCCTGAGTGGGTGGCAAGAGTCGATCTCCTTGCCGGGATCTCCGAAAGGGCAAAAAAAGGACTCGAAGTCCTGGGGGGTCTCCTGTCCTTAGGGCTTGCTCTCTACTGGGCAAGAGTCTCCCTTCTCTTCTGGTCCCATCTTTTTCCCGCAAGGCCACGCGCCTTGAGAAGGGATCCTCCGCCACGTCAAGGCTCCCTGTTCCAGCGGGAGCGAGAGGATGAGGAGAACTTCCCGCTCCCGGAGCGCGAAGAGGAAGAAAAAAAAGATCTGCCCTCATTTTTAAGGATCCCTTCCGCGGGGCTCTGGGGAGCTCTCGCGGGTTTGGTGGCCGTTTTCCTGGCCTTCAGCCTCCGCTCCATCCTCTATGTCGGATCCCAGAATCCTTTTCTGCCGGGTGCCTTGGGGTCTCATCCTCTGACCAATCATCTCTGGATCATGGGTTCCGCGCTTGGGGCAGGACTGGGGCTCGCCGGTGGGGTCCTCTACCTCGTCCTTCCTTTCCCTTCTCCAAAAAGAGAACACATCCGGCCGTGACGCGAAATTTGATGGAAGGAGCCTTTATTCGGAGCCGATGGCATTCCCGGGCAACTCCTTTCTTCGTTTTTTTTCTCATTTTCCTCATGGGGCCCGAGGCCGGGGAAAAATCCCTTGCGGCGTCCTCCCCGTCAATCCGTACCATCGAAAAAAAGCTTGAATCCCGCGAACGGGAGATGCATGCGCTGAAACTCCGGCTCGCGAAGAACAAGGATCGATTGAGGCGATACAAGGGACGACGGCTGAAGCTTAAGGTCCAGATCCTGAAACTCCGGGTTTTGCTGGAAGATTTTCACCTCCAGGTGGAAAAACTCCAGATCCGGGAAATCCAGGATCGTCAGGCCATCAAACGTCTTGACCATGCCATGGCCCATCTTGGGGTGGTGGTCAATGCGGATCTTCAACAGAAAAACTCCCTCGAGTCGCGGCTTCTCCTGAGGAGGGCGGAGGTCTCCCTGTCCCGTCTCGACGGAACGGATATCCAGCCAGACACGATCCTTCGTTCCAATATCCTCTCCGATCAGACCCAACATCTCGACACCCTCCTTCATACCTACCGGAACAAGGAAAATCGCCTGAGACTCAGCCGGTCCCAACTTCAAACCTTGCAGAATCATGAAAAGAACCTTTTGAATAAAAGAGAAAAAGAGGAATCCAGCCTCAAGAGGAATATGGGGCGAATCCAGGAAGAGATCGCCCGGCTGAAAAAAAAGGAAAGGGCGATTGCCCAGGACAATCGCACCATCCTGAAGCGCCGACGAAAGCTCATGAATCTGATCGCCCGCTTGGAGCGGATGCGTCGCCGGAGTCACCGGCGCGAAACCTTCTCACATCCTCCTGTGCTCGGACATACGGTCTTCATGTGGCCGGTCGAGGGAAGAATTGTGGAGAAGTACGGAACCTTTCACGACGGGATCGACATTGCCGCTCCGGTCGGATCACGCGTCCACGCCGCCTGGCCGGGAAAGGTTCTTTTTGCCAGGGCCTACTCAGGCTATGGGCGGCTGGTCATTCTGGCCCATGGAGCCCATCTCTACACGTTGTACGGCCATCTTGACCATATTTTTGCGAGGGAAGGCCAACCCGTTCCCAAGGGAGGGATCATTGGCACGGTCGGACGGGGAGGGACCCGTGGCCAGTCGACTCTCTTCTTCGGGGTGACAAGACGGGGAAAGCCGATGAGTCCTATGGATTTTCTCGGGCACTGATGCCTTTTCCCGTTCCGGTTAGGATGTCTGTTGTTGTAAAGCAGGGCGATGCATGATATTCTCAGATCAGGATTTGTTGAGGTGTCGCAACCGTTGAAGGTTTTCCTGGCTCATCCCAAGGAGATCGGGAAAATTTCAATTAAAGGATGTCTATGCATTTTCAGAGTTTTAAAAAGGGATCAGGGCGATCAGTCTGGACGTGGATCATGAAAACAGGAAATATCTTTCTCGTGCTTGCTGTCGGCATCCTGGTCGGGGGAGTGGGCCATGCCGTACTGGCAGACGGGGGGACGGACAAAAGTCTCAAGATTTTTTCCATGGTGTATGCCCTGATCCAGAACGACTATGTCGACAAGATCCCGGCCCAGCCGGTCCTTGACAGCGCGATCCGGGGGATGGTCGCCTCCCTGGATCCGCACTCCGAGTATATGACGCCTCAGGAATACCACGATCTGGAGATCAACACCCAGGGGCGCTTCGGAGGCGTCGGAATCAAGATCACCACCCAGGGCAACCATATCATCGTCCAGGCTCCGATCGACGACTCTCCGGCCTTCCGGGCGGGTATCAAGTCCGGAGACGAGATCATACGTGTCAACGGAGTCAGCACGGCTTCTCTCGGACTGGCAAAGGCGGTCAGGACGATGCGAGGACGGCCGGGAACCCATGTCGTCCTGACCATATTCAGAAAAGGGGTCTTCAAGGCGCGGGATTTCGATCTGGTCCGCGAGGTCATCAAGATCCATACGGTGAAATACCGTATGCTGAGACACCATATCGGGTATGTGCTTGTCCGGGAGTTCTCAGAGAATACCGCGCGGGATCTTGATGCGACGCTGAAGAAGCTCGACAGAAAGGGGATGAGGGCCCTGATCATCGATCTTCGCAACAACCCCGGAGGATTGCTGACAAGTGCCGTTGATGTTTCCTCCCTGTTCATTCCCGACAACAAGGTGGTCGTCTCGATGAAAGGGCGCCGCCAGGAGCGCGCCTTCCGTTCCCATGGGGGAGAGGATTTCCCCCGGGTCCCTGTGGTGATTCTGGTGAATACGGAAACGGCGTCGGCGGCTGAAATCGTTTCAGGGGCCCTCCAGGATTATCACCGGGCCACCATCATCGGGACCCAGACCTTTGGCAAGGGGTCCGTCCAGACCATTCTTCCCCTCTTTGACGGATCGGCGCTCCGGTTGACGACCGCCCGGTATTTCACCCCCTCCGGACGTTCGATCCAGGATTACGGCATCACCCCGGACCTCATCGTCAAGGAAAAGATCCCCCGGGGTACCCGCGCCATATCGGTCCCACGCGAGGTCGATCTCAAACATCATTTTCTCAATCCCGATGGGAAGGAGCATCATGTGGTCATTCCCTCCGGGAACATCCAGAAACATCTTGTCTATCCTATTCCATCCGGCAAGAAGGACACCCAGCTTGCCGCCGCGATCAGGGTCCTTGAACGCAAAATTTCCGACTGATGTTCGGGGACCCCGAATCGGGGCCGGAATTTTCTTGCGAATCTCCCCTTTCTCCATCCCTTCCTGATCCGGATCAAGAGGGACTTGCCAACTCTATGATCCTTTGGTATCATTTTATCACTCAGTAGGTGTGAGTGCTAAAACCTGGGGTCAACTTCAAGCAAAATGGAGGTTTTTATGAAATTTAAGCCTTTGAAGGATCGTGTTTTCGTCAGCTATGCCGAGGAGGTCGAAAAGACTCAGGGAGGGCTTTATATTCCTGATGCCGCCAAGGAAAAGCCCCAGAAGGGAAAGGTCGAGGAGATCGGTGAAGAGGTGAAATCCCTCAAAAAGGGTGACACGATCCTTTTCGACAAATATTCCGGATCGAAGATCTCCATCGACGGAACGGATTACCTCATTTTAAGGGAAGAAGACATCCTGGGCGTTTTTGTGGGCTAAGATCCAGAACAGGGGCATGATTCAACGGTTTCATCGGATTAAAAGACTAAACGTATTCTTCAGGAGGAAAAGATATGGCAAAACAGATGATTTACAGTGATGAGGCCCGGAATGCCGTGCTTCGCGGAGTGACTGCCCTGGCGGATGCCGTAAAGGTGACACTCGGTCCCAAGGGCCGCAATGCCGTGATTGACAAGAAGTTTGGCGCCCCCACCATCACCAAGGATGGCGTGACGGTGGCCAAGGAAGTCGAGCTCAAGGATCCCTGGGAAAACATGGGGGCCCAGCTGGTGAAGGAAGTCGCCTCCAAGACGAGCGACATCGCCGGTGACGGGACGACGACGGCGACCGTTCTTGCTCACGCCATCTACCGCGAAGGGGTCAAGAATGTAACTGCCGGTGCCAACTCCATGGACATCAAGCGGGGAATCGACCTGGCTGTCTCAGCCGTGATCGAAGAGCTGAAGAAGCTCAGCAAGCCCTGCCAGGACAAGAAGGAGATCGCTCAGATTGCCACCATTTCTGCGAACAACGACTCCGAGATCGGACGTCTCATCGCCGATGCCATGGACAAGGTCGGCAAGGATGGGGTGATCACGGTCGAAGAGGCGAAGAGCATGTCCACCTCCCTCGATGTGGTGGAGGGAATGCAGTTTGACCGCGGGTATGTTTCTCCTTATTTCGTGACCGACCAGGAGCGCATGGAGGTTGTTCTCGACAACCCTTACATCCTGATTCACGAAAAGAAGATCAGCAACATGAAGGACCTTCTTCCCATTCTCGAACAGATCGCCAAGATGGGCCGACCCCTTCTCATCATCGCCGAAGAGGTGGAAGGTGAAGCCCTGGCGACCCTGGTCGTCAACAAGCTCCGCGGAACCCTCAATGTGGCGGCCGTCAAGGCTCCCGGATTCGGTGACCGAAGAAAGGCCATGCTTGAGGATATCGCTATCCTCACGAACGGCACCATGATCGCGGAGGACCTCGGCCTCAAGCTCGAGAACGTCAAGCTGTCCGATCTCGGTCGCGCAAAGCGGGTTTCCATCGACAAGGACAACACCACGATTGTCGAGGGGGCTGGCGAGCATGCCAAGATCCAGGCCCGCGTGAAGCAGATCAAGGCCCAGATCGAAGAGTCCACCTCCGACTACGACCGTGAAAAGCTTCAGGAGCGGCTTGCCAAGATCGTTGGCGGCGTGGCGGTGATCAATGTCGGAGCCGCAACGGAAACCGAAATGAAGGAGAAGAAGGCCCGCGTGGAAGATGCTCTCCATGCGACAAAGGCCGCCGTCGAAGAGGGAATCGTCCCGGGCGGTGGTGTGGCCCTCCTCAGATCCTCCTCCGTCCTTGAGCACCTGAAGGCGGAAGGCGACCAGAAGATCGGCGTCAATATCATCAAGCGCGCGCTCGAAGAGCCATTGCGGCAGATTTCCCACAATGCCGGGCTCGAAGGGTCCGTCGTTCTCCAGAGAGTTCGCCATGAAAAGGGTTCCATGGGATTCGATGCGGCCTCTGAAACCTACGTGGACATGATCCAGGCCGGGATTATCGATCCTACCAAGGTGACCCGTACCGCACTTCAGAATGCGGCCTCGGTCTCCGGTCTGCTCTTGACCACCGAAGTCATGATCTGCGAACTTCCCGAAAAGGAAGCCAAGGGACCGGCCATGCCTGGTGCCGGCGGAATGGGAGACATGTACTAAGAGTTCCGGATCCAAAAAGGGGGGGCTTTCCCCCCTTTTTTTTTGTCCGGACCGATTTCGCCGTCGATCCCGATTGATGTAAAATGGAAAAAATGGGAGATTTGCGGATCTCGCATTGGGAGGGACGGTGGCCGGTCCTTGCAAACACAAGATACGTATCACAACCTTGATCCGAGGAGGAATGAGTCGATGAGTGCAAATGTTGCGGATGTGTCTACGGCCGAATGGGACAATCGTGTCCTCGAGTCCAAGGGGGTGGTCATGGTCGACTTCTGGGCCCCCTGGTGCGGACCATGCCGCATGGTGGCTCCCGTTGTCGATGAGCTGGCGGAAGAGTACAAGGGGCGCGTGACCTTCATGAAGCTCAACACAGACGACAACCAGGATATTGCCGTCAGGTACCAGGTAATGGGAATCCCGACCCTGATCTTCTTCAAGGACGGGAAGGTCGTGAGTAAACTTGTCGGGGCACAAAGCAAGAAAACCTTCAAGGAAAAGATCGAAGAGATTCTGGCGGCCTGACCGGAGTGATCTCCCATCTTCGTATCTCAGCCTTCGCAACGATCGAAGAGATGTCGGTCTCCTTCGAGGAGGGGCTGACGGTTATTACGGGAGAGACGGGCGCCGGAAAGTCCCTTCTGGTCGACGCACTTTTTCTGGTCTCGGGGCAGAAGCCCCGGGGCCTGACTGTGCGCCCGGGCTGCACGGAAGGGGTCGTCGAGGCCGCCTTCACACCTCCAGTGCTTCCGATTCCCGAATCCCTCTCCGAAGTTCTCGACCCGGAAGAAGACATCGTCATTCGCCGCGTTGTAACATCAAGCGGCCGTTTTCGTCAGACAGTCAATGGCCAACCTGTATCCGGCGCCCAACTTCAGGCTCTCGTCGATATCCTTTTCGACATCGTCGGCCAGGGGGAGAACCATCGCCTCTCCCGGAGCGAGGCCCATCGTTCCTACCTCGATGCCTTTGCCGGAACCTCCGGACTTGCCGAAAGTTATGAAATCCTGCGCCGGGAGATCATGGCCCTCCGGAGGGAGCGCGATGAGATCTCCCTGCGCCGGGAACGCGACCTCCGCGAGAGAGAGGAACGGATCCGGATGCAGGAAGATCGTGAACAGCTGGCCGGCCGGCCGGGTGAGTTCGAGGAGCTCTCCCAGACATTGTCGGCCCAGCTCAATCTTCAGGAAATCCTTCTTCTGGCCGGACGTTCTTACGGGACCCTCTACGAGGACGACCAGAGCGTCCTCGCTCTCCTGGGGCGCATCATCTCCGATCTCGATCATATTCTTTCCATGGACCCGACCCTCGCGGGGGTCCGGACCTCCCTTGTGGAGGCGGCGGAAATTCTCAAGGACGGGGCCCATGAGCTTCTCCGTTACAGGGAATCGCTCGAGATGGACCCGGACCGCCTTGCGGTCCTGGAAGCCCGTTTCAGTCTCTACCGGCGGCTCGCCCAGAAGTATCATGTGCGGCCCGAGGAGCTTGTCGGCTATCTGGATCAGGCTGCAATCGCCGATGCCGGGACGGGAGACCAGGCCCTCGAGGAGATCGACACCCGGATCCGGGAGAGCCAGGAACGGCTCCTTGAGATCGGGAAAACCCTTGGGGAGAGGAGAAGGACCGCTTCGGAGGGTTTCTCAGCCGCAGTGTGTGCCCTTCTTCGTCGCCTGCGGATCGACCATCCCTCCTTTACGGTCTCCCTTGCGCCCTATCCCGATCCCCTGGGAGGCCCTTTCGGAAGAGAGAGGGTGGAGTTTCTTTTTTCGGCCAATCCCGGGATGCCGGAGTCCCCGCTTGGTCAGGTGGCCTCCGGAGGCGAAATCTCGCGAGTTCTCCTGGCAATCAAGGCGGTCCTGTCGGATTGCGACCAGGTTCCGACGCTTGTTTTCGACGAGATCGACTCCGGGATCGGGGGGGAGGTCGGGGAGGTCCTGGGGGATCTTCTGAAGGAGATTGGACGGGGCCGCCAGGTCCTGGCCATCACACATCTTCACCAGGTCGCCCGGAAGGGAGACCACCATCTGCTGGTCCATAAGCTCTCTGAAGGGGGGCATACCCGCTCCCGTATTGCGGCAATCGAGGGAGAGGACCGGGTACGCGAGATCGCCCGCATGCTCGGGGGAGAGAAGATTTCCCCTTCCGCGATGACTATCGCCCGGGATCTTCTCGGCTAGAAGAGCGTTCTTCCATTTCCCTGCCCGCATCCTGTCGGGACCGTCTTCCTTCCCCCCGTTATCGACGCAGGGTCTTCAGGATCTTCTGGATCCGATCCGCAAAGGTGGCCAGATCTCCGCGCCGCAGGGCTTCGTCTGCCTCACGGCCCAGGCGTTTCAGCCGCGAGACAAGACCGGATCCCCTTATTCCGGCCTGACCAGGGCTTGCGGATGCCGTCCGTGGAGAGGGCGAGATCCCCGAAAACAGGTCAGAGAGCGCCTGATCGAGTGTCTTGCGCATCACCACCCGGTCTCCCACGGACACGATCACCCGGCGAAGTTCGGGCAAGGCACCCGGACTGGTTGCCGAGAGATAGAGGGGTTCGACATACAGGAGGGAGTGGGCGATGGGGATGATGAGAAGCGTCCCCCTGACCACCCGGGATCCTTGCTGGTTCCAGAGGGTCAGCTGCTTGGAGATCGGTCCCCGCTGATCGATGCGGGCTTCGATCTGGTTCGGTCCGTAGATCAGGTGATCTTTGGGCGAGCGGTAAACCTTGAGTTCCCCCTGCCGCGAGAGCTCCGAACGACCCACGAGCCAGGCGGAGAGGTTGTCCCGGTGGGCAGGGGTGTAGGGAAGCATCATGACGTATTCTTCCCGGCTTTCTCCGGGAAGTCTGAGGACCATATAGTAAGGCGAGAGGGGCCGTTCGTCGCGTTCGGCGAGCGACCACAGGTCCTCGCGGTTGAAAAAGACCTGCGGGTCCGTCATGTGGTAGGAGGCCAGGACTTGGGCGGAGATGGCGAACATGGCGGGCGGAAAGCGGAGATGGGGCAGGAGCTCCCCCGGGATCTCCGAGGCCGGCCTGAAGAGGGTGGGAAAGGCCTTCCGGTAAGCGGCGAGAATCGGATCGGAGGGGTCGACCACATAGAAGGACGCCCGGCCGGTTTTCGGGTCGACCAGGATTTTGACCGAGTTCCGGATATAGTTGAGTCTCTCCGGCCAGGAGGAGAGAGCCCGGCGATGTCCGCTCCGGATGAGACGCCCCGTATGGAAGAATCCGGCCGATCCCCGGATTTCCGAGGAATAGGGATAGGAATCCGAGGTGGTGTAGGCATCCATCATCCAGACCAGATGACCTTCGGGTCCGACGATAGGAACGACATCCGGGTCGAGCCGGAGGAAGGGAGCGAGACGTTCGACGATGTCAAAGATGTCCCGGTGGACCAGAATGCGGCTTCTGGCGGTGATGGCCGTCGACAGGAAGATCTTGAAGGAGCCGTATTCGTAGGAGTAAAGAAGGCGCCGAAGCGGGGAGGAAAGCCGGATGCCTCCCGTGCCGTCGTAGTGGTTGTAGATGTTCTGGCGCCCCTTCGGATAGTCGAATTCGGGAATGCGCGTGTTGACGATCGCATAAGGGGCCGGCCTGTCTCCGTAATAGATCCGGGAATGGGAAACGACCACGGGAACGGAGGAGCGTGGCGGAATGTCCTGGATCCAGAAAAAGGGAAGTCCTTCGGGGGTCACCCGGTTCACGGGGGCCATGATCAGTCCGTGTCCATGGGTATAGGTCAGATGGACATTGATCCAGTTTGGGCTCGGAAGGTTGGCGTATGACAGCTCCCGGGGCGCCACCAGAACCTGGCGGAGAACCCCGTCGATCCGGTAGCGGTCGGGGGCCAGGATCGGAAAGGTGTAATAGGTCCGAATCTGCTGGAGCTGGCGCACGGTCGTCAGCATGGGACGATGGTCCCAGAGACGGATATTCCGGATGGTGGGACGGTTGTCGGCAAGGTCACCTGGCGTGAGGTCGGCCAGATTCGAAATGCGCTCGGAGTGCGTTCCGTCGATGTGGAAGGCCTTCCGCGTTCCGGCGATATTGTTTTCGATATAGGGCTTTTCCTGGTTGAACTGGTTGGGCAGGACGACAAAGCGGGAGAGGATCCAGGGGGTGAGGACGAGTCCCCCGACCCAGGAAAGGAAGGAGATCCCCAGGAGTGGCCAGGAGATCCGGGACTGTCGGCGGAAGCTCTCCAGGAGGAAGGCCAGCGCCGTGATGGCGAGGATCAGGGCAAGAAGGGTGGCGGCTGGAATGCGGGCGTGGACATCGACATAGGAGGCCCCCGACAGGACCTGGTGGCGGGAGAGAAGGGTTTTTGTCCGCAAAAGAAGGGATTCGAGGGAAAGGACAAGGAGAAGGCCGGCCCCGAGGCGCATGAGAACCTTTCTCCAGACGGGATGAAGGGAGAGCCGGTTTTCGGCGATGGATATCTGTCCACCGGGAAGACCCAAAAGGAGACCCAGGACGAGCGCAAAGAGCAGGGAGTCCTGGAGAGTTCCGGTGAGAAGATCATAGACCGGAAGATGGAAGAGATAGAATCCGGCAGGGAGCCCGAGAATCGGGTCGGGCATTCCTGTCGGAGGAGCGTGGAGGGCGGCGATGACGCGAAGGGCCTCCTGTGTTCCCGACAGCGGAAGGGCGACCAGAAGCGCGAGAAAGGCGATTCCCGCATCGATGGCGGGACCCAGCCCGGAAAGGGGCAAAGAAAAGGGCTGGGTCCCTGACGGCCCCCGGCGTCTGAGGGTCAGGGTGGGAAGCGCCCGGATCAAGGGACGCAGGGAGCCTGCCAGAACAAGGAAGAAAATCAGAAAGACCCCGAGGAAGACGGCGCTTCGGGCTTCGAGGAGCGTCATGAAGACTGGAAGCTGGCCGTTTGACTTGTACCACAGCACGTCGGCCCACAGGTCGAGAAGGATCTGGCCTCCGAAATACAGGACAACGAGCAGAACCAGTGCGACAAGGGGCCATCGTTTTTTCATGGGGGCTCCGGTTCGGGGTGGAGTGGATTCGCGTCTTTCATTATTGTCCTACGGGGACGAGGGAGGTGGCAATGAAGCAATGCAAGGGACGGGACCGGTGAAGGAGGAATCCTTGCCGGGCATGGAGGAAATCCGGACTGTCTGCCCGGTTATTCCCCGCCTCTCTTGTTCCCGACGACCTGGATGAACCGGTTTGTCATGTCAAGGCCATCCATCGTGGCTCCGGAATCGCGGAACCGGCACAAGGTCTCGATGACGGGAGCGGTGATCTCCTCCCCCGGGACGAGCAGGGGAACCCCGGGAGGATAAACCGTCACGATGTCGGCGGCGATCCGTCCGGCGGAGTCTTCGAGCGGAACGGTTTCATGGGGGGCAAAAAAGGCATCCCGCGGCGTCATCCGGAGAAGATTGTCGAAAAAGACCATGGAGGGAACGGGGGATCGGGAGGCCTGGGGATGGTTTTCCCGGGAAAGCGCGACCAGGGCGTTGACGAGCCGTTCGAGGTCGCCGCGATGGTCGCCGATGCTGACGATGACGAGGACATGGTCGATGTCGGCCATCTCCACCTGAATGCCGAACTCCAGGTTCAGGCGCTGGGAAACCTGATAGCCCGAGACGCCCCACCCCCGAACATCGATCGTGAGCTTTGTCTCGTCGAGATCGTTTTCCCCTCCGGAGAGGGCCTGGATCTCGGTCCGGTTGGCGCACTTGAGTCCAGGAATCTCCCGTATTTTCATGCGGGCCCACCGGGCAAGCTCCAGGGCCCGTCCCAGGAGCTTCACTCCTTCCGTGGCCATCTGCATCCGGGCAAGGTCGAGGGAGGCCATCAGGATGTAGGAGGGGCTCGTTGTCTGAAGGTAGCGGAGGACGGTTGAGAGGCGGTCGACGTCGACTCGCTCCTTGCGGGCATGAAGCATGGAGGCCTGGGTCATTCCTCCGATGATCTTGTGGGTCGACTGGACGGTCAGGTCGATCCCGGCGGCCATGCCGGAGGAGGGAAGTTCCGGGTGAAAGTGAAGATGGGGGCCGTGGGCTTCGTCTAACAGAACGCGCATGCCTTTGGAATGGGCGGCTTCCGCCACCCGGGCAAGGTCGATGGTGACCCCGTAGTAGTTGGGGGAGGTCAGGTAAAGGGTCCGGATCTCGGAGTGGCGCTCGATGCTGTCGAGAATGTCACGGGTCCCGTAATTGAGAGGAAAGGAAGCGCCGTGTTCGGTCCGGAAGGGAATGAAGACGGGCTGGCACCCGGTCATGATCATCCCGGAAATCACAGACTTGTGGACATTGCGGGTGACAAGGACCGGTTCCCCCGGACTCAGGGTGGCCACGACCATGGCCTGGTTCCCTCCCGAGGTCCCGTTGACGAGAAAGTAGGAGCGGTCGGCCCCGTAGATTTCTGCCGCCAGCTCCTGGGACTCCTTGATGACTCCCCGGGGTTTCTGGAGAGAGTCAACTTCGTCCAGGCAGGTCAGGTCGATCGAAAAGACGCGGGGTCCGACAAACTTGCGAAAACGCGTCGAGATCCCTTTTCCGCTTTTGTGGCCGGGGGTGTGGAAGGAGACTTTCCGGCTTTCGGCAAGGGAGACCATCGCGTCGAAAAGAGGCGTTTTGCTCTGGTCCATCGGGGAGTCGGGTCCGTCTAGTGGTAGGTGAAAATGGGGTGGTTGTCCTCGATGATGAGCGTCGAATTGTCGAGTTCCGTCCGGAGATGGCGGGGAAGGCCGAAAAGTCCCTGGTGGGCGAGACCGTCATAGAAGCGAAGGTTGGTCAATCCCCGTTCTGAAAGGATCCTGTCGACGACCTCGCGGGTCATGGCGAGGGGATCGACCCCCTTCGAGGCCAGAGTGAATCCCCAGGGAAGTCCGAAGGAGGGAATGTTCGTCGAGAATCCGCGGACGGTGGGGAAGGCCGTCTTCATGGTCTGGTAGACGGCGGAAAAGGCCAGAATGAATGGAAGCGCCGCCGCACCGGCCTGGACCGAAATGGTTCCGCCGGGTGAAAGATGATCGCTGGCGATCTTGTAAAACTCCCGGGTATAGAGCAGATAGGCGGGACCTTCCTCCACAGGTTCGGAAAGATCCGTGATGATGACGTCGAAAATGTCCCGGGAATCTTCCAGATACTTCCGGGCATCTGTCGCCAGGACCGTTGACCGAGGATCGTCGAAGGCTCCCTGGTGCCACTCCGGAAGATGTTCCTTCGACAGGGAGATAACCTGGTCGTCGATGTCCACCATCACGGCCCGTTCGACGGTGGGATGGCGAAGGGCTTCCCGCAGGGTGGCCCCCTCTCCCCCACCGACGATCAGGACGGACCGGGGAGCGGGATGGGCGATCATGGCCGGATGAACAAGGGCCTCGTGGTAGATGAATTCATCGACCTGGGTCGACTGCATCTTTTCGTCAAGCGCCAGAGCTTTTCCGTAAACATTGGTCCGGAGAATGTCGACCTTCTGGAAGTTGGTCTGGCGCGAGACGATGATCCCGTCGATCCCGTGCATGTGGCCCAGTGACGGAGCCGCGTATTCAATATACCACTTGGAGGTTCTCGCTCCGTTCATCGGACTCGACTCCTTTCTCCTGCATGTCGTCGGTTTCGGAGAGACGGGCGTCCCCCTCGATCTTGTGGGCGATCTTTTCGTTCGATATTCCGATTATCCCCCGCTTGATCTCGTGGATGCTGGGATTCTGGGACTGGAAGACCTGGGCGAGATGGATGGCGGCGACCTCCGGCTTGAGGGTCTCGCCGCAGGTGAAAACATCGACCGCCGCGTAACGGTATTCCGGCCAGGTATGGATGGCCAGGTGGGATTCGGCGATGACCACAACGCCGCTCACGCCGAATGGGCTGAAATGGTGAAACTTGTCATCGACAATGGTGGCATTGGCTTTTTTTGCGGCATCGATCATGGATGTCCGGACGAAATCCGGATCGGAAAGGAAATCGGACTGGCAGTCCTTCAGTTCGACAAGAAGATGTGTCCCCAATGCGTGCACTCGTTACCCCCTGGTTAGGTCGTTAGGTCAATCCGAAGCCTTTTGGCCAGACCTGCCAAAGACTCGATTCCGTCAATGTCTTGAAAACTGGGTCCGGCTGTCCCTGACGGCATGTCGGAAATCCGGGGCCCGGACGATCGATGGGGCTGTTCACAATGTGGCTCCTTTGATTCAGGGACGGCCCCTCGACGGCCCGGGGAAACACGGTCTCCTCCAGGGGGGGATCGACGGGCGAACTGCGGGACGGTTCCGTTCCCCAGAATCATTGTCTGGGCAAAACGGCCTCCGGTCAACAATCGGTCAGAATATACACGGATTTTTTCGGATTGCAAGAAATTTTTTTTGTTTTATTTGTCGGAGTCTTGGTGGCTCCGGAAGAACCAGCGGGGGCCAAAGGTTTCGGGGAATCCCTAGCCCCCCCCGGAATGGCAGGAAGTCATGGACGCTTTGCGGCCCAGGATACGACTGGCTGGGTGTTGATCTGCCGGGTAAAATCGTTGATGAAGTCGGCAAAGGGAATGATCGCGACCTGACGGGTCTTGCGGACGAGGACCTTCACGTAAAGGGACTTGTCGCCCCGAACGTAGTGGCCGATGCCGTCGAAGCGGACATAGTTCCCCTTGAACAGACTGTTCGAAAGAAGGAGGACGAAGACTCCCCGGTCGAAGGCCCCATGCTTGATCAGTCGGCCGTGGCTGTCGTAGGCCTTGACGACAATGGCGTCGAGGAGGTTCGGCTCCCCACGGGGATGCCAGAAGCGGAGGGTGATCTCGTGGATTCCCCGGAAGGTCGGGGTGTTCGGGACGATGACCTTCCGACCCTTGGGGTCCACAAAGGGCTTGTTCCGGGTGACGTCCATCCAGAAATGGTTGTAGTGAAGCCGTGTGGATTCCCCGAGTTCGAGATCCAGGGTTTTTTCCCGGGCCCCGTCCTGGGTCACGAAAAGAACCTTCGTGCGGGTAGTTTTGGCCATGGCTCCCCCGACATCGGTTCCGGAAAGGCCAGCGGCCGCCGCCAGAAGGGATACGGCAACCATTCCCGGGACAATGAGGCTCCGGGTGCGGGGCATGGACAGGGTGCGAAGGGGGTTCTTCATTCGGGGATGCTCCTTTTTCTTGGCCTGGCGAGTTCGCCCCGGAGGCGTCCCGGAAGGGGAAGGGGGAGGGGCCTCCGGCTTTACGGATTCTGTCAAAGGAATTATACTGAAAGACGGGATTTTTTCAAGAAAAGCGGAGACAAGGTCCGGATTCGGATCCGGACCTCCCGGAGGCAGAGACAGATCTGCCAAAGGGGATTCCGTGGGTGAAATACACGATCTTACGCGAGGATCCATACGCCGATGGCAGTGAGCCAGTTCGTTCCTTTCCCGGGAATTCGACCCGACCTGGTCGAGATTTCCGGTGTTTGGGTCGACCCGAAGTTCTGGACGACCACCTACACCTGTGACGTCGTCCTCCAGAAGTGCCATTCGACCTGCTGTTACCGCTCGAATATCCTGGCTCCCGGCGAACGGAGCCGGATCGAGGGCCACATGGAAGGCATTCTTCCTTACATGGATCCCGAACGAAGAGATCTCTACCGGTCCCGGGGGACCTTCGAGGCCGACTGCACCGAACAATGCCCCGACGGCTGCGAGCTCGATGTGGATGAAGTGAACGCGATGGCTCGCATGTTTCCCCTGGAGGCCGATTACCGGTGCAACCTCATCGTCCGGGGATCAGACCACGATTCCTGCATTTTCCTGGCCCACGGTCCGGACGGGGAGGAGCGATGCTCCATTCACGCCTACGCCCTTGACGAGGGGCTTTCCTGGATGGCATTAAAGCCGGCGGACTGCGTCCAGTACCCCCTGGCTATTTACCAGGAAGGAGGAAGGACGGTCCTGGGAGTCCAGACGACCCCCTATCTCTCGCATCTTCCCTGTCACGAAAGCCATCTCGGGCCGCTCTTGTACGAATCGATGGCGGGAACGATCCGCTTCTTTCTGGGGGATACCTTTTACGAAGACCTCGACCGGCATGTCCGGTCACTGGGATCCTTTGTCCGGGCATGACACCTCTTGGGTGATCGCCACTCGCCATGGAAGTGGATCTATACGACTGGCGGGCTGGGGCTGATCCCCGGGGCTCCCGGCACCTATGGGAGCCTCGGGTGTGTGCTCCTCTGGTATCTCCTGCCGCCGGTCTCCCCGTGGGGACTTGCGGCCTTTCTTCTGCTCCTGGGGATTATTGGAACTGTGGCTTCAGGAAAGGCCATCCGGGAGACGGGTCTTTCCGACCCGTCCTGTGTTGTGATCGACGAATGGCTGGGGCAGGGGATCGCCCTTCTGGCGGCTCCCCATACGGTTCTAGGATGTTCCTTGGCTTTTGTCTTTTTTCGGGTCTTTGATATTCTGAAACCTCCGCCTGTCCGCTGGCTTGAAAAGGCTCCCGGAGGTTTCGGCGTGATGCTGGACGATGCGGGAGCCGGCCTTCTGGCTGCGGTTCTCCTCCAGGTTGTTTTTTTCATTTTTTCCGGCCGTTAGTCGTCGGCCACACTTTCACCCAAAGGGAGAGTCCATTGACTGACAAGGATGCAAACAAGCAACGTTCCCTCGACCTGGCCCTGTCGCAGATCGAAAAGCAGTTCGGCAAGGGGTCGATCATGCGGATGGGGAAGGATGCTCCCATCATCGAGACACCCGTCGTCAGTTCCGGTTCCCTGTCCCTCGACATCGCGCTGGGAATCGGAGGATACCCGAAGGGGCGCATCATCGAAATCTATGGGCCCGAATCCTCGGGAAAGACCACCCTGGCCCTTCATGCCATCAGCGAGGTCCACAAGAAAAACGGCATGGCCGCCTTCATCGACGCCGAACATGCTCTGGATCTTGCCTACGCCAGAAAGCTTGGTGTCCGGACGGAAGATCTCCTCATCGCCCAACCCGACTCGGGGGAGCAGGCCCTCGAAATCGCCGAGACTCTTGTGCGATCCGGAAGCCTCGATCTGATCGTGGTCGACTCCGTGGCGGCCCTGGTTCCCAAGGCCGAACTCGAGGGAGACATGGGGGATTCCCACATGGGTCTCCAGGCCCGCCTTATGAGCCAAGCCCTTAGAAAGCTTACCTCCTCCATCTCCAAGTCCTCCACCGTGGTCATCTTCATCAACCAGATCCGAATGAAGATCGGGGTGATGTTCGGCAACCCCGAGACGACGACCGGAGGCAACGCTCTCAAGTTTTACGCCTCCCAGCGTCTGGACATCCGCCGGATCGAATCGATCAAGGAGGGGGACCACGTTCTGGGAAACCGTGTGCGGGTCAAGGTTGTCAAGAACAAGATGGCTCCGCCCTTCCGCCAGGCGGAATTCGACATCTCCTTCAATGAGGGGGTTTCCATCGCCGGCGAGCTGATCGACCTCGGGGTCGAGTACGGCATTCTTGAAAAAAGCGGCTCCTGGTATTCCTGGGGATCGGAAAAGATCGGCCAGGGAAAGGAAAGCGTCAAGACCCACCTGAAGTCCCATCCCGAATTGCTGAAGACCCTCGACAAGGCCATCCGCGAAAAGGCCGGCATCCCCTCCCAGGCCCCCTCCGGCGCCTCCGAGGAGCCGGCCGTACCGACCCCCAAAAACACCCGGCGGGGAGGCGAGTAGGATGGACTCCCTGGGCATTCGGGATACCTTCTTTTCCTACTTCGAAGGGGCCGGCCACCGGCGGGTTCCTTCTGCCTCCCTGATCCCTTCGGGGGATGCCACCCTTCTCTTTACAAATGCCGGGATGGTGCCCTTCAAGGATGCCTTTCTGGGCTCGGAGGCTCCGCCATCCTCCCGGTGCGTCTCCATCCAGCGGTGTGTCCGGGCCGGGGGCAAGCACAACGACCTCGACCGGGTCGGATTCACCCGACGCCACCATACCTTCTTCGAGATGATGGGAAATTTCTCCTTCGGAGACTATTTCAAGAAGGAGGCGATCGCCTTTGCCTGGGAGTTTCTGACGAAGCGTCTGGGCCTTTCCCCGGACGTCCTCTGGGTGACGGTCTATACCGAAGACGACGAGGCGGAAGCCCTCTGGAAGAGCGCGACCTCCATTCATCCTTCCCGGATTGTCCGTCTGGGGGAGAAAGACAACTTCTGGCAGATGGGGAATACCGGTCCCTGTGGTCCCTGCTCGGAAATCCTTGTCGACCAGGGGCCAGCCTTCTCCTGCGGCCGGCCCACCTGTGCCGTCGGATGCGACTGCGATCGCTATCTCGAGATCTGGAATCTCGTCTTCATGCAGTACGAGCGGAATGAGGCCGGGGTTCTCTCCCCCCTTCCCCGTCCCTCGATCGATACCGGCATGGGGCTCGAACGCCTCTCCTCGGTCCTTCAGGGAGTGGAAAGCAACTTCGAGACGGACCTTTTCATGCCCCTCATGGAGAAAATCGGATCCCTCTCCAGGATTTCCTACGGAAAGGGAAAAGGGGAGAAGGATTTTGCCTATCGGGTCATTGCCGATCACATCCGGGCAAGCTATTTTCTGGTCTGGGAGGGGCTCGTTCCCTCGAACGAAGGGCGGGGATATGTCCTCCGGCGCTTCATCCGCCGCGCCGTTCAGTTCGGTCTCGACCTGGCCCTCCCCAACCCCTTTCTGCCAGCCCTGGGGGACGCCTTCGCGGAGATGATGCGGGGTCCCTACCCCGAGCTTCTGGGCGGGCGGGACCGGGTCGCCTCGATTCTCGCGGAGGAAGAGGAGCGTTTCATCCGGACCCTCGAGTATGGGTTGCCCCTTGTCCGGGAGGCGATGGCGGAGTCGAGAAGCCTTGGCTCGTCGACCCTTTCGGGAGAGACCCTCTTCTGGCTCTACGACACCCACGGGATTCCCGTCGATGTCGTCCTGGACTGGGTCAGCCCGGAAGGCTTCAACCTCGACATGGAGGGCTTCGAGGCGCGGATGGGCGAGCAGAAGGAGCAGGGCCGCCGCTCCTGGGTCGGACAGAAAGCCTCCTTTCCCCTTCCGGCTACGGATCTGCCCAAGCCCGTGACCTTCGTCGGCTACGACCGGCTCGACAGCCCGGGAGAGATCCTCTTCCTTGTCCGCGACGGAGAGTCGGTCAGCCGGGTGTCAGAGGGGGACGAGGTCGAGGTGGTGACGGGCGTGACTCCCTTCTATCCGGAAGGAGGAGGCCAGGTCGGCGATCGGGGGGAGATCGCGGGGGCCTCCGGAGTGATCGAGGTGGAGTCGGCTACCCGTCCCTATCCGGGATGGATTTCCCACCGGGGCCGGGTCCGGGCAGGAACCCTCGGCACCGGAGAGAGCGTGCGCCTTTCCGTGGATCCGGCCTTTCGCCGGGGAGCCCGGGTCCATCACACGGCCACCCATCTATTGCATGCCGCCCTCAGGAAGGTTCTGGGAGACCATGTCCGCCAGGCCGGATCTCTCGTTCTTCCCGACCGGCTCCGATTCGACTTTACTCACGGGGAGCCTTTGACCGCCGAACAGGTCGCAAGGATCGAGGCCCTGGTCAACGACTGGATCGCGACCGGAGAATCGGTGAGGATTTCTGAAAAGAGCCGCCAGGAGGCTCTTGCGGGGGGAGCCCTGGCCTTTTTCGGAGAGAAATACGGAGATCGGGTACGGGTCGTCGAGGTCCCCGGGATGTCGGTGGAGTTGTGCGGCGGCACCCATGTCAGGGAGATCTCCGAAATCGGGCTCCTCTATGTGGTCTCCGAGTCCGGAGTGGCGGCTGGAACCCGCCGGATCGAAGCCTTGGCCGGAACTGCCGCCTATGGGCAGGGAAAGAAGTGGCGGGAGGAGCTCACCGCCATCCGAAGCTTCCTTCGAATGCCCGGCGGCCGGATCCTCGATCGGCTTGAATCCGAGGAGAAGGCCCGGGAAGGCCTCGAACAGGAGCTTCGGACCACGAAATCCCGCCTGTTCGAGGCCGAGACCGCCGGCATGCTGGGAGAGAGCTTCCAGGAAGGGGACACCCGTATCCTGGTCGCGGTCGTGGACTGCCGTGACGGACGGGATCTCCGTCTCAGGATGGATATCCTCAAGGCGCGTATCCCGACGGGTCTCGTTATCCTCGCTGGCCGGACCGAAGGACAGGTCCTGCTTCTGGGGTGGGCCTCCCAGGACCTGGAAAAACGGCTCCCCGTCAACGTGTGGATCCGAAAAATGGCCACAGCCCTTGGCGGTAAGGGAGGGGGCCGTCCCGCATGGGCTGAAGGCGGAGGTCCCCCCCCGCCCTCCTGGCCGGTCTTTCTCGACACGATCCGCGCCGAGATCCGCGAGGAAGCCCAGAGAGCCCTGGTCGGTTCCTGACGGTGCGCCCTGCGACAACGCCGCCGGGAGTGCTCATGGGGGTCGACTGGGGCGTCCGGCGCATCGGACTTGCCCTCTCGGACCCCACCCTCACCCTGGCCAGACCTCTTGACATTCTGGTCAGGAAAGGGGCCGACCTTGCGTTGGGCCCCACGGACGAGGAGGTCTTCCTGAAAATGGCCGATCTGGTCCGCGAAAACGAAGTGGTTGGACTTGTCTTCGGCGTTCCGTTCTACCATCTGAGCGGAGACCCGAACCCCCGGGCTTCCCTGTTTCTCGAAACAGGCCGTCTTCTCGGGGAACGGCTTTCGCTTCCTGTCTATCTTCATGACGAGGGGCAGACCTCGGCCCGGGCCCGGGAGCTCCTTCCCAAAAGAAAACGACCCCGTGGCCGGAAAGGCTTCTGCGACGACCTGGCGGCGGTTCTTCTCCTCCAGGGATTCCTTGATGAGAGGGCCGCGGAGGCGCAGAAAGGATTCCGGGCATCGGGGGAGGGATCCGCACCATTTTCGGAAGGGAGAACCCAGGCTCTGTGAACTCCCCTGCGATGTCTTTTCTCCGGAGAATGACAATCCTTGCGCTTTTTCTGCTTGTGATCGGGATGGGCTGGTCCCTCTATGCCTTTTTCGGACGACCGGAAGAGGACGCCTCTCCCTTTCTCCTGAAAGTCTCTCACGGCGTTCCCTTCCGGCAGGTGATCCAGACGCTGGCCCGGAAGGGGGGGATCTCCGCTCCGGAAACCGTGATCTTCTGGAGCGACATCCTGGGACTGGCCCGGAGCATACGGGAAGGGGAGTATGAGATCTCTCCCGAGGACCGGCCCTACCGGATCCTCTGGGATCTGGTGGCTGGCCAGAAATATTACCGGAAGCTGACTGTTCCGGAAGGCTTCACGATCTCGCAGGTCGCGGCCCGCATGACGCACCTGGGGATCGGTTCGATGGACGAGAACCTGGCCCTCATGAGCGATGAGGCCTTTCTTCGGCAGCTCCGCATCCCCTCCACCTCTCTGGAAGGGTATCTGTTCCCGAACACCTATTATTTTTCGAAGGGTTCGACCTCCCGGGAAGTTCTGGCGATGATGGTCTCCCGGTTCTGGCGCGTGATGACCCCGGATTGGCAATCCCGACTGTCGGGGCGGGGGCTCACTGTCAACCAGGGGGTGACCCTGGCCTCCATCGTCCAGAAAGAGGCGGGGACCCTGGGAGAGATGCCCCTGATCGCCGGCGTTTTCCTGAACCGTCTGCGCGAGGGGATGAAGCTCCAGAGCGATCCGACGATCCTCTATCTCCTGCCCCATCGCCATCACCTGAAGGCGGGAGACCTGAGGATCGATTCGGCTTACAATACCTACCTTCACGAAGGACTTCCCCCGACGCCCATCGACAATCCCGGGGCGGAGGCCCTGCGGGCCGTGGTCTTTGCGAAGGATGTCCCCTATCTTTACTTTGTCTCGGACGGACACGGATCGCCCTCCATCTTTTCCCGGACCCTGCCGGAGCATGATCAGGCCATCCGACGGATCCTGAGGGAAAAGAGGATGCTCCCCCTCGAGACGGATTCCCAATAACCCTCTGCAGGAAAGATGAACAACGGATGAGCGAGAGCGACTTTCTTGAAGGAGTTCATGATTCTGAGGCCTCTTCGGGGCTTCCCAAGCGCTTTGACTGGGGGAGAGTAGAGGCCGAATGCCTCGACCGGTGGACCCGGGAGCCTGCCAGAGGGTCCGCGGAGGGGGAGCCCTTTTCGATGGTGGTCCCCCCCCCGAACATCACCGGGCGCCTTCACATGGGCCATGCCCTCAATCTGACGATCCAGGATGTGGCGGCCCGCTATCGGAGACAGGAGGGTCGGGACGTTCTCTGGATCCCCGGGGTCGACCATGCGGGAATCGCCGCCCAGAACGTGGTGGAAAAACAGCTTCGGGCCGAAGGCGTGGATTTCAAGAGTCTGGGGAGGGAGGCCTTCGTCGATCGGGTCTGGCGCTGGAAGGAATCGATCGGCTCCGGGATCCTCGACCAGATCCGGCATCTGGGAGCCTCCCTCTCGTGGGATCATGAGCGCTTCACGATGGACCCGGGGTTCTCCCTTGCGGTCCGGGAAGTCTTCGTCCGCCTTTACGAAGACGGGGCCCTGTACCGGGCCGAACGGATGATTCACTGGTGTCCCCGCTGCCTGACGGCTCTCTCCGATGTGGAGGTGACCCATCTGGACCGGGAGGGAGAGCTCTCCTTCGTCCGCTACGTGGCAGGTGATCGGCCGGAGGACTTTCTTGTGGTGGCCACGACCCGGCCGGAGACGGTGGTGGCCGACCTGGCCCTGGCCGTTCACCCGGAGGACGAGCGCTATGCGGGCTGGGTGGGACGGCAGGTTAAGGTTCCCATGACCGGCCGGACGATCCCGGTGGTGGCCGATGCGGCCGTCGACCCTGCCTTCGGGACGGGGGTCCTCAAGATCACCCCGAGCCATTCGATGGTCGACTTCGAGATCGGTCAGCGACACGGACTGGGGACCTTGTCCGTGATCGACGAGCGGGGGGTCATGAATGCCATGGCCGGCCCCCTGTCGGGTCTGCCCCGGGAGAAGGCCCGTCTTCGGGCGATGGAGGTTCTTGAATCCGACGAGAATCTTGTGCGCCGGGAGCCCCACAAGAATGCCATCGGGGTTTGCTACCGCTGCCAGACCGAGGTCGAGCCGCGACTCTCCCTCCAGTGGTTTGTGCGGATGGCCCCCCTCGCGGCCCGGGCCCGGGAGGCAGTCTCCTCGGGGGAGATCCAGTTTTTCCCTGAGACTTGGCAGAAGACCTACTTCGAATGGATCGACAACATCCGGGACTGGTGCGTCTCCCGGCAGATATGGTGGGGCCACCGTATTCCGGCGTGGACCTGTCAGGACTGCCACCATCTGTCGGTACTCAGGGAGGATCCCGAGGTCTGTCCGCGCTGCGGCGGGGTGAACCTCGTCCGGGACCCCGATGTTCTCGACACCTGGTTCTCTTCGGCGCTCTGGCCCTTTGCGACGATGGGCTGGCCCGAGGAGACTCCGGACCTCCGTCGCTTCTACCCGACGCACCTCCTGGTCACGGGATTCGACATCCTGTTTTTCTGGGTGGCCCGGATGATCATGATGGGGCTTTATCTGACCGGAAAGGTCCCCTTCCGGGATGTCTATATCCATGCGTTGGTCCGGGACGAGTTCGGCCAGAAGATGACCAAGAGCCGGGGAAATGTCGTCGACCCCCTGGAGCTCATGGAACGTTTCGGGACGGATGCCTTCCGTCTCTCCCTGGTCCTTCTGGCCACGCCCGGCCGGGATATCCGCCTCGCGGTCGAACGGGTGGAGGCCGCCCGGAACTTTGTCTCCAAACTCTGGAGCGCCTTCCGCTACATCTCCCTGGCCGTGCCTCCCGGAACCTCCCCCCTGGACGACCCCGCCGCCTGCCGTGGAATCGCGAACCGCTGGATCCTCTCGGAGCTTGCCAGGCTCGAGTCCGCCTACCGTGAGGCGATGGAGTCCTACCGGTATGACGAGGGCGCCCTTCTGGTCTACCGGTTCACCTGGAGCCTCTTTTGCGACTGGTATCTCGAGGCCACCAAGGGAGACTTCGAACGGGAGGCCGCCGATCCCCTCCGCATCGAAACCGCCAGAACATTGGTCACGGTGGGATCGACCCTTCTCGACCTTGCCCATCCGATCATGCCCTTCGTTACGGAAGAGCTCTCACGCCTCCTGAAATTTTCCAACCGTTGCGCGGGGCGGGGCGCCCTGCCCCCTCTGGCCGGCCGTCTCCCCGAAGGAGGAGGCCTGGCCTTCGACCGGATCCGGACCATCGTCGGTTCTGTCCGGCAGACGCGGAGCGTCATGAAGATCCCCCCGACACAGGAGATTCCTGCCGCACTGGTCCTTGAATCGCCTTCCGCGGGAGATCCGGAGGAACTCTGGCCCTTCATCGAAAGGCTCGGTCGACTCTCACGCTCAGGGGAAATCGACCTGAAGGGTCTTCGGGCCCCTTTCCGGGACGGATATCTGGTCCTGGGCCTCGAAGGTCTGGTGGACTATTCCCGGGAGGCCGACCGCCTCGAGAAGGAGATCCAGAAGATCGGGGAGAAGATCGCGGAGGTTGCGGGTCGCCTGGGCCGGGAGGACTTTGTCCGGAAAGCCCCTCCCGAGGTGGTGGAGAAGGATCGGACGCTCGTCGGCACCCTCGAGGAGGACCGGCAGGGACTTACGGTCGCCCTCGCGCAGCTGCGGGCCTTTCTCGGTGAAACGTCATGATCGGGGGGCTTCTTCCCTCCCTCCTCGACCGGGCTCTTGCGGCCTTTCTGGAGGAGGACCTTCCCGAAGGGGACCTGACCAGTCGCCTTTTCTTTTCCGATCCGGCCGAAAACCGCAAGGCCGAGGCCGCGATCGTGGCCGAGGAGCCGGGCATTCTTGCCGGAGCTCCCT
The DNA here is from genome assembly GCA_023481175.1 of Nitrospirota bacterium. Lineage (GTDB taxonomy): Bacteria > Nitrospirota > Leptospirillia > Leptospirillales > Leptospirillaceae > UBA4572. The sequence goes on from JAMCWM010000034.1 coordinate 96,111, forward strand.
TCGTTCCCCGTATTTTTTCCCTTCTGGGCGGAGCCGTGTCGGTGGAGTGGATGGTTCCGGAGGGCGGATCCCTCAAGGCCGGCCAGGTCGTGGGACTTCTTTCCGGACCCCTCCTGGACCTTCTCTCGGGTGAGCGCCTCGCCCTCAATCTTCTCAAGCACCTGTCGGCGATCGCGACCACCACCCGGCGCTACGTCGAGGCCGCAAAGGCCGACCGTCCTCCCGAAATGCGTCCCCTCCGGATCACCGAAACCCGCAAGACGCTCCCCGGCCTCCGCCTCTTCCAGAAATACGCCGTCCGGACGGGCGGAGGGGTTTCCCATCGCTCCTCCCTCTCTTCCGGCATCCTGATCAAGGACAACCATATCGTCGGCGTGGGTTCCGTCTCCCGGGCGCTCCGGCTGGCCCGCGAGCGGGCCCCCCATCCTTACCGGATCGAAATCGAGGTCGACACGCCGGAACAGGCTCTGGAGGCGGCGTCCGGGGGAGCGGAGATACTCCTTCTCGACAACATGAGCGTTCCCGCGATGGCCGATCTTGTGCCGCGCCTCCGGGGGGTGAGGCCCGGCATGATCCTGGAGGCATCCGGCGGACTCACTCTGGAGAAGGTCCGGGAGATTTCGCGCCTCGACATCGATCTCTGTTCGGTGGGGGCCCTGACCCACTCACCCGGAGACCTCTCCCTGCGTTTGGACTTTCTCGGGTGAGATCTCCGGACGGGGAGCGGGTCCGGAGGATTTTTTCCGACCCGCCGGTTTTCTTTGTCCGGGAACTCTCCTCCACCAGCGACACCTTGAGGAATTGGGTCTCCGAAGGCCTCGTTCCTCCTGGGGCGACCCTTTTGTGCGCCCTCCAGACCGGGGGACGCGGACGTCCCGGAAACCGCTGGCATTCCCGGAGGGGCGATCTCACGATGAGCCGCTGGATTCCTCCCCAAGATCTTCCCCCTTCCCGGGCTTTCCCTCTCCCCCTCGTCGTTGCCGCGGGTTGCCTGACTCTTCTCGATGACCTGGGGATCCCCGGCATTTTCTGGAAATATCCCAACGACCTCTACGCCCTTCTTTCCCCGGGGGATCCGGGCGGGGGGGAAGGAAAGCTCGGGGGAATTCTGGTCGAAACGGTCCGCGAGTCGGGGGGCGCGTCTGCCGGGTGGATTGCCGGGATCGGAATCAATATGGGAACTCCTCCGCCGGAGGGGGGGGAATCCGAATCCTCCCCCCTCCGGGTCAAGGCCGCCTCCCTGTCCGCGCTCACAGGAGCCGGCGTTCGCCTTCCGGGGCCCCTCGCCCTGGCGGGACTTTTCTCCCGGAGAATCGAAGAACTCCTGTACGGGAGCACGCCCGACGATATCCGGAGATGTCTCGAGGATCGCCTTCTCTGGAAAGATCGGTGGGTCGTCTACTCCTTCCGGGGGAAAACCGCTGTCGGGAGGATCGAGAGTCTCGGGGAGCAGGGAGAGCTTCTCCTGACGGGCGACGACGGCCGGCCCGCCATTCTCGGACCGGGCGTCAGGAATCTTCGTCCGGTCTCGGGAGGGGAGGGACGGCATGGCCTGTGAGAGACGGGGAGTCACGATCAAGGTCGGCCTCTCCCGGATATCGGTGGCCTTCCATTCGGGGGAGAGGATCCTCCGGATGAAGACCCGGCCGACTCCGCCTCCGGAGGAACGCTCCGATATTTCGTCGTTTTTTGATGCCCTCTGGCCGGATCTTCCGAGGGGCGACCTTTCTGCCGCCCTTGTCTGCGTCGTCCCCGACCTTGTGGAAACCGTCGCCTCGAGCTGGGAGGAGCGGACGGGGAGAGGGCCGGAGATTTTTTCGGCGTCCGGGGCGCCCTTTGCGGTGGACTATCGCCCGCCGGAGAGTCTGGGGGCGGACCGGGGAGCGGCCGCCTGGGGGGTTTGGGCCCGATTCGGGGATCGACTGGGGGAGAGCTTTATGGTCGCCGATTTCGGGACCCATACTGTGACCACAGTCTTAGCCCGGGGGCGGCTTCTGGGGGGGGCGATCCTCCCGGGGATCCCTCTTATGGAGAGAGCCCTGGGAGCAGGACGGGTCGATCTTGTCCCGGGTCCCACACTTCGGGGTCGGGAGGGTGTCACGGGAGTTCGGGGGATAGGAAGCTCGACCCGGGAGGGACTGTTTTCCGGCGTGGTTCTGGGAAGCGTCGAGGCCGTTTCGGGCCTCGGGAGAAGAGCGGAGGAGGAGGTGGGAGAACCTCTCCCGGTCGTTCTGACCGGGGGGCTCTCCCCCGTTGTCGCTCCGCTCTTTCCTTCGGGAGTCCTGGTCAATCGCCAGGCGGTCCACTATGGGGCATGGAGATTCCTGGCGGGAAGGTGAGACTGCTTTCCGGAAACCGTTTCACCGGGCGCCGGCTTTATGATCAGGTAGACAAGCGCCGTGGTCAGCATGAATCCGAGGAGGCTCAGAAGACCGAAGAGGAGAGGGATGACAGTGTCCATGGCGGACCTCCTTTCAGGGATCTCTTCGGAGGGTTCCGGGAAAATCTTGAGACTATGACGGGGATCATGGTCCGAAGACGATCGGGGCGGGACAATGTCGAATTTGAGCCGGCAGGGTTCTGCGTTCGCGAGCTCTGGACCTTTGGGGCGGGGCATGCTACGATCGTCTGGCCAGAATTCCTGGCGGCGATGGGGTTCGCCTTTCCCTGTTCCTGACGGACAGGGTGATGACTCCTACCATGGGTGGACAGGCACGCGTATGGTGGGAATCGAATCGGACCCTGTCGACTGACAGAGGCCCGGTCCGGGCTCTGCCCCAGAACGATTCGCTCTTCCTTCACATGCTCCGGTTCCTTCCCGTCCAAGAACAGACAACCATGCCGGGCTTCCTCGTGCGACGTCCCGGAAAGCGCCTATGCAAAATGCCGGAGAAGGCTTCGATGGCAGAGACCTCTGAAAAAGGCCCCTCCTTCCGATCATGGAGGATACTTGTGCCCGTGGCCGGGCTTGTCGGAACCCTCCTGTGGGGGGGATACATCCTGGCGGACCGCGCGCGCTATGTCCGCTCGGTCGACTGTTATGTCCAGGGCAAGATCACCCTCATCGCCTCCCCGGTCGGGGGACGGCTTCTTGATCTGAAGGTCAACGAAGGGGACCCGGTGCAGTTTGGCGAGGTCATCGCGACGGTCGACACGACGGGCGATCGATACAACAGGCGCCATGACACCGGCGGAAACCTGACCCCTTACCAGACTCTGGAGCGGGATCTGGACCGGAAGGTCCGGATCGAACGGGAGGTGGCCGACGCCCGGGACCACTACCACAGGGGACGGGATCTTCTGAAAAACCGCTTCATCTCGGCCCAGGATCTCGAGGACCTCGAAACGACCTACCGGAAGAAGGAGGATCAGCTCCGGGAAATCCGGCGCCTGATCCGGGCGGACCGCCAGATGCTGTCCATCTCCGAGGTCCATCCGCGGAACCGGACCGTCTTCGCCTCAATCTCCGGCCAGGTGGCTCAGCGTCTCGTGAACCTGGGGGAGACGGTCCGCCCCAACCAGCCCCTGGTCAGCATCATCGACACCCGTAACCGGGACAATATCTGGCTCGATGCCTACCTTAGGGAGACCCAGGTCTGGAAGGTCCATCCCGGACAGAAGGTCCGGATCCGCATCGACGCCTTTCCCAACCTCCGGTTCGAGGGGCGGGTGCTCGAGTTCATCCCGGCGGCAAGCCAGGCTTTCTCGCTTCTTCCGACCCAGAATGCCGCCGGGACCTTCGTGAAGGTTGTCCAGCGCATCCCGGTCCGGATCGTCTTCGATGACCTCAAGGGACAGGCGATCTTTCCGGGCATGTCGGCCGAGGTGGCCATTGTTCGCAAAAGCTGACCTTTTAAGGCCTTTCCGGTTCCGGGCCTTATTGGCCATGGGGACCGGAGTCCTTGCGGGGATTCTTCTTTCCGGTCCCGTCCGGGCGGCCGAGGATGGGGTTCCCATCGCGAGAAAGGCCGTCGTCCGGGCCGCTCTCGCCTCCCACCCGCTCGTCTCCATCGCCTACGACCGGTCCCGCGCCCAGACGGAGAAGGTCGGGACGGAAATGTCGGCCTATTACCCCCACATCACCCTCTCCCTCGACCAGCTCTTTCTCAATTCGGCCTTTATTGGCGGCGTCTTCCCGGACTACCAGCCCATCGCCCCGGAACTTCTGAACCCCACGCTGACCCAGGACATCACCTCCTTCGGAGGACGCCACGACCGTGTCCGGGCGGAACGTTTCCGCCTCCGTAGCCGGAGGGAGGAGCTCGCGGAGGCCCGTCTCACGGTCTCTTTCCATGCCGATGTAGCCTACGACCAGCTGGCGATGTTCGAACATTTGTATCGGGCGGCCCTAAAAAACGAGGAGGATGCCGCTCTCCATTTCCGGATGGCGCAGGAACGCCTGGCCCGGGGGTTCGGGGTCGTCACCGATGTCACCATGGCCCGTCTTCTCCTGGAAAAGACCCGCCTTGAACGGGTCCGCCAGGGGAATGCCCTCCGGAAGGCCCAGGCCGATCTGGTCTTCGCCATGGGCCGGGAGACGCTGGTTCCCTACCGCACCGACGGAACTCCCCGGATTTCCGGGCCCGACTGGTCTCTTGACGAGATGACCGCCTATGCCCTGGCCCACCGGCCGCTTCTCCAGGCCGCCCTGGCCCTCGACCGGGAGAGGGAGTCCCGGGTCGACGAGGTCCGGACTCGCAACTATCCCCATCTCTCCCTGTTCGCCCAGGGGTTCCTCATGTGGGGTGTTCCGCCAACGATCTCCGGGGCGCCCGCGGGATCCGGCCTCTTTCTTCCGGCCTTCCAGAGCGGCGTGGCCCTTTCGGTCCCGATCTATGTGGGGGGGGAGATCCTCCACGAGACGGAGCGGGCCCGGATGGAGGCCCGCAGGGAATCCGAAAAGACACGGCTGGTGCGGCTTCGCATCATCAGAAATGTCCGGAAGCTCTATGACGATTTCGAGACGCAAAAGGAAACCCTGGCACTGGACCAGGCCCGCTATGACCACGCCCGGGAAAATCTTCGCCTTGTGGAAAGGCGCTTCGCCCAGGGCCTTGTGGACGGCGTAACCGCCGTCGATGCCGAAACGGAGATGCTGACCAGCAGGGAGCGTCTCATCGCCGACCGCTTCCGCCTCTCCATGATCCAGGACAGCCTCGACCGCGAGATCGGGTACAGACGGGATTTCTGACGGGACGGACACCTCCCGGTCCGGGGGAAATCGGGAGAGGAAATTCCCGGTCTCCCGAACTCTTCTTTTTCCAGAAACGGCACGAGGATTTCAAAGTCGCCCCGTCCTGGCATGACAATTGTTCGAATTCTATGAGGATAATCTCAGAGGGGAGGATTGGGATCTCCCTTGGAGGGAGGGCTTTTGCACGTCGGAATATTAACACTACAGCGGCTAAAAAAAGACTAGACTTTCCTTCCTGACCCTGCTATTCTGCCACCGGAACACGTTTTTCCCAACCGGTACGCAGAGGAGGGTTGTTCGAAATGGAGGAAAAGATCGTACCCGAG
>JAMCWM010000022.1 GCA_023481175.1 Nitrospirota bacterium
AAAGAAAGTTCTGAGACGATCGAAAAAACAGAGAAGAGAAAGAGCTCCGACAGAAAATCGCATTTTGAACAAAAAGTGACTTGTTTTTCAAAAAAATCGACAGAAAAAATTGCGGAGAGGACTGATTCTACCTGCGAAATATGCGCTTATCATGGGAATGTCCCCCTTTCGCGGTTCAATGTCTCCTCCTCTCCTTCCCGAAACCGTCAATGGGCCAGATATCCGTAGAACATTTCGCTTTTGATCCTAGGTTCCTCGACCAGAAACTGTCCCAGAAGAATCTGGTGGAAGGCGTCGACCATGGCGGGAGGGCCTGAGAGGTAGAGAAGGGACTCCACGCCCGCCATGTCCAGAATCCGGCTGAGCCCCTCCTCGATCCTTTCCTGGCGCGAGCCTGCGGGTGGCAACCCCTCCTGGGTCAGCACGGGGATCCAGAGGGCCGTCCTCTCCTTCATCCATGCCTCACACTCGGAAAGAAAGGGAGTATCGGCGCGGCTCCGGTTCACGGTCAGGAGAAGGATCCTGAACGGAGAGTTTTTTCGATACCGGCTCTCCCGGATCATGCTCCGGAAGGGGGTGATCCCGATCCCCCCGGCCAGAAAAACCAGTGTTTTCGGTCGTGCTTCCTCTGGGATCACGAACTCCCCGGTGGCCTCTCCGATCAGGAACATCTGTCCGGGACGGCTCTTGGCCAGAGCCTCCTTGAAGAGCGATCCGGAGGTGAGGCGAGTGGCGATGGAGACGGTCGGAAGCTCGGACGGCGCACTGCACAGGGAAAAAATCCGGCTTTTGTCGGCAAGGGGAAATTCGGGAGGGAAGGAAAAGAGGGAGGCCTGGCCGGCCCTGAAAGAGAAGCCGGGGGTGAGGAGCTCGAACTCCACGCAAAGGGTTCCCGTAGAGACGGGGAAGCTCCGGAGAAGACGGGCGGAATAGTCCATGGAGATCCTTTCAGTCTTCGATCCAGGTCGGCCTCTCGCCGTCCGGATAGGTGAATCGTTTCCCGAAAAGGGGTTCCAGGGCCTTGGGGGGAAGGGGGCGGCTGGCGAAGAATCCCTGGATCCGGTCGACCCGGTGTTTTACCAGGTAGTTCCACTCCTCGGCGCTTTCCACGCCTTCGGCCGTGGTGGTGAAGTCGAGGCGCTTCCCAAGGCCGATGATCGTCCGGACAAGTTCGGAGCGCTTAAGGTCGGAAAAAAGGTTGGTGACAAGGGAGCGGTCGATCTTGACCTCGGCGATGGGGTAGGTGGTGAGGTAGGAGAGGGCCGTCGCTCCCGTTCCGAAGTCGTCGATGGAGATCCGGATGCCCTGGCGGTGAAGCTCTTCCACGACGGAAAAGAACAGCTCGGAGTCCTTGATCATCATCGATTCGGTGATCTCGAGGAAGAGAACCTCAGGGGGGACCCCAACCTTGTGGAGAAGCGAGAGGATCTCCTCGATGAATCCATGCCGGACAAAGTGCTGGTAGGAGATGTTGACTGACACAGAGATCCTCGTTCCGTCGGCCCACCATCGCTTGGCCTGTTCCATGGCCAGGCGGAGGACTGTGTTTCCGAGGGGAATGATGAGGCCGGTACGCTCGGCCAGGGGAATGAAATCCTTCGGAGAGATGCGTCCCGAGTCGGGAGAGTCCCATCTTACCAGGGCTTCGGCACCGGCGATTTTTCCTGACCGGGTCTCGATCTGGGGTTGGAATTCGAGGAAGAACTCTCCCCGGAGGAGGGCCTGCTTGAGGGCCTGCTCCAGCTGGAGATCCCGGAGGGAGGCCGAGGACATGGCCTCCTCGAAGAAGACGAATCGGTTCCGACCCGCGTCCTTGGCCCGGTTGAGGGCGATATCCGCATTTTTGACCAGCTCATCGGGAGACTCTCCGTCCAGGGGAAAGAGGGCGATGCCCATGCTGGCGGTAAGAGAGATCTCCTGGCCGGCCACCTCGAAGGGGGAGTCGAGGGTTTTGAGAAGACGATCGCAGTCGGCGGCCACTTCTTTGGCTCCCCTGAGTTCGGTCAGCATCACGAGAAATTCGTCGCCGCCGATCCGGGCCAGCGTGTCGTTTTGAGAGAGGAGTCCGGAAAATCTTCGGGAAAAGGCCTGGAGGAGTTCGTTCCCTGCACTGTGGCCGAGGGAGTCGTTGATCCGCTTGAAGAGATCGATGTCGACCATGAGGACGGCCAGGATCCGGCCGTTTGCCCGGGCCCAGGGCAGGAGAGTGGCCAGGCGGTCCTGGAAAAGGCTCTGATTCGGGAGGTGGGTCAGGGTGTCGCGGTAGGTCAGGTTCCAGATCATCTCCTGAGCCCTGCGTCGTTCGGTGTTTTCCTGGAAAACCATGACCACGCCGGTGAGGAGTCCGTCCTTGGAGTGGATCGGGGCCGCCGAGTCGGAGATCGAGGTGATGTGGCCGTCCCGGCTGATCAGGGCAGTGTGGTTGGCGAGCCCCACGACGATGTCGTTTTTCAGGACCTTGTCGATCGGAACCTCCACACGTTCCCCTGACTTCTCGTTCACGATCCGGAAAATCTCGTCGACAGGGCATCCCAGGGCCTCCTCCGCAGAATACCCGGTCAGGCGTTCGGCCACCTGGTTGATGAAGGTAATCTTTCCGGAAATGTCGGTCGCGATGACTCCGTCTCCGATGGAGGCGAGCGTGGTCCGGAGCCATTCCCCCTGGGCCTCGAGGGCCAGCTCGGCATTCTTGAGGCGGGAGACATCGGATCCTTTCCATTCGAGATAGCGGGAGCGATGGCCGATGCGGGTTGGTGTCATCCGGACCATGAGCCAGGCGATCTCGGGGATCTTCGGATCCCGAAGGGGCAGGAGATGCTGTCGGGATGTCAGCGGGTCGCGGAGAAAGGCCTTCCATTCCCCCGCGGCCTCCCGAAGGGAGGAGTTCTCGTCGAGGATGTCGGAGAGGGAGCGCGACTCGGGATCAGACGCGCTCCTGGAGAAAAGCTCCCTGAAACGGCCGTTGGCAAAAACCACCCGTCCCCTGAGATCGGTCAGGACGATCATCTCTTCCGAATCCTCCGCGGCGAATTCGAGTAGGACCTGGTGGGTGTGGCGGCGGGAGGTGGAGAAAAAGAGGACGGCTCCGGCATAGAGAAGGGTCAGGAAGGTCTGGAAAAGAATGAGTAGAGACCGTGTCCGGTAAAGTTGCGCCTGCCGGAAGGCGGAGGTGCGGAGGTTTTTGTCGATGGCATAGGCGAAGGAGGAGATCCGGAAGGTCAGGTGCCGGTATTCGCCGGTGAGAGATTCAGGAGGAAAAGGGGAATTCCCGGGAATGTCCCGGATGAGCCGGAAGAAATACCCATCGGTCCTTTGGGCAATGTCGGTCAGGGAGCGCCGCATGTCTGGGGAGAGAAAGGCTTCGCGCCCCTTCATGTCGGAGAGGACCGCCCGGGCCTGGAGGGCCATGCCCTGGATAAAGGGACCCATGGAGGGACGACCCTTCGGGAAGGCCGCCAGAAAGGCCGCATGCACGGTCCGGTCAAGGGACGTCGTATCGAACCCGAGCTCCTCGATCAACCGGACTTCACTCGTAATTTCGTTTTCGGCCAGATGGTTCCGTGTAAAAAGGATGAGAGTCGTGGCGGAGGCGAGAAAAAACAGAAGAGTTGCCCCCAGGATGGGGAAGGAGAGGAGCAATTCTCGCCATGATCGGTTCAGAAAATGGGTCAAGGGATTTCCTAGCGACTGGACCCGCAGAAACCGTTATGAGAAATTCAGGCAAGTCTTTATCGATCTTCGGTAAGAAGACCATATCCCTCTGCCGGACGGGTGTCAAGAAGCCCGGTCTGACTTCCTGGAAATCCTTGATGGTTGAGAGACGGTTCCCTTGACGGATCCCCCAATGGGAGTATGGTAGAGAAATCCTTTTTTCCCGGACGGCTTCGGATTCCCCTTTCGGGAGATCGGCTTTTTATCCTGACAGAACACAGAGGGAGAGTATGGGGTGAAAATTCTTCTCGTCTCGGCCAACCGGGAGCATTTCCCGGACCCTGTCTTCCCGTTGGGGCTGGCTTATGCCGCCAGCGCGGTACAACAGGCGGGTCACCGGACCGTTGTCCTGGACCTGGCCTTTGCGAAAAATCCCGAAAAGGCTTTGGCGGAATCGATCCAAAGGGAAAGACCCGAGACCATCGCCTTCTCTCTCCGGAACCTCGACAATGCCGCCTATCCTCTCACACGCTTCTATCTTCCGGACTACCTCTCCCTTGTCCGGACGGCCCGGGAATCGGGAAGGGCAGGTTCACGGACGCCTTTTCTCGTTGTGGGGGGATCGGCCTTCGGACTTATGCCCGGACCCATGATGGAGGTCCTCGACGCCGACTTTGGCGTGGCCGGCGAGTCGGAGGAAGCTCTTCCGGCCCTGCTCTCAGCCCTTGAGGATGGATGCTCCCCTCTGGGAATTCCCGGCGTTTTCGGATCGCCCCGGAGGGGGGCACCTTCCGCTCCGGTCGTTTTTCCCGATTTCCCTTCTCTCCCCTCCTTCGATGGAGGGGCCTGGACCCGCCTCCGTCCCGCCCGGGAGCTCTTCGACCTCCCCCGCTACCTGAGGGTGGGGGGCATGGCCAACATCCAGACGAAGCGGGGCTGCGTCTTCCGGTGTCGTTACTGCACCTACCCGCTTCTTGAAGGGGGAGAACACCGCCTGCGAGATCCCGAATCCGTGGCGGACGAGATCGAGGAACTGGTCGAGCGCCATGGTGTCCTGTCCTATTTCTTCGTGGACAGCGTCTTCAACCTTCCTGTCTCTCATGCGGAGGGGGTCTCCCGGGCCCTGATCAGAAGGAAGCTCCGAATCCGGTGGTCGGCCTATGCCTCTCCTGCGGGGCTTTCGCGCGGCCTTCTCGAGACAATGGCCGCGGCCGGGTGCGACGGCCTTGAGCTTGGAACCGATTCCGCGGATGTCTCGACCCTGGAAAGTCTGGGAAAGGGATTTTCGACGGAACGGATTCTCGAGGTCGCGGAGGATTGCCGGAAGGCCGGAATCCCTCTCTGTCACAGCCTGATCTTCGGCGGTCCCGGAGAGACCCCCGAAACTGTTCGCAATACCTGCCGATTGATCGACGGAACCCGTCCGATGGCAGTGGTGTCCATGGCGGGAGTGCGCCTCTACCCCGGCACGCCCTTGGGAGACTGGGCTCTGGAGAGCGGGATGGTGAAGACGGAGTCGGATTTCCTCGAGCCCCGGTTTTTTATCGATCCGGCCGTCCGATCTTTCCTGATTCCCTATCTCGAGCGCTTCTCCGCGGCCCGGGGAAACTGGATTCTCCCGGGAGTTGTTCCCCCGCTGGCCCCCACGACCCAGCGGCTCATCCGGTTTTTGGGATACAAAAAGCCTCTCTGGCACCTTTTGAAGTACGGGGTCTTCAAGAACCGGGTCTATCGGGACCGGTAACATCATCCGGCGAAAAGGCCGGAGCCGGGAGATACGGAAGCAGCACCCGGACATCGGGAGATCCGGAAGGATCCTCCCTCATCATAAAAAGGAGCCGCCCATGGACGACACGACAAGAATGGCCACCGCGACATTGTTGCAGGTTTATGCAGACATCGATCTATTGGCCCTGGAGCTTTGCAGTGACCGTCTTCCCTTTGCTCCGACGGCCGAAGCCCGCAAGGAGCTTCTGCACCAGATCAATGAAGAGGTTCTTCATTTCACGCTTCAGGAGCAGACGCTCCTGAAGCTCACGAGGCCATTTTTGCCGGTCATCTCCCAGCCAAGTCGTCAGGAGATCAAGGCTTGGTTTTCGGGCCTCGACTGGTACGGGTTTCTGGCGGGCCTTCAGCTGGGGATCGAAGGCATCGGAATTTCGGTCGTGGAACTGGTCTCGCACCAGGCCGACCCGCTCATCCAGGAATCCCTTCGGGTTCCGATCGCAGACGAGCTTCGCCAGGCTTCCTTCGGCGTGCGGGAATGGCGCAAGCTTCTCTCCGGCTCCTCCGTCTCCGAAAAGGAGGAGCATCGCCGCCGGGTTCTCGGGATCTTCGAAGCGATCTATCGCATGACCGAGACCGCGCTCCCTGTTCCCTTCGAGGAATGCTGGGCGATTCTGGGACTTCGAAAATCTGATCTCTGGGACGCCGTCCGGAGCCGGACGGAAAAGGTTCTCACCCAGGTCGGCTTCGAACCGGCCCTTCCTGAATCCTTCGTCGCCTGATCCTTCCCCCGTGAGGGCGGGATGGCCGTTTTTATCCCGCCTTCTTCTTGTTTTCGATCCAGGCAATCCTCAATTTTCCGTTTCGGAAGGGTCCCTCCCCCAAGGGTTCCTCCATGTCAGCGGAGGATGATGGCATAAAGAAGAGAGAGGATGAAGGCCCCCGTGAGCCAGAGGAAAGCCGGAAGGACGCTACGGTTTCTGGCCAGGACGAAAGCGTACAGGCCATTGACCAGGTTGTTGCTTCCGGAGGCCAGAATGATCGCTCCCTCCAGGGCTCCCTTCGGGATGTGAAAACTCCCGGCGAGAAGGGAGAGGATGAAGGGGGTGATGTCTGTGAATCCGACGGCAAAGGAAAGAATATGGAGTCCCCCCGCCCCGAAACGTCCGACGATCAGGTGGGTGACCGCCGCGAAAAAAACATAGGCTCCGGCGAAAATGACCGCCGTCCGGACTTCGAGAGGGTGGGTGGCCTTCACGGAAAGCGGAGGAATTTCTGCCGGCTGTTTCATGAACTGGCTGTAGGTGTGCGCCCCCCAGGCGGCTCCCAGCGACAGAAGCAGCAGTCCCCCGTAAGGAAGAAGGAGAGGAAGGGAAATCGTCCCGGGACCAAGGACCAGGACAAGGATGGCCATCCGGAGATACATCATGGTGGAGGCCAGGATGATTGCCGTCGAGGTGAGGGGGTCGGGCAGGTCGCGTGCCTTCCGGGCCAGAACGATGGTGGCCACGGTGCTTGAGTAGAGCCCCCCGAGGGTTCCTGTCAGGAGGGGGCCCCGGTGGGGAAAGAAATAGGTCCGGGCGAGATAGGAAAGGTAGGAGACCCCCGATACCATGACCACCGCCAGCCAGACCTGGGTATAGGTGACGGGAACGGCCTGTCCGATTTGACGTTCGGGGAGAAAGGGAAGAATGATTCCCGCCATGATCAGGAACTTGGCCAGGGTCACCACTTCGGTGGAGGTTACGGCGTCGGAGAATTTCCGGATGCCGTGACTTTCCCCCAGGATGAGAAGGATGACCACCACATAGACCATGACGAACCAAAGGGGCTCCCGGAGGGCGATCGGCCCCATCGCATAAGTGAGGATCGTCATCATCGGGGGAATCAGGGAGGGGTTTTTCTCCTGGCGGGTTCGGTAATGGACCAGGAGAAAGGCCGTAAGCGCGAGAAATCCTGCGATATAGAGCCTGCCTGTCGGATCGAGGATCGAAAAGACGAAGCCTGCGACTCCGGAGAGGGTCAGAGTCCGGGTCGTGCCGAACCCCAGATCCTCCTCGTTGCTTCGCCGGTAGCTGTGGAGTTCCAGACCGATGACGAAGCTGAAAAGAACGGTCAGGATAAAGGTCAGGAAAAGGGAGGGAAGGAGCGTCGTGATCGTCACAGCAGGCTTGCCCATTCGCCCTGGAAGACATCGGTCCGGGTGATGCCCCCGACCAGGCGCCGGTTCTTTTCGTTGTCGATGACCGGGAGGAATTCGAGATCCTTCTCGTTCATCTTGGCTATGGCGTTCAGAATCGGCTCATCCGCCGTCACGGTCACCACCGAGGTGACCATGGCCTCCCCGACGGTGGTCTTCTCCCAGGTATCCGGGGGGAAACGGTCCAGATCGTAGAGGGAAAAGATTCCCAGAAGATGGGGGCCGCCCGGCGTATCTTCCGTGACCGGATAGATCCGGTGGAGATGTCGGAAGATGAAATGTTCCCGGAACTCCAGGAGGGGAATATCGGAAGGGACGCTCACCACGTTCCGGATCATCGCGTTCCGGACCGGGAGATGGAAACGGTTGGCAAGATGGATGTCTTCCCGGTCCCGCTGGTGGGTGGAGATGGAGGTGCTGCCGCTGACGACGTAGCTGACCACCGTCCCGATCAGTCCCGGAATGAGGTATCCCGAACTGTGGGTTGCTTCGGCGATGAAAACGACAGCGGCGAGCGGGGTCTTGTACCCGGCCGCGAGGAAGGCGGACATTCCCATGACGACCCCGAAGTCATAGGGCTCGAGTCCGGCCATCTGGGCCACCACGCTGCCGGTGGCTGCCCCCAGGCAGAGGAGGGGAAAGAAGGAGCCGCCGATCCCCCCGGCCGAGAAAGTGAAAATCACCGCGATGGCCTTCAGGAAAAAGAGGACGATGGCCATTTCGATCGGGGTGTTTCCTGTCAGGAGATGCTGGATGAAGATATATCCGGGTCCCAGAGGAAGGGCCTCTCCGTAGGCTTTGGTGGCGATGTATCCGGTCAGCCCCAGGATCAGGGCGGCCAGGACAGGTCGGGGGCCCAGACGTCCCCGTCCCTGGGAGAACCATTTTTTTGTGGTGCGGTAGATTCGGATGAAGAGGGTTGTCAGGCCACCGCAAACAAGGCCGATCACCAGGACGGAGAGAAAGTCCTTGAAGTGGAATTGGGCCTTGGCGGCCAGAGAAAAGAGGGGGGCCGTTCCGGCAAGACTCACCATGACGATGTAGGAGCTGACGCTCGAGATCAGGGTCGGGACCAGGGCGTTCGGAGCGATATCGGAGCGGTAGGGAACCTGGAGAACGAAGATGGCTCCGGTGAAGGGCGCTTTGAACATGGCGGAAAGTCCCGCCGCCGCTCCGGCAAGAAGCATGACCCGTTGTTCCTCGTAGGGAAGGCGGAGCCAGCCGAAGGTTCGGTCGACAATCGAGCTCACCACCCCGCCGATGTACGTCGAGGCTCCCTCGAGCCCGGCCGAGCCCCCGAAGCCGAGGGTCGCGATGTAGGCGGGGAGCTTGTAAAGGGCGTTGCGGAGGGGGACCTTTCCCCGGAATTCATGGTAGCTCTTGATGATTTCTTCGGTGCCGCCGGCGTTGTCGACCCGTCCCGTCGAGAGAATGAATCGGGCGGCGAGAACCCCGATCATCGGGATGAGGATGACGACCAGGTGGTTCTTGAAGGCGGTGTTGTAAAGGGTCAGGAAGAGAAGGCGGTAGACGACGCGTTCGATCAGATAGACGAAAAAGCCGGTCACGGAGCCGATCAGGACCGAGAGAAAGATGGTCCGCCAGAAGATGTTCAGACGGGCGATGGTTCCAAGAACCTGGCGGGCCTGAAGCTTTATGCGGCGTCTAATTTGCAAGGGTGACGTCCGTCCGCTGTTTGATCGTTCCGTTCCGGCCGGCTCCTGCCGGGTCGTCGCAGGCTTCCATTTGTCAAGAATAACGTCAAATGAAGGAAAATAGCAAAAAGGACAGGCTTGGAGGCTAGGACGGGAAGAGACCCGCCGCCAGGGCCCTGATCTTGTCCCAAAGGGTCAGCGGAAGGATTCGGGTCCCCCCGATGGTCGTCACAATCTTTCGCTCGAGCGAAGGAATCCGGCCGATACCCCGGAAGGCCGCCTCCCGGGCCCGGACGACGAGGGGATTTCCCGAATTCCAGACACGCGTCATTTCGTCGGCCAGCCTGTGCAGGGAGCGAGTGACGGGGATCCTGGCCCTTTCATAGGGGAGAAGGGCTTCCCGGCGGACAAGAGGGCCCGACAGAAGGGCCCGGGCAAGGACCGGAGCCAGAACGCGGGCATCTTCCATCGCCTGGTTCCGTCCCTGGGCCACATGGGGATTCATGGCATGGGCCGCGTCCCCCAGCAGAACCACCCCGTCCGCGCACCACCGTTCGAGATCAACCTTCCAGACCGACAGCTCCACGAAATCCTCAGCCTTGTCGAGTCCGTTTTTTCTTGCAATTTCTGCAAATCCCGGAACATGGCGGTCGAGCTTCTCAAGGACCGCCTCGACTCCCTTTGAGAAGAATTTTTCGCGGTTCCTTTCGGGAAGAAGGACCAGAAAGAAGCGGCGCCGCTCGGAGACCGAAAAGAAAAAGAAGATCGACCGGGGGCCGAGAAAGTATCGGCCTGCGCTTTCCCGGACCGCCGGAGTGAGAGATGCGAGATCCTCCGGAAGGAGAAGAGAGCCGCCCAGATAGGAATCCCGGTAGGATTCGACCGTCCCTGGAATGTGCGCGAGCTCCCGGACCCGGGAATGGCGCCCGTCGTCTCCCACAAGAACACGGGCCAGAACCTGCCGGGTCTCGCCCCCCCTACCATAGATCGCCGTGACACCCGAAGAATCTACGGTCAAGTCCCTGAAGTCCGACTCGTGACGCAAGACGACATGAGAATAGGAGGAGAGGTTTTTCGCGAGGAGATGGTCCATCAGGTGGGGTTCGATGGCCAGGGCGTAGGGATAGGGCCCCTCTCCCATTCCGTAGGAAGAGCGCATGAGAAGGCGTCCCTGGTCGTCGAGGAAGTCGAAGCTGCGGTAAAGGGTGTGGGGGGTCTGTTTCAGCGCTTCGAGGAGAGACAGCTCTTCGAGGATCGCAAGTCCCAGGGGCTGGACAAGCTCCCCCCGATGAAGCGGGTCGAAAGCGGGACGCCGGTCGAGAATCAGGATCTTGAATCCCAGGGGGGCAAGGTAGTTGGCAAGGGTCAAGGCTCCGATGCCCGCCCCGGAGATGACGATGTCGAAGGCTTCGATTCGGGTCTCAGGTGTCATGGAGGGTCTCTCCGGGATGGGGGTGACGGGGAGGATAGTAGACCCGGGCCAGATCTCGGGTCAATCGACGGGCGCATGCCTTCCAGGTCGACAGGGTGGCGTTCTCTTTGGAAAAGTCGCGGCTTGTGATGCGGGTCTCGGTTCTCCAGAAAACGCCATTTTGGTCGGAAAGGGTCACCCGAAGATGGAGATGCTTCGTGACGATCGAAAAGTCCCCCCGATTGATTGTGGAGGTTCTGTCGGACAGAATCTCGATTTTCAGCGAGGCGCGCCTCCTGTCGAGAAGGGCGGGAGGGGGGCCTCCCGGGCAGGAGGGATCTGGCCCCGGTGGGCAAAAGGTGAGATCCCGGGAGCGGCCCTCCTCCATGAAGATGGAGAGAATTTGCGACATTTGAGGAAATGGTCGCGTGCCGGCAAGGGAGAGGATGATCGGATGAAGTGCCCGGCGATGGTAAAAGCGGAAATGGACTTCAAGCAAGGTTTTCTCGAAGATCGTGCGAAAAACGGATCTGTCCAGGGGAGAGTGAGGAACGGGCCTGTAATAGCCTTCGATGTAGCCATGATCCCCAGGAACATGGATCTTTGAAATATCGCAGTTTCCTTTTCCCGTCGAGCCGGTGGGGGTGCAGGTCATGGTGAGGGGGGGGAGCCCCGGTGAAAGTGGGTGGCTGAAAAGAGCAATCTCCCAATCGAGTGTTTCGCGGGAGAAGACCGGTCTCCGGTTTCCGAACAGCCAGGAGAGCCCAGGAAAGACCAGGTGCTCAGGGGCTTTGAAAGGGTGAAGGGAGGGATCAAAAAGGAGTCCTGAAAGTCCGATGGAGACTCCGTTTGGCCGTAAAAAGGTCTCTTCCGCCAGACGGGCCGGAGGGTTCAGTGTCTCTTTCAGGGGGAAGTCCCGGGAAGGAGGCGTTACGGAAAGACGGAGCCCCCGCAGACTCTTTCGCCACCGTGATTCCACGGCTGTCCGTTCCAGGAGGATCCTCCGACGGACTCCCTCGGGAAACGAGCGGAGGGTATGGATTGCCCGCTCGGCTTTGAGGGCCTCCCGGAGTGCGGAGAGAAATCCTGCGCCGTCTCCGTTTCGCAAGGCCTGCCGGGCTCTTTTCTGCATTGCTTCCATTCGTTCTCCGGCTCCTCGGTCCCTCCGGGCAAGGGAGGCGAGAATCGTCTGTTCATAGGTCACGGGGATCGCCAGAAGAGCATAGTACGAGATGCGGTGGAGGTAGGGGCGATCCTGGCTTTCCTTGTATGTTCGGATCCATCGGTCGGCAATGGAAGGGTGGGCCCCTGAATCTCCCAGCCTGAACCATCGCCGCTTTTCCTGATCGGTCAGGGGATAGCCCTTGCGGGAGAGGAAGTCCGAAAATTTTCCGAAGGCCTGGCTCAGGGCCGCCTTCCGGGCCTTGACAAGAGTGCCCGACTTCCGGACATGGCCTGTGAACCAAAGGATATCGGTGGAGGCTGTGGGGGGATGGGTCACAAAAAGAGGCGGCTTGGGAGGGTCCTGTTCGATGAGAAGATCCGGGGGAGAAGGCGAAAAGGAGGGAGCGAAGGCGCAGGAGGAGAGAAAAACGGTGAGGCAGGTCGCAAGATAAGAAAGAGTGAGAGCGGAAAGTCCCTTCGGGGTGACTCTGTCCAAGACGACGGGATCTCAGGCGGGAGAGGGTTCGCCGATCCGGTCCTGTTCTTCCGGACCGTCCGTGCCGGCGGTGTAGAATCGGAGAGGGGAAAGCTTCGTCAGGTCCCCGAGGAAGGGCGTCATGAAATTCCAGGAATTCTCCACCTCGTCGTTTCGGGCGAAGAGAGTCGAGTCCCCGACGATGGCATCGTGGAGGAGCCGCTCATAGGCTTCAGGAGCTTTGGAGCGATAAGCCTGCTGATAGGAGAAGTCCATCTCCACCGGATCGATCATGAGGGATCCGCCGGGTCTTTTGATACCGAACCGGAGGGAAATTCCTTCATTGGGCTGGATGCGGATGATCAGCTCGTTGGGGACAGTCCCCGGTGTCCCCGCCAGACGGAAAAGGGCGAAGGGAAATTCCTTGAAGACGATACGGACGAGTGTTTCCCTTTTCGACATGCGCTTCCCCGCCGTCAGATAAAAGGGAACGCCCGCCCATCGCCAATTCTGGACCTCGACCTTCATGCGCACAAAGGTGGGGGTGTCGGAGACAGGGGGAATCTTGGGTTCGTTCCGGTAGCCCGGAACGGGAACGCCGTCGACCTCTCCCACTGTGTATTGGCCCCGGACAATCGTTCGGGGGATGTCTTCGGTCCGGACAGGCTTCAAGGAGCGGAGGACCTTCACCTTTTCGTCCCGGATCGACTCGGCCTCGAAGGCCACCGGAGGCTCCATGGCCGTGAGTGTCATGAGCTGGAAGAGGTGGTTCTGGACCATATCCCGCAGGATCCCCGCCTCCTCGAAGTACCCTCCGCGCCCCTCCACGCCCACAGACTCGTGGACGGAGATGTGGACGCTCTTGACGAAGACGTTGTTCCAGAGATTCCCGAAGACGGGATTCGAGAGTCGGAAGACGACGATGTTCTGGACCGTCTCCTTGCCCAGATAATGGTCGATGCGATAGACCTGGGGTTCAGAGAAGACCTGGAGCACCTCGCGGTTCAGGTCTCGCGCCGAGGCCAGGTCCCGCCCGAAGGGCTTTTCGACGATAATCCGGGTAAAGGGGGCCGGCGTTTCCTTGACCTCTTCGTTGATCTTTGCAAGGCCGAAGCTCCCCAGATTCCGGATGATAGGGACGAAATAGCTCGGCTGGGTGGCGAGATAGTAAAGTATGTTGCCCTGCGTCGGCTTTCTGAACTCGTCGGAAAGAAGGGTGGTCCGGATGGCGGTATACCCATTGGGATCGTCGAAGGTCATGGGGTGGTAAAAGATCTGTTTCTCGAACTCGGCATAGAGCTCGAGATGGTTGGAGCTCCGAGAAAAGGTCTGGACGGAGGCCCGCAGTTCTCCCCGGAACTCCTCGTGGGTCTTGGGACTCCGGGCGACCCCGAGGATTCGCGTCTCCGGGTGAAGCAGTCCGTCGACCATCAGGTCGAAAAGGGCCGGAACAAGCTTCCTGTGGGTCAGGTCTCCCGATGCGCCGAAGATGACCATGGTCAACGGGGGGGTGTCCATGGTCGGGGACGGAGGCTGGACCGCTCCAATTCCGGCACCCTGAAATGGCGACTGGAGGTTGCTTGTCAAGGGACATCCTTTCCGTTGTGTGCTGTCAGTGGATACCTTCCCCGGGGCCATTCCGAAGGGGATCGTCGCAAAATCGCGGCGATCATCCCTTCCGGACGGCGGAAATCTTTTTTTCGGTGCTGGCCAGAAGACTCTCGAAGGACTTGTTGAAGGCCTCGACTCCTTCCCGGATCAGCTGGTTGTAGGAGGATTCGAGGGAGATTCCGAGATTCTGGAGCTTCTCCAGGATCTCGTGAGGGTTGGGAAGACTTCGGTCCTCTTTGTACCGGTCGATGGTGCGGGCGGCCTTTCCGTGGTCGGCAAAGGCCCGGAGCGTATCGATCGGAACGGTATTGACCGTGTCGGGGCCGATCAGGTTCTGGACATAGAGGATGTCGGAGTATTTCGGATTCTTGGTCCCCGTCGAGGCCCAGAGAGGTCGCTGGACCCGGGCGCCCTTTCCTGTAAGGTCGCCGAAGAGCTCTTTGTTGAAGAGTTTTTCGAAATTTTCATAAACGATCTGGGTATTGGCGATGCCGGCCTTTCCCAGAAGTTCCCCGGCCCGTCGGCCAAGGGTCGGGTCGGTGGAGTTGGCCGCGATCTCTTCGAGCTTCCGGTCGATCAGGGTGTCGAGCCGGCTGATGAACAGGCTGGCCACGCTGTGGATCCGGGAGGGGCTGTGGCCCTTCGAGGCATATTCCCGGAGTCCCTCGATGTAGGCCTGAGCAGCCTTGCAATAGGCGTCGGGAGAAAAAAGGAGGGTCACGTTGATGGAGATTCCCTCGGAAATGAGCTGGCGTATGGCGGGAATGCCTTCGGGAGTTCCCGGGATCTTCACGAGAAGATTGGGGCGGTCCACCATCTGGTGAAGTTTCCTGGCCTCTTCGACCGATTCTTTCGTGTTGTGTGCGAGAAGAGGATTGACCTCGATCGAGACATACCCGTCTGAAAAGGCCGATGCGTCATAAATCGGACGAAAAAAGTCGCAGGCCCGCCGAACGTCATCGACCATCAAAAGACGGACGATGTCAGTGGCGGAGTGATTGTCCCGGGCAAGACGCGTGATCTCGGTATCGTAATCGACGGAACCGTTGATGGCTTTTTCGAAGATGGTCGGATTGGAGGTGATCCCCCGGATCCCGACCGAACAGATCAACTCTGTCAGTTCTCCAGAATCCATGAGGTGTCGGCTGATCGTGTCGAGCCAAATGCTTTGCCCCTCTCTCAGAAGGTCGGCTACCGGCCCTTTGGGGGCGATGGGGGGAAGATGTCCGGTACTCATGAGTGTCTCCTTCTTTGATGGCCAATCCGGCTTTGCCAGATCGGGCAAGGGATCAGGCAAGGCCCAGATCGGGCCATTCCTTGCGAATGCGGTCCAGGACGCTGTCCACCGTGAAGCCGAACTCCTCCAGAAGCCGTGTGTAGGGAGCGGAGGCCCCGAAGTGGTCGAGTCCCACGGCGATCCCCCGGGATCCGATGTACTTCCAGAAACCCAGGGTGCTTCCGGCTTCGGCAAAAAGGCGCAGATGTGTGTCGCCAAGAACAGCCTGGCGGTAATCCGACGGCTGTCTGTCAAACAGGGTCGTCGAGGGAAGGCTTACCAGGCGTGTGGGAATTCCCATTCCGGTCAGGGTCTCCTGAACCTTCCAGAGGAGGGAAACCTCGCTTCCGGTGCCGATCAGCGTGACCCGGGGAGGGGTAGGGGAGTCTCGAAGGACATACCCCCCCCGGGGAACACCCGACTTGATGGTTTCGAAGGGAGCGTCGAGAATCGGGAGGCCCTGGCGGGAGAGGACAAGTGCAACCGGCATCTCGTTCTGGGCCGTGATCCAGTCCATGGCGGCCAGGGTTTCGTTGGCATCGGCAGGCCGGATGACCGCCATGCCGGGAAGGGCCCGCAGAGAGGTCAGATGCTCGACGGGCTGGTGGGTCGGGCCATCCTCGCCCAAGCCGATGCTGTCATGGGTCAGGACATAGAGGACGGGAAGGCCCATCAGGGCGGAGAGGCGCATCGCTCCCTTCATGTAGTCAGAAAAGACGAGGAAGGTCCCGCCATAGGGTCGGACCGCCCGGGTAAGCGCCATCCCGTTCATGATCGCCCCCATGGCATGTTCCCGGACGCCGAAGTGAAGATTCCGGCCCCCGGGGGTCCGAAGCTGGCAGTCCGGCTCTCCCTTGATCAGGGTGTTGTTCGAAGGCGCGAGATCCGCCGATCCGCCCCAGAGAAGGGACTGCATGCGGGCGGCTTCCTGAAGGACGGTCCCGAAGGCCTGTCGCGTCGCCATGGGCTTGTCTGCGGGGGAGAAGGGCGTCAGGCGCTTTGCCAGGCCGGAGGGATGGAGGCCTTTCATGGCCGAGTCAAAGGTCGCGGCCTCCTCCGGATGGGAGACGCGGTACCGGGAAAAGAGCTCCTGCCATTCCTTTTCCTGGGCTACCCCTCTCTCCGCGATCCCGGCAAAGATTTCCCGGACATCCTCCGGAACAAGAAAATCCGGAGTTGTCGGCCATCCCAGGTGTTCCTTCGTCCGGACGACCTCCTCCGGGCCAAGAGGGGATCCGTGGACATGGGCCGTATCCTGGTAGGTCGGACTTCCGAACCCGATATGGGTCCGGATGGCGATCATTTTTGGGGCATCCCTTTCCTGGGGAAGCTGGAGGGCAGGATCGGTCGCCCAGTCGAGGGCCTGGCGGAGAATCTTGGTGTCGTTGCCGTCGGAGACTTCCCGGACAGCCCAACCCAAGGCCCGGAACCGGGCCGGGGTGTCTTCGGTAAAGGCCAGGTCGGTACTGCCGTCGATCGAGATATGGTTCCGGTCGTAGAGACAAATCAGGTTCGAGAGTCCCTGGTGTCCGGCAAAGGACGCCGCCTCGTTCGAAATCCCCTCCATCATGTCTCCGTCTCCGGCTTCGACAAAGACCCGCGGGGAGAAGATCGTCATGCCGGGCCGGTTGAACCGGAGGCCCAGATAGCGGAGGGCCAGCGCCATCCCGACGGCATTTCCGAATCCTTGCCCGAGGGGTCCGGTCGTGGTTTCGACCCCCTTCGTGTGGCCATATTCCGGGTGTCCCGGGGTTTGGCTGCCCCATTGGCGAAAGGACTTCAGGTCGTCGACGGTCAGTCCGTAACCGGAGAGGCAAAGCAGGGAATACAGGAGAGCCGACGAATGACCGCCGGAGAGGACGAACCTGTCCCGTCCCGGCCAGTCCGGATTTTTGGGGTTGGCACGGAGGTAGTCCCGCCAGAGAACAAAGGCCGGGGCCGCGAAGCCCATGGGAGTTCCCGGATGTCCGGAATTGGCTTTCTGGACGATGTCGACGGCAAGCATCCGGAGGGTGTTGATGGCCTTCAACTCCATCTCCGGGGAAAGGGACTGGGGGGCGGTTGCCATGGAATATCTCCTAAGGGTCTTTGAGACGGACGATCGGATCCGGAAGTTCGAGAATGGACCGATTCGGATCGGCTAGGACTGTGTCACATCAGGGTGGTGTGCCTGTACCCGCTACTATTGCCTATTTTTCAATCAACGACCCACCACTAAACCATAAAGCGGTTGTCGTGGGGATTTGCGATTCAAGTGTTCACTTCAGACCGCAATAGGCGTCTTGATTGACGCCCTGAAACAAGAGAGATCACGTTGAGGATTTTACGGTCCGGACTTCCCGGACCAACTCCCTATTCTCAGTTGTCAACGAGCAGCAATCGTTCCCCTGACCGTTGGCTCCCGGAGGAGTGCCTTTGGGGCATCTTGAGAAGATTCTACCACACTTTAACGAGAAAGGAGAGCGCATTCCTCCCGTTCCCTGACATAAAACGTCCAGGGAAGGGTATCCTGCGCGAAAAATAGATGAAAATCAAGGGAGTTTTTACTCAGGATTTTATAAAGTTTCATATTTGAAGATAATTTGCGAAAAGATCCCTTGACCTTTTCTCTTGGTTTTGTTAATAGAAAAGGATTGTGGTTTTAATCAAAATTTTTCTGGAGTGACAGGCAATTCTATGGATAGCGCAGGAATGGAAGAGGCAGGGCCGGTGAAGGCAACCCGTGTCAGAGAACGGGAAACGACCCTTCAGGGAGTGGCGCTTTCAGATCCCCTTGAGGAGGAGGAGGGCCTCGGACAGACGATATCCCGTGCGATCTCCTGGCTGGTCTCCGCTCAGCATGAGACGGGATACTGGGTGGCACCGCTCGAAGCCGATGTGACCATACCCTCCGAGTACCTCTTTCTTCACGAATTCATCGGCCGGCCAATCGAACCGGAAAAGCGGAAAAAGATTGTCGATTCGATCCTGTCCCTCCAGGGAAAGGATGGTGGATGGCCGCTCTTCAGGGACGGAGACCCCGACATCAGTGCCACCGTCAAGGCCTACCTGGCCCTCAAGCTTTCGGGGTTTTCGTCCGGACATCCGTCCCTTGTCCGGGCGAGGACATGGGTTCTGTCCCGGGGAGGGGCTGGAAAGGTCAATGTCTTCACCCGGATCGCCCTTGCCGTATTCGGCCAGTATGACTGGGAAAAGGTTCCGGCCCTTCCGGCCGAGATGGTCCTCCTCCCGTCATGGTTTCCCTTTTCGATCTATTCGGTCTCCTACTGGTCGAGGACGGTGATCGTTCCGCTTCTTTTCATCTACCATCATCGTCCTCTCGTCACGCTTTCTCCCGAACATGGAATCTCCGAGCTCTTTGATCCGGCGCATCCCGATGGGGAGCGTTTTGCCCCCTCGCGGGAATTCTTTTCCTTCAGGAATCTTTTCCTGAGGCTTGACACTGTCCTGAGGTTCTGGAACCGCCATCCCCTCCCCTTTCTCAGGAAAAGAGCCCTGAAGGCCGCCATGGAATGGATGATGCCCCGACTGGCCGGAGAGGGAGGACTCGGGGCGATCTATCCGGCCATGGCCAACAGCGCAGTTGCACTCCATCTTTCGGGTTATGGCCTGTCCCACCCCCTGATGCAGCGGGTCCTTTCCTCGATCGACGATCTCGTCCTTCCCATGGGAGAAAAGCTTCTTGTCCAGCCCTGCGTCTCTCCGATCTGGGATACGGCTCTGGCCCTGGGAGCCCTTGTCGAGGCCGGACTCTCTCCGGATTCGCCAATGGTCGACAAGGCCATGGAATGGTTTCGTTCCAGAGAGGTCCATGTGGCGGGGGACTGGACGATCCGGGTTCCGAACTGCGAACCTGGGGGATGGGCCTTCCAATTCGAAAACGAATACTATCCGGATGTCGATGATACGGCGATGGTTCTCATGGGCATGGCCAAGATCTTTCCCTTTCGGGACGACCTTGCGTCCCGCATGGAGGATGTTTTTCGCCGGGCCTGCCGATGGGTGGTGGCCATGCAGGGATCGGACGGGGGCTGGGCGGCCTTCGACAAGGACAACGACATGCTGTTTTTAAATCACATCCCCTTTGCCGATCACGGGGCCTTGCTCGATCCCAGCACCGCCGACCTGACAGGACGGGTCCTGGAACTTCTGGGAGCGCTGGGGTACGGTCCCGACTTTCCGCCCGCCGCCCGGGGGATCCGCTTTCTGAAGCGCGAACAGGAGAAGGACGGCTCCTGGTTCGGGCGATGGGGGGTGAACTATATCTATGGAACCTGGTCGGTCATCGCCGGGCTCAAAAGCCTGGGCGTCAGGATGGATGAGCCATGGATCATCCGTGCGATGAACTATCTCCTGGAACACCAGAATGAGGACGGAGGATGGGGAGAGGATTGTCTCTCCTATGCCTCGGGAAAATATTCAGGGCGGGGAGCTTCGACTCCCTCCCAGACGGCATGGGCACTCATATCGCTCCTTCACGGCGGATACTGCGACCACCCTTCTGTCGCAAAGGGGGCCCTCTACCTCCTCTCCCGGAGGGGGGAGGACGGAACGTGGCAGGAGGAGCTTTTCACGGGAACGGGGTTCCCGAGGGTTTTCTACTTGAGATACCATATGTACCGCCATTATTTTCCTCTCTGGGCTCTTTCCCTCTATCGGAACATGAAGAGGAATGGCGTGGCCCTGGGCCATGAGCGCGTGGCTTTCTGGAAACGATCCCCTTACGCTCCCATTCGAAACAGTGCCTGAGATCTCCAGCCGTCCCTTCCGTCGCTTTCTTGTGGTGACGGCTCTCAGGGACGAGGCTGTGACCTTCTGCCGGGGGGCCGGACCCTCTTTTTATCCCCTTTCCCTTGCACGCCTGGAAAAGGGGAGGACCGGACGGCTTTGGCGAAGAAACGACCTTCATCCTGTCGTTTATTCCGGACCGGGTTCGAACGGACTCGAGAACCTTGACGGACTTTTTTCCGGGGAAGAGGTGGGGCCGGTCCTTTTTTGCGGGTTCGCCGGAGGGATTTCTCCCCTTCTCGAGGCGGGAGACATTCTTGTTGCGACCCGGGTCATGAAATCCGGAGAGGGAATTGTCCCTGTGTCTCCGCCGGACTTCCTCTCCTCCTGCTATAGGACAGGTATGATCGTATCTTCCGGAGACCCGGTTTCCAGCCCTTCGGAAAAGTCCCGTTTTTTAATCGAAACAGGGGGAGATGTCGTGGACATGGAGAGTGCAGAATGGCTCCTCTGTGCCTCCAGACATGGGGTTCCGGCCTGGGTTGTCCGTGTCGTCTCGGATGCGGCGGGCGAGGCCCTTCCCCCGGAAATGATGACTTTTGTTGACGCCCAGGGAGAGACGTCCCTTCGCGGAATCGTGAAAACCTTTCTCTTCCGCCCTTCGGTGATTCCCTCCATCGTCGGCCTCGTCAGCGGTATGGTCAGAGCCCATCTCCGGCTTCGTGAGCTGGGAAGGGTTGTTGCCGCTCATATCTCGGACGTCCAGCGGCCGGAAGGAGTCTCCCGGTGAGAAAGTGGGGGCGTGAGAAGGGGCAACCGGGCCTCTTTGGCGGGATCCTGATTCATGCGGCCATGTTCCTGCTCGGACTCTCCCCCGCGTGGGGGGCCGGAATGGTTCCTCCCGGCGCGCCTCCGGCCCCCGTTCCGACAACGCTTGGTCCCCAGGGCCTTTCCTTTCCGACTCTTCCCATCGGAGCGCCCCCTCCTTTCAGTTACAGCACGCCCTTTGACAACACAGTGGTGGTCCCTCTTCCTGCGATCGGGGACTCCTACAACTCGGGGGTGACCTACGGAACCATCGTCCCGATTCTCTATGCGAAACCGTCCGGACGCATTACATCGATCTTCGCCCCTTCCGTCATGTACAACTCCTATATGGGTCTCGAAAGCGGCTTCCGCTACTACCGTTATTACAAGGGCAATCTCAAGCGATGGCATGTGATTGCCATCCAGTCCAATTCCATCATGAATTTCTACGAGTTCCACTATCGGGATCTCTCCATGGACAACGGCCGATATATCGTGGATGTCCGCGTGAAGGACTTCAAAAACCCCACTGCCAGGTTCTATGGGATCGGGCCGACCTCCTCTTTCGGTGACCAGTCGAACTTTACTC
Organism: Nitrospirota bacterium; assembly: GCA_023481175.1. GTDB lineage: Bacteria > Nitrospirota > Leptospirillia > Leptospirillales > Leptospirillaceae > UBA4572. Next base: position 21,293 of record JAMCWM010000022.1, read on the forward strand.
TGGCGACCACGTCGGTCCATGGGACCTTTGGGGAAAATTTTGACGATCAGAAGGTCCGGATCTGGTTCATGGAACGTTACCGGACTTATGGCGCATCGCCCGGGCAGGTTCCGGACATGCCCTATACCGGACTGCTCTTTCCGGACGCCCCGGGATTCGCGACCGGAGCCCAGATCCTGACCCACCGGGTCAATGCCACCTACGATACCCGGGACAACCACCTGATCCCATCCTCGGGGACCTATGCCAGGATATTTGCCGAACTCGACAACAACATGACTCCCGGACAGGGAAGCCTCTTCGACCGCTTCGATGCCGAATACAAATACTGGCTCGCTCACGGGAGCGACGACCAGGACGTTCTGGCCATCCGGGCCATGGTCAACCTGATGAATGGTCCCAATATTCCCTTTTTTGCCATGAGCATGCTGGGAGGAGCCTATTCCCTCGAAGGATTCGGAACGGGACGCTTCTACGATTACGACGCGTCCTTGTTCAACATAGAAGAACGGATCGCGGCCTTCGACATGAATCTGTTCAACGTGGAGTCGGAATGGCAGGTGGCCCCATTCCTGGGAATCGGAGAGGTTTTTCGGGATGTCAGTCAGGTCACCCAGTGGGGAAACTATGCCGTCAATCCGGGAGTCGGGTTTCGTGCACTTGTCAAACCCAATGTTGTCGGGCGCCTCGACATCGGTTATTCGACCGAGGCGGGTGCCGTGACATATGTCGGAATCGGGTTCCCCTTCTGACCCATCCTTTGATAAATCTCCCGGGCCTTCCGGACTGTTTTGTCGTCAGGCTCCTTCACGACGTGCAGGAATTTGGAGGGCTGGCGATCGGAAAAAAGACAGAGAGGAAGGGAGGCCGGGGTTACGAGAATGTCGATCGGTGCTCCGACCGCCAGTTCTGCCAGAAGGTCGACCGAGCTGATCTGCTTATGCCAGTGCAAGGCGCTGGCAGGACGGTTGAAAAGGCAGAGAAGAAGGCTTCCGCGGAGGTGATATCCGCGGTGTTCGAGATCCCCGGACGGGGACGGCACATAGCGTCGGATCCGGTATCCGGTCTCCCGGAAGACTCCGGTATAGCGGGTGACATGAAGACGGCCCGACCTGTCGAACCAGGCAACCTCATTTCCCCGGGTGAGGTGGTGACCGAGCGTGAACCGGGGATTGTTCCAGGAAAACCCTATCGACTGGAGCACTCTCACCATTCGGGAATGTTTTTCCGATCCCGGTGGAAAGGTGTCCGGAAGCTGGAGACTGGCTCTGTCGAGGACGCTCTGGTCCGAGAGGGGAACGGGGGCGCTATGGCACGATGAAAGCAAAACAAGAATCACCCCCGCCAGGGCAGAAGGCAGGCCTGTTTTCAAATGGAAGAACCGCCGCATTGGCTGGGAAGTGCTGGTGACTGGTTCGATGGGAGGCGCATCCTCGGAATTTTGTTTTGTCCTGCCGGAGTCGGGACCCTCAATTTTCAGCATCTTGTTGAGTGACATCCTGCCACCGGAGCGGAAGGGTGTCAACACGGAAAGGCTTTCCCCTGTGCTCTCCCTGATGTCTTTGGGGCCCAAATCCCCGGAGATCCCGGAGGGGAGCGATCCCGCCCACGAAAATGGGTTTCATGGACAATCCTCGCTGGTTCATGGCATGATGGAAGAATGAGTCCCGCGTCCTCCCAATCCCTCTCCCTTGTGACCGGAGCGACAGGTTTTGTCGGCTCTTGGGTCGCATCGCTTCTGGTCGAGTCCGGAGAGACGATCCGCTGTCTCCGCCGCAAGGAGTCTTCGACTTCGAACCTTCCTCCCGAAGGGCCGAAGGTCCAGTGGGCCATCGGTGATCTTCTCGACCCTTCCTCCCTTGACCGCGCCATGGAAGGGGTGGGTACCCTCTATCATGTTGCGGCCGACTATCGGCTCTGGTCCCCGAAACGGGGAGATATTCTCCACTCCAATGTGACAGGGACGCGCAATATTCTGGATGCGGCCCTGCGGGCCGGTGTTTCCCGGGTTGTTTACTGCAGTAGCGTGGCGGCCCTTGGGGCCCGTACCGATGGGGTCCCGATCGACGAATCCATGGATGTCGATAGACAATCGCTTGTGGGAGAGTATAAAATTTCGAAGTACGAAGCGGAGCAGGTGGCACTTTCTTATGCGGATCGTCTGTCTTTGGTGGTGGTCAATCCTTCCGCCCCGATTGGCGCCCGGGATATCAAGCCCACTCCAACCGGCCGCATCGTTCTGGACTATCTCAAGGGCCGCATGAAGGCGTCAATTCATACGGGGCTCAATGTGGTCCATGTCAGGGATGTGGCACGTGGACATCTGCTTGCCGCCCGCGATGGAAAAGCCGGGGAGAAATACATCCTGGCTGGGCGGAACATGACCCTTTGCGAGGTGTTCCGGACTCTCGAGACGGTGACGGGAATCCCCGCTCCGAAAGTCACGGTTCCCCGGGGAGTCGTTCTTCCGCTCGCCCTCCTGTCGGAGGGAGTCTCCCGTCTGACAGGACGGGAGCCCATGATCCCCCTCGAAGGGGTTCGCATGGCCAAGAAACTCATGTATTATGATGGAAGCCGAGCCGTTCGCGAACTGGGTCTTGTCGTAACGCCGGTGGAGGAAGCCTTCAGGGATGCGGTCCGCTATTATGCATCCTCGGGGTACCTTGAAGCCTCTCTGTCCGAAAGGCTTCTCGGACGGATTGCCTGACCGTTCAAGTCGTCGTGCCGGCCTTGCGTCGGCAGGCAACTTATGAATGTCCGAATCTTCGAAGAGCGTGCTGTGAAAACAATATGGAGGCGTGAATGGAAATTTTTCTGACGGAATATGCCGGTGTCTGCGTCGGGGTGAAGAGGGCGATCAAAATGGCGCATCGGACGGCGGAGGAGGCCTCCGGCCCCATCTTCGTCCTGCACGAAATCGTTCATAATACCCATGTGGTCAACGACCTGGCCAACCGGGGCGTTCATTCGGTTGACGATGTCTCTGAAGTCCAGAGCGGAACCTTGATCGTCAGTGCCCACGGCGTCTCCCCGAGCGTCATCCAGGAGGCGAAATCCCGTAGCCTGGATGTGGTGGACACCACCTGCCCCCTGGTCTCGAAGATCCACAGGATCGTCAAGGCGCTCGCCGACAAGAACTACACGATCCTGCTCCTCGGAGAGAAGAGCCACGACGAGGTGATGGGGGTTCAGGGCCATGCGGAGGATCACATCCATATCTTCCATCGCAAGGAGGAAATTGCGGGCTTGCCCATGACAGATGGCCCGGTGGCCCTCGTGTCGCAGACCACCCAGTCGATCAAGTACTTTGACGAGATTCTGGAACTTCTTCTCAAACGGTATCCCCAGCTTGAGGTCCACAATACGATCTGCGACGCAACCGAGAAACGGCAAACATCGGCCCTGGCCATCGCGGGAAACATGGATGTCATGATCACCGTCGGATCGATGAGTTCTGCCAATTCCCGCCGCCTTCAGGAGGTGTCCGGGGGGCTCTGTTCGGCCTCCTATCTTGTCGACCAGGCGTCAGAAGTCCAGTTCGAATGGTTTACGGGCCACGAACGTGTCGGAGTGACGGCCGGTGCCTCCACACCCGATTACCTGATCGAGGATGTGATCGAGAAACTCAAGGAGATTTCCCTTAATAAAGGGGTGGAGCCTTCGGTCATCCGGAACGAGTCGGCCGAAGAGGAATTTATCGAGGTCCATTGACCGATTGAAAGACAGAATGTTTCATCGTTGACCGGATAATGCCTGACGAAGCGATTCCGAAGGGCTCTTTCACTTGAAAGGATGCCATGGCGACCAAACGGACACTTTTCCTGAACCCCCCCTCCTTCGACGACTTTGACGGCGGGGCGGGCGCACGGTATCAGGCCACCCGCGAGGTGCGCTCCTTCTGGTACCCCACCTGGCTGACTTATCCGGCCGGAATGCTCGAGAACTCCCTTGTCGTGGACGCTCCCGCCCAGAACTTGGGCCGGGAGGAGACGCTTGAACTGGCCGATTCTTTCGATATGGTCGTTCTCTATACAAGCACGCCTTCTCTCAAGAACGATATTGCGACAGCCCAGGGATTAAAGGCGCGCAATCCTTCCATGCTCGTCGGCTTCGTCGGGCCGCATCCATCCGTCCTGCCCGAACTCACCCTCAAGGCCGATCCGGTCATCGACTTCGTGGTTCGGGAGGAGTTCGACTACGTCATCCCCGAGATTGCAAACGGCGCCCGTCTCGAGGATGTTGCCGGCATTCATTTCCGGAAGGACGGAGCCGTCATCGGAAATCCGGACCGTCCGGTCATCGAGGATCTCGACGCCCTGCCCTTTGCCTCCAGGGTCTATGCGAGAGATCTAAAAATCAGCGACTACGAGATTCCCTGGATGAAGTTCCCCTATATTTCGATCTACACGGGACGGGGATGCGGAAGCAAATGCACGTTCTGCCTCTGGCCGCAGACTTTCTCGGGTAACGTCTATCGCGTTCGTTCCGTCGAGAATGTTCTCGAAGAGGTGGCCTACATCAAGAAAACCTTTCCTGGCATCAAGGAGCTCTTTTTTGACGACGACACCCTGACAGAATATCGGGATCGGACTCGCGAGCTGGCCCGAGGTCTCAAGTCCTTCAACCTTTCCTGGGGGTGCAACTCCAAGGCCAATGTCGATTTCGAGACGCTTCGCATCATGCGGGACTCGGGATGCCGGGTCATGGTCGTCGGATATGAGTCGGGCAATCAGCAAATTCTGAACAATGTCAAGAAGGGTATCCGCGTGGAACAGGCGGAAAAGTTTACCCGGGATGCCCACCAGCTGGGAATGACCATCCATGGGACCTTCATGGTCGGTCTCCCTGGTGAGACGACAGAGACCATCGATGAAACCATCGCCTTTGCCAGTCGTCTCAATATCGAGACCCTCCAGGTCTCTCTGGCCTCTCCTTATCCCGGAACGCATTTTTACGAGTATGCCAAGGAAAACGGGTACCTGGTCGATTCGGAGATGGTATCGGACGACGGATTCCAGTCGGTGAATGTCTCCTATCCGGAGATCACCTCTCGGGAAATTTTTATGGCCGTTCCTAAGTTCTATCGACAGTACTATTTCAGACCACGCTATGTGCTGAAGGTTTTGCGGCGGGCCATGTTCAGCTATGCCGAGCTCAGGAAGACCGTCCGGGAGGCCCGTGAGTTTTTCCGGTTCATGGCCAAGCGGAGGGACTCGGAAAAGGCTCATCAGACCACATGAATCCCAAAAGATCACGATGAATCCAGCCGGCATCCTCTCCATCGCCGGGGGCGTTTTTCTCTTTATCGCAGCCATCGGTGTCTTCTTTGACGGTCTGGCCCTTTATGGGGCCGACCGTCTTTTGCGTAGCCGCCGGGACTCCTGGGTTCCGGACGGTGTTCTTCCTCCGATCCTGATGATCAAGCCTGTCCGCGGCCTCGACCATGGAGCCCGGGAGAACTTTCTCTCCTTTGTCGAACAGCACTATCCCAGCTTTCGAATCATCTTTACGGTCGACTCTCCCGACGATCCTGCCGTCACTCTTATCCGCGAGCTCGAATCTCTCTACCCGGAGAAGGTCTCCCTGGCCATCGTCTCCGAACGCTCTGGCGCAAACAAGAAAATGAACAAGGTCGCGGCCGTGGCCCGTGATGCGACCGATCCCTTCATTCTTTTGAACGACAGCGATATACGCGTCGGACCGAACTACTTGCGGGAAATCGTCCTGCCTATCCTTTCCGAACCCGATGTGGGAGCGGTGACCTGCCTCCAGCGGGGAACTCCCGAAGGAGGATTTTCCTCCCGACTTTCCGCGATGCTTCTGAACAGTGAAATGATCCCCCAGGCCCTGGTGGCCTATGTTCTGATGCCGCTCACCTATCTCTATGGCCCTACAATGCTTTTTCGAGGAGAAGCGATCCGTGCCATCGGAGGTTTCGACGTCATGAAGGACTACCTGGCCGACGACTATCACCTCGGACGGCTGATTCATGAAAAGGGATACCGCATCGTCCTCTCTCCCACATTGATCGATGCCCAGATCCGGGACGAATCCCTGTCGGCCATCTTCTCTCATGAAATCCGCTGGGCCCGGACCTACTCCAGCCTCCGGCCCTTCGGGTATGGGCTCTCCTTGTTTGTCCGTCCCGTCCTGTTTGTTTTGATGGCAATCATCCTTGGCATCCTTTCGGGAAGCCCTGCCATTTCGGTCGGATCCATGGGGCTTTATGTTCTCCATGTGGCCCTGGTGTCTTATCTGACACGACAGTTCCTCGATCGTCCCATGAGTCACAAGGACGCGGGAGTCTGGCTCATGAGGGAAATCGTCTCCCTGGTGGCCTATTTTGGAAGTTTCGGACGGCGCATCATGTGGCGTGGACACCGTTACAGGATACTCCCGGGAGGGGCCCTCAAGCCCCTCGATCTCCCTCCCTCTTCGGGTGACCATATCCCGAACATCTCCAGGTCCTGATGTTTTCCTACGTCGGGCTGCTTTTTCTGTTCTTCCTCGCCCTTCTTTTGGAAGATGTCGGTTTCATCCTTCTCTCGAGGGGGATGAAGGCGACGCGGGCCGAGGAGGGCAGGGGGAGGATTCGGGCGATCCTCCGCCACCCGGAGGTCCTTCTGGGAGTCTTTCTTCAGGCCGTCTATTTTATCCTGCTTCTTGGCCTCCTCCGGGAGCTTCCGGTCAGCCTTGTCGTGCCCATGACCGGATTCGGATATGTCCTGACCGCTCTCCTGGCCCGCCTTTTTATCGGGGAAAGGGTTCCGCTCCTCCGCTGGGGAGGGATCTGCCTGATCACGGCCGGAGTCGTCCTGATCGCCCGTTCGGGAACCCGCTGAGACCATGCATCTGTTCCTCTCCACCCTCCTTTTCCGGTGGTACGTCTTTTTTTTCTGGGGAGCGGGCCTTTTGATCCTGGCCCGGGTTGTAGGTTTTCCCGGAGCTCTTCTCCGCTTTCTCATGGCCTATGCGATCGCCTACTTCTGCGAATGGTCCTCCGCCCGTCCGGGGGGATGGTTCCCCTTTGGCCACTACCGGTATCTTCCAACGACCACACAGCGAGAGATCTGGATCGGGATCCTTCCGCTGATGGATTCCCTCTCCTTCGCCTTTCTTGCCGTGGGATCCCTGGGAGTCGCCTCCCTTCTTTTCGGACGAAGCCTTCGCGAGTCCATGGGGCTTCCCTGGCGGGACTTTTCAAAGATCCTGGCCGGAGCGATCGGTCTTTTCGTCATGATCGACATGGTGATCGACCCCGTGGCGCTTCGCGGAAACCGCTGGTTTCTCGGCAAGATCTACGACTATCCTGAGGGGGGGGCCTATTTTGGCGTGACCTTGTCGAATTTTGCGGGGTGGGCGGTGACAGGCTTCTTCATCATGACCCTCTGGCGCCTCCTTCCCCGCCCGTCCATGGAATCCGGGAACGGGAGCCTTCTGGACCAGGGGCTTCCGGTCACGCTCTACCTCTCCGTTTACCTCTTCAATCTTTCCGTGGCCATTGACCTGGGGGAGTGGGGAATCGCAGGGGCGGATCTTTTTTGGGGAGGGATTCTGGCAGCGGTCTTTCTTGCGAGAGGAAGACCAGTCATTCAAAATGGCACCTGGCGACTTACTATGGGTCATGGCGCCAGGGCTCGAAATCGTTCATCCAGGGAGTGCAGGCCTGAATGATCTTCCGTTTCTTGAACGTCTCATCCCGGTAAGCGTACGCCCGACGGATGACCTTCTTGGCTTTCTGGTTGGGCGATTCGACGTATCCCAACGGAACCTTCTTCTCACAGGAGGACAAGATCCCGTCAAGATGTTCTTCAACCATGGCCGCAAAGCGCTTGAGAGGCTCCATTCGGCTCCACTTCAGGGAGTTGACCCATTTCCGGAAGAACTTCATCGCCCAAGTCCGGGATTGGTATTCCCAAAGATGACCGAAGGTCTCCTTGAGGAAGTGCGCTTTGAGAAGGCATGGACTCACAAGAAGGAGTTCCTCCAGAGCCTTTCGGCCCTCACGTTTCAGATTGGACCTCCGGGACAGGAGAACGAACTTCTTGCCACCCAGAAGTCCTTTCATCCGGTCTCCCGGTTTCTTGGACTCCTGCTTCCGGACCTCATTGACCGCCTCGAGGAGGTGCCGGATCACATGGAACTTGTCGTAAATGATCTGGGCCGTGGGACAATGGGCCAGGAGGCTCTTCCGAAAGGGCTTCCACGTCGTTCTCCGTCGCATGGATGATCTCCGGCGTGTTTTCCGGAGAAGGGCCCGGACGACCGCTCTTTCGTTGACCCTTCTCCCGTCTCGCCGTATAATTTGGACATGAAAAATATCGCAGGATCCCTGCAAAGGGAAAACGGGCCGATCGCGGTGGTTCTGATCGGCCACGGAAGTCCCATGGAAGAGGGGAATCGCCATTTTCGGGAGACAGTGGGAAAACTTCTGCCCAGACTTCCACCGGAATGGACGGTCCGGGAGGCCTTTCTGGAACATGCCGAACCGGAGGTCCGGACCGTTCTGCGGGATCTGGCGGAGAAGATGGCCGCAATTCATCTCTTCCCCTTTCTTCTCTTCGATGCCGGCCATTCCAAGGGCGATGTGTGGGGCTTCATCGGGGAACTGGCCCGGGATTTTCCGAATGTCACGGTCGTCCGCGAATGGGCCATCGGGACCGATCAGGCACCCGTCTCAGTTCTCCTCGACCTCCTTCCTCCCGCCGATCCCGCCATCAGAGACCAGGTGATCATCGTCGGACGGGGGAGTCTCGATCCCGGAGCAAACGCCTCCCTCTACTACCAGGGACGCAGGCTCTGGGAGCGGCGTCTGGGACGGGAGTTCCTCTTTTCATTCATCGGGGTGACAGAACCCCGATATCGGTCGCTTATGGAGACCCTAGAGCCGACAGGCTTCGACAGGCTTCTTGTCGTTCCCTATTTTCTCTTCGAAGGGGTTCTCATGGAGAGGATCCGAAAGGGGCTCGAGGACTTTCTTCTTCGCTGCCCTCTCCCTCACGGAGGAAGTGTCACTCCTCCCTTTGGAGACCATCCGATCCTTCTTGATGCCATTGCCGGGCGCCTTACCCGCCTGGTCAAGAATCGCCAGACCGTCATGCCCCGGTGGCTCGCTCTTGATCCCCCGGCATCCGCCACTCTTTAACCGGAAGGCCGTACATGGGCTCTGTTCCCCTTTCCAATGACCTGTTCCTGCGGGCCTGCCGCCGGGAAAGACTCGACCGGCCCCCCATCTGGATCATGCGCCAAGCGGGGCGCTACATGCCGGAATATCAGGAGATCCGTAAAAAGACGACCTTCCTGGGGCTTTGTAAAACACCGGAGCTTGCCGCACAGGCGACTCTCCTCCCCATCGACCTTCTGGGGCTCGATGCGGCGATCCTTTTCTCGGATATCCTGATTCCGGTTGAAGCCATGGGCCTCGACCTCGAGTTCACCGAGCACAAGGGCCCCCGTTTTTCCAATCCTGTCCGGACCGATGGCGACATCGACCGTCTGGGGGTTCCCGAAGCCCGGAAGGCCACCGGTTTTGTCGCCGATGCTGTACGGCTCATCAACCAACGGCTGGCAGGTCGTGTTCCTCTTCTGGGGTTTTCGGGCTCCCCCTTCACGCTCGCCACCTATATGGTCGAGGGGGAGACTTCCAAGGAATTCACGCAGGTCAAGCGGATGATCTTCGGTAATCCCCGCGGCTACCGGACCCTGATGGAAAAGGTGACCCGGACGGTGATCGACTATCTCGAGATGCAGATCGAGGCGGGGATCCATGCCTACCAGCTCTTCGACACCTGGGCCGGCTCCCTCTGCGCCGAACATTACCGGGAGTATGCCCTCCCCTACACGCAGGAGGTCGTAAGGGCCCTTTCCCGGCACGGAATTCCGTCGATTCTCTATGTGAACGGGACCTGCGCCCTCCTGGACGAAATGAACCGGGCAGGAACGGATGTCCTTTCCATCGACTGGCGTCTTCCCCTTGAACGGGCGATCCCCCGGGTCTCGGAGGAGAAGGTTCTTCAGGGAAATCTCGACCCCGTCGTTCTACTGACGACACGGGAGGCGCTCGAGTCCGAGGTGACGCGAATCCTGGCCGGAGTCGGGAGCCGCCCCGGCTTCATCTTCAATCTTGGTCACGGGATCCTTCCGGAGACCCCCGTCGACATGGCCCGTCATCTCGTGAAAATTGTCCAGAACGGCCTTTCTTAGCCCCGAAACAAAGGAGTCAGGTCCTGCCATGACGAATCATGTGGATATCGGCCTTCTCAGGAAGTACGACCGCCCCGGTCCGCGCTACACCAGCTATCCCACCGCTCCGGTCTGGACGGAGGAGTTCGGGGAGAAGGAGGCGAGGGAAGAGCTTCTGCGCTCGAACAACGCGACTCCTCCCCGAGATCTCTCCCTGTACTTCCATATCCCGTTCTGCGAATCCCTTTGTTATTTCTGCGGATGCAGCACCATCATCACCCGGGACAAGGCCAAAGCCGAGGAATACAACGACTTCCTTGCCAGGGAAATGGGGGTGATCGCTCCCCTGACCGATAAAAACCGGAAGGTCGTCCAGCTCCATCTGGGCGGAGGGACTCCCTCGAGCCTCACCTCTTCGCAGACGCGCAAGCTCTTCCGAAATATCGACCAGCACTTCACGGTCGACTACAAGGGAGGGGAGATTTCGGTCGAGATCGATCCTCGGGAGTCTTCGAGCGACTATCTCGAGACGCTGAAGTCGGTCGGGGTGAACAGGATCAGCATGGGGGTCCAGGACTTCGATCCTGCCGTCCAGACAGCGGTCCACAGGATCCAGCCCCTGGAGCTGACCGAACGGGTTTTCCGGAAGTGCCGGGAGCTTTCCTTCCACAGCATCAATATCGATCTCATCTACGGACTCCCCTTCCAGACGGTCGAAGGTTTTTCGAAGACGCTCGATCAGATCGTCGCCCTCTCCCCCGATCGGATCGCCGTTTTCAACTATGCGCATGTGCCCTGGCTCAAAAAACACATGGTCCTGATCCGGGAATCGACCCTCCCCCCTCCCGATGTGAAGTTCGCACTCATCAGCCTGATCGGAGAAAAGTTGGGGAAGGCGGGGTACCGCTTCATCGGGATGGACCATTTCGCGAAGCCGGACGACGAGCTCTTCCGGGCCCAGATCGACAAGACCCTCTACCGGAATTTTCAGGGATATACCACGAAGAAGAATGCCGATCTTCTGGGGATGGGCGTGACGGCCATCAGCATGCTGAATGAAGCCTACTGGCAGAACGTGAAAGCCCTTCCCGACTATGCCGCCCGGACCCTTTCCGGCCGGATCGGCGCCTTCCGGGGCTTCCGCCTCTCCAAGGATGACCGGATGCGCCGGGAGATCATTTCCCGGATCATGTGCGATCTTGAAATCGACCGCAAAAATGTCCTTGCCCCCTACGGAGAGTCCTTCGATGACTACTTTGCCAGGGAGGTCGGCGTTCTGGAAGAGTTTGTTTCCGACGGTCTCATCGAGATCGCGCCGGACAAGATCCTGATCACTTCGCTCGGGCGGATTTTTCTGCGAAACATAGCCATGGTCTTCGACGCCTATCTGAAGGAAGCGCCCAAGGGTCCCCTTTTTTCCCGGACCCTCTGACAGATTTTTCCTCCCCGCTCCAGAAGGTTGCAATCCGGAGCGGTCCTTCTCCTACAGCGATTTCCACAGGGTTTTCTGGCCGGTCGCCTCCCGGAGAATCTCCTCCATCCTCTCTGTCGGCGCCTTTTTTCCAGTCCACAGCTCAAAGGCCAAGGCCCCCTGGGCGAGAAGCATGCCCAGCCCGTTCTGGCAGGGCGTGTCGAAGCGGTCCCCCATTCGGAGAAAGGGCGTTTTTCCGCTGGTCTTAAGACCCGATTCCCCGGCCGCATAGGACAGATCGAACATAACGGTCCCCGATAAAGGGACCCCGTCAAGGGGAGGGAAGAGGAGAGAGGCCTTCTCGAAGGCCCGGAGGGAGAGGGTGTTGACCAGAAGGGGCGAAGGAGCCTGCGCAAGCCAGGATTTCCAGGAGGGATCGTCCAGGGCGCTGGCCTTGCGGTTCGGAATCCGGGCGAGAAAGGGAAGGTCTAGAATCGCCTCGCCACGCCCCCCCGTCCGGTTTACAAGGCATATCCCGGAGACCGGCCTCCGGGAAAGAGCCCAAAGGACGGCCCGGGCCGACCCTCCGGCTCCGAAGATCAGCACATGGGAGGGGAAGGGGAGGCGGCTCTCTTCCAGAAACCGGTCGAGGGCCAGAAGAAAACCTGGCCCGTCCGTGTTTTCTCCGAACCATTCCCCCTCCCGGCTGACGACGGTGTTGACAGCCCCGATTTCCCGGGCTCTCTCCGAAATCCGGTCGACCTCTCCCGTCAGGGCCTCCTTGTGGGGAAGGGTGACGTTGAAGCCCGAGACTCCGAGGATCCGGAGCGCGGCCAGAGACTGGGAGAGCCTGTCCGGGGGGATGTCAAAGGGAAGATAGGCGGCCTCGATCCCTTCGGCATCGAAGGCGGCCTGCTGGAATCGTGGGGAAAGGGAGTGGGCCACGGGATGGCCAATGATGGCGAAAAACTGTCTCACAAAAGACCCCGCAAAAGAATCGGGCCCGGTTGATCCGGGCCCTGGTCGGTGTAGAGAAGCCGGAAAAGTCCGCGGTTACTGGATCCAGCGCTTGGCCTCCGTCCGATAAAGCGATTCGGCTTTCTTGACGGCGTCGGCATAGTCGGAGGTCGCCTTGCGGAGTGACTCGGTATACTCTCTGAGCGCGCCCGCAACCGCCTCCTGGCGAATGGCCCGGGCTCGGGCGATAGCCACGGCAAAGTCCCTGGCGGCTCCCTTGATCTTGTCCTTCAGATGGGTATCGAAGCCCGAGCTCTGGGCGACTTCTTCCTTGACAGTATTGATCTTAAGGGTGACCTCCCGGTTCGCCCGTTCGGTGGCCTTGTCATAGGCGGCATCGGCCTTGCCCTTGGCGAGGTCGAACCTCTTGCGGGCGTCGGCCAGTGTCTTGTGGTAAAGGTTGGATGCCCGGGAGACGACGGCATCGTAATGTCCCACAGCCCGGGTCACCCGGGAGGTATCCGTCAGATTCTGTGCGAAGGTCCGGGGAACGGGCGCGACGGCGGCAACAACTCCGGAGATCACAAGTGCAAAAAGGGTCTTCGAGGCGAATCTTCGGGAGATGAAGGATCTGATTGTCATAAGCCCCTCTATTTAGAAAGGTTGTTGGGGAATAGGTCATCGCCATCGTAGCACAGAAAACACCGGTTTGGGAGAGGAATTCCCGGGGGATTGCCCTCTCAGGAACACGAAACGGCGTCCGGTCGGACGCGGTATCAGGATGCTGCGATCGGAGCCCCTGCGAACTTCTCCGGCTGGATGAAAAGAGGAATGAACGTCCGTCCGCAGGCTTCGGATGAGCCGGAGGGCGCTCCAAACGGCTCCCGACCTTAAAAACGGAGAGCGCGAAGGAAAAAATGGATTTCGACAAAGAGAAGAGAGAGGCGTTTTCGTGTCCCCTCGAAAAGGAAATTTTGGTCTGATAAGTTTTCCTGATTAGCACGATTGTTCCGCCCGGCTCCGCCCGATTCCGATATTTCTCAACCAGAAGGCGCATACTCTATGTCCACCTGTAGTCGGAGGACTGCCATGCCTATGAATCGTTTGCAATTTCAGC
>JAMCWM010000017.1 GCA_023481175.1 Nitrospirota bacterium
TGATGTGCCCGAAGTTCAGGTACGGTGTTCCCGAAAGAACATCCGGGTAGGACAGTTTCAGCGAGGTCACGAACCCGAGGGTCGTCCCCATCGCCAGCCAGAAGACGGAGGAGATGATCGCCGTCTTCGCTGCGGTTCCGTTTGGAATTTCCTTGTTGGAAGCCATACCCCCTCCTTAAATTGGCACCGATAGATGAAACGCTGACTTGCAACAACCCGTCCCGGACCGCTGCATTTCAGCCCACGGATCAGTATACAAAACGACTTTTCAATTGGCAAGCAAAGGGCCAAACTTTTTTCATGCTCATAACACATCTTCATATATTGATATTGTGATATTGCTTTTTCGAAAAAAAGAATCTTCCCGAAAATTCCTTTCATGGCGGGGAGGCCGATCCGGGACCGGGGGAGGGAGAAGGGAAAGAGACTCCGGGGGCGGCCGAGAGGGTGAGGAGGGTCATCTCCGGAGCCATCCCGAGGCGCACCGGAATGCCATAGTAACCCAACCCCGTGCTGACATGAAGGAGGTGGCCCCGAAGCGCAGGGGAATCGCCTTCGAAAAGTCCCGCATCGTAGCGGAAGAAGATCCGGGCCAGATTCCAGAACGGCCGGCGTCCCCCGATCTGACCTCCGTGGGTATGGCCGGAGAGGGTGAGATCCGCACGGGTCTTGAGCTCACCCTCCCAGAGGGTCGGCTGGTGGACAAGGGCCAGAACGAATTCTCGGGCCCTGACATCCCGAAGACCTCGGGCCAGGTCCGGACCGCATCCTTGACACACCCCTTCCCCGGCCGGGTCGTCGATCCCGACCACCCGGATCCGCCCTTCCCCTTTTTGAATGAGCCGGCTTTCGTTCTGAAGAACGGGAACCCCATGGGACTTCATGAAGGCCGGAGCGCCTTCACCCAGCGTCCAGTATTCATGGTTTCCCAGGACGGCAAAGGTCCCCAGGCGCCCTTTGAGTGACCCGAAGATCCTTTCGAAAATCCGGGCTTCGTCAGGGCGGTAGTCGATCATATCCCCCGTGTAGACCAGAATGTCGGGAGAGAGGCTTCGGGCAGTCTCGCATATTCTCTTGAGGGAGGCTTCCCCCTGCCATGCGCCGACGTGGAGGTCGCTCAGGTGAAGGATGGTCGTTCCCGACAGGTCGGGAGAAAGGCAGGGAAAGAAGAGGGTTTTCCGGATGACCCGGGGGGGCCGGACCCGTTCGAACAGGGCCATTCCGAAGAGGGCCAGGAGAAGCAGACCCCCCGTCGTCTCGGCGGAGGTCCAGCGGACGGCTCCCCTGATGACCGATCCGGGAAACAAAAAGTTGTGAACGGCAATGATCCCCTCGGAGAGGAGAAGCCCGGTCAGAAAGACGCCGGCGAAAAAATAGAAAAGGAAAAACAGGACATTGAGAGAGCGGCGTCTCGGGAGAAAGCCCCGGAAGGACAAGACAAGATAGAGCGGAAGAAGAGTCGCCAGAAGAAAGGTCCCTGCCAGAAGCCCCGGAAGCGGAGGAGAAAGGAAGGAAGGCGAGTGGTCCCGGATGATCCCGGCCAGAAAGAGGCAGAAAATTTCATAGAGGATCAGGGAAGACCAGAAGATTCTGAGAAACCGCTGCCGGATCAAAAGATATGGACCTCGACGGTGAAGTACTTTTTCGGATTCTTCTTCATGTCGTCCAAAAGACCGTTGACCCTGTCCAGGACTCCGTTGACCCGTCCCGCCATTTTCGGGTCATAGAGAATCGATCCGGCCGTTCCCTGCCCGCTCTGGATCTGCGCGAGGATTGCGTCGAGGCGGGAGAGGCTGTCCTTGAAAGAAGCGGCCGTTCCCGGATCGTTCAGGAGGTTGCCGGCCAGCCCCGGCCCTCGAGAGGCGGTCTTTACGAACTGATCGAGATCGCGCAGAGATCGGTCCAGATTGTCGTAGAGAGCGGAGGACCCGATCAGTTTCGAGACCGTTCCGGGACCGTGGTCGATCCTTTCGGCCAGGACCGAGAGGTCGGTCGCCGCCCGATTCACACTTTTATAGAGAGTCGGGTCCCCCAGAAGCCGCCCGACGGTCCCTTGGCCACTCTGGGCCTGCCGGGCGAGCTGCGAAAGGGAGACCGAGAGGGATTTGAGGTTCGTGACGACATCCTGTCCGGACTTCATCACCGTGCCCAGGGAGCCCGACTCCACCCCGATGATGGGAAGGGAGGAATTGAGGGGTCCTTCCCGGGCATCTCCCGGAATGAGTTCAAGGTACTTGATCCCCATGAGTCCCTGCGTGTGGATCGAGGCGGTCGCTCCGGCCGAAAGATCCTCGAAGCGCTTTCGGGTGATGCGCATCGCCACACGAACATACCTCTTCCCCTGGAAACGGACGAAATGCACGGAGGAAACATAGCCGCTGTCGATCCCGAGAAGGCGGACCGGGGCCCCCTGGGTCAGTCCCTGGACATTCCGGAAGAGGGCGACGATCTCCACCTGCCGGGAAAAGATGTTGATGATCTTTCCATAGGCGATGATGACCAGGGCCCCGACCAGGAAGCTTGCGCCCACGATCAGGCCGACACGCATTTCGGAGAGGGGAAGATTGCTGCTGCGTTTCATGAGGGGCCCCTTTTCATGAATCGAGGGAGAGAAAGGTTCGGATAAAGGAATCGTCGGAGTGTTCGATCTCCTGACGGGTTCCTGTGGCGATCACCCGGGCATCCTTGATAAAGGTAAAAAGATCTCCGACCCGATAGGCATCCGTCAGGTCATGGGTCACGACGATATTGGTGCTTCTGAACTCCCGCTGGACCCGACGCATCAGGTCGCAGATCGATTTTGACGTAAAGGGGTCGAGTCCCGTCGTCGGCTCGTCGTAGAGCATGAAGGCCGGATCCTCGGCGGCCATGGCCCGGGCGATCGCCACCCGGCGCCGCATTCCTCCCGAAAGGTCGGAGGGCTTCTGGTCGATCGAAGACTCGAGCCCCACGAATCGAAGAAGGGTCCGCACCCGCTCTTCGACCTTGTCGTCGGAAAGGGTGGTGTGCTCCCAGAGCCAGAAGGCCACATTTTCCCCCACCGTCAGGGAGTCGAAGAGGGCTCCCTCCTGGAACACCATCCCCATTCTCTGGCGGAATCGGAGAAGTTCGTCTTCGGTCAGCTTTCCGACCTCCAGATCATTGGCCAGAACGCGGCCGGAGACGGGATGAAGGGTCCCGAGGACGCATTTCAGGATCGTGGTCTTGCCCGATCCGCTCTCTCCCAGAATGACCATGGTCTTCCCGGTCGGAATCTCAAGATCGATCCTGTCGAGCACAAGCTTGTCTTCGTAGGCGACCGTCACCTTCTCGAGGCGGATCACAGCTTCCACCCCCAGACATCGATCAGGAACTTGCTGATCAGGAAGTTCGCAATCAGGATCCAGATGGCGGCCGAGACCACCGCCTTTGTGGTGGCGCGGCCGACCCCCTGGGCTCCCCCCGTCGTGCGAAGCCCGTAAAAACAACCGACGGCGACAAGAATGAAACCGAAGACGAAGGGTTTGAGCATCCCGTTCACCAGGTTCGGAAGGGTCAGGGCCGACCGGACCCCCGACCAGTAGAGGGGGCCGGGAACATGGGCTCCCAGCTTGGCCACCATCAAGCCGGCCAGAACTCCCAGAAGATCCCCGACCACCGAAAGGGCGGGAAGCATGACCATACCCGCCAGGATCTTGGGGGCGATCAGCCTGTCGACCGGGTCGACGCCCATGACCAGAAGGGCCTCGATCTGCTGGGTGGTGGCCATCATGCCAAGTTCCGAGGTGATCCCGGCCGTCACCCGGGCCGACATCACCAAAGACGCTAGGACCGGGCCCATGTCCCGGATGATGGAGGTGGCGACGACCCTTCCCAGAAGATTCGAGGCTCCATAGGGAGCCATGACCACGCTGAACTGGAGGGCCATGTCGAGACCCGCGAAAAGATTCGCGAGAAAGACGATCGGAATCGACCCGACCCCCAGACGGTCCATTTCGAGGAGGCTCTCCCTCAGACGGAAATGGAAGAAAAGGTAGCGGAAGGATTTCACGATCATCATCGTGAAGTCCTGAACCGAGAACAAAAGTCCTGCCAGAAACCAGAAGGACTTCCTAACCGGCATCACGCAGGAGTTCCGGAAGGGGGAGGCCGGCGAAGGAGTGAAGACTTCGGAGATTCAGGCGGTCGAGTGTTTCCCCCTCCCCTTTCGGCGTCTCGAGGATCAGGGGGACTCCCGTCGAGATCGCCATTCTGACGATCCGGGAAAGAGCCGGAGTTCCGATGTGTCCTTCTCCCAGTCCGGCATGGCGGTCGCGTCCGGAGCCAAGTCCGAACAGGGCGTCGTTCAAATGCCAGAGGGAGAGTTGTCCGGAGAGCGTTCCCGCGAGGAAGTCCTCCACGACACGCTCGAGTCCCTCCCGGGTGGAGAGGTCGAAGCCGGCGGCAAACAGATGGCAGGAATCGAGACAGAGTCCCAGGTGGTCGGGACGGTCGATGGCTTTGATGATCATGGCCATCTCCTCCGGCCGTGATCCCAGCATGGATCCCGCACCGGCCGTGTTTTCTAGAAGAAGCGGTGTCCGGAGTCCGGGGAGGCTGTCCAGGACTTCCCTCAAGATTCCGGCCGCCCGAGCGATGGCAGAAGAGCGGTTCCCGCCCCGGGCGGAGCCAGGATGGAGGACAAGGCCTTCGGCCCCGAGAAGATCCGCGGTCTGAAGCTCCTTCCGGAGAGTGATCCGGGACTTCTCGGCCACGGCCGGGTCATCGGACGCGATATTGATCAGGTAGCTGGCGTGGATGAAAACGCGGGAGACAGAGGAGGCCTCCCGTTCGCGATGATACAAAGCGAGCGTCTCGTCGGGAGGAAGATCGAATTCCCAGCTCCGGGAAGAGTGGGAAAAGATCTGGACGGCGTTGACGCCGAGCGCCTCCCCCCGCCCGAAGATCCGTTCGAGACCTCCCGCCGCCGAGACGTGAAGGCCGAACCGGAAAGGATCCTTTCCGGTTCGGCCGATTTTGGAATCAGGATTCAAGCAGGCCTCACATGCCCGGGTGAGGCGCCATCGGATGCGGCATCGTCATCCCGTGATGCATCATCATCATCTGTCGCCACAGCTTCTTGGCGGTCGCGAACTGGTCCGCGGTCAGGACCCGATGGGCCCCGGAGATCATGGTCAGATAGGCGTGCATGATCGTCCGTTTGTGTTTCAGGATGGCATCCATGTTGGAGCTTGCCTTGTTCACATCGATGCGGTGGTGCATCATGAGCGCCATCGTCTCCATGTGAAGGACGTGAATGCGGGCCTTCTCCATGATCATCGTCTTCATGAAGTCCATTTTGAGAGAGGAGAGTTTTTTCACTTGATCCGGCGTCAACCCCAGCCGGTCCTGGTTCATCAGGTAGAAGGCGATCGGGCCGCCGTGATGGACCATTCCATGATGATACATGTTGGCCCGGGCCGTCCCGGGAGAGAGGAGCCCGAAGGAGAGAAGCAAAGCCAGTGCCAGAGTCCAAAAAGCCAATCCCTTTTTCATGGTGACCTCCTTTTTGAAACGAGCGGAACCGGATCTTCCCGAGATCGCGTGATCCGGGGAAATCCCGGTCATCCTTTCATTCTACCCGGAGTCTCTCCTGTTTGGGAAGGACCCTCGGACGGTCAGATCGGCCGGCAATCCGGGGAAGGGAGGCCTGTCCGAGAGGTCAGGAATCAGGGGAAATCCCGAACCCGGCGATCTTCGTCAAGCCCGGACCCGTGAAAGGGCACGAGAAGGGGCGAAGACGGAGCTTCCGGGAGCGCTTTCCCCGATTCCCGCACCAATCATGGGCGGGCCATGGGTCGGGGTGGGCAGGAAGACCGAATATCGAGGCTGAACACGGAACGAGCCGGCTCCCGGGAGATTCTCCGGCTTCAGGCGGTCGACCGGGAAAGGCGGAAAGCCTCCCCTCCGCCAATCATGGCGGGAAGAGAGTCGGCGATCCGGATCCCTGAGGCTTGTCAGGACCCTCCGGGCCGGAACTCCGGTTCGTGACGGGCGATATTCGGGGGAGAGGGAGGACGGTCCCGGAAGACCAGAATATAGACGGCCGGAAGGACCAGCAGGGTCATGGCGGTCGAGCTGATCAGCCCCCCGACCACCACCGCCGCCAAAGGCCTCTGGATATTGGCGCCCGTTCCCGACGACAGAAGAAGAGGAAGAATGCCGATGGCTCCCACCAGAGCGGTCATCAACACCGGCCGGATCCGCCGGAGGGCGGCCGACCGGATCGCCTCCCGGGGCAATTGCCCCTTGTTCCCCTCCTCCATGGCGAATGAAAGAAGAAGAACCCCGTTCTGGATCGCCACCCCGAACAGGGCAATGAATCCCACCGAGGCGGGAATGCTCAGATATTCCCCGAAGGACTTGAGGGCCACCACCCCGCCCACCAGGGAAAAGGGAATGTTGAGCAGGATGAGGAGCGTGTAGGAAAGAGATCCGAAGTTCCACATCAACAGAAGGAAGATCACCAGGAGGACCACCGGCACCAGAAGCCCGAGGCGGGCCATGGTCAGGTTGGTGTTCTCGAATTCGCCACCGACCGTCAGGTGGAGCCCCAGGGGCGGGGGAAGCCGGGTGTGGACCAGACGTTCCACATCCGCCACGACATGGCTCGTGGCCCGGTCGCCGATATTGAACTGGACCATGATCAGGCGGCTGCCCCCTTCATGGTAGATCCGGAAAGGTCCTGTCTCCTGCGAAAAACGGGCGAGCTGGCCCAGGGGAACGGAGTTCCCCCGGGGCGTGGTCAGAAGGATCGTCTTCATCCGGGCGACCGAATCCCGGATCCCTCGGGGGAATCGGACATGGAGGTGGATCCGGCGGACCCCTTTCAGGATCGTCGTCGTGAGCCCCTCCGGACCGATCCCCATCCGGATGACCCGAAGCACGTCCGAAACGTTGAGCCCATATTGGCTGATCGCCTGGCGGTCGATCCGGATATCGATGTAGGGCTGGCCGGTGATCCTCTGGACGGTCACGTCCCGGGTCCCGCGGACATGGCGGATGAGGGAGGCCAGCCGATCGGAATAGGAGGTCAGCTGGGCGATATCGTCCGAAAAAACCTTGGCCGCGACCTGGGCCTTTGCCCCCGAGACCATCTCGTCGATCCGTTCCTCGATGGGCTGGCTGAAATCGAAGGAGACGGAGGGGAGGGTCGCGTTGAGGCGCCGGCTCATCTCGTCCACCAAGCGTCTCTTGCTCATTCCCTTCGGCCAGAATTTCCGCTCTTTCAGAAGGACATAGATTTCCATATGGCTTGTGACGTCGGTGTCGGTCCCCGACTGGGCACGGCCGATCCGGGACTGGGTGAGGAGAACCTCAGGATAGCTCCGAAGGATCCGGTCGATCACCCGGCTGGCCTCCGTCGTTTCCGACAGAGACGCGGACGGCCAGAGGTCGGCGATGATCAGCATCGATCCCTCGTCCAGGACGGGAATGAATTCCGTTCCTGTCCGGGATAGAAGAACGGCGGCGAGCGTGATGGCCGCCACTCCCGACAGAAGAACGCCTGTCCTGTGGGCCAGGATCCAGTCCAGAACGGGAGTGTAAACCCTTTCGAGCCAGAGGGTCAGACGTTCGCCGTGGGAAGACGGTCCCCTCGAGGGATCAAGGGACATCATGGAGGGGACGAAGGTCAGGGCAACCACCAGGGAAAGCAGGAGGGCCACGATGATCGAGGTGGCCATCGGGGCGAACATCTTTCCGGGCATCCCGGGAAGAAGGAGAATCGGAACGAAGACGACGACGATGATCATGATGGCGAAGAAGACGGGCCTTACAATTTCTCCGGCCGCCAGGACGATGCGCTCCTGCCGGGAGAGTTCCGGCATGAGGAGGGAGAGGCGCTCGATGTTTTCGGCCATGACGATCGAGGCGTCCACCATCATGCCGATGCCGATGACGATTCCGCCCAGACTCATGAGATCGGCCGTCAAATGGATCCCGCGCATCACGAGAAAGGTCAGGAGAATGGAGAGAGGAAGGCCCGCCGCCACGACAAAGGAGGCCCAGAACCGTCCCAGGAAGAGTCCCAGGACCAGAATCACCAGAATTCCTCCCTCGACCAGGGAATGGACCACCGTCCGGAAGGCATGCCGGATGAGGGGGCCTGCATTGTAGAAGGGAACGATCCGGATCCCGGGAGGAAGAAGGGTGCGATTGATTTCGGCGACCTTCTTTTCGACCCGGGACAGGGTTTTCAGGGCATTTTCCCCCCGCAGCATGACGACCGTCCCCTTCACGACCTCCCGGTCGTCGAGGAGGGCATTGCCGCGCCGGACCTCCGGCCGGACCTCCACATCGGCCACATCCCGGACCAGGACCGGAACCCCCTTCCGTTCGGCCACCACCACCGATTCGATGTCCCGCCGTCCGGAAATTCGCCCCAGGCCCCGGATCAGGTAATACTCCCCTCCCCTGTCGAGATAGCCCCCGCCCACGTTTTCGTTGTTGCTGGCCAGGGCCCGGGTCACATCCTGGAGCGAGAGATGAAATCCGTCGAGGCGGTAAGGGTCGACAATCACATAGTAGGATTTGACATACCCCCCGTAGGAGAGGACAGAAGCCACTCCCCGTGTGGAGAGGATCGCCCTTTTCACCGTCCAGTCCTGGAGGGTCCGAAGCTTCATGAGGTCGTCGGATCCCGCCAGGGTATAGCGGAAGATGTTGCCGGTGGGGGTCGAGACCGCCCCCATGACCGGTCGGGCTCCCGCCGGAAGAAGGCCCTGGAGGGTTCCCAGACGTTCGGCCACCATCGTCCTCGCCCGATAGACCTCGCTCCCCCCGTCGAAGACCACCGTCACGGCCGACAGGCCGAAGAGGGTTTTCGAACGGACCTTCCGGACACCCGGAAGTCCGTTCATCGCGGTCTCGATGGTGTAGGTGATCTGTTGTTCGACCTCCAGGGGGGAGAGACCGGGGGCTTCGGTCAGAATCGTGACCGAAACGGGAGAGACATCGGGAAAGGCATCCACCGAGATCCGGAAGACAGAGTAGACGCCCCCCGCGGCCAGGAGGGCAAAGATCATCAGGATGACGAGTCGGCGATAAAGGAGCCAGCGGAAAAAGGCCTTGGCCACGGTCGGCTACTTCCCGCGTTCGAACTGGGCCTTGACCCAGAAGCCGTTTCGGACCACGAGGCGCTCACCCGGATGGAGCCCCGAGGTCACGGGAACGAGCCCTCCCTCCGAGGCCCCCACGCTCACCCGCCGGATCCGGAAAAGATCCTTTTGCT
The DNA here is from genome assembly GCA_023481175.1 of Nitrospirota bacterium. GTDB lineage: Bacteria > Nitrospirota > Leptospirillia > Leptospirillales > Leptospirillaceae > UBA4572. The sequence goes on from JAMCWM010000017.1 coordinate 9,251, forward strand.
CCTGGAGGAAGACCACAGGATGGCCTCCGGCCAGAAAAACGGCCTTCTTCGGAATCCAGAGCCCCGTTCCTCCGGCCGGAACCAGGACCCGGACCGGAAGGAACATCCCGGGTCGAAGCCTCAACGGTTTGTTGAAAAAGATTCCGCGGACGGTGACGGTCCGGGTCTTCGGGTCGGTCACCGGACTGATGTAGATCACCCGCCCGGAAAGGGTCAGACCGGTGTCGGGAAGCCGCACCTTCATCGTCTGGCCCAGCCCCAGAAACGGAACGTCCTGCTGGTAGACCTGGGCATTGATCCGGACCCAGTCGAGGTTCGCAATCACAAAAAGCCGGTCCCCCGAGTTGATCGCCTGGCCGGAGACGGCCATCTTTGTAAGGACATACCCCGAAATGGGGGAGCGTATCTTGAGGTTTTTATGAACGATGCCCGTCTTTTCCAGAAGGGCAATCTCCCGATCGACCACTCCGAGATTCTTGAGACGAGCCAGGGCCGCCTCCCGGATTTTCGGGGAAAAGGGGCGGGTCGAGGGACTCCGGTCGCTGATTCTTTCGAGACGGATGGACTGGAGGTATTCCTGCTGAGCCTCGATGTAGTCCGGGGAAAAGACTGTCACCAGAACCTGTCCCCTGGTTACGAGGTCCCCCGTATCGGCGTAGACCCGGCGGACATAGCCGAAAATGGCGAGCCGGTGGATCGAACGGGGCGTCACATACCGCATCCGGTCGTCGATCATCGCCACGACCCCGTTTGTCCGGATGACGCGGACTCCTCGTCCGGGGCTGACGACCATGGTTCCGATGCCCAGAGTGCGAACGACATCGGGAGGAATGCGCACCTGGTCGGGAAGGGCGTCGGCTGGACGGGGATCGGGGAGGAGGAGGCCGGCCAGAATCAGGCAGAAGAGGGTCCTTGAAAGACAGAGGGACATCTAGGCCGCTCCCTGAAGAGACGGGGGCGTGGACTCCTTACGGCACCGGAGGACTTTCCAGATCGAGTAGACCAGGACGGGAAGGGCGACTCCCGCCATGATGATGCCGATCATCCAGTTTTCGAGATCGATCTCCCGCCCGGAGAGATGGAGCGCTTCCTGGAAAAGTCCTCCGACCACGAAAACGACCCCGCCCCCCAGAAGGGTCAGGCTTCCGGTCCGGAGACCGATGGCGGCGATCTCGTGGTCGTCAAATTTGCGGGTAGTTTTGAGAGAGGCCCCGAAGATCCCGCCCAGGATCATGAGCATGACGGTCGTCCCCAGTCCGAACAGGAGCCCCGGAAGGAAGCCGAGCCAAGGCGATCCCATCTGGGGGGCGGCCACCGTATAGACAAACATCGCGAAAGGGCCGACACCGAAGCCGGCCACAAAGCCATGAATCATCGCCCAGCGAACCGGAAAGGGCTCGGAAGCCGTCCCGACCGGCTTCTCCGCGACCTCGTCGGACTTGTGCTGATGGCCGAAAAGGGCCGGGGAACGCTCGACTCCCTCGTCGGGTTCATGATGGTGTCCCAGCAGGTGGAAATGAAGATAACGTCCCCTCTTGTGGATCTGCCATCCCGCCCAGAGCATGACGGTGCCGACAACCATATTCACGAAGGAGTTGATCGACTCCTTGGTGAACCAGGAAAAAAGAAGCAGATAGGAGATTTCCGAGCCGATCGAGCGCTGGAGAGTGAAGGCGAGCGAGAAGAGAAGTCCCGACTTCAGGCCTTTTTTTCCGGAAGCGTTCCCGATGGCATAACTGAATGTGATCGGCCACGTATGTTCGTCCGGAAGGATGCCGTGAAGAAGTCCATATCCGAAGGATTGCAGGAGCAAGGAAAGCATGGGACCGCCGTTATGAGGGTTAACCGGAAGGGAGCTTGAGACTCCCGGCTAATGATACATCATCTCAACTGGCGCGATCAAGGGAAGGCTTAAACGCAGGAGGAGACGGCCCCTCCGAGACCCGTCCGGAGGGGGAGGAGTCAGGTCAGAAGACGATAGCGGACCATCCCGTGAAATTTCTCGTAGCGCCTTGAGAGAAGGTCTTCACGCGGAAGATCCTCGATTTCGGAGAGCGCCTTCAGGAGTGCGGCCTTCAAGGACTGGCTCATCTTCGCCACATCCTTCTGGGCGCCGCCTTCCGGCTCGGGGATGATCTCGTCAACGATTCCCAAACCATGGAGATGGCGCGCTGTCATGCGAAGCTGGGAGGCCGCCTCGGCCGACATGGAAGGATCGTTCCAGAGGATGGCGGCACAGGCTTCGGGGGAGATGACCGAATAGATGGAGTTTTCCATCATGAGAACTCGGTCCCCCACACCAAGCGCAAGGGCTCCGCCGCTTCCCCCCTCCCCGATGACGGTGGCGACGATCGGAACGGTGATCTCGAACATCTCCTGAATGTTCCGGGCAATGGCTTCGACCTGTCCGCGCTCCTCGGCCTCGATGCCGGGATAGGCTCCCGGAGTGTCGATCAGGGAGATGACCGGGAGTCCGAACTGCTCGGCCAGGCGCATGACCCGAAGGGCCTTCCTGTATCCTTCGGGATGGGCCATCCCGAAGTTCCGCTGGACCCTGTCCTTGAAGGATTTTCCCTTGAAGTGGGCCACAATGGCGACGCTTCGGCCATCCAGGGAGGCCAGGCCCGCCAGGACCGACGGATCGTCCCGGAAGGAGCGGTCGCCGTGGAGTTCGACGAAATTTGAAAAAATCCTCTGGACATAATCCCATGCCGTTGGACGATCGTTGGCGCGAGCGAGCAGGACCCTGTTCCAGGTTTCGGAGACGGGTTCGGTCCTGTCTAGCACCACCAAGGCTTCTTTACGCGTCATGAAGGGCTCCCGGAACATGAGAAAACCGCTGGCCTGGCAGGGGCCGGGCCAGGAACGGGGGTCGTCGTATGACACGGACGAAGAGCCCCCTTTTCCAAATTAGAATAGTCCGGAGAGAAAGGGATGTCAAAATATGATTCTTACTACAACCATAAGGGGTGACTTTCCGGGACCTTTCCGGACGGCCAGGCTTGATCCAAATCAGAAAGACAGAAGAAGGAGGGTGGCGACCTCTCCCGATTCGATCAAAAAACCGGCCAGGTCTCCCGAAAGTCCGTCACTCCGTTTCAGAAGGAAATTTCCGACCAGGGTGAGGCCTCCGAGGAGAAGGAGGGAGGCGGCGGCGGCCCGAAGCCCTCCCGCCCCCAGGGCGATCAGGAGAGAGAGGAAAGCGGAGACCAGGGCGGGTCCCCGGGATTCGCCCAGAAGCAGACGCCCCAACCCTCCGGAAGGCTCGGATCGCCCCCGGGCAAGGGCGCGGAAAACAAGGGGAAGGAAGCCGCGGGACAGGAGGGGTGCGAGAAAGAGGGCCACCATCCCGGGCCTTGCCAGCAGGAGACCGGTCCATTTTCCGAGGATAAGAAGATTCAGGGCCACGATGGCGTAGACCCCCTTGCGAGGGTCTTTCCGGATCCGTCGTTTTTCCTCCGGAGAGACCGGGGCCAGGGCCGATTCCGTCATGTCGGCCACACCATCGAGATGGAGACCTCCCGTCAGGGCGATCCAGAGGAACAGGAGAAGGAGAGCCCGCAGGAAGGGAGAGGGCGGCCGGGGAAGAAATGTGGGAAGCCAGGAGACGAGGGCGAGGGTCCCCCCCAGAAAAAGGCCCGAAAGAAGAAGGGGGATGGCCCCCAGGAAGGAGGGCATTCCGGCTTCGTGGATCCGGGCCGGGACAGGCAATCGCGTCAGAAAGGCGAGGGCGAAGAGAAGACGGTCGACAAACCGGTCCCGTCCCTCCGGAGCCCTCACCCCTCTCCGGCCTGGGAGACCCGGGCCTCCTCGAAGGTGGCCATGTCATTGTAGAGCGAGACGGCCGAAACCACCAGGGGATAGGCCAGGGCCGCGCCCGATCCCTCTCCCAGGCGAAGATCGAGGGCGAGGAGGGGCGAGAGCCCCAGATGTTCGAGAATGCGGCGATGTCCCGGCTCCATGCTCATGTGGCTTGCCATAAGCCATGGGCGAACCTCCGGGATCAGGGTGACGGCGGCCAGGGCGGCGGTCCCGGTGATGAATCCGTCCAGAACCACCGGTATGCGCCGAACGGCGCCTCCGATGATGAATCCGGCCAGGGCCGCGATCTCGAGTCCGCCGACGGCGAACAGCCAGTCCAGGGGCGATGCCAGGAGAGGGCGGTAGGAGGCCAGGGCCTGATCGATGACCCGGATCTTCCTGAGCTTCCCCTCCGGGGTGAGCCCGGTTCCCGATCCCGTCAAATCCTCCGGCGGGTGCCTGAGAAGGGCTGCGGCCAGGGCGGAGGCGGACGTGGTGTTGCCGATCCCCATCTCCCCGGTCAGAAGAAGGGTGGCCCCGGACTCCGCGGCCAGGACGGCCAACTCCATGCCGGCTTCCATGGCCCGAAGTCCTTCCTCGGGCATCATGGCCGGTTCGACGGCAAAGTTCCGGGTTCCATGTCTCACCTTCCGGTGAAGGAGGGAGGGATGCCCCGCCAGATCTCCGTTGACCCCCACATCCACGATCTTCAGATCAAAGCCATGGACGCGGGAGAGAACGCTGATGGCCGCCCCTCCCGCCAGATAATTCAGGACCATCTGCCGGGTCACCGACTGGGGGTAGGCCGACACGCCCTCCGCCGTCACGCCGTGGTCTGCCGCAAAGACCGCGCAGAATCCCTTCGGAGCGGGAGGGCGGTCCGAACCGTGAAGGCTGGCATACCAGAAGGCCACCTCCTCGATCCTGCCCAGGCTTCCCAGGGGTTTCGTCAGGTGGTCGATCCGGTAGCGGATGGCGGCGTCGAACCCGCTGTCCACCGGCCTGATCTCCCGGGCCCACCACGAGAGGGGAGGATGAAGGCCGGGAGAGGCGGTCCCGGAATCGTCTCCCGGAGCCGGAGGCTGGGTCATTTTCTTTGTCACCGTCGAAACCTCCCGTTAAATCGTGGATTGCGGGCTGCCGGTCTACCTGAGCCTCAGGGGACATCCCATCATGACGGCCCAGACCTGGGCAGCTTCCCGGGAGAGACGCTGGTTCCAGAGCCCGATGCGGTCGGCAAATCGGCGTCCGAGGGCCGATCCGGCAACGCCTCCCAGGCCCACCTCGTCGGTCACGATCACCGTCATGGCCCTCCGGCCGGAAAGAACCGCGGAGAAGCGATCGATCCAGGGCTCGATCTCCTCCTCAAGAAGCTCCAGAACACAAAAACCAAGACTGTCGATCAGCAGGGGCTTCTCCCGGAGATCCCCTTCCTCCGCGAGCCGCCCCGAGGCCAGAAGGTCCCGAAACCCCTCTTCGATCGTCACCACGCCCGGAGGGCGACATTTCTTGTGGGCGGCGATCCGGGATTCCATCTCGGAATCCAGTGCCCGTCCCGTGGCCCAGTAGAACCAGGACTCCTGATGGCGGTGACGGAGGAGGGATTCGGCATAGGCCGTCTTTCCCGAACGGACGCCGCCCGAGACGAGAACCAGATCCTGCATCCGGTCAGGGCCTTCTTCTCAGCCGGGCCAGGATCTCCTCGCCTTTCCGGGAGTCGACGGAATGTTCGGAGACGGCAAACTCGACAAAGTCGAACCGGGAACGGAAAAGATCCCGGACCTCTTCGGCCGTCGTGGTCCAGGGAGGCCCCCCTTCCCTTCCGTGGACATAGAAGAGTCCTGCCAGTTCCCCTCCCGGCCGGATCATGCGGATCGCCATGCGAACGTATTCGGGCCGGCGGACGGGATCGATCGCGCAAAAACAGGTCTGTTCGAGCAAATAGTCGTAAACCCCGTGGCGCCTCGGATCAAGTTCGAAGAGGTCTTCCTGGAGGTAGGTCACCTTGACTCCCTCCTTTTCCGAGAGCAGCCGGGCAGAGGCGATGGCTTCGGGAGCGAAGTCGACACAGGTCACCTCGTACCCCTTCCGGGCCAGATAGATGGCCTCCCAGCCACGACCGGCACCGGGGATCAGAATTGTCGAGTACGGGGCGATCTTTCCCGATTCGACAAGATGGACGAAGGGCGGAGAGACCCGTCCGAGATCCCATCCGAGATTGTTTTCGATATAGCGGCTGTTCCAGAAGTTCACATCGGGCATCATGCGCTCCGGAAAAATGAGACGGTGTTGTCATAGACGCACCGATCTTACCAGAAAATCCTCTCTCAACTCGAGTCCCCGTCGGACCGACGGAGCGGGGAGAGCTTTCGGTAAAGAGTCCGGAGACTGATGCCCAGAGTCCGGGCAAGCTCCGGAAGATCCTTTCCTGCCTTGGAGACCGCCCAGGCAAGATACCGCTGCTCCATGACCTCGAGCGGGAGGATCTCCCCGAAGGAGGGCGGCGAGGAGGGCCGATTTTCGACGAGGTCCGGCAGGTGAGCGGGGGTGATTTCCTCCCCGCCGGAGAGGATCCATGCCCGCTCGAGAATGTTTCTGAGCTCGCGGATATTCCCCGGATAAGAATAGGAGGAGAGAAGCCGCATGGCGTCCTTTCGGACCGGGAGGTCCCGTCCCGTGAGCCGGGTGAGGATGGAGGCGGTCAGGATCGGGACATCCTCCAGCCTTTCCCTGAGCGGCGGAAGCCGGATCGGAAAGATGTTGAGGCGGTAGAAGAGATCCTGCCGGAAGCTCTGGTCCTTCACCATGGCGGGGAGGTCCCGGTGCGTCGCCGAGACGAGCCGGATATTGGCCCGCAGGGGGGCGATTCCCCCGACCCTCCGGTAGACGTTGGTTTCAAGGAGACGGAGGAGTTTGGCCTGGAGGGAGAGCGGCAGTTCCCCGATCTCGTCCAGGAAGAGAGTTCCGCCGGAGGCCGTCTCGACCAGGCCCGTCTTTCGCGAATGGGCTCCGGTGAAAGCCCCCTTCTCGTGGCCAAAGAGCTCGCTCTCGATGAGATTTTCAGGAAGCCCGGAACAGTCGACCGCCACAAAGGGCTTGTCGGCCCGCGGCGAAAGCTGGTGGATGGCCTGGGAGACCAGCTCCTTTCCCGTTCCGGTCTCTCCCAGGAGAAGAACGGTGGAGGACTGGGGGGCCACCTTGTGAATGTCGGCCAGCATGCGCGCAAAAGGAAGGGACTCCCCGACAAGTCCGTCGGCCCCCGGTTCCGGATGTCCGATGGCGGAGGGATGGATCCGTTCGATAAAAAGGGGCGTCTGACCGTCAGAAAGCGGAACGGGAAAAACTTCCACGTTGGCGAAAAGACGCCCGCCGAGCGAATGGTGGATATGGAAGGCCCGGGCATGGTGGCTCCCCTTCCGGACTTCGATCAGAGGGCAATCCTCTCCGTTCTTCTCGCAGGGCATGGCCGAATGATGGGAGATTTCGTGGCACTTTCGTCCCACGATCTCGGGAACGGAGGCCCCGTAGGCCCCGGCATAGGCCTTGTTCGCGGCCAGGATCCGATGATCTTCTCCGATCACGATCGCCGGGTCGGAAAAGGCCCCGACAAGATCGTCCAGGGCAATTTTCGGGCTTTTTCCCGGAGAGGGAGAGGTCTTCGCCTTGATGGCCATGGGAAACTCCCGTCTTATTTTGTCATTTATGTCAATTATTCTATTCCGAGCCTGACACGGATGACAAGAAATCCAGGCCCGTTTTTCATGAATTCTTACAAGGAAGACACTTGCGAGAATCTTCCCTCTGGCACATCCCTTGCGTTTCCAAGGGAATCCTGTCTTGCCACTCTCCCAGACGTGAAGGAGTCCTTCATGGTTTCCAGCAGCCTCGTCGATCTCTCAAGGCTTCAGTTCGCGGTGACCGCTCTCTACCACTTCCTTTTCGTTCCCCTCACCCTCGGGCTGACCTATCTCCTCGTGATCATGGAGACGGTCTATGTCATGACCGGCAAGGTGATCTACAAGGACATGACCCGTTTCTGGGGAAAGCTTTTCGGGATCAATTTCGCCCTGGGGGTCACCACGGGGCTGACCATGGAGTTCGAATTCGGGACGAACTGGTCCTACTATTCCCATTATGTGGGAGACATCTTCGGAGCCCCCCTGGCCATCGAAGGACTGATGGCCTTCTTCCTCGAATCGACCTTCGTGGGACTTTTCTTCTTCGGATGGGACCGGCTTTCGAAGCCGGCCCATCTCGCGGTCACCTTTCTCACCGCGACGGGGACCAACCTGTCCGCACTCTGGATCCTGGTCGCCAACGGCTGGATGCAGCGCCCGGTGGGCGCCCACTTCGACCCCGACACCATGCGGATGGAGATGACCAGCTTCTGGGAGGTCTTCCTCAATCCCGTCGCCCAGGCGAAATTCGTCCATACCGTCTGCGCGGGATACGTGACCGCCTCGCTCTTCGTCCTGGGCATCAGCTCCTGGTATCTTCTCAAGGGACGAAACGTCGAGTTTGCCAAGCGTTCCTTCAGAATCGCGGCCGCCTTCGGTCTCGCCACCACCATAGGCGTCATCATCCTGGGAGACGAGTCCGGCTATCTCGACGACCTCGGCCAGAAGACCAAGATCGCGGCCATCGAGGCCATGTGGAAGACCGAGCCCGCTCCGGCCTCCTTCAACATCATCTCCGTCCCCGACCAGAAGAACATGAAGAACGACTTTTCCATCAAGATCCCCTATGTCCTGGGACTGATCGCCACCCGCTCCTTCGACACTCCCATCCCCGGACTCCGGGAGATCGAAAAGCACAACGAGACCCGGATCTCACACGGGATCCAGGCCGTGCTGGCCCTGGACCGGTACCGGGCCAACCGCGCAGACAAGGCCGCCCTCGACATCTTCGAAAAAAACGCCGACGACCTGGGATTCGGACTCCTGATGAAGCAATATGTACCGGACATCGCCAAGGCCACGCCGGCCGACATCCACCGGGCGGCCGTGGAGAGTCTTCCCCGGGTCACCCCTCTTTTCTGGACCTTCCGCTTCATGGTGGGTCTGGGATTTTCCTTCCTGGCCCTCTTCGCCCTGGCCTTCTATGTCTCAAGCCGGAACGAGTGCGAGAAGAAGCGATGGCTTCTCCGCTGGGCGCTCTATTTCATTCCCATGCCCTACCTCGCAAGCGAACTGGGATGGTTCGTCGCCGAATACGGCCGTCAACCCTGGTCGATCTACGGCATCCTTCCCACCTCGGACTCCGTCTCGACCCTGTCGAGCCGAAGCCTGATCTTTTCCCTGACCGGATTCACTCTCTTCTACACCGGTCTTCTGGCCGTCGAGCTATACCTCATGTTCAAGTATGCCAGATTGGGCCCCGCAAGCCTTTATACCGGCCGCTATGAGGGGGAAGAGCGGGTTGTTCCGGCCCAGGTCCTTACGAAATCCTAGGAAGGAGCCGCCTCATGTTCGATTACGCCACCCTCAAATTTCTCTGGTGGGTTCTGGTCGTCGTTCTTCTCATCGGCTTTGCCGTCATGGACGGTTTCGATATGGGAGTCGGCGCCCTCCTGCCCTTCCTCGGACGAAACGACACCGAACGCCGGGTCCTCCTGAACAGCATCGGGGCCCACTGGGAAGGGAACCAGGTCTGGTTCATCACGGCCGGAGGCGCTGTCTTCGCCGCCTGGCCGATGGTCTACGCCACGGCCTTTTCCGGCTTCTACGTCGCCATGCTCCTCGTCCTCTGGTCGCTGTTCTTCCGGCCGGTGGGCTTCGACTACCGGAGCAAGCTGGCGAATCCCTCCTGGAGGAGCTTCTGGGACTGGGGCCTCTTTGCGGGGGGGGCCGTGCCACCCCTGGTCTTCGGGGTGGCCTTCGGCAACCTTTTCGAAGGAACGGGATTTCGCTTCGATCCCGAGCTCCATTCCTCCTTTTCCTTCACCGTCCTGGACCTCTTCACCCCCTTTACCCTGGCCTCCGGAGTGATCAGCCTCCTGATGATCCTGTTCCATGGGGCCACCTACCTGAATCTCCGGACGGAAGGCCTTCTCCAGGCGCGCGCCAGGACGGCAGCCACGGCGACCGGAGGACTTCTGGCCGTCCTCTTTCCCGCCGTGGGCCTCGCCATCGCACGCGGCGTCCCGGGATACCGGATCGTCTCGGGCGATGATCCCGGGGCCCTCCCCAACCCCCTGGCCAAGACCGTGGTCCGGACCGCAGGCGGATGGCTCCGGAACTACGAGGCCCGCCCTATCCTGTGGATCATTCCCTTCCTCGTCATCGCCGGCATTTTTCTGGCCCTTCTGGCCATGCGGCGAGGAAAACCCCTGGTGGCCTTCATCGGGTCGGCCCTGGCGAATGGGGCGGTGATCCTGACGGCCGCAGTCTCCCTCTTTCCCTTCATTCTCACCTCGAGCCTGGACCCCTCCAGCAGCCTGACGGTCTGGGACGGCACATCGAGCCGCCTCACCCTTCTCGTCATGTTCTGGGCGGCGCTCCTCCTCACCCCGGTGGTCCTGGCCTACACCGGGTGGTGCTACCGCGTCATGCGCGGGAAAGTCACCGAACAGCAGGTCCACGAGCAGGATCACACCCTGTACTGATCCCGACAACGACAGGAGGCGCCCCAATGTGGTATTTCACGTGGTTCATCGGAATCACCATGGCCGTTCTTCTCGCCGTGATGCATGCCCTCTGGTATGAGGTCCAGGAGGACGAGGCCATCCTCAGGAAACAGTCGGACACGCGCCCCGAACCATGACGCACGCCCATTCGGCCCGGGAGTGTTCCGGCAGTGTTGCGATCTTATATCCTGGCAATGAAAAAGGAGCCCGTTACGAAAGAGGTTGTCGACCTTGGGGTCGGACCCGGTGGAATGCGCCGCCTATGAACTCGACTCGGAACCGGGCGACAAGGTCCATGTGAGCGTGCTCAACCCGGCCGAATATCTCCAGCGCGTTCCTTCGAATCCCGGGTCGCGGTCGGATGGCGCACACGCAAGGAAACGACCTTCCCGATCCGGCCCTGTCTCAAAAAAGGGGCATCGCCCTCATCGCCAAGAAGGCCGATGCCATCGATCCCAAGACCAACACCCTGAGATTCATGGACAAGTCGACTCACACCTGTGACGGTCTGCTCATCACCACCGGGCCCCGTCCGGCCTTCGACCTGATCGAGGGGGTCGACCCCGTCCATGGATACACCCGGTCGGCCTGCACCGTCGACCACGCACAAACCGCCCGCGAAAATCCGGAAGACTCCTTGATTTTTTTCAACCTCCCCCCCGCCACATGGCCCGACAGATGCGCGAAGTTGATCTTCGCCGAGAGAGGAGTGTCCCGCATAAAAACTGTCGGACCTCTTCATGATCAGGATTCCGGGAGATTTTTCCTGACTAGCCCGACAAGACGATGGTAGAATCGGAAAAAGTGCCCATTTCGGCCATGAAAGTCCGATCGTATCCACTGGAGGGCGGAAGGGTGGGATTTTTTTCGTCATGGTCCCCCGACCACGCGGGAATCCGTCCGCTGTCGTCCCGGGAGCGGATCTACGGATTTTTCGACCTGTTCTGGAACTGGTTCGGAGACAGCGCCAATGCCTCGAGCTGGTACTTCGGCGGCCTCTTGGCCATGGCCGGGCTCCCGGTCCTTCTCTGGAACACCTTCCTCTGGACGCCCCTGATCATTCTTCCCTGGGCCCTTCTGGGCCTCATCGCCCGAAGGACGGGGGCCACGACGGTTCTCCTGGCGATTCCGGCGCTCGGTGTCAGAGGGGGAACCCTCTTTCTGGGGGTTGCCGAAACCTTTGTCCAAATCGGATGGACCACCGTCACGACCTACATCGGGGCGGTCTCCCTCGTCCGGATCTGGGAGGGGAATTCCCAGGACTCCCTCTCCGGCCATTCCCTTCCCCTGGTGCTCTTTCTCCTTCTCATCGCCCTGGTCCAGGGGATCACCGCCTCCCTCGGGGCCGGGGCGATCCGGTGGCTCAAATGGATCGCCTCCCTCCTCCTGCTTTTTTTCGGAGGAATCGAGACCTGGCAGCTCCTCTCCCAATGGAGGCTCAGGGATCTCCTGGCTTTTCACGCGAAGGGGGCGCCCCCCCTGAGTCCCGTCCGTCTCTTCGACATCTCCTTCGTCAATATCTGGACCTGGCTCCAGATCGGGGATTTCTCCCGGTTTTCTAAAACGGGACGGGGGGCCTTTCTGGGATCCTGGCTCGGGCTGTGGATCGGTCAGGCCTGGTTTGTCCTGGTGGGGGCCGCGGCAGTGGCCGGCCTGGCTCTTCTGACCGGACACCTCTCTGCCGAGGACAGCGATCCCTCCCGCCTGATGGCACGGCTGGGGTTGTCCTGGGTCGCCCTCTCCGTCATCTTTCTCTCTTGCGTCAGCGTGAGTTCGAGCAACCTCTACGGAGCAGGACTGGCCCTTCTCTCCCTGCGGGGAGAGAAAGTGCGCCGGGAGGGGCCGGGCTCATCCCTGATCATTGTCTCCCTCCTTTCTGTGGGAACGGCCTTCCTTCCTCTTCTCTTTTCGAGTTTCATCGGATACTTCACAGACTTTCTCACGATGATCGGAGGGCTCTTCCTTCCCCTGTGGAGCCTCGTTTTGACGGACTTTCTCTTTGTCCGGAAGGGCAAGCTCAAAGGGGAGGCGCTTTTCGATCCCACGGCCTCCTCCCCTTACTGGGGTCGAGGCGGATTCAACCGGGCCGGAATTTCGGCCCTTCTCGCCGGGATTCTCTTCTATTACGGATTTCCCCTGCTCTTCCCGGAGAAAGCCGGCCTGATCGGGGTGAGCCTCCCCGCGATCCTCTGGACGGGAGCCCTTTATGTTGTCCTAGGAAAAATTTCGGAAAAGACGCCTGACAGGGAAAACAAAAAACGGGAGAAAGCCAGCCCGGGCGGGCCGCCTCCCTCCCGATATCCTGCAGGGTGAAACGACTTACTTTTTCTTTGCGACCTTGGTGTTCACCGATTCTCGGAGGGCCTTTCCCGGCGAGAACTTGGGAGCGGTCTTGGCGGCAATCCGGATCTCCTTGCCCGTCTTCGGGTTCCGGCCGGTACGGGCCTTTCTCTGGACGGTCCCGAAGGTTCCGAACCCGACGATGGTCACCTTTTCGCCCTTCTTCATGGAACCTTCGATCGCCTTTAAAAATCCGTCAACCACTGAATGCACATCCTTTTTGGACAGCTTTGATGATTTCGAGACCTTTTCGATGAGCTCCGTCTTGTTCATGAAGCATCTCCTTGAAGAAGGTGGGGGATAATCCTGTAATGACCACTCTCTGGTTAACCTGAAATCCCGAAAGAGACTTCAGGCAAAGAATAGAACAAGAATTTAAAAAAAGATAGTCCGTTCTTAATAGGAAATCCGGAATACGTGACCCCTGCCTCCTGTCATCTCCGGGGGAGAAGACGACGAAAGGCCCGGAGAGCCTCTTTCCGAGAGTACTCCAGATTTTCGATCGGCCTCGGATAGGAGGCGGGAAACCTCTCAGGATTTTTTCCGGATCCCTCCGAAACCCTCCAGGGTCGGGAGACAAACCGGTCCGGCGCCCGGGACCGCTCCGGAACAAATCGTCGGACATACTCCCCCCCCCGGGGATCGGAACGCTCCCCCTGGAGACCGGACTTAAGATCCGGAAGAAGGGGGCCCTATCGGCCCCGCACCCTGCCCCCCGACCGCCAGGAGACTCCGAGATTCTTGACCAGGACGCTTGCCTCCACCTTCCTGACCCGCTTCGGCAGGCGTCCTGTCAGGCGGATCTCCCCATCCCGACGCCAGCCAGGGGATCTCCGGTCGCTCCCGCGACGATCTCAGTCAAGTTCATCCTCATCCTCCCGAATGCGTTCGAGAAGGGGATCGGGCCCGAGACTCTTTTCGAGACGGCGCGGGGGGGCCGGACCCATCCGGTCGGCCAGAAAACGGGAGAGGAGAGGGCCGGCCAGGAGGACGACCAGGAAACGGATCGTCTGGAGGGCCATGACGAAGGAGATGTCGACCCGGGGGCTTGAAGCAGAAATGATCGCCACCGAATCCATCCCGCCGGGACTCGTGGCCAGATAGGCGGTCAGGGGATCCATCCCCAGGAGGCCGACCAGGAGGAGGGCCAGGACTCCGGAGAAGAGCACAAGGGCAAGGATCGCCAGAAGGGTCCGGGGAAGGGCCCGAAGGGCATGGACCAGAATGGGGCGCGTAAACCCCAGACCGATCCCCCAGCCAAGAATGGTGTAGCTTGCGGCGAGAAGGGACGGAGGAAGGGTGATCGAAAGCCCACCCACGGCCTGGAGAAGGAACCCGAGACACAGCGGAACCAGCATGGCCCCGGCCGGGATCCGCGAGAGCTTTCCCAGAATCCCCCCCAGGACGATGAGAAGGAGCGTCTCCCCGAAGGAGGTCCAGGAGAGGGGCGCGAACCAGGGAAGAGGGCTTCCGGGGAGAACGGATCCCGGGACAAAGACCCGGACGACCACGGAGGCCAACATCACGACGACCACCACCCGCAGGTACTGCATGAAGGCCACCAGCCTGGCGTCGGCTCCATAGGCTTCGGCCATCACCATCATGACGGAGGCAGCCCCCGGCGAGAGGCCCCAGATGGCGGTCGTCCCCGGAAGAATCCGGAGGCGACCCATCAGCCATCCCAGGCCGCTTGCCGCAGAGACCGTCGAAACCACCACGCCCAGCAAAACGGGCCAGTCCGAGCGGAAGGTTCCCAGAATGGACGGAGTCAGGATGCGGGCGATCATCGTTCCGATGACAGCCTGGGAGACGAGGTGGAGGAGCGGCGGCACCCGAAGTGTGAGACCGCGGAGGGAGAGAAGGATCGCCGCCGCCATGGGACCCATGAGAAGGGCCGCCGGAAGCCTTCCCAGGGCAAAGAGGCCGGAGAAAAGAAGAGAAAGGGCAAGGAGGAGGAACCATCGGCGACCCGGAGCGTCCCGGGTCAGAAGAAGGGATGAGAAGGGCATGATCCTTTCACCTTAATACGAAGCGGAGCCCGGGGCAACGGAAAATCGGGATATCACGGCCTCCTTCGGGAAAGAAGGAAAAGGTGGTAGCGGTTGGCCACTTCGATCCGTCCCGTCTTCGGATCCCGGTGAGGCGCGAAGGCTCCCATGGCATGGGAGAGGAGCTCCTCCTCCAGCTCCTTGCGGCCTCCCAGAAGAAGGGCCAGTCGGCCGGTCCCCAGAATCGCCTTCGCCGCCGAAAAACTGTCATCGAAACGAAAGACAAGCCAGCGGGAGGAGACCTCGCGTATTTCGAAGCCCGACTCCCCGGCCACCCTGTCGATCCAAGCGCTATGGCCGGGAGAGAAGGGCGACTCAAGGGGGGGCACCGCGCCTTCGTAAGGGTGGGGCCAGCTTTCGACGATCCTTCGGGAGACAGCGCCCATGGCCGTTTCGGAGGGGGACCCCCAGGCCGAGAAGGCGAAGACGCCCCCGGGCTTCAGGAGGCGGGCGATCGCGTGAAGCTGGTCCTCGGGATTCCGTGAGAAGATCGTTCCCATGGAGGAGATCACCGTGCCGAAGCTCTCCGGGGCGAAGGGGAGAAGGTCCTGGTCCGCCACCACCCCGTGGCTACCCCGGATGCGTTCCCGGGCAAACCCCAGCATGCGGCGGGAGAAATCGCACCCCACGGAGGGCCGGGGACTGTGGCGTCGGTCCAGAGCCGCCATCGCCGTCCCCGGCCCGCAGGCCAGATCGAGGACCGGAGTCGGAAGGGGGGCCGGAAGAATCTCTGAGAGATGGCGGGAGATCTCCTCAAGGTGGAGGGCGAAACCCTCCCGGTAAGCCGGGGCCGCCTCCTCCCATCCCTTCCGGATGGACAGGACCTCGGTTTTCTTTTCCGGCATCTAGCCTCCCTTCCTTTTCTTCTCTCAAGTTCTATAATCAGGCCGGAGGCGATGTCCCCGGAAAGGACCCCCACCGGCTCCCGGAGCTTACGGGCCGGGCCTCATTCTTCCATCACGCACGAATTTTCGGCGGACAAGCCCCTCCCCCGGAGACGAAAGGGTTCCCCATGACGAAGCCAGACGATCTTTTTCTCCTCGGACAAACGCTCAAAGAGGCCGATGGACTGATCGTGACAGCCGGGGCCGGCATGGGGGTCGATTCGGGACTTCCCGACTTTCGGGGACCCGAAGGCTTCTGGAACTCCTACCCGGCCCTGGGGCGCGCGGGAATCCGCTTCGAGGAGATCGCCAATCCTCGCAGCTTCGACCGCGACCCCGTCCTGGCCTGGGGATTTTATGGCCACCGTCTCGCGCTCTACCGCCATACCCGGCCCCACGAGGGATTCGGACTTCTTTACGGGCTATCCGGCCGATACCCCCGCGGAGCCTTTGTCTTCACGAGCAATGTGGACGGACAGTTCGAACTCGCGGGATTCCCCGCAGACCGGATCGTCGAGTGCCACGGCTCGATCCATGTCCTGCAGTGTCTCGAGAACTGCCGAAATGCCCTCTGGAACGCAAGCGACATCGAGCCCGCCGTCGAGGCCGGGTCGGGACGCCTTCTCTCCCCGCTCCCCCGCTGCCCCCATTGCGGGGGGCTGGCCCGTCCCAACATCCTCATGTTCGGAGACTTTGGCTGGAACGACAGCCGGACGCGCGACCAGGAGCACCGCTTCCGGGCCTGGAGGCGGACGGTATCACGCCCTGTGGTCATCGAAATCGGGGCGGGAACCGCCATTCCCACGGTCCGTCTCTTCGGGGAGGCCCAGCAGGCCCCCCTCGTCCGGATCAATCCCCGGGACTGGCGGACCATCCGCCCGGGAGATTTCTCCCTTCCCCTGGGAGCCCTGGACGGGATACGACTCCTTCTCCGGGCCGTTGGGGAGGCGTCCTCCTGAGGAGAGGGCCATTGACGGACAACGGGCCGTCTCCTCCCCGGCCGTCCGCAAGGGACCCCTCAAAGCGAGGGAAATCGCCCGAACCCGGAGGGGAATCCGTTTCCGCAGTCCGAGACGGGGGCAGGCCACGCCTGCCGTGAGGAGCCGGTCGAGTGCCGTCTGGGACTCCGGCGGCCGGAAGACCCGGGAGGCCCGGACACTCCGGACCAGGAGACCCCCGGAAAGCGGAGGTTTTTTTCGTCGGGAGCCTTTTCATTCTAACAGGGGCCGGAGGCGGGGGAAAGACGCCTCCGGTCCGGACCAGACACTCTCGGGCACTCTCGGGCTTGTGACTTTTTTTAGCTTGACAGCATCCGGACAACGGACTATAGGTTCAATAGATAAGATCTCGGGAAAGGACCCCGCGGGTTCCATGCTTCCCGTGCGACCCGGGGCGATGGGAAGAGGACGGTGATGCTTCTCACCGTCGTTTCCCCGGAGGTAATGACCGCCTCCGGCATCGGGGCGGGCCGGTTTGAAGACTTTTCTGAGTCTTCCGGCGAGAGCTGACGGGAGACGCCCCCATTCAGGTCCTTGCCGCCTGACCTCTCCCCCCCCCAAACCGGAGGCGTGTCGAGGGCGTTTTCCTTTTCAACCTGGGAGGATCGGATGGATGGAACGACCGTGAAGGCCCCTCTGGATGTCCCGGCGGACCGCCGGAACACCTGGACCGAAAATTACCGGCTGATGACCCGAAACCGCGGACGTCTCTTTCTGATGGCGGGAGACCAGAAGGTCGAACACCTGAACGACGACTTTTATGGCCAGGGGATCGATCCCGAGGACGCCTCCCCGGAGCATCTGTTCCGGATCGCCGCCGCCTCGCCGATCGGCTGTTTCGCCACCCAGCTCGGGCTGATTGCCCGTTACGGCGCGAGCTATCCCGATATCCCTTACCTGGTCAAGCTCAATTCAAAGAGCCATCTGGTCAAGACGGCCCAGCGCGACCCGGTTTCCCGCCAGTGGCAGACGATGGAGCAGGTCGCCGGATTCGTCCAGTCCTCCGGCCTCCGGATCGTGGGGGTGGGATACACGCTCTATCCCGGAAGCGACTTCGAGGCCGAAATGCTGACCGAGGCCTCCCGTCTGATCGTTGACGCCCACAGGATGGGGCTGACCACGGTCATCTGGTCCTATCCCCGCGGCAAGGCCGTCACCCGGGAGCAGGACCCCCATCTCGTGGCCGGGGCCGCCGGCGTCGCCGCCTGTCTCGGGGCGGATTTTGTGAAGGTCAATCCCCCCCTTTCCCCTGAAGGGACACCGGAGGGGCATCTTCTCTCGGAAGCCGTCAGGGCCGCCGGAAGGACGGGGGTAATCTGCGCCGGAGGACCGGAGACCACCCCGGAGGCTTTTCTCTCCCGGCTCCATGAGCAGATCCATGAGGGAGGAACCGTCGGGTGCGCGACCGGTCGCAATGTCCACCAGCGCTCCCTCGAGGAGGCCGTGAGCCTGTGCAAGGCCATCCATGCCGTGGCCATCGACAACGAAACTCCCCGGGATGCCCTGCGTTTTTTCCGGAAAAGCTGAAGGGCCCGGAAAACGGCCTGCCATCCGCCCCGGAGACGGCTTCCGGTCCGGAACGTCGAAGGCCAAAGGGAGGCGGGCAGGAGGGATTCGCGGAATTACAAGAGAAAGGAAGGATTTTTTCATGCCGATCGGAAAGAGAAAAGCCTCGTTGGTTTTTTGTCTGCTGGTTGCCTGGCTTCTCGGGCTGGATACCCTCTCCTCCCCCCCGGCGTCCCAGGCTTCGGAAGATTTTTCCGAGAAGGCCCAGGAGGCGGGAAAAAACCTGTCGAAGTCCGTCGAAAAGGGACTCCACAAGACGGGAGAGTACCTCAAAAGCGATGACTTTCATCAGAAGGTCCAGCGGGTCACCGCCGGGGCGGCAGAGGCTATTCGGAAAAGCGGAGACTGGGTGGGAAAGAAACTGGACTCCCTCGGAAAAACGGGCTCCTCGAAATAACGATTTCTGCTGGCAAGAGTCCGAAACAGGAAATCCTTTTTCATCCGCTTCTTTTGGTGTCTTCCTCTCCGACACTCTCTGATAGGACTTTCGGCTTTTCATTTTGATCGAAGTCCGTCAGACTGAAATTGTCGGATTTCACGATTCTGACCCACCTACTTCACGATATTGACCCACCTCTTTCATCAACTGCTAATTCTATGTTGCAATCAAAATAGTACCATTATACAATTGGACCATGAACCCTTCCGAAGGAGGAGCCATGGCCCGCACCGCAACCTACGAAGAACGCGAGATTGACGAAGCCCTCCGTCTTGTCAGCTCGGCCAAGACGATTCAGCAACTCCGGCAGGGACAGGCCCTCCTGATTCCGGCCCTGACCGGAGCCTCGATGGAGACCACCGCCCGGATCCTGGGGATTGGGCGTAACCAGGTCTGTGTCATGCGCCGGGAGTTCCGGGAGCACGGAGGAACCACCTTCGCCGACAAAGACCTTCGGGGCGGTCGGCATCGCGAACTCCTGAGTCTGGAAGAGGAGAAGTCCTTCCTGGCTCCCTGGCTTGAGCAGGCGAAAACCGGAGGGGTCCTGGTCGTCCCTCCCATTCATGCGGCCTACGAAGAACGGGTCGGAAAGACGGTTCCCCGTTCAACCGTTTACCGGCTTCTGAGCCGGCATGGATGGCGCAAGGTCACACCCGATACCCGGCCTCCCAAGGCGAAGCCGGAAATACAAGAGGATTTTAAAAAAACTCCCGGAAATCCTCAAGGAAAAGCTGATTGGAAGAGACAATAACCCTTTTTGCTTCTTTTCCAGGACGAAGCCCGATTCGGACGTATGAGCGATCCATCCCGATGCTGGGCTCCCCGCCCCTTCCGTCCCACGGTCCTGAAAGCCCTTGTCCGGGATTTCCGCTATGTCTGTGCCGCCCTTGGCCCTCAAGAGGGAACTCTGGACTGGATGGTCGCCGACGCCATGAATACCGACCTCATGGGAACATGTCTGGGTCAGGTGGGAGAGTCTCACCCGAACCGTGAGGTCGTCATGGTTCTCGATGGGGCGTCCCCCCATCGGGCCAAGGGGTTGGTCGTGCCAGACAACAATATCCAGCTGGTCTGCCTTCCCCCCTATTCGCCGGAACTCAACCCGACGGAGATTCTCTGGCACGAGCTCCGCGAGAAATTCTGTGCAAACCGTGTGTTCGGCACGCTTGACGCGGTCGTCGATAAGGAGTCATAAATAAATAACGTGAACCTTTATCGGTTCGGCGAAATAACATAGTTCCACTCGCCATGGAAGTCATCGCGGGCAATCCGGATGGTGGCGAATTCTGTGTCAGTCACCTTGACGCCCTTCGGATAAAGGGCCGAATCGATTTCGGCTTGCACCTTCAACCCTTTGCGGGTTGTGGTGGCAGCGATCAAATTGACGATGACTTCGTGGCTTACCAAGGGTTGACCACGCCAATTCAGGCTGATGTACGAAAACAGGCGATGCTCGATCTTGTTCCACTTGCTCGTGCCAGGCGGGAAGTGGCTCACCCGGATCGGCATATCCAGTTCATCGGCGAGTCGTTGCAACTCCAGCTTCCACAGTCGCACCCGTGAGCCGTTGCTGCCGCCGCCATCAGCCATGATCATCAGCTCCCTGGCCGCAGGATAGACGGCCTGGCCCATGGCAAACCACCAGCGCCGAATCGTCGCCACGGCAAAGCTTGCGGTATCGTGATCGGTGCCCACGCTGACCCAGCCGGCGTTGTTTGCGAGATCGTAGACGCCATACGGATTGGCCCGCCCCAATTCTTCGTCTACAAAGTCATGGACCTTGACTGGTTCGGGCTCGCCTTGAGGGCGCCACTCCTTGCCGCCATTCTTGTAGGGACCGACCAGCTCCTTCTTCTTGGTGTCCACGGAAATCACGGGCTGCCCCGCACTCAAGGCCGCTTGTGTCTTGTCGTTGATGTATTCGAACTGGGCATTGCGGTCCGGGTGGCTCGCCCCCTCCAGCGTCTTGCGATTGCCTTGCAGGCTGTAGCCCATCTCCTTGAGCAAAACGCCCACCGAAACATGACTGATCGCATGCCCCTGCTCGCCCAGTTCACGTGCCAGTTGCATCAGGCTCTTGCACGTCCAGCGCAGCGGCGACTGCGGATCCCCTCTGGTTGCGGGCTCCACCAATCGTTCCAACGCCTCTCGCACGGCCGGATCCCGATCCGTCAGCTTCTTGCGCCCTGCGCCGGCCCGCCTGACCCGGCGCGGTTCCTCCGGCAATACCCGCTGTGGGGACTCGAGTTCCTTGATTCCGGCCAGGATGGACCCCCGCGCCACCCCGGTGGCCTGACTCACACGCTTGACGCCACCATGCCCCAGAAGCTTGGCTTCCACCGCCGCATGCAGTCGCCTTTGACGCTCGTCGAGAATCCCTTCGAGGGCTTGATGTCGGGCCGCAATCAATGCATCCGTTTCCATGCACCAAGGATATACCCACGTCTTAAATAGTTCAAGTAATTATTTTATGCTTCCTAAAGTCAAGAAAGGACTGGAGATATTTTCAGAACAGCGTGAATCTGTTTCGCGCCTCTCTGGCTGGCCTTGGATTGTTAATAGTATCCTTTTGAATGCAAAAATAGAATTATAAGACCTTTCCTCTCCGATCACGCAAGGTCGAAACGATCAAGGTTCATCACCTTATTCCACGCCGCTACAAAGTCCCGCACGAACTTCTCCTGCGCGTCCGCGCTTGCATAGACTTCAGCCAGAGCCCGGAGTTGGGAGTTAGAACCGAAGACCAGATCAACGATGGTGGCAGTCCACTTGAGCTTGCCCGTTTTCCGGTCGCTTCCCTCCAGCACGCTTTCGGAGGTTGCGGACTTCTGCCACTTCGTGTTCATGTCGAGGAGATTGACGAAGAAATCATTGCTCAATGTTTCGTTCCGCTTGGTGAATACACCGTGCTTGGAGTGGCCGACGTTCGCATTCAGAGAGCGCAAGCCGCCGATCAGGACCGTCATCTCAGGGGCGGTCAGCGTCAGCAACTGCGCTTTGTCCACCAGAAGTTCAGCCGCCGATCCCTCGAGTCCCTTGCGGACGTAGTTGCGGAAGCCATCCGCAATCGGCTCCAGTACGGCCAACGAATCCACATCAGTTTGCTCCTGCGAGGCATCCATGCGCCCTAGTGAGAAGGGAACGTTCACCTCAACGCCAGCCTTCTTAGCAGCTACCTCGACGGCTGTGCAACCGGCAAGAACGATCAGGTCCGCGAGCGAGACCTTCTTGCCGCCGGAGGCCGATTTGTTAAACTTGCTCTGGATGCCCTCCAAGGTCTTCAGCACTTTCGCCAACTCGGCCGGCCCGTTGGCTTCCCAATCCTTCTGCGGCGTGAGACGAATGCGCGCGCCGTTCGCACCGCCTCGCTTGTCGGAGCCACGAAATGTCGAGGCAGACGCCCAGGCGGTCGAAACCAGTTGGGAAAGAGACAACCTCGAAGCAAGGATTTTGGCCTTGAGTGAAGCAATGTCCTTCTCATCGATCAATTTATGGTTGACTGCGGGAATCGGGTCCTGCCAGATGAGCTCTTCGGCAGGAACCTCTGGGCCGAGATAGCGAGAGCGAGGGCCCATGTCGCGGTGAGTCAGCTTGAACCAAGCACGCGCGAAGGCATCGGCAAAGGTCTGCGGGTCGTCGAGGAACCTGCGCGAGATCTTCCCGAATTCCGGATCGAAGCGCAGCGTCAGGTCGGTCGTCAGCATGGTCGGCTTGTGTTTCTTCTTCGGATCGTGCGCATCGGGAACGATCTCCGGCGCGTTCTTGGCAACCCACTGCTTGGCACCAGCGGGCGAGTTGGTCAGTTCCCATTCGTACCTGAACAGGTTCTCTAGGAAGTTGTTGCTCCACAGCGCCGGGGTCTGGGTCCAGGTCACTTCGAGGCCGCTGGAGATCGTGTCGGCACCGTACCCCGTGCCATAGTCGCTCATCCAGCCCAGCCCCTGCACTTCCAGCGGCGCGGCTTCCGGCTCTGGCCCTTTATGCGATTCAGGGGCGGCGCCATGGCACTTGCCGAAGGTATGGCCACCGGCGATAAGGGCGACGGTCTCCTCGTCGTTCATCGCCATGCGGCCGAAGGTGGCACGGATATCCTTGGCGGCAGCGAGATAATCTCCGCTGGCGTTCGGTCCCTCCGGGTTGACGTAAATAAGGCCCATGTGGGTGGCGCCGAACGGCGGATGCAGATCGCGCTCGCCGCTGAAGCGCTTATCGGCACCCAGCCACTCGATCTCGTCACCCCAGTTCACGTCCTCGTCCGGCTCCCAGACGTCCGCACGCCCCCCACCGAAGCCGAAGGTCCTGAAGCCCATAGACTCCAGCGCGACGTTGCCGGCGAGAATGATGAGGTCGGCCCAGGAGATGGCCCGGCCGTACTTCTGCTTGATCGGCCACAGCAGCCTTCGCGCCTTGTCGAGATTGACATTGTCGGGCCAGCTGTTGAGCGGGGCGAAGCGCTGCTGTCCCCGACCGCCGCCTCCTCGGCCGTCAGCTACGCGGTAGGTTCCGGCGGCGTGCCATGCCATGCGAATGAACAGAGGTCCGTAGTGGCCGAAATCCGCCGGCCACCAATCCTGCGAGTCGGTCATCAGGTTGACCAGGTCCTTCTTCAGCGCCTTGTAGTCGAGGCTCTTGAATGCCTTCGCGTAGTCGAATTCCTTGCCCATCGGATTAGACTTTGAGGATTGTTGGTGCAGCAGTTCCAGCCGCAGTTGTTTCGGCCACCAGTCCCGGTTCGTCCTTCCGAGGCCGGTGATATGGTTGAACGGGCATTTCGTTTCGATTGACATGGTTTCCTCCTCAAAGGATCGTTCCCAAGGCACGACTTCGCTAACAGAAAAACATACCAACTCCTTTACGGAACCCATGGCGAAAAAGTGTGGGAAAAAGAGCAGCCGGGAAAGGTTAAACTCCACATGCCCGTGAGATAATGATTACACAGAGAGAAGCCTTACTGACTAGTAGTTTGTAACTAAAAAATATTTACATATATGTCTTCCCTTAGTACGATATCCGTGACAACCTTTGGTAAGATCACGGAATTGCAGGAGGGAAGGATGGCCCGGACCACCCATCGCGCACCGTTGATTCTGAAACTTGACGAAAGGGAGCAGTTGGTGACCCTCTCCCAATCCCGGACAGCCCCGAAACGAGAAACTGAACGGGCGAAGATCCTGTTGCGCTATGCCGAGGGAAAGACGATCCAGGCCATCCATCAGGAACTGGGTCTGTCTCGTCCCACCATTTATAAATGCCTCGACAAGGCGCTCGCGGCGGGAGTGGCGGTGGGGCTTCAGGACAAATTCCATCGGCCGAAGGCGCCCGAGATTACGGAGGAATATATGGTCCGGGTGAGAAGTCAAGCCCCCCTGGAGCGCGTGCCCTTTTTGTATCGGGGTGGCAAAATTCTCAATAAGCCAAGCGGCTTAGGATAGCCATTTTTCCGTCGAGCTCAGATTGCCAGCCTCTCTGGAGTGGGACCCCCGCTCCCGATGCCGAGTTCCCGGGACAAGACTCTCCCGTGAATCTCCGACAGGAGTTCTTTTGTGTTCGTCTTCCTTGCGATCGGCTGTCCGCTATCCTGGCCTGTCTGCACTCTGATTCCTGGAAGGAATCGGATGCTCCAATA
>JAMCWM010000025.1 GCA_023481175.1 Nitrospirota bacterium
CGGGCTGTTGTGAGGACGGGCAAGAAGATCGGCACCTATGTCGGACGGGTGGCTGTCCGGGCTTCGGGGAGTTTCAACCTCCAAACCGGATCGGGACTGGTTCAGGGGATTCCCCACACGGTCTGCCGGCTTCTTCAGAGAGCCGACGGCTACGGGTATTCATTGGTAACGACCAACAGAAAGGAGAGCGCATTCCTCCCCGCCGTGAATGGCGAGGTTTCCAATGCGCGCAGAGGATGACGACGATTCAGGTTTTTGACCCGGCCCTGTGCTGCGCCAGCGGCGTTTGCGGTGTGTCGGTGGATCAGGAGCTGGTCCGGTTTTCCGCCGACGTGGAGGCCATCCGGAAGAAGGGGGGGACGGTCGAGCGCTTCAATCTCTCCCAGGAACCGCTTCGTTTTGTCCAGACCGCTCTTGTGGCGGAGATTCTCGAAAGAGAGGGGGAAAAGGCTCTTCCGATCGTCCTGTCGGGGGCAAGAATCCTCGCGAAGGGCCATTATCCCTCCCGGGAGGAGATGGAGCGGGAGTTGGGACTTTCTCCGGCCCCCTCCCATTTTACGGCGGCAGTGGCGGAGCTGGTGGCGATCGGAGCCGCCGTGTCGGCCCGTTGCGACTCTTGCTTCCGGCTTCACCGCGACCGTGCGATCGCCCTCGGGGTCAGCGCCGAGGAGATCGCCGAGGCCGTGAGGCTCGCCAAAAAGGTCCGGACGACCGCGGATGAAAAATTCGATCGGGTGGCAGAAGGGATTTTTGATGGCCGGTCCACCGGGACTCCTCTTCCCGTGGTCCAGACCTCCGGAGACGAAGGCTTGCGCCCCCCTTCCGAGGGCAAGACAACCTGCTGCTAACGGGAGAGGAGATCTTCATGAAGTTCCTTGAAAATGCTCCCTCTTATATTTTTTTTACGGGAAAAGGAGGAGTCGGCAAGACCTCGATCGCCTGCGCCTCCGCCGTCTTGCTTGCCCGATCGGGAAAAAAGGTGCTGATTGTCAGCACCGACCCGGCCTCCAACATCGGACAGGTCTTCGGGGTTTCCATCGGCCACAGGACGGTGCTCGTCCCCGCAGTTCCGGGCCTCTCGGCCCTCGAGATCGATCCCCGGGAGGCGGCCGCCCTCTACCGGGAAAGGGTCATCGGCCCCGTCCGGGGCAAGCTTCCCGAATCGGTCGTGAACAGAATTTCCGAACAGCTCTCGGGCGCCTGCACCACTGAAATCGCGGCCTTCGACTCCTTTACGGAGCTCCTTGTGAGGGAGCAGATCCGATCGGAGTACGACCATGTCCTCTTCGACACGGCGCCCACCGGCCACACGATCCGTCTCCTTTCTCTTCCGGGCGCCTGGAGCCGATTTCTGGAGGAGGGCAAGGGCGACGCCTCCTGCCTCGGCCCTCTGGCGGGGCTGGAGAGACAGCGGGATCAGTACCGGCAGGCGGTAGCGACGCTGTCGGACCCCGCCCTGACGCGTCTCGTCCTGGTCGCCCGGCTCCAGGGGTCCACCCTGTCCGAAGTCACAGGGACCCGGGAGGAGCTCCGGAGGATCGGGATCGACAATCTGGCCCTGGTATTAAACGGCGTCTTTCCCCCGGAGGCCACGGAGGGAGATCCCCTGGCAGAGGCGATCGTTCTTCGGGAACGCCGGGCATTGGAAGAGCTTCCGGAGAATCTCCGGGATCTCCCCCGGGACATGCTTCCCCTCCGTCCCGAAAACATGGTGGGCCTTCCGGCCCTGGAAAATCTCCTGGAACCCTTGGCCTCCGGCCGGCCAGATATCCCGCAGGAACCATCCAGTGTTCCCCTGCCGCCTCTCTCCGCCCTCGTGGACGGGATCGTCTCCTCCGGGCCGGCTTTGGTGATGCTGATGGGCAAGGGAGGGACCGGGAAGACGACCCTGGCCGCCGCCATCGCGCTCGCCATCGCCGCAAGGGGCCTTCCGGTTCATCTGACGACCACCGACCCGGCGGCCCACCTCGAATCCACGCTGTCGGGGACCTATCCGGGGCTCGTCGTGAGCCGGATCGACCCCCGCGTTGAGACAGCCCGCTATCGCGACCGGGTGCTGGAGAGTCGGGGAAAGAGCCTCGATGCCGAGGGACGGGCCCTTCTCGAAGAGGACCTGCGCTCACCCTGCACGGAAGAGGTGGCGGTCTTCCAGGCCTTCTCGCGGGTCGTCCGGGAGTCGGAGCGATCCTTCGTCGTGGTCGATACCGCCCCGACCGGCCACACCTTGCTTCTCCTCGACGCGGTCGGCGCCTACCATTCCGAGGTTGTCCGGCATATGGGAAGGGACGAGGAAACGGTCCGGACGCCCTTGGCGGATCTCCGGAATCCCTGGCGGAGCCGGGTTTTGATCGTCACTCTGGGGGAACCGACCCCCGTTATGGAGGCCGGGGAACTCGCCTCCGAGCTCCGGCGTGCCGGGATCGAGCCCTGGGGATGGGTGGTCAATGCCAGCGTCGCGGCGGCCCGTCCGACCTCCTCCCTTCTCCGGTCCCGGGCCAGGAAGGAGGAAGCGGAGATCCGGAAGGTTCTGGAGGGACATGCGGCCCGGGTCGCGGTGGTTCCACTCCTGGAGCGGGAACCTGTGGGAGTCCGCGAATTGTTCGGGCTTTTGCGAAAGACGGGAGGTCTCCGGGAAGAGGGACGGGAGGAGGACTTGTTTCCTGAAGGCTGAAGCGGTGGAAAGGTGGTAATATATAAGGACCAACCTGAAAAAAGGAGGAGCCGTGTCTGAGAAGAAATCCGGTCCCGACCCCCGGACGGAAAAACGCATTCTCGGGATTTTAGAGGCCCTGTCGTCCGGGATCCGTCTCGAGATCTTTCGGCTTCTCGTGACGCACGAACCCTCCGGTCTCGTGGCCGGAGAGATCTCCGGGACCGTCGGGATCCCCCCGACCAATCTCTCCTTCCATCTGAAGGCCATGACCCAGGCGGGACTCCTTTCGGTCACGCCCGAGGGGCGCTTTCTGCGCTATCGGGCCAGAATCGGAGGCGTCGAGGAGGTCATCGCCTACCTGACGGAGAACTGCTGCAAACATTCCGGAGGAGGCCCGCCCCCGGAAGACTGTCTTTCTCCTCCCCCTCCGAAGGGGCGGAAGAAGGGCGCCTGCTGAGCAGGACTTCCGCCCGTCAGCCCCTTCCCTTTTCCTCTCCTCCTTCGCGCATGGTCCGGTAGCGCCGGATCAGCGCCGAGGTGCTGGTGTCGTGGGGAGGTCCGTCCGTCTTCTTTCCGGAAAGCTCCTCGATGATCCGGACCGCCATCACCTTCCCGAGCTCCACCCCCCACTGGTCGAAGGAGTCGATCCCCCAGACGATCCCCTGCGTAAAGACGCTGTGCTCGTAAAGGGCCACCAGCGCCCCGAGGGTCCGGGGGGAAAGGGTCTCCGCCAGGATGGTGTTGCTCGGGCGGTTTCCCTCGAAGGTCCGGTGGGGGACCTGGAATTCGGGAACGCCGGAGGACCTGACCTCGTCCGCCGTCTTTCCGAAGGCCAGGGCTTCCCCCTGGGCGAAGAGGTTGGCCATCAGGATGTCGTGATGGGGGCCCAGGGGGGTTCGGGGACGGGCGAAGCCGATGAAGTCGATGGGGATCAGCCGGGTTCCCTGGTGGATGAGCTGGTAGAAAGAGTGCTGGCCGTTGGTTCCCGGCTCTCCCCAGTAAATGGGACCGGTGGTGGTGTCGACGGGGGAGCCGTCGATCCGGACATGCTTTCCGTTCGACTCCATGGTGAGCTGCTGGAGGTAGGCCGGGAATCGCTTGAGATACTGGTCGTAAGGCAGGACCGCGACGGTCTGGGCTCCGAGGAAGTTGGTGTACCAGACCACGAGGAGGCCCATGAGCGCCGGGAGATTCGCTTCGAGCGGCGTGATGCGGAAGTGTTCGTCCATCGCATGGAACCCCGCGAGCATCTCCCGGAAGTTTTCGGGTCCGATGGCGATCATCGTGGAGAGCCCGATGGCCGAGTCCATCGAATAGCGGCCCCCGACCCAGTCCCAGAAGCCGAACATGTTGCCGGTGTCGATCCCGAACTTCCGGACTTCGTCGGCATTGGTGGAGACGGCCACGAAGTGGTGCTTCACCGCGTCCGGGGATTCGAGGCGGGCCAGGAGCCATTCCCGGGCCGTCCGGGCGTTGGTCATGGTCTCGAGCGTCGTGAAGGTCTTGGATGAGACGATAAACAGGGTCTCTTCGGGATCGAGGTCGCGGGTGGCCTCGACGAAATCGGTTCCGTCGATGTTCGAGACGAAGCGGAAGGTCCGGCTCCGGTCGGAGAAGGAGCGGAGGGCTTCGTAGGCCATGACCGGCCCGAGATCCGACCCTCCGATTCCGATATTGACGACGTTCCTGACGGGTTTCCCCGTGGCCCCCCTGAAGGTGCCGTCCCGGACCCGGCGGGAGAAGTCCTCCATGCGGTCCAGGACGGCGTGGACCTCCCGGACCACGTCCGTTCCGTCCACGACCAGCGTCCGGTCCCGCGGCATGCGGAGGGCGACATGGAGGACGGCCCGGTTTTCCGTCCGGTTGATGTGCTCTCCCCGAAACATCGTTTCGATATGGTCGGTGAGATGGCATTGCCGGGCGAGCTCGACCAAAAGATCCAAAATGTCTTTTGTGATGAGATTCTTCGAATAGTCGAGGAAGAGACCCCCTCCCTCGGCCGAGAGACGCCATGCCCGGTCGGGGTCTTCCGCGAAGAGGCTCCGGAGCGAGCGTCGTTCGATCTCCCGGGAGTGAACTGCCAGGGCTTTCCATGCGGGAAGTTCGGTCACGCGAACGGGATCGGGGCGGGTCATGCGGGACTCCTTTGGCTTCGGAAATTGTTGTCGGGGATCTCGTCGACAGGCTTCCGGTTCAAGGCGAGGAGGGCGGGCCAGGAGTGCTCGTTTCCCAGGATGGTGAGCGAGCAGGTTTCGATGGCAAAGTGCCGGGCGCTGTCCGAAGGGAGGCGAAGCCAGTTGGCGACGAGAACCCGGAGAAGATGGCCATGGGCGAAGAGGAGGGCGTCTTCTCCGTTTTCCTCGAGCCTTCCAAGAACCCGCCGGACGCGCCGGGTCACATCCTCCAGGGATTCGCCCCGGGGGGCTCCGTCCCGGAAGAGATCCCAGCCGGGACTGTCCCGGCAGATCTCGAGGGTGGTCCGTCCCTCGTAGAGCCCATAGTCCCACTCCGCCAGATCGGGGTCGAGGCGCAGGCATTCTCCGAAGCCCGCAAGCTCGGCGGTCCGGCGGGCCCTTGAAAGGGGGCTCGACAGAACGATCCGGGGGGCAAGGGAGTGGAGAAGGGGGGCCAGGTGCCTCGCCTCGGCCTCTCCCCGGGGGGTGAGGGGCAGGTCGGTCCGCCCGGTGTGACGGCCGGAGACCGACCATTCGGTGGCGCCGTGACGGACCAGAAAGACGTGCATGGACACTCCTTGGGTCGGAGGGAAGGATCGAATGTTTTCGAGGATAGCAGAAAAGCCGAAGGGGCAACAAGGAGAACGGAACTGGAAATAACCGGAAGAGGCTGAAAGAATCTTCCGGAACCTTTGGTTGTGCCCTCCTGTCTCCCGTGGGAGAATGCAAAGGCCGGAAGGCGCGCAGGACAATGGCGTCGGAGAAAGGAGGAGGGCGTGAGAGCACCGAAAGCACCGTATTCGCGGCCGGTCTGGAGTTCCGCCAGAAAGGACATGGTGGGAGGCTCCCTGGGACCGTCCCGGATCTGGTTCACCCTGGCGGGAGGGATCCTGACCGAGGTCTATTCCCCCCGGATCGACATCCCGCAGATCCGGGACCTGGGATTCATTGTGGCCGACGACCGGGGATTCTGGTCGGAGGTCCGGGCCAACGGCCGCTACGAGATGACTCTGGCCGGAGAGGGCATTCCTGCCGTCGAGATCACCCACGAACACGAGCGGTTCCGTCTCAAGCTCAAAATCGTGGCCTCCCCCAGCCGGGACGTGGTTCTGGTGGATTACCGCCTCTCGGGGGAATCGGGCCTTCGTCTCTACCCCCTGCTTTCGGCCCGCCTCGGGGGAGAGGCCCTGGACAACAGCGCCCTGTGTGCCCCCTGGCGCGGACGGAGGGTCCTGGCGGCCTTCCAGGGGCCCTTCGCCCTCTCTCTGGCGGGTATGCGTTCCGACGGAGGGGATCTTTTTCTCCGGTCGTCCTGCGGCGAGATCGGAGAAAGCGACGGCTGGCAGGACTTCCACAAGAACGGGCGGATGGCGTGGAAATACGAGGAGGCCGGTCCCGGCGAGGTCGCCCTCATGGCGGAGGCCTCCTCTTCCGGAACCCTGGCCCTGGCCTTTTCGAGCAGCTGGGAGGCCGCCTCGACGCTCGCCTTCTCCGCCCTCATGGAAGGCTTCGGGCGCCAGTGGGAGGAGCAGGTGGCCCTGTGGAAGACATGGCAGGAGAGCCTCCGCCTTCCTTCGGGGCTTCCGGAGACCCTCGCGCGGATGTACCGGACCTCGGCCATGGTCCTCCGGGTCCACGAGGACAAGAGCTTTCCCGGGGCGCTGATCGCCAGCCTCTCCATCCCGTGGGGGGAGGCCTCCGACAGCCGGGGAGGCTACCATCTGGTCTGGAGCCGGGACCTCTCCGAGAGCGCCGGCGCCTTTCTGGCCATGGGAGACACCGGAACCGTCCACAGGATCCTGTCGTATCTCATGGCCACGCAGCAGGAAGACGGACACTGGCTCCAGAACCAGTGGCTCGGGGGGAAGCCCTACTGGCAGGGGCTCCAGCTCGACGAAGCGGCCTTCCCCGTCCTCCTGGCCGCAGCCCTCGAGAGCTACGGACCTCTTTCGGCCGAAGGTCTCCGCACCATGGTGGAACGGGCTCTCCGCTTCATCATCCGTCAAGGTCCGGTGACCGGCCAGGACCGCTGGGAGGAGGATCCCGGAGTCAATCTCTTCACCCTGGCCGTTTCGATCGCGGCCCTGGTGGACGGGGCGGGATTTCTCGACCCCGGGGAGCGGGAGATCGCCTACTGGATCGCCGATACCTGGAATGCCCGGATCGAGCGCTGGAGCTGGTCCGGAAAGACCGCCCTTGCGGAGAAGCTCGGAACGTCGGGATACTATCTCCGGGCCGTTCCGGAAGGGGTCCTGGAGGACGCCGCGGCGAAGGGGCTTCCCCTTCTCATAAAGAACAGGTGCCACGATCCGGGGTTGGCGGCCTGCGACCAGGTCAGCACCGACTTTCTCCAGCTGGTCCGGTACGGCCTGCGGTCGCTCTCCGACCCGTGGGTCCGGGAGTCGCTCCGGGCGGTCGACGCCCTTTTGCGCCAGGAGACTCCGGCCGGCCCCGCCTGGTATCGCTACAACGGCGACGGATACGGAGAACACGCGAACGGGGATCCCTTCGACGGGACGGGTCGAGGGAGGCTCTGGCCGCTCCTGGTCGGCGAAAGAGGCCATGCGGTCCTGGAGGGAGGAGAGAGCCCGCTTCCCTACCTCCGGTCGATGGCCCTGATGGCCGGCCCGGGAGGCCTCATTCCCGAGCAGGTCTGGGATACGGTCCCGGTTCCGGAGAGGGATCTCTGGCCGGGGAGGCCGACGGGGTCGGCGATGCCCCTGGTCTGGGCCCACGCCGAGTTTGTCAAGCTGGCCGTGAGCCACGGGAGAAAGGCTCCCGTCGACCGGCCGAGGGGGACCTGGGAGCGCTACGGAGGGCAGCGGCCCAGGATCTCCTGGGTTCTCTGGCGGCACCGCCACAAGGTCCGGATCCTTCCGGAGGGACAGGAACTCCGCTTCGTCTTCGAAGGCAAAGCCCTGGTCCACTGGGCCGTGGACGGATGGGAGTTTCCCTCCGACACACCCTCCCGGCCCCTGGGGCTGGGATTCGAGGGGGCTGTCCTGCCGGTGACGAATCTCAGGACGGGCCAGCGGATCCTTTTTACCTTCTTCTGGCCGGAGGTGGAGCGATGGGAGGGGGTGGACTACTCCGTGGAGGTCGTCGGACCGGAGGAGGTCGAATAGGGGGGCTCCGGACGCCCTGCGGAAGACTCCCCCGAGCTGGCATCTTCCGGGGCCGCTCCTGTATAGTGAGTCAGGGAGGCCTCCTGATCCGCAGGAGACTTTGTCCACGCCGGCCGGGGGAAGGGGCATGAACGGTCCATCCGCACCTGATCGTCCGATTGCGACCCTGACGCTCAATCCTGCCGTTGACGTCTCCTACGAGGTATCCTGTCTCGTCTCCGATCAGAAGAGCCATGCCACCGCGACCCGCACCGATCCCGGAGGAAACGGGATCAACGTGGGCCGGGCCCTCCGGGTGCTGGGGGTTCCGGCAGGAAATTACACCCTCATGGCAGGATCGTCCGGGGTTCTCCTTGAGACTCTCCTGGAGGACCAGATCGATCACGTCGTCTGCGAAAAGGTGGCCGGAGAGACCCGGATCAACGCCACCATTCTCCAGGCCGACCCGCCGGCCCAGTACGAGGTGACGGGAATCGGCCCCTTCGTGTCTCCGGAGGTTCTGGCAAAGATCCTGAAACAGTTCCTTGACCATGTGGGCGGCGGGTACGGGGTTCTTTCGGGATCGGTGCCTCCGGGCGTCCCCTCCGACATCTACGGATCCATGGTCCGGCGCGTCCGCGAATGCGGGGGCTTCGCCGTCGTGGACGCGCACGGAGATCTTCTCCGTCAATCTCTTGTCCATCGTCCCTTCCTGATCAAGCCCAACCGCTACGAGCTGTCCCTGCTTCTGGGAAAGGACGTTCCCCGGATCGAGGATGTGGCGGAGGAGGCCCGGATCCTCGTGAACCAGGGCATCCGCTACGTCTGCGTCTCCCTCGGGGCCGAGGGGGCCATTCTTTCGGGGACCGAAGGAAGCTTCCTGGCCAAGTCCCCTCCGGTGACCGTCCGGTGCACGGTCGGTTCGGGGGATTCCATGGTGGCGGGTCTCATTGCGTCCCTTTCCCGGGGAGAATCCGCCGGGGAAGCCCTGCGGCTTGCGGTGGCCTGCGGGAGCGGGACCGCCGCCCAGCCGGGCACGGCCATCTTCACGGCCGACCAGATCCGGGAGCTCCTGCCCCGGACCTCCGTCACCCCCCTGTGATCGAGGTCCCGGTGCACGGCCGATCCTCCGGAGCTTCCCTGCCGCAGGAGGGAGGCCGGGTCGGCAGGAGACGAGGGATATGCGATAATGGTCCTCGGCCGGCTCCCCGGCAAAGACCCGACCGAGACTCCCGATTCGACTGGAGGGGGATTCCCGATGAAACAGGTCCTTGTTCGTCTCGCCTCGCTCTCCCCGGGGGCGGTGATCGTCGCCGATGTCGTCGACCCCCTGGGACGCCTTCTCGTCAAGGGTCCTGTCCCGCTCGACGAACACCTCAAGAATCTTCTCCTCTCCCGGGGGGTGCGGGAGGTCTTTATCGAGGATCGCAGAACCGTCGACCGCGTCGAATCGGACGAGGCAATCCGGCGGGAACTGGCGTCCCTCGAGAAGAGACTCTCCCGATTCCTGTCCGAAGGGCCGGAGCTCTCGCTCAAGGCCACGATCATGGATGTGATCGGGCAATTTTACCGGGAAAAGAGGTAGGATGTCCCCTTCCGGTTCGCCGCGAGAGGCGGACGGGAAAGGAAAACCAAGGAGAAACGACTCCGTGGAGACCGACGAGCAGGACAAGATCTTTGAGGATTTCGAGAGGGAAAACGGGTTTTCGGCCATGCCGGAGGTCGTGAGCGAGGTTCTTTTCGCCCTCCAGTCGAGCCGGACGACCATGCACGAAGTCGGGGAGATCATCATGCGGGATCCGGGATTTTCGACCCGCCTCATCCACTATGCCAATTCGGGGGCCTACTTCACGGCCGTCCCTGCCTCGAGCATCGACCAGGCGGTGCGGATCATCGGGCTCGGTCCCCTCAAGGGCCTGTGCCTGGGGCTTCCTGTCTTTACAAGGTACAAGCACGTTCTGGGCGTGCGGGAGATCTGGGCCCACAGCCGGGCCACGGCGATCTGCTGTCAGATCGTTTCGGAAGCCGTCCGGTTTCCCGAGCCGGACACGGCAGAAACGGCCGGTCTCCTTCACGACATCGGAAAGGTCGTCCTTGCGGTCTCCGCCGGGAATTTCTTCCTCTCCCAGATCCAGGTGGCCGATTCCCCCGAACGGAAGCCCGACTGGAAACAGGAAAAAGAGCATCTGGGTTTCAACCATTGCTTCATCGGCGGGTGGTTTGCCCGCAAGTTCCAGATGCCGCCTCCGCTGGTCGAGGCGATCCTTTGGCACCACGAATACGAGAAGTCGCGTTACGGGAGGGACTTGGCCTGCCTCTGCATGGTGGGGGACCAGATCGCCGCTTCCATCGGTTTTTCCCATCCCGACGATGTCTTCGTCGAACCCGGTCTGGTCGGCGCGCTGAAGCATCTGGGAATCGATGACGCTCTCTTCCGGAGGATCATGACCCGGTGTCTCGAGCGCGTCGCCAGGATGGTGGCCTACGACTGATCCGGGAAGGCCGCCTGTCCAACATTCCCGTTCTCGCGGCACGTCTTTCCGAAGTCCGGACCGACCCCGTTCTCTCGTCCGGCTCTTTTCCCGAACTCCTGTCCTTCTTCTTCGAAAATCGGGTATTCAAATTCTGTGATCGAGTTTCTTTTTTTTGAAATCACAAATTGTGATCTCAAGGGGGCGGGGCGGACGGCGCTATCTTCCCTTCGTCTTTACGGAGCATGGAGCCTTATGGCCGCAACGATTCTCAATTCGCCATGGGCGGCCGAAATGAGCGTTTTTGTGGTCAGAGCCTTCGTGAAACTCGAGAGAAATGCCTTCCGCCCACAAGGAACTGGCCCCAAAAATCGAGGAACTTGAGCGGAAGCTGAGGGGTCACGACGAGGCCATCATTGGGTTGTTCGAGGCGATTCGGCAACGGAGGGAGCCAGCAGCGGAGAAAAGGAAACAGATCGGGTTCGCGACCGGCAAGGAGGGGTGATGCTCATAAAAGACCCGAGATCGAATCTGCCCGAAACCGGAATGTCCGAGTCGGTCGCGGAATTCGGATGCCCCGAAAATCCTAGAAGCGCTTGGACCTCAGGATGACGATCGCCAGGAAGAATCCCAGGATTCCGGCTCCCGTAAAACCGATGAGTCCCAGCGTTTTGAAGGAGGAATGGGAGGAGAGGGAGGCGGAGAAGATCAGGGCCGATCCGATGACGAGGGAGGAGACCAGAATCGAGAGGGAGAGAAGGTTTCCTGTCCGGTCGATCTCCCGGATCAGGTCGTCGAGGTGTCGGAGGGAGAAGTCGATCCTGAACTTTCCCGATCCCGCCGTGTCCACCAGCCGCTCCACCCGTTCCGGCAGCCCCGAAAGGATCCGGAGAACGGTCCGGGACGAGATCTTCATGTTCCGGAAGAGCTCGGAGAAACCGAAGTTTTTGAGGAATTGGGAGACGATGAAAGGCCGGGCCTCCTCGAGCATGTTGAAGGAGGGGTCCAGCTGGCGTCCGATTCCCTCCATGATGACGAGAGCCCGGAGAAGGAGGACCAGTTCGGCAGGAAGCTTGAGGGCGTGTTCCCGGGAGATGGCGAAGAGCTCGGAGGCCAGGAGATCCACCCGGATTTCCGACAGGGGCTGGTTCACGAACTCGTCGAGGAAGCGGGCGAGCTCCGATTCGAGACGGAGGGTGTCGCAGTCTTCGGGAATGGCCTCCATCCGGCGCAGAAGCCCCACGACGCGGGCCGTGTCGTTGTCCGAGAGGGCGACCAGCAGATCCCCCAGAAGCGTGCGCCAGGTTTTCGAAAGGGTGCCGAACATTCCGAAGTCGAGGATGCCGATGCGGGAGCCGGACAGAACCAGGATGTTTCCCGGATGGGGATCCCCCTGGAAGAATCCGAAGACGAAGACCTGCTTCAGGATGGAGCGGGCCCCCACCCGGGCGATGATCTCCGGAGTGGTTCCCATCTCGGGAAAGCGGTCGGTCTGGTCGATCTTGATTCCGTCCAGAAATTCGAGGACCAGGACCCGGTCGGTCGAGTACTCGGGAAAGTGGCGGGGGATGACGATCTCCGGATCGTCGGCGAAGTGGCGGGCGGCCCGTTCGATGTTCTTCCCTTCGTGGGTAAAGTCGAGCTCGAGCCTGAGGATCCGGGAAAACTCCTTCACGACCTCGCGGGGGTGGTAGCGTCGCGATTTTTCCAGGTTGTCCTCGAGAAGCCCCGAAAGGACGGAGAGAATGGAAAGGTCGGCCTCGACCTTCGGAAGGATCCCCGGACGCCTGACCTTGATGGCCACTTCGGTTCCGTCGAAAAGCGTCCCCCGATGAACCTGGGCGATGGTGGCCTGCCCCAGGGGAACGGGATCGAGCCGTGCCAGACGTTCCCCGGGAGGCATCCCCCAGGCCTCTTCGAGGAGGGCCTCGATCCGTTCGAAGGGCAGGGGGGTGACCCGGTCCTGGAGCCGCGAGAGCTCCTCGATATAGTCCGGAGGAAGGAGGTCGGGCCGGGCCGAGAGGATCTGCCCGAGCTTCGAGAATGTGGGCCCCAGCTCCTCGAGGGCCTTCCTGAGTCGAACCGGTCGGGGTTCGGAGGCCGGGGCCTTGCGGAAAAGAAGGCGGTCCCCCGCCGCCTTGAGGGGATTGAGCCTCAAAAACCCCACCATGTCCTCGAAGCCGTATTTCACGAGGATATGGACAATCTCCCGGAGCCGGGCCAGCTCGGAAAGGGGAAGAAGCCTGATGACCGACAAGGGACCTCCCGTGCAAGAGGGTCGTTAGGCCCGCGGCACCGTTCCCAGGACCGTCAGGTACAGGACGGCGGAGGTGGTCGGAAGCCCCAGAAATTCGGCGATCTCGTCGTCGAAGAATCCTCCGATGCCGCTGGCTCCGTGGCCCATGTGGACGGCGGCAAGGTTCAGCCGTTCCCCGATGATCCCGACGTCCATGTGAAGGGTCCGGTAGATCCGGTTTCCGTAGCGCTCCGCAAGCCTGGGAAGGTTGGCCACCTGGATGAGCAGGCAGGAGGCATCCCGCGCCAGGTCCTGGCCGAGGGAGAACTCGCAGGCGATTTCGGCCATGTTGCCTCGCCTGAGAAGGGTCAGATCACGTGAATCCGGAGAAAAATGATAGAGCCCGGCCATGAGGAGATCGACGGAGTTGACGACCAGAAAGGAGGAAAAGAGCCGGGGCCCGAAAAAGAGCGGCGGGAGGGCGGGGTCGACCACGGGGTCCGCCGAGAGGTTGTATCCGAAATTGAGGAGCGCGGAGAGGTCCTCGAAGGGGAGCGGGTCGCCCGAGAGCTGCCGGGCCGAACGGCGGGTCAGGAGATCCCGGGAAAGGTTCTCGTCGAAGTCGATTTCGCGGTCGGTCAGGGCGACCGGATCGCGTTGCGGAGTGAAGCGGGAGACCGGCAGCAGCGTGGGGTCGTACTCCCCTTCCCCCGACCAGAGGAGCGGCGGGGCGAAGGGTTCGGGCCCGACCGCCGACAGACGGTGGAGGTCCCGGAAAAGGTCCCCCGTCTCCGGAGCCTCCGGGGGCGTGTAGGGAGGATGGGCCGGGGAGGGAAGAAGGGGGGTGCAGGGGATCGGCTCGTAGGCGGTCTCTCCGTGAACCATGGCCAGTCCCGTGAGGCAGACCTCGGTGGCGTCCCCCAGGAAGAGAAGGGAGTTCACGGAAGTGTCCTGGAAGCCCGACAGGGGATAGGCCAGGAATCCCGATTCCCGGGCCATGAGGGAGAGGTTCGAGACGAGGTGTCCGGCGTCGAGAAGGATGCGACGGTACCCCCGCTCCCCGTAGCGCCAGGCCGAGCGCTCGTAGATTCCGGAGACGAGGATCAAAAAAGCCGCTTCGGAGAGGGCCGGCTGATGGAGGAAATAGGCCGAGACCTTCTCCCAGAAAGATCCTTCGATCACGGGGACGAGATGGTGCTCCTTCCCGTGGTAATGGTAGATCCCGTCGTTTAGGAAGGGCTGGTCCCGGACGACGAGGTAGATCTCCGCCGGGTAGAGACCGCCTGCCGAAGGGGCCGCCCGCATGTAGGTCTTGTCGATTTTCGGGGAATCCATGATGGCGGTGACGCCGTAGGAGAAGAAGAGAAGGCGGGAGAGTTCGGCAAGACCCCAGGAGGTAGGGGGCTGGGGGGGAGCCACCGGCAGGGGATTCCGGGTGAAGGGGATATGGCTGAAAGGGAGAAAGGGGATGAGGCTTATGGGGTTGTCTGCCTGATAGTCCTTGAAGGGAGCGGGCTTTCTCGAATAGTCCAGGGACCGGAACCGGTGGATCGTGGTCCGGCTGTATTTGGTCTCCTCGTGGTAGTACTCCGCGCAGGAGACAGGGGTATGGTCCAAGTGAAGTCTCCAGATTTGTTTCCGGCCATGCCGGCATTCTCCGGTTCCGCAGGGCTCCTGCGGCCGAAAACAACGGTCGTGCACCCTCATTCGGGTCTCGTTCGAACTCTTTCTCCCATTATACATGGAGAGGGCCCCGCGATCACCTGTTTTCGGCCGCAGGGGGGAGAGAAGTCACGAGCGTGAAGAGGTCGGTCTCCTGGCGGAAGGGGTTGAGGACCCGGAGGCCTTCCGCTTCGAATTCCAGGGGGCCATTGTAAAGCACAAGACCCGGCGCGCTTCGCGGAAGGCCGAGTGAGCGGAAGTTTTCGAGTCCGCGGGTGAAGTCCCGGGTGAATGTTTCGGCCGATTTGATTTCGACGGGAAAGAGGCGGCCGCTCTCCGGAACCAGAAGGTCGACTTCGTTTCCCCGGGAATCGCGGTAAAAGAAAAAATCGGGCTTCCGCCCCCGGTTCTGGGCGCATTTCAGGATCTCGCCGATAACCAGATTTTCATAGAGGCTCCCCCGGAGAGGGTCCCTTCGGACCTGCTCTTCGGTATGAAGCCCCAGAAGAAAGGCCGCCAGCCCCGTGTCGACGAAGTAGAACTTGGAGGATTTGACCAGACGTTTCCCGATGTTTTCGAAAAAAGGGGGCAGTTCGAAAAGCACATAGGAGGCCCTGAGGACGGAAAGCCAGTTCCTGACCGTCGTGGCCGACACCCCGGTATCGTTGGACAGGGACGAAAGATTGGTCAGCTGTCCGATCCGTCCCGCCATCAGGACGAGGAATTTCTGGAAGGCCGAAAGGTCCCTGACCTGAACCATGGAGCGGAGGTCTCTCTCCACATAGGTCTGGAGATAGCTGTTGAAAAAACGCCTGGGGTCGAGGCCTTTCTCGTGAAGACCCGGAAAGAAGCCTTTCACGGCCAGAGCGAAGGGAGAGGGGAGGGGGCCCCGTTGGCGGAGTTCGTTGATCGACAGGGGCCAGAGACCCAGCACGGCGGTTCGTCCGGCCAGGGACTGGGAAATCTTTTCGGAGAGGGCGGGCTGATGGCTTCCCGTGAGGATGAACCGTCCCTGCCGGGGATCCTGGTCGACCATGCCCTGCAAATAGGAAAGCAGGAGAGGGAGCCTCTGGATTTCATCCAGGATGGCTCCCGAGTTCCGGGTTTCCGAAAGGAATCCGCGAGGATCGGATTCGGCAAAGAGCCGGATGTCCGGATCTTCAAGGGAGTAGTAGGGTTTGTCAGGAAAGGTGGCTCGGGCCAACGTGGTCTTTCCCGACTGGCGGGGACCCAGAATGGTCACAGCCGGATATTCCCGGGCAGACTCCAAAAGCTCTTCCGTGATGTCACGCGTAATCATTCCGGAAGTATACCAAGGAGGATTGAGCAAATCAAAAGTTCTGGTTCTGATTTGTTCGTCATTGGCAGAATGGGAATCTTCGTCGGCAAGGGCGGATGTCCGGTCCTGTCCGAAGGGAAGGAGGAGCCGGAAGGCCGGGGAAGGGTTCCCCCCGACCCACCGGAATGTTCTGGAGCAGGATCGGGTCTTGGGCGTTCCTTGGCGAGCGGAGGGTCCGGGACTTCCGACATGCATGAATGGTGCGAGGAAGGGGAGAAAAGCGGGAAAGGGCCTTCTCTCCCCGTTTTTGGATTTCTTATGCCCAGAAAAAATTTTTCAAATTGGTGCCTGTCCGGCGAAGTTCCGATGATAGGAAGGGTGAAGGATCTCTTTTCGGCTTCCGGAGGGATTTCCCCCGGACGACTCCGGAATCCCTTTTCCGGAACGCGGCCGGAGGTCGGAAAGAGACATTTCTCCCGGGAGCCCGAAAGCCGCCCCCTGTCCGCCTCCAGAAAGGAATCCGGAGATTCGGCTGATGCCCGGAAGGGCCAGTCCGACACTTCCGGGAGCCTCCGTTCGGAAAAGGCAGGGGTCCGCCTTTCCGGCCTCCCTCAAACGGCAAGGAGGATGTCTATGGATTCCGTAAAAAGCATTCCGAGCGGGACAGCCGCCAAGACGGCAATCATATCGTCCGTTTTCTGGCTCGCGATGGGGACGACACTCGGGTTCGTCACCTCGCTCAAACTCTCCTATCCCGATGTCCTCTCGGGGACTCCCTACCTGAACTTCGGCCACATCCGGCCGGTCCACGTCCTGACGGTCATCTATGCCTGGATCTCGATGGCCTTTGCGGCGGCCATGTTCTATATGACCCCCGTCCTCTGCGGGACGAAGCTCTGGAGCGAGCGTCTGGGCGTCATGAACATCTGGCTCTGGAACCTGGGAATCATTATCGCCGATGTCTCTCTCGACCTGGGGATCAGCTCCGGGCGCGAGTATTCCGAGTTTGCCTGGCCCATCGACATCTATGTCGTCGCCTTCATCTTCGTTCCGCTCGGGATGAACGTCTGGATGACCGTCCTCAACCGGACGGTGAAAGGCATCTATCCCACCACCTGGATCATGATGGCGGCCATCCTCTACATGACGACCGACTATTCCCTGACCCAGTCCGTCGAAGTCTTCCACATTACCGGACTGAACGAGGCGCTCCTCACCTGGTGGAACGGCCACAACCAGCTGGGAATCTGGATCACTCCCGTTTCCATCGGGATCGGCATGTATCTCATCCCGAAACTTTCGGGCAATCCTCTTTACAGCCACAAATTGGCGCACCTGACCTTCTGGGGACTCTTCGCCTTCTACTCCACTCCCGGCGCCCACCATCTGATGGGAGCCCCCATTCCCGAGTGGCTCAAATCCTTCGCCTCCGTCTCCGGAGTCATGATCCTCGTTCCGGGGATGGCCTTCATCGCCAACGCCCTCCTCACCATGCAGGGCAAGTGGCGGCTCTTTGTCGAAAGGCCCCCCATCCGGTGGGCCATCACCGGCACGCTGATGGGGATTCCCCTTTTCTTCCAGGGGGGATTCCAGCAGACCCGGGCGATCAACTGGTACATCCACGGGACCCACTGGATCGTGGCCCATGCCCACCTTGCTCTTCTGGGATTCTCTTCCTTCATGGAAATCGGCGCCATGTACTATGGGCTCGAGCGGCTGCTGAACAGAAAGTTCAACCCGAC
Organism: Nitrospirota bacterium; assembly: GCA_023481175.1. Taxonomy (GTDB): domain Bacteria; phylum Nitrospirota; class Leptospirillia; order Leptospirillales; family Leptospirillaceae; genus UBA4572. The sequence goes on from JAMCWM010000025.1 coordinate 17,322, forward strand.
CCTCGAGCTCTACCATTACTGGCTCATGACCATCGGGTTCATCATCTTCTGGACCTCGCTCACGGCGGCCGGACTCATCCAGGCGGCGGCCAAGGTCTACGAGATTCCTTATGTGGCGGCCGTCCAGGCGACCCATCCCTACATGGTGGCCCGGTCCTGGGGAGGCTTCATGATCATCACGGGGCAGTGGATCTTCCTCTACAACCTCTACCGGACGTCGACCGATCCCGCCGGGAAGGCCGAGCCCTCGACCGTCGACGCGCTCGCGTAACGGCCAGAACCTCTCCCTCCCGGATTTCGGAAGGGGGAGGTTTCTCCTTCCCTGGCCTCCGAAAGACCCTCCCTTCTCCTGCGAATTCCCTCTCCGGTCTTTCCAGGCCGGTCTCCCTCCTGTTGACCGGGAGGCTTTCTCCCCGGTACTCTTTTCTCAGGCGCCTCTTCCGGAGAGAACTCCGCGGGAAGCGCACGGGACATGGCCAACAATCTCAGGATTAAGGACGGAGATGGAACGAGTCGGGGACACGCTCGATCCCGGATGGACAACGATCTTTGATATCGAGGGATTTTCGGACCGGATGGGGGCGATACGGGAGAGGGTGCGGCCGGCACTCAAAAGCCTTGCGGAGCGCCTGTCGGACCTCATGACCCGGAGAGGGCTTCCGGTCTATCCGCATGTGGCGAGCCACATGCGCCGAAGGGTCAACCCCCCGAACGAAACCTGGCTCGCTCTGGGTCCCGAAAAACGTGGATACAAGGCCTGGGGCCACCTGGGCGTCTTCATCGGCAAGGGCGGGTGTTCGGTCCGGTTCGTGGTGAAGGACGAGGCGGAAGGGCCCAAGAAAACCCTGGGGCGCTGGCTCCGGGAGGATCCCGGGGCGGAAGAATGGTTCCGGACCCACCACGATGTCCTGGACTTCGAGCGGGTCCACGGAACGGGACGGGTCGCGCCGCTCCTCGAGACGAGCCCCCGGGAGATGGGAGAGCGCTTGCTAACGCTCAAGACGTCCGGATGCGATCTGGGCTGGAGCCTTTCCTTCGAGACGACGATCGAGGGTCTGGCCGTCCGGCTCGAAAGCCTTTCTCCGCTTTATCTGGCGGCGAACGGATCCTGACGGAGGACGGTGTCCTCCCGGCCGACGCCGGTTGACAGAACCGTCACCGGGACCTCGATCAGCTCCTCGATGCGGGCGATGTATCGTTTGGCATTGTCCGGAAGGGCGTCGTAGTTCCGGACGCCCGAGGTGGGCTGGCTCCAGCCGGGGTGGCTTTCGTAGATGGGCCGCGCAGCTTCGAGGAGCTCCACCCGACGGGGAAACTCCTCCACCTTTTTTCCGTGGATCTCGTATCCCGTGGCGATCTTGAGGGTCGGCAGGGCGTCGAGGACGTCGATCTTGGTCAGGGCGATCTCGGAAATTCCATTGATCCGGCAGGCATAGCGGACGGCCGGGGCGTCGAACCAGCCGCACCGGCGGGCCCGGCCGGTCGTCGCGCCGAATTCCTGTCCCTTTTCCCTCAGATACTCCCCCGATTCATTGATGAGCTCGGTCGGAAAGGGCCCCGACCCCACGCGGGTCGTATAGGCCTTCGTCACCCCCAGGACCCGGTCGATGGCGGTCGGGCCGACGCCGGTTCCGGTGAGGGCTCCCCCGGCGGAGGAGTTGGAGCTGGTCACGAAGGGATAGGTTCCGTGGTCGACGTCCAGAAGGGTTCCCTGGGCTCCTTCGAAGAGAAGGGTCTTTTTGTCCCGGATGGCATGGTGAAGGGTCAGGGCCGTGTCGTCCATGAAAGGGAGGATGCGGTCCGCCAGGGCCATCGTCTGGCCATAGATCGTCTCCGCGTCGAGGCCATGGGTGGTGTAGAGCTTCTCCAGCAGGTAATTCGTCTCGGCCAGGTTCTGCTCCAGCTTTTCCCGGAAAAGGGCCGGATTGGCCAGATCGCCCAGCCGGATTCCGATGCGGGCCATCTTGTCCACGTAGGCCGGGCCGATCCCCCGTCCGGTCGTTCCGATCCTGCGGGTTCCCCGGAACTTTTCCGATTCCTTGTCGATGGCCCGGTGGTAGGGAAGGATGAGATGGCAGGCATCGCTGATCCGCAGGTTCTTGTCGACGGTGACGCCCCGGGTTGTCAGCATGTCGCGTTCCTCGACCAGCGCCTGGGGATCGAGGGCGACGCCGTTTCCGATGACGCAGAGCTTGTCCGGGTGGAGGATGCCCGACGGGATCAGGTGGAGAATGAACTTTTCCCCGTTGGAGACGATGGTGTGGCCCGCGTTGTGTCCCCCCTGGTAACGGACGATGACATCCGCCCGGTCGGTCAGGAGGTCGACGATTTTTCCTTTGCCCTCGTCACCCCACTGGGTGCCCAGGACGATCAGGTTCGACATGCTTGGAGAGGCTCGCTTTTTAGAGGATTGGCCGATCCGGCTCGAGAAGGGTCCCAGGGTTTCGCCGGGGGGTCGGAACAAGGTTCCATTATGGGAAGGCAGGAAGGTTCTGTCAACAAAAAGGGCCGGCAAATCAGGGATTAAAGTTTGATTTTACCGCAACAACTTACGCTTACCATAAAACATCGGATGCGTCGCGATTTTTCAGGCATTCTTGGGGGATGGCGACCTTTCGGATTCCGAACCCCGCTCCGAACGTCCCTCCCAGCAAGGCCCAAGGCCTTGTCGACAGGATTTCCGCCGCTTTCCGGGACCTTCCGGATTCCAGAAAGCCCGGGAACAATCCGAAGGACTCGATGCCCGATGCGGCCTGCTCGGCCTTCTCCGTGTTCTTCACCCCGTGTCCCTCCCATCTGGCCTTCCAGAGGACTCTTGCGCTGACGAGCGGCCGGAACAATGTCCAGTCCCACTTTGGCGTGCAGGATGTTCCGAGGGACGTCCAGATCCGGAACATCCTGGATTCGGTCGAGGCGAAGGAGAGTACCCCGCTGAACCAGGGGGTCGGAGACACTCTGTGGGCCGAGGGAAGCCTCCGGCATCGTCACCTTGCGGTCACCCCGGCTCTGGTGGCCTCCGGAGAGCTCCGGGTCGTGCCGCTTCCCCGGAGTTCGTCGTCCGCGAGGACGGGCGCGAAAGACCTCTATGCCCCTCAGCCCTTCTGCGAGAAGGTGAAGGCGGTCGGATTCCATGTCCTCTTCACCTGCAAACCCGCGTCCCGTCCCGCCCTCTTTGAAAAAAGTCTCGTTCGACGTAAGGTTTCAAAGCGTAAACCGCCTGACAAGAACTTCAAGGGACTGGGACTGGGCGGAAAGGCCCGAAGAGATGTCTGTGAGTGTTTCCTGTTCGGAGAGCATCTGCAGGGAGAGCGCGTTGATTCGAGAGACGGCTTCCCGGGTGTGCTGCTCCTCCTTGCGGAGGTCGTCGAAGGAGCCTTCGACCTGCTTCATGAGTTCCGGCAGCATCCCCACCGCATGATGAATTGACTTGAAGGCCCGGGATGTCTCGTCTGTCGACCCGGCCCCTTCTGCCACGGCCTGCTGGGCCTGCTCCATCATCAGGGTTGTCTCTTCGGACATCCGCTCGATCTCTTTCACCACATTCCCGATTTCCTCGGTGGATTTTCCACTTCTTTGGGAGAGCTTACGCACCTCGTCGGCGACCACGGCGAACCCACGGCCCTGTTCGCCGGCCCGTGCCGCTTCGATCGCCGCGTTCAAGGCCAGAAGGTTCGTCTGTTCTGCGATTTCCCGGACGCTCTCCGTTGCTGTCCCGATCCGCGATACCGATCCCGAAAGTCTCTGAAGGGCCTCTCGCGTTTTTCGGATATTGTCGAGGATCTTGTCGAAGGAGCCCCTCGACCGCTCCCCGATCAGGACGCCCTCGTTCGATATCTCGACCACCTTGAGGGCTTCTCCGCTCGTGCGCCCCGTGAGCTCCTGAGAGTGTGTGACCGTCCTGTCCATGCGCTCAACCCCCGAGACGACCCGGGTGGTGGCATCCTCGATCTCCTTGGCGTTCGCCCCGGCGAGAGCGGAGATCCGGGTCAGTTCGCCCGCCTTTTCCGATATGGTGCTTTCGATTCCTGAAAGACTGATCAAAATTTCGCGGAAATTCTCGAAGACCTGCCGGATCCTGCCGACAATCTGCCCGAATTCGTCCTTGTGGTGGTCCTCTGAAACGGGGGACAGGTCGAAGCGGGAGAGCTTTTCGGACATGCTGACTGAACTATTGATCCCTTTCCGGAATCGCATGTAGACAAGGCCCATCATCACCAGAGAGACAAGAGAGCCGATGGCCGCCACGGTGAGGGAAAGGGCCATCGTCCGGTGATAGGCCCTTGTGAGACGCGCTTCTTTGTGTGTCAACTCATTCTGGGATAGAAGCGTGAGCGACTGGATGTCGCCACGGATCCGCCGCCACTCGGAGAGTTCGTCCGATCCGAGAAGGACCATGGCCCGCAGACGGTCCTGCCCCGAAAGTTCGAGTATGGCGTTGATGGTTCTCGTGTGTTTCCGGAAGGAGTCTTCGAGGTCCTCGAGCCCGGAGAGCACCTTCCTGCGAAAGACGGGGTTGGGGTTGGTCGCGATCACAGATTTTCCCTGGGAGATTATGTCGATTGTCACTTCTCTGAATTTTTGAAGATTGCTCTTTGCAACCTTGTCCGACGGATTGATGAGAAGGTTCCGAAGGGCCATCTCTTCGAGGAGGGCATTGGAGAAGATGTTCTGGTAGGCGATAACGAGGGACTGGTCGTTCTTGAAGATCCGTTCGATCTCGGCGCGGTAATTCGCCATTCCGGAGAGGGAGACCCAGAAGGCATAGCCCACGAGGACGAAAGACAGCCCCATGGAGAGGGCAAATCGCACGGACATGTAGGTCATGTTCATACCGGCTCCCTTATCGATGGAGTAGGTTTTGAAGAAAATTTTTCCTGAAGGTGAGATCCGACGGGAGTCTCACGGTTCTTTTCGGAAAATCGGCGCGTTTTCTAAAGCATGGCTTGCCGGAATTTCCCTTGAGAGGCTTTCGAGAAAGCGATCCCTGGCGTGCCGTCCCGGGCAATGAAGCCGTTCACCCTGGTACACCCTGGAGCCGACTCCAGGGTCAAGGGCCTTTCCCCGAATTTTCTTTCGGGAGGGAAAGAGACGGAATGTCCCGGAAAAACCGGTCTTTTGCAGGAAGGATCAGGATGAAAAGGGAGGCCAGGAGGGAGACGCCCCCGAGAATGAAGAAGGTTTCGTTGTAGGCGAAGGCCTGGGAGAGGGAAAGGGCGAGCTTCCGGAACGGAGGAGAGGGAAGAGGGGCGGAGGTCTGGGGAAGGACCGGATGGAAGGCCGGGGCGATGTTGTCCACAAGGTGGCGGGCCCAGACCGTTCCGAACATCCCTCCCAGAAACTGGATCACAAGCTGGACGACCAGCCCCACCCGGTGAAGGGAGGCGGGAAGAGTCCGGAGGACCAGCGGGGCCAGGGAGACCTGGGTCAGGGCCACGCCGATGCCGAAGACCGCCTGGGGGAGAAGGACGAGCCCAAGGGAGTAGACATTGGCGGGAAGCGTCAGGTAGGCCAGGTTGGAGAGAGCGATCAGGAGCGACCCCGCCGCCATGAAGCCCCAGGTGAAAAAGCCGCGCCCCGGCGTGATCAGGAGGGCGAAGACCGGGATCAGAAGCTCGGTGATCGCCCCTATGAAGATCACCATGCCGGCCTGGTGGCTCTGGAAATGGTAGAAAATCTCGAGAAAGAGGGGAAGAAGATAGAGGCGTCCGAAGATGGCGGTCGACCTGAGAAAGTTTGCGGCGGAAAGGAGCAGGTAGCCCCCGTGGGAAAAAAGTTCGGGAGGAATGATGGGCCGGGGATGGCGCACGGCGTGAAGAAGGTAGGAAAAGGTCAGGAGGAGGCAGGCGAAGGCCATCCAGAACAGGGGCAGGCTGTGCCAGCCGAACCGCTCGCCCTCCATGAGGGTATCCATCAGGAAGAAGGCCGCTCCGAAGAAGAGAATCCATCCCCCGAGGTCGAAGGGAACCCTTTCGGGGCGGGGGTGGTCCGTAAGAGCCACCGCGGCCAGGAGAAGCGTCAGGAAGCCTACCGGCAGGTGGATGCCCATCGTCCAGCGCCAGCCCAGGGTATCGACGAGAAGGCCGCCGATGGTGGGGCCGAGGCTCACGGCCAGGGCGTTTCCCACGGCGAAAATGGAGAGGGCCCGGGCCCGCCGCTCCGGCGGGAAGCTTTCGTTGATGAGGGTGATCGACAGCGGAATCAGGACCCCCCCCGAAAGTCCCTGGAGAGCGCGCCCGACCATCATCCCCGGCATGAAGTGCGCCAGCATGGAGATCACCGAGCCCGCCATGAAGACGGCGGTGGCCAGGGAGTAGAGGTCGCGCTCCTCGAAAAGCCCCCGGAGGCGGTAGGAGAGGGGGATGCCGAGGGCGACGAAGAGGCTGTACCCTGCGGTCAGCCAGCGGGTTTCGTCGGGTGAGGAGTCCAGGGCCCGGGAGATGAAGAGCCGCCCGACATTCATGCTGGTGGTGTCGGCCAGAGGCATGGTCGTGCCCAGGATGACGGTGAAGAGGACCATGCCGGGCGAACGAAGGGGGAGCCCGGACAGGAGACGCCGGAGAGGATCTGTCATCGTCCGTTTCTCCGGCAATTGCCGGAAAACCCGTGACCAGTCGGGGGAGGACTCAGGGAGGGCGGGACCGGGAGGAGGAAGGGAGGGGGCCAGGAGACGCAGGGGATCCTGTTCCGGACTTCGACGCACTTCAACGGGGCCCCTTCATGACGGCATGGAGAAATAAAATGTGGGAGGCGCAAGGGAAAAGGAGGGAAGCTGGTGGGAAAGCATCATGCGGGTCGCGGCGACAAAGATTCCGGCGGTCAAAAGGATCAGGCCCCCCAGAGCCAGCCGGTGTCTTGCCGTCCCGTGCGGCAGGAGGGAGGCCGCCTCGAGAAGCAGGATGAGGACGAGAACGAAGAGAACCATCCAGAAGAAGGCCAGATCCATGCGGGGATCCTTTTTGCGAGACGGATCAGGATTTCCTGACGGATCGTCCCAGACGTTTTTCGACGGACGAAATCTTTCCGGAGAGACGGCCGGTCTGGTTCTTCCGGGCGTCGATCTTGATCGAGACGCTGATGCGGTTGCAGTCCTGGCTCATCCGCTCGTAGCAGCGGGTGACCACGGCCATCACCTCGTCCCACTCGCCTTCGAGGACGGTTCCCATAGGGTTCAAACGGTAGTCCACCCCGCTCTTGTCGACGATGTCGAGGGAGCGGGCGACGTAATCTCCCACCGACTCTCCCTTGTCGAGGGGGCTCATGGAAAATTCGAGGAGAACGGACACGGCGGATCCTTTCGATAGGGGAGGAGGAATTCCTTTCCCGGATATTCTGACGGATTTCTGTTCTCCGGGCAATCCTGGCGGCCCTTCCCCCCGTCAAAAAGGGGACCGGGGGGCCGGAAAAGAGGAGAGCCCTGAGAATGAGGACGTCAGTCTCTTTGAGACATTTTTGGCACGATTTTGCACGAACATTCCTCCACGTATTGTTCACCATTTCGTCACATTATCTTGAGAATCCCTTTTTATCCCCCCGATAGGATGAGCACAGTCCCGAGTGGCCCCCGCGCATGTCGGGGAATTCCGGACACCCCCCCCGGAACCTGCGTCGGTCCGGGGGAATAAATAGTTTGATCTCTTAAATTTCTTCAACAATTCGGTGCAACCGCACGATTAAACCAGGGAGGATCTCTTGATGACCACCGGTAAACGGTCGGCCGGGCTCGCCTTTCTCGCCGCGGGACTTCTCGCGCTGGGAGGCTGGACCCCGGCTTTCGCCGACAACCTGACGCCCGACTCGCCCTATTCTCAGCCGGGCCAGACGGCGACCAACCAGTCGGGCACCCCGTCCGGCTCCCAGAAGGCGACCCAGGCGGACATGGACAAGTTCAATTCGGAGTTCCACAACTCCTTCCAGAACCTGATGCCGGACGCCCCCCCTCCCGGATACTCGACGATGATGGGCAAGTGGGTCACCACCATGTACGGCTTCGTCCAGGTCGATACGGTCTACGACTCCTCGAACTCCTACAACAACTGGCCTTTCAACGCGGCGCCGGCCAATGCGGGGGTGACCGGCAATAGCGGAACGCCTCAAGGGAGCCAGATCGATTCCGGGCGCTTCGGAATGGACGTGAACAACTCCCGGATCGGCTTCGCCCTCTCCTCCCCGGTCTACAACGGCTACAAGATCCGGGCCTTGCTCGAAATGGACTTCCTGGCCGCTCCCACGCCGGGAGCTCCCGCTTTTGGGGGGTCCGGTCTGGGTTATGTGACCAACCCGATCTTCCGGATCCGGCACTTCTTCTTCGACGTGACCACCCCCTCCTGGGGCAATGTCCTGGTGGGGCAGTACTGGTCCCTCTTCGGATGGCAGCCCTACAACATCCAGAACAACCTCCAGATCGCTCCCGGCCCCGGCACGGCCTACGGTCGGTTCCCCCAGATCCGCTGGTACAAGATCCTCCACATGGATCAAGCGACGCAGGGTCTGATGCTCGAGCCGGCAGTGGCGATCATGCTTCCTCCGACGACGACCAGCGGGATGCCGTCCTTTACGGAAGGGCTGAAGCTCTCCGACAGCCATCTGATGACGGAGATGATGATCGGCGACACCGGAAAGGGCCAGTTCCCGGCCAGCATCGGGATCTCCGGGATCGAGCAGAATTATTCCGGATATAACAATGGGAATCCAGCACTTTATCCTGCTTATGGAAATACATCTAAGGGGGCGGGCTTCAACTCCTGGACGGCGGCCGGGGCGGTGGACCTGATCTTGCCCATCATCCCGATCCACAACGACAAGCCCGGGAACAACCTGACCCTCCAGGCCGAATACACCTGGGGCCAGGGGGACGCCTGGCAGTTCCCGAACCTCTCCTTTGGTCTTGGCGGTAATTCGGTCAATACTCCGGGAGGAGGCGGCGCGGGATATGCCGGAAACGGCGTGATCATGAACAACGGCTTCCTGCCGCTGGACATCCAGACTTACAACGCCGACCTCCAGTACTACTTCCCGGACGACGCCCGGACCTCGGTCGTGGTGGGCTTCGCCGTGGACAACGCCTCCAACCTCCAGCAGATTGCCAATGTGATCGGAGGCGGAGGAGTGCCTCTGGGAGGCGCCGGGGGGACAAATGCCCTCGTTTCCTATCTCCAGCCCGACACCCACCTGACCTTCGCCTACGTGGACCTCTGGCACGATTTTACGCCGGCGGTGCGGGCAGGGCTCGAGTTCGGCCAGTACGACGCGGTCTACACCAATGGAATGAACGCCCTCGACAACCGGGTGATGATGTCCTGGTTCTACCTGTTCTAAGTTCCAAGAAGATTCTCCCGGGAAGGCCACCCCTTCCCGGGTTCACTTGAGAGGACTGTCATCGAAATGAAACAGACTCGTCATACGGAGGACATCCGGAGAAGCTATCGTGGGCTCATGGAGGATTCTGGAATGATGGATGTCTTGAAAAGACCCTCGAAGGTGGCGCTGGTCCTGGTCGACAGCGATCTGCGGGAAGCCGAAATCAAAAAGCTCCTTCTGGAGGATTTTCCCAAGGTGCGGGTCGCCCGCACCGCGGAGGAAGGAATCTGGATGGCGCGGAGGATCTTGGCCGGGGGGGAAAAGATCGATCTTTTGCTCTTCGATTCATCGCTTGAAAATAGCGAGGTTCTGGCCTTCCTGGCCTTTGTGCGGGGCCGCGGAAATCTTTCCCGCGTGCCGGCTCTGGTGATGACGAAGGAGAGGGATCCGGAGGAACGCGTCCGGATGCTGGAATACGGTGCCGACGAGGTACTGGTTCTTCCCTGTCCGGATCGGGAAACCCAGGCAAGGATCAGGGCGCTTTTGCGAAGGGAGTTGTCGTCAGAGCAGGACAACCCCGACGCTCCGGCCCGATACCAGGTGGGGCATCTGATCGTCGACACCGAACGCCACGAAGTCCGATGGAAGGGGCAACGCATTGCTGTGACGCCCCTGGAGTTCCGCATTCTCGTCCGGCTTGTCCGGCGCCCCGGCCGCGTCCTGGGCCGGGAGGAACTCATGAAAAGTCTCTGGGGAGAACATTGGGAGGTGGAGGACCACAATCTTTCGGTCCATATCCACGGCCTTCGGAAAAAACTCTCGCGGAAGGACGATCCCTGCACGGTGATCGAGACCGTCCGGGGCGTGGGATACCGGGTTCGCGAAGAGGCCTCCTGATCTTCCTGTCATCGATTTGTAATCGTTCTGTAACATAATTGTATTGTTGTTGTGGTACGTTCAACCTACCTTTGAGGAGGATTTCATGAATTTCGCCAAACGCACTGCGGGATTGGCGGCGGCCCTGGCGGTCGTCTCCGTCCTGTCGGGGGTCGTAAAGGCCCAGGCCGCCGACATCACCATTTCGGGCTCCACCATGCTCTTTCCCCTCGAGCAGGTCTGGGCCAATGCCTACATGAAGAGCCATCCGGGCGTCCATGTCTCGGTCGCCTCGACCGGGTCGGGTTTCGGCATCTCCAACGCCGCCAACGGCAACATCACCATCGGGGCCTCCGACGCCTACCTGACGAAGGAGCTCCGCAAGCGGTACGCCGGACTGGTCTCGATTCCGGTGGCCTTCGACGACACCCAGGTGATCTACAACATTCCCGGCATCAAGAAATCCACGCAGGTCCGCATGGACGGCCCCACCCTGGCCCGCATCTACCTGGGCAAGATCCGGTTCTGGGACGACAAGGCGATCCGGGCCATCAACCCGCACGTCAAGTTCCCGCACCGGCGGATCAAGGTCATCCACCGGGCCGACGCCTCGGGAACGACCTTCGTCTTCACCGACTATCTCTCCCAAACCTCGAAGGAGTGGTATGACGAAATCGGCCGCGACCTCTCTCCCTCCTGGCCGGTGGGTTCGGGCTACAACGGCTCCGACGCCGTCGTCGCCGCCGTCCTGGCGACCCCCGGGGCCATCGGGTATGCGGGCCTGGGCTGGATCAACGAGTACCATCTGAGTTCCATGGCTTTGAAGAACCTGGACGGGTATTACGTGGTCGGCTCCGTCAAGACGATCCGGAACGCCGGGTTGGCGGCCCTTCACGATCCGACATTCCCGGACGACTTCAACCGCACCATCGTCTGGAACCTTCACGGCAAGGATGTCTATCCCGACGCCAACTTCGAGTTCTGGATGGTCAGCACCACCCTTCCTCATGACACGATGAAGGAAGTCAAGAAGATGATCATCTGGGCCCTGACCAAGGGACAGCACGAGAAGTACACGGTCCGCACCGGCTTTGCCCCGCTTCCCTTTGCTCCTTTGAAACCGCGCCTCAACAAGATCATCAACCGGCTTCTTCCCGGAAACAGCCTCAAGATCGAATCCGGCGGATAACGGTCAGGGATTCGGATCCAGGAAACAGAAACAGAACGCCGCCCTGGCCCGAAGATTGTTCGGGCCAGGGCATTAAGAAAGAGTCAGGGGAGTGTCGATGGAGCCCGACATGGGGGCGCAAAAAATATCGGGACCGATTTTCACGGAAGACGACCCCGACCACCTTGCAGCCGGTTCTCCCCGGAATCTTTTGGAGGACAGACCTACAGAAAGGATTGTATTGGCAGTCAAGGAGGAAGGTGCCCAGGAGCCGACGAGCATCGTCCGGGACCTGAGGAAAGCCACCCACGCACGGATCCACCGCTCCGAGCGGATTTTTCAGTGGACCCTCACGATCGGAGGTTTTTTCGTCCTGGCCCTCTTCGCCACCGTTCTCGGGGTGAGCCTGGTCGAGGCCTGGCCCTCCATTGCGAAATTCGGCTGGTCCTTCCTCTGGACCTCCACCTGGAACCCCCACCGCCAGATCTTCGGAGCCTGGACCTATCTCGTGGGGACCTTCTGGGTGACCGGCATCGCCCTTGTTTTTGCCATCCCCGTCGCCATCCTCTCCTCCCTTTTTCTCTCCGACTATTCCCCCAAGTGGCTTGTCGGGGCCGTTTCGACCCTCATGGAGATGCTGGCCGGAATCCCTTCCATCGTCTTCGGGGCCTTCGGCATCATCTTCGTCGTGCCCCTTCTCCGGGACCACGTGGAGCCCTTTATCGCGAACACCCTGGGAAAGCGCTGGGACTTTTTTAACGGGGACGCCATGGGGTACGGCATCCTGGCCGCCGGCCTGGTTGTCGGCATCATGGTCATTCCCCTTGTGGCCACCGTCACCCGGGATTCGCTCATCATGGTTCCCCGGGAAACGGTGGAGGCCTCCTACGCGCTGGGGGCCACCAAGGCCGAGACGGTTTTTTTTGTGAAGCTCACCTCGGTCGTGCCGGGAATCATCGGGTCGGTGATCCTGGGATTCGGACGGGCCATCGGCGAGACGATGGCGGTCCTGCTCCTGATCGGGAACCAGGCCTCGATCCCCACCTCGATCCAGGACGTGGGGTACACGATCAGCTCCCTTCTGGCCAACACCTTCACCTATGCGGTGATCGATCCCCTCTATTCGGCGGCGGAGATCGAGCTGGGACTCATCCTTCTCGTGATCTCGCTTGTGGTGAACACCCTGGGACGCGAACTCCTCATGAAGCTCATGGGCGGCCGCCTGGCAGGATCGGTAGGCGGTGGCTGACAACGTGCTCCCGGAAAAAGGACTCTCGCTCTACCGGCAGGTGCGGAACGTGCTTCTGGGAACCCTCACCGCCTTCGCTTTCGTCCTGGCGGTCACGCCGCTTCTCGCCATCATCTGGGTGGCCTACGACCGGGGAAAGTCGGCCCTGTCCCTCGCCTTCGTGACCACCATGCCCAGCGGATTTCCCGTGGGAATCGACGGCGGGATCCTGAACGGGATCGTCGGGAGCCTGATTCTCATCATCATTGCCAGCCTTCTTTCCGTTCCGGTCGGCATCTGGGCCGGCCTCTTCCTATGGGACCAGTCCCATACGCGCCTGGCCAAGACGACCCGTCTTCTGTCCGACCTTCTCCTGGGGGTCCCTTCGGTGATCTGGGGGGTGGTCGGGTACTTCGTCTTTTCCACCAACACCGGCTACGGTTTCCACTGGGGATTCTCGGGGCTCGCGGCCGGCCTCACCCTGGGATTCATCATGATCCCCATCGTGACCCGGGTAACGGAGCAGGCTCTCCGGGACGTTCCCCGAAGCTACATCGAGGGCGCCCTGGCCCTCGGGGCCTCCCGCTTCCAGGTGGTCCGGGGCCTCGCGATTCCGGCGGCCATCACGGGGATCGGCACCGGGATTCTCCTGGGGGTTTTGAATGTTCTGGGGCAGACGGCGCCCCTCGTCTTCACCAACTACTACAACACCGGGATTCCCCGGACGCTGGTCGGCTCCAACGGATCGGTGGGGGATCTGGCGATGCAGATCTTCATCTATATCCATGAGCCTTCGAAGGCGCTTCACGTCAAGGCCATGGCCGCGGCCCTGGTCCTGACGGTGATTGTCCTTCTCCTCGACATGGGAATCCGGCTTCTGGCCTGGGGAAGCCGCAAATACGCCCAGAGAATGGGATAGGAGGCCCCTTGGAATCCGGAAATCTCGAACCTCTCGTTCCCAAGATCGAGGTCAAGAACTTCAGCGCCTTCTACGGGAAGACCCAGGCGCTCCACAATGTGGACTTCACCATCTGCGAAAGAAAGATCACCGCGATGATCGGTCCTTCGGGGTGCGGAAAGTCCACCTTTCTCCGGAGCCTGAACCGGATGAACGACTTTTTCCCGGAATTCAGGGTCGAAGGATCGGTCACGCTGGACGGAGAAGAGGTCTATGCTCCTTCCGTCAATCCGGTGCTGATCCGCCAGCGGATCGGCATGGTCTTCCAGAAACCCAATCCCTTCCAGAAGTCCATCTTCGAGAATGTGGCCTACGGCCTCCGGATCCAGGGCGTGAAATCCCGGTCCGTCCTTTCCGACATCGTGGAAAAATCCCTTCGGGCGGCGGCCCTGTGGGACGAGGTCAAGGACCGCCTCAACGGGGCGGCCTTCTCCCTCTCCGGAGGACAGCAGCAGCGGCTCTGCATCGCCCGGGCCCTCGCCGTCGAACCGGAGGTGATCCTTCTCGACGAGCCGGCTTCGGCGCTCGATCCCATTTCCACCGCCCGGATCGAAGAGCTGATGCAGGATCTCAAGGATCGGTATACAATTGCCATTGTGACTCACAATATGCAACAGGCCGCCCGGGTGTCCGACCGCACGGCCTTTTTCCTGGACGGGACGCTGGTCGAGGTGAACGACACCACAAAGATTTTCACCAACCCGGAAGATTCCCGGACAGAGGATTACATCACCGGCCGGTTCGGCTGACCAGGAAGGACGAAAGTGATAAGACACCTCGATGCGGAGATTGATCACCTCAAAGGCCACATCACGGAAATGGGGAACATGGTCGATCTCCAGATGAAGGAGGCGACGGAGGCTCTCATGGAGCGCGATCCCGTCAAGGCCAGGGGAGTCATCGACCGGGACCACCAGGTCAACGCCATGGAGGTGGGGATCGACGAGGACTGCGTCCGAATGATCGCCTTGCACCAGCCGGAGGCCCGGGATCTCCGCTTCGTCATCACCGCCATGAAGATCATCACCGATCTCGAGCGCATGAGCGATCTGGCCTCTAATATCTCGGAGCGGGTGGTGGAGCTCTGCATGGAGCCGCCGATTTCCGTTCCTCCGTCGATCATGGAGATGTCGACCATCGGTCGAGGAATGCTCAGAGAAGCCCTTGACGCCTTCGTCACACGAAACACCGCGCTGGCCCGGCAGGTGACCCAGGAGGACGAGCAGGTCAACGTTCTCCATCGGGAACTCGTAAAAAGCATCGTGGAGAGTCTGAAGCGGCATACCGGAGAAACCAGTCCCATCATTCGCATTCTCTTCGTCAGCCGCTCCCTCGAACGCTTTGCGGACCATGCGACCAATGTGGCGGAAATCATCATGTATATGGTGGAGGGAAAGATCATCCGCCATATGGTGTGAGGGAGAATTCAGGAAGGTGTTCGGATCTTCCGGGAGCATTCATGGAAAGGTCGTCGCCCGGCGTCATCTCCACCCTCAAGGATGAGGTTCAAACTGAGAATTGCTGTTGGAAGAGACTTACTGACCTTTACAAATAGTACCATTATGAGGTACCATTCAAGCATGAAGGGAAAACACCAAAAAACACTTCTTCTTTTGTTTTCCCATCCTACAAGCGCAAATGTGGACTGGAACGATGTCGTTGGATTGTTAAGATCGCTTGGGGCTGTTATTGAAGAGCGAAAAGGCTCAAGGGTTGGAATTTTGTTGAACGACAAAACGGTCATTTTTCACAGACCTCATCCGCGCCCATCGATGGACAAAGGGGCCGTGGTTTCTATGAGAGAGTTTTTAAATCTTTGTGGAATCACTCCAGAAGGAGAAGCGAAATGAATCTGATGGAATATAAAAACTATGTTGCCTTGATCGAATTCGATCCCGATATCGACATGTTTCATGGCAGGGTGATCAACGCGACTCCAAACACTTTTTACGGCAAGTCGGTCGATGAGCTGAAAGAGGAATTCAAGACGACTATTGAAGAATATCTTGAATTTTGTAAGGAGAAAGGATTGGAACCCGTCCGCCCTTACTCGGGAAAATTCAATCTCCGGATCTCTCCCGGTCTTCATCGGAATATAGCGATGGAAGCGGCCAAATCCGGTAAAAGTCTCAACTCCTGGATTGCGGAATGTCTTGAACAATCGATTGGGCACCTGGTCGAACGATAGATTTTGGCAAATAGGAAGAGAGAGATGGATCCTAATGAATTGGTCGCGATCTGCAATCAAATAGCTTGGTTGGAACGTTATGTCGCATATTTCGCAGGTAGAATCAGTCCTCTCCGCAATTTTTTCTGACGATTTTCTTGAAAAACACGTCACTTTTTGTTCAAGAACGCGACTTTTCAGGAATTTCCCTCTCCTCTCTGTTTTCCCCAGTCGCCCTTGGCGTCTCCTTCGGACCGGATTCCCCCGTGACAACGAGGGTTCGGATTGTTTGGGGAACGACGGCGGGCGCACCTCGTGCGCCCTTTGCCCGTTCCCTCTTTTCCCCGGATTCGAGACCGTTGGCGGAGCCCCTCATCCCGACCGGCAGGCCGGCTCGGGAACCCGGGTGTAGGCCTCGAA
>JAMCWM010000019.1 GCA_023481175.1 Nitrospirota bacterium
GGACTCTCATCCTTCCCAGGAGACGTCCGGGCGAAACCGCTCCACTCCGGACCCAGACTCCAGAAGATCTTTTCCCGCCACGGAACCGTTGCGTCTTCGAACGGTCACCCTACCCCTGAATAGATACTTTTTGACTATACCAGAGGAAAGGAAGATGGGAAGTGCGATCGTCACTCGCTGAGGGTGGATGTGAGCAATTCCTATAAACTATCTCAATGACAGGGATCTTCTTTCCATTGTAGAACGACAACTGGAAATTATCGGCGAAGCCGTGGGCAAGGCCTCGAAGATCGACCCGGCCGTCAGAGAGAATCTGCCGGAAGCCGGAAAGCTGGTCGGGCTCAGAAACCGGCTTATCCACGGATACGATTCCATCGTCCATCCGCAGATCTACCAGAGCGTGAAGGAGCTCCTTCACGGCTTCGAACGAAAGGTCGACGAGCGTCTGAATGTTTTGTCGAACCAGGAGAGGGTCTTCCCGTGGGGCGGGATCGTGTTCGGACGGCGATGCGAGCGATGGGGATCGAGGGGATCCATCCGGGTCCCAACCTCAGCAAACGGGCTTTGGCTCACAAGATCTATCCATATCTTCTCCGGAATGTGGTGGCCCGATATCCTCACCACATCTGGGGCATCGATATTACGTACATCCGCTTGCGTCAAGGATGGATGTATCTTGTGGCCATTATCGACTGGTATTCCCGATATGTCGTCTCCTGGGAAGTCGACCAGACCTTGGAGATGCCGTTCGTCCTCTTGTGTGTGGATCGGGCCCTTGAGATGGTCACTCCGGAGATCTGGAACAGCGATCAGGGGAGCCATTTTACCAGCGACAGCTATCTGGACCGTCTCAAGTACCGAAAAGTCCAGATCAGCATGGACGGGAAAGGACGAGCTATCGACAACATTTTCACCGAACGTCTCTGGAGAAGTCTCAAGTGGGAAGAGGTTTACCTCAACGAATACAACTCTCCTCGAGAGGCTCGAGACCGAATCCGGGACTGGTTCAGGTTTTACAACACCAAGAGACCTCATCAATCTCTCGAATACCGAACTCCTCAGGAAGTTCTCCTGGAGGGAACAAGAAACAGGGTTCCAACCTTGTGAAACCTCTCTCAGCTCAAGAAGAGGCTATAGTTTTAATAGAAACTTCTTGTGCTTAAATAAAGAAGAGATTTTTGTATTGACAAAGCCACCCACTTCAGAAGGAACAGGAGGAAAAGAAGGAAGCTCTCGCACGATCCCACCAGAGGGGCCGGGACGGGATGGGTATTGAGATTGTTGGACTGTTTTCAGTCCGATTGAAGTCGGCATCTGAGTCAGTGTTTGTGACTGGTCGCAACATCCTGTACTGCTTCCATCACGTGCATTTCGACATGCATGCCAGCAACGGCCGCCATGTTAACCAAGGCATCCAGACTGAACAGACAGATTTTTCCGCGCATGAGGTCAGACACACGGTTGCGTGACGCCGAACAGCTTGGCGGCCTGCGACTGGCTCAGGCCAGTGCGGGCGATGTGTGCTTTCAGCGCCATCATCAAGCCCGAACGCAGCTTCATGTTCTCGGCTTCTTCCGTGGTGTTTTCGATAGCATCCCACACGCTGGCGAATTGTTCATCGCTCATTTTCCCATCTCCTTCAGTAAATCACGATAACGGCTCTCAGCCAAGTCCAAATCCGTCTTTCTTGTCTTCTGTGTCTTCTTCTGGAAGCAATGAAGCACAAAGACCGCATTGGCGAACTTTGCCACATAAACGACTCGGAACTCGCCGGCACTGTCCCTAATCCGAATTTCCATAACACCTTGACCAATCGTCGGCAAGGGCTTCCAGTCGTCAGGTTCTTGACCGTGTTGCACCTGGTCGAGCTGGTACCCTGCCTCTCGCCGTGCTGGAGCGGGAAAAGTTCGCAGGTCGTCGAGGGCATTCCCTCTGAACTTCCCGCCACAGGACCTCTGCGTCTTCGAACTGCCAGGCCCTACCCCCTATGGAAAGCAACGGCAAGCACGTCCACCTGGACGGCTCCCCCGCCGACACCTCCACCGGGTCCATCTTCTGGGGAGAGCCGGGTACCAACGGACAGCACTCCTTCTACCAGTTGATCCATCAGGGGACCCACCTCCTCCACATCGACTTTATCGGCTTCTCGCGGTCCAGGACCCCTGTGAACCCATCACGACATCCTGATGGCCAACATGGTCGCCCAGTCGGAGGCCCTGGCCTTCGGGAAGACGGCCGACGAGGTGCGCGCGGACGGAGTCCCGGAGTTCCAGGTCCCTCACCGGACCTTCGAGGGCAACCGTCCGAGCAAAACCACAGAAGTTCAATGATGGAGGAACTGACTTCCCGGACGCTCGGAGCCCTGATCGCCCTTTACGAACACAGCGTTTTCACTCAGGGGATCCTCTGGGGGATCGACTTCATCGACCAGTGGGGCGTGGAACTCGGGAAGGTCATGGCGGTGCGGATCATCAAGGAGCTGGAGGAAGGATCGGAGGCGGGAGTCCACGACAGCGGGACGGCGCGCTGATCGAGCGCTATCAGAAAAACGCGCAGGAAACGGTGACTCCGGCCCCTCAGAAGAAGAGGCCGATTGGGAGTGCGGTCAGATCCTGTCCGAACGGAAGGATGGATGTTCCCCTATAGAGGATATATCCGTGCCGAAACTGGCCGGAAGCCTCTTCTCTCAGGTGCCGAAGCCCGGACCAGTCGTCTTTCCTCAGAGTCGACGAAGCCTTGACCTCCACGCCGACAATATCTCCTTGGCGGCTCTCCAGAACAAAATCCACCTCGAATCCTGTGGATGTGCGGTAATGGAGCATCCGGACAGACGTGTTGCTCCATCCCGCATGTTTTTTCAACTCTCCGTGGACAAAGGTCTCCAAAAGATGTCCCGGCATACCGGGCTCCCTCATGAGGCGTTCGGATCCGTACCCCAGAAGATCGGCCATGAGCCCCGTGTCATTGAGGAATATTTTCGGCGCCTTCACGAATCGCTTTCCTTCGTTTCTAGACCAGGAAGAAATCGGCGCAATCAAAAAGGTCGCCTCCAGAAGAGTCAGATAACGCCTGAGAGTCGTCAGGGGAATTCCAGCGGACCGTGAAAGTTCCGAAATGTTCAAAAGAGAGGCGCTTCGAGCGGCGAGGAGCGATAGAAGCCGGGGCATTTCCGTCAGTCCGTCGATATTCGCAAGATCCCTGATGTCGCGTTCCAGGAGGGAAGTGACATAAGAATTAAACCAGGCATGCCTTCGGGATTCCGACGAACGTCGCTGGGATTCCGGATAGCCGCCGAGAACGAGAGCCTGGATCAGGCCTTCGCGCGAGAGCTCGGAAACCGGCCAGTTTACGACCTCTCTGGAAAAGAGAGCGTCCACGACATTCCTTCGGCGACCGGAAATCTCTTGCCGGGACAGAGGCCAAAGCGTCAGGATCTCCATCCGTCCAGCCAGAGACTCCGACAGTTTTGGAAGAAGAAGGACATTCGCGGATCCCGTCAGAAGGAATCGACCCGGACGCCGATCCCGATCCACTTCCGCCTTGATGGCCAGAAACAGATCTGGAACACGCTGAACCTCATCGATCACAAGATTCCCGGGAAACGTGGAGACAAGTCCTTGGGGGTCGGCCTTTGCCGCGGACAGAACACTGGCATCGTCCAAGGTAAAGTATCGGGTTTCCGAGTCATTCCCTGCCAGAGTCTGGACAAGGGTGCTCTTTCCCGTTTGTCGCGCACCGTTCAACAGGACGACGGGAGTGTCTTTCAGGGCATCGAGGATGTTTTGGGTAATATGACGATCATACATGGTTGAAATATATCCACTTCGTGGATAATTTTCAACCACATCTGGGTGCACGTCAGATTTTTTGGAGGGTATGAGTGGGGAGGATTGCCATTCTTTTCTTATTGTATGTAATGCAATATTGAAGGATGTGACCAATGCCTATGGAGAACACTCTTCAGGATCTGG
This sequence comes from Nitrospirota bacterium, assembly GCA_023481175.1. GTDB lineage: Bacteria > Nitrospirota > Leptospirillia > Leptospirillales > Leptospirillaceae > UBA4572. The sequence continues at coordinate 3,972 of JAMCWM010000019.1, forward strand.
TGCAGAAACGCGATCGGCTGAAACAGGCTCTGATGCAAATCGAGGAGATGCGGCAAGGATCTCTGTCGGCAAGCTACCGGAAATGCGGGAAGCCCACCTGCCACTGCGCTCGGGAAGGAGATCCGGGACATGGTCCCTTCTATGTGCTGACGAGAAAGGATGCCTCCCAGAAAACGGTTGGACGGGCCATTCCCGTCCGCTTTGTCGAGGTGACCCGGGAACAGATCAAGGAATATCATCGTTTCAAGGAACTCTCCAAAGAGCTTCTGGAAGTCAACGAACAGATCTGCGACCTCAAGCTAAAAAACCGGACGAGCCTTCCTCCAAATCCGTAAAAACTCCGGAAAATCCTCAAGGAAAAGCTGATTGGAAGAGACAAAATACCCTTTTTGCTTCTTTTCCGGGACGACGCCCGATTCGGACGTATGAGCGTCCGTCCCGATGCTGGGCTCCCCGACCCTTCCGCAACCAGGCCGGATATTTGGTCGCAGCGACCTACCATCTGACGGTGATCACCCTCTTGCACCCGGGGGAGGGAGCCTATATGAGTTAGGGATCTTGGCTTCAGTCCTGAATGTTGAGAATGGTCTCGGATTTTCGACTTCGACCCCGGACAAATGTTTCCATTCACCGATACACATCTTTTCGATGACCTATCTTCAGAATCCGGATTTCTGGAGGGGTTTCCGATACTCGGTAAATGATCCGGTAGTCACCGACACGGATTCTCAGATTTTCCCCTTGTCCCGACAGTTTCAGGCTTCCCGGAGGGTAGGGATCTGTGGTCAGGTCTCGAAGAGCCTGAGCGATACGCTTGATGGAAGGAGAGGGCCAACCTGTCAGGTCTTTCTCGGCTCGTCGTTCGACAACAAGCCTATACACCGGGATAGTGTTCCTTCATGAAGTCTTCGAAGTCCCGATATTCCAATGGCTTGTTTTTAATCGATTCGAGGTATGCCAGATCCTCAATGTCTTCCAGACGTTCCAAGACGGTTTCCCAGTCCCGGATATCTAGAATCACCTCTTTGGGTTTTCCTTCTTCATAGACAAACCTGGGCTTGGACTTTAATAAAGATTCCATCTCGTCACCCTCCACCCTCATTGACATTAATAATTTATATGTCCCAATCATACTCTGTCATGCATCGCTGAACAAGAATGGTAGCTACCAAGCTGAATCTCCCCGTGAATCTCTTCCCCCGGTCATTTTCATGAAGTGGTCGGGGGCCCGGACAGGGAGACGAAAAGGATGGTTTTTGAATTCGAAGCGACACCAATTCCGTCACCGGCACTAAGTCCCCAGTGCTTGGCGAGTTTTTGTCTGATCGCCGATTCCCAGCAACAATCCTTCGACACTGATATCTTCGTCAATTTCATCCCAATGGAGCCCGGTCCCTCCCCCGCTGATTTCATATCTGGCCCGTTGTTCCTGTGTTGCATAAAGAAGTCGGGGGAAATAGGCCAGAGGAACACCCAGCCGACGACCGTCGGATAAATCGACCCACATGAATTCCTGACCTTTACCCATATCTCCGGCGCTTGGGCACAGGAGATGTGGGTAAAGGTCAGGCCATAGGATCCTCAATGATTAGAGTTTTTCTTGGGAAGCATACCCAAGGGGAAGCGGAGTTCCCCGCATCAGAGCAGACGGACCATCCCATTCGCTCGGCCTATCGGACGGGAAGGCTTCGCCAGGATCTCCGGAGAACGGGGCGGTCGAAGGCGGTCAGGTCGAGGATGGGAGAGACCGGGGCCCCCGGGCGAAATCCCCCGTCCACCACCGCGAGCTCCGGAAAGACGCCCCGGATCTCCTCCAGATTTCTGAGAGGGGAGGAGCCGGAGAGGTTCAGGCTGGTCCCCGAAAGGGGCTCGCCAAGATAGTCGAGGAAATCCCTCAGGGGCCGACGGGGAGGAATCCGGAAGGCCACCTTTCCGGACTTGGCCATCCCCAGCGCCACGGCCAGAGGGCGTGCCGGAAGGAGAAAGGTCAGAAAGCGAGGCTGGCCTTCCAGAAGTCTTCGCCGGGAGGGATCTTCCGGAAGGGCGGCAAAACGGGAAACTACCTCCAGATTTCCTGCCAGATAGAGGATCGGTTTCGTTTCGGAGCGTCCCTTGAGCCGGTGAAGACGATGAACGTCCTTCGGAATCCGGGCTGTCGGGACCTCGGCCAGGGCATAAGAAAATTCCACCGGAAATCCCGCCATCTCTCCCGACAGGAACCAGTCCCGGATCTCGGCCCATTCGGACCGTCTTGAGAGAGCGAAAACAGGGGAAGAGCCCATTCCCCTACCCTCCGCCGACCTCTCGGAGGGCGATGTCGGCTCGGAATTGCCCTCCAGGGAGCCGAACCCTTCGGATCAGGCGGTAGGCCGCCTCCCGGGCCGCGGGAAGGGAATCTCCCCGTCCGACGGCCGTCAGAACCCGTCCCCCTGCAGAGCGCAGGACCCCCTCTTCCCGGGAGACCCCGGCGAAATAGAAGGCGCCGTCGGAAAGCGGCTCCCCCGCAGGAGGAAGGCCTTCAAGGATCTCCCCCGAAACCGGTCTCTCCGGATAGCCCGCCGACGCCAGGACCACCCCGACCCTCGGAAGCGGCGAGAGGGTGAAGTCGCGTCCCAGAGATCCGGCGGCCACTTCCTCCAGAAGGGCCAGGGCGCGATCCCCCAGGGTTTCGAAGAGAAGCTGGGCTTCCGGATCTCCCATGCGCGCGTTGAATTCAAGAACATAGGGACCGTCCGGCGTCATCATGAGACCGGCATAGAGGAAGCCGGAAAAAGGCGATCCCCCCTTCGCAAGCCCCCACAGGCAGCGTTCGATGATATCGCAGGAGCGTTCCTGGTCTTTCGGCGTCCACCCGGGGACCGGGGAGAGGGCCCCCATTCCCCCGGTATTGGGTCCTCTGTCCCCGTCATGGATCCGCTTGAAGTCCCTGGCCGTGGGGAAGGGAACGAAGCGCTTCCCGTCGGTGGCCACGATGAAGGAGACCTCGGGGCCGGAGAGTCCTCTTTCCAGAAGAACCGTCTCCCCGCCGGGAACCTCTTTTTTCTCGAAGTAGCGGGAGAGGGCCTCCTCCCATTCCAGGTCAGTCTTCACAACGGCGACGCCCTTCCCCTGGGCCAGACCGTCGGCCTTGAAGACGAGGGGAAATCCCCAGCGTTTGCGGAGTTCCTCCGCCCCGGAGCGTCCGGAGACCCGGGACCACTCGGCCGTCGGGATCCCGACCCGCTGCATGAGCTCCTTGGCGAAGCTCTTCGAGCCCTCGATCCGGGCCGCCAAAAGGTTCGGACCGACCACCGGGATTCCGCGCTCCCGAAGGGCGTCGGCCAACCCGGCCATGAGGGGTTTTTCCGGACCGATCACCACGAGGTCCGCCTCCGAGTCGGAGAGGATTTTTGACGCCAGGGAGGGATCTTCCGGAAGAGCGGCGCCCCGTGCGACCCCCTCCATGCCGTCATTTCCCGGCCAGACCGTCACCCGAACCGGCTTTCCAGAGCGCAGGAGGGCCGCCGCAAGGGCGTGTTCCCGGGCTCCGGAGCCGACGACGGCGACATGCTTTCCCATCCGTTTTATCCTTTCTCTTCTGAAATTTTCCCGGTCAGTGCTTGAAGTGGCGCACCCCGGTCAGGATCATGAACATTCCATATTCGTCGGCCGCCTCGAAGACCTCCTTGTCCCGGATCGATCCTCCCGGCTGGACGATCCCGGCCACCCCGAGCTTGGCGGCCTCGTCGATCCCGTCCCGGAATGGAAAAAAGGCGTCGGAGGCGAGAACCGTTCCCTGCGTGGTGCGGTTGGCCTTCATCCCGGAAAGTCTCACCGAGTCCACCCGGCTCATCTGGCCGGCCCCGATTCCCACGGTCACCTGATCCTTGACCAGAATGATGGCATTCGAGCGGACATGCTTTCCGACCGTGAAGGCGAAGACCGCATCCTGCCATTCGGCATCGGTCGGGACCCGTTTGGTGGCAAGGGTGACCTGGTCCCGAGCCGGCATGACGATCCGGTCCGGGGTCTGGAGGAGAAGGCCCCCGGAAACCGAACGGAGTTCGAGGATCTCCTTCTCGTTCCCGCCCCTTTCCCGGAAGGCTTCGGGGGCCTCCAGAAGCCGGATGTCCTTTTTCTTCGTCAGAACGGACAGGGCCTCGGGAGAAAAGCCGGGTGCGATCACGACCTCGAGGAAGATTTTTGCCATTTCTTCGGCCGTCTGAAGATCCACGACCCGGTTTGTGGCGACAACTCCCCCGAACGAGGAGACAGGGTCGGTGTCCCGGGCCTGGCGGTAGGTGTCGAGGAGGGTGGTTCCGGTTGAGGCGCCGCAGGGATTGTTGTGCTTCACGATGACCGTCGCCGGTCCGGGAAACTCCCGGACCAGGGCAAGAGCCGAATGGGCATCCAAAACATTGTTGTAGGAGAGCTCCTTGCCGTGGCGTTTGACGGCCGAGCCCACGCCCACATCCGCCGGATCGGAAGAGCGATAGAAGGCCCCCTTCTGGTGGGGGTTCTCCCCGTACCGGAGGGTTTGGGCCAGCGTATAGGACAGGGAAAGGGTTCCGGGAAAGAGGTCCCCCTCCCCCGTCTGGCCCAGATAGGAGGCGATCGCCGCATCGTAGGCGCTTGTCATGCGATAGGCCTTGGCGGAGAGCTCCTGTCGCACCTCAAGTCCCACCGGGAAACCGCTTTCCAGAAGCGCGAGGACCCGGTCGTAGTCGGAGGGATCGGTCAGGATGACCACATCCCTGAAGTTCTTGGCCGAGGCCCGGACCATGGCCGGTCCTCCGATGTCGATCTGCTCGCAGGCCTCCGAAAGTGTCGTCCCGGGCTTCGAGACAGTCTGGACAAACGGATAAAGATTGATGCAGACCAGGTCGATGGGGGCGATCCCGTGCTCCTCCATTTCCTTTCTGTGCCCCGCGTCGTCGCGCTTTCCGAGGATTCCCCCGTGGATTTTGGGATGGAGGGTCTTGACCCGTCCCCCCAGGATTTCGGGGAAGCCCGTCTCGGCCGAGACATCCTTGACCGGAATCCCTGCCGCCCGGAGAGTCTTGGCCGTTCCTCCCGTCGAAAGGATCTCGATCCCCAGAAGGGAAAGCCGCCGGGCCAGATTTTCGATGCCCGTCTTGTCGGAAACGCTGATCAGTGCCCTTGCGATGCCATGTGCCGGTCGATTCATCTTCTGCGCGCATCCGGAATCCCCGGCTTTTGTCCCGGGGAGAAATGCGCCCTCCTTTCTGTTGGTTGTTTCCAATGAATATTCATACCCGTTGACCCGTCTCCGGGCCGCCGTCCCGACAGCCCGGTCCAGCTCCCCTAAACGGAATCCGATCCCGGTCTTCTTTCGGATGAGGACTCCCCCCCTCGGGAGTCCGAAGGCGTCGAGCCGGGTCCGCTCTCAGGAGAGTCGCCCCTTGGCCCTGATCGAGAGAACGGGGTGTGTTTCCCTCGATCCGCTCTTCGCCCGGGGAGGGGGTCGATTGCGGCGGATCCCGGGACGCTCCGCTCCGACAGTTCAGAGAAAGGGGGATCTTCGTCTGCGGCCACCCGTTCTCCATCGAGAAAATGGTTGCCGGATTGTCCCTTAATAAGGGTCAGCCCTGATCGACCACGCCCGCTTCGTAGGCCCAGAAATCGGCGGGACTGACGAGCGAGACTCCTTCATGTTTTTTTAGGACAAGCAAATCCCGGTCACCCGTCACAAGACATCGACATCGTCCGGAAACGGCCGTTTCCAGGATAGGGTCGTCGTTCGGGTCCCGGCAAACCCTTGGTATGTCCGGCGGCAGGACGACCAGTTCCGCACTGGAGTGCAGAAGGTCGGCCACCTGATTGAGAAAACGTTCTTCAACCTTGAATTTGAACGCGAGGTTGTCGCGAACTTCGTTCAGAACGAACTCGGATGTCACCATGCGATGATGTCGCACGCAATGTTCGAAGATCTCGTGGCAGCTTCCGTGAGAGATAAATGCGGCGATCAGGACATTGGTGTCGAGAAGGATCCTCATGAAATGCGGTCGAAAACATCCTGGTCGGTATGGATTCCCTGGTTTTGCGCATAAGGAATCATTTCCTGGCGAAGTTGTTTGAACCGTCGGACGATCAAGTACTCTTTCAGCGCTTCCCGGATCATCTCGCTCCTGGATATGCCTTCTTTCTTCGTGGCTTCGTCAAGATCGGCCTTCATCGCCTCGGGCAAACTGACGGTAATGGTTCCTCTCACGGGATGCTCCTTTTCGATCGGCGTGTTGTCAGGGGGAAAGGTCCTCTGACAATACATGTGTAATAAATAGTAACACAAGATGCGGAAAAAGACGATTTCCCCGGCATTCGTCCATGATCGATACCGATCCGGTTTCCTCTCGCCCCTTTCCGGTCCCAGAAATCCCCGGGGAGGCAGGAAAAGGGTCCCACCTCTTCAGAACATCTTGAGGGGAGGCGGCGGCTCCCGGGAAAGGCCATCCCTGAAGGCGGGAATCAGATAGACGTCCTGTTCGAGAATGGGAGTCTGATCCCTGGCCCCGCGCCGGGGAATATGCAGGGTTCCCAGAAAGCGCATCGTTCCGTACCGGTCTCCCAGCTCCCGGTAGAACCCGCCCCCCGGTCCGTTCTGGATCAGAAGAACCGGTTTTCCGACGAGGCTCCGGGCCTCCTTTTCCGAAAGAACCGTGGTCCGGAAGGGTCGCTTGGGGTGGATCTCGTAGACGGGGGTTCGTCCATATTCCCGGAACTTGAGCAAGGAGGCGTTGGAGTAACCGTCCACCAGCCAGGCCGAAGGACGCTGATCTTCCGGGAGCGATTCCGCGAGGGCCCGGATTTCCCGGTCCTCCGTCCGGAAGCCCGCCATGCGGCCCGTCGGATCCACGTTGGGGTCGATGGGCAGAAGGGGCCAGAAGACCTGGAGCCCCACCAGAAGGTTCGCGAAGATCCCGAGGGCGACCCCGGCCAGGGCGGTCCGGAGAATCCATGGCCTCCTCTCCCATTCGGCCAGGAGGGCCCCCGTCACCAGAAAGGCTCCCAGATAGCCTTCGACCGGCCAATTGGCCTCTACCTTGGCCTTGAGACTTGAGTAGGCAAAGAAAAGAAGGATCGGGTAAGAGGTGACCCAGAGAAAAAGGAGGGGTCGGGAGGGGGTCCGGAAGAGCCGGATTCCCGCCACGACTCCCGCCCCCAGGAGGATGAGATAGACGATCGGGGTCATCACCCCCAGCTGTCCTCCCAGATAATCGGAGAGTCCGTCCAGGGGGGCCATCTGGTGCGCCTGCATCCCGTGATGCCACTGGAATCGAAAGGAGGCCCACGCATGCTGGCTGTTCCACAGGATGACCGGGGTGAAGAGAAGAAGGGCCAGAGCTCCCGCTCCCCACAGGGAGGGCCTCCTGAACCAGGAGCGGCCCCGGGGATCGAGGAGAAGAAAGAGGACCAGAAGAGGTCCCAGAAGAACCATCGTGTACTTGGACAGAAGGCCCAGCCCGAACCAGAGTCCGGATAAAAGCATCTCCCGGCCGGAATTCCGGTCGATCGCCCGCCAGAAGGAAAGAAGCGTCAGAAGAAAAAAGAGAATGACGATCGAATCGGGCGTGATGAGAAAGGAGCCGGCCGAAAAAAGAAGCGTCGCGGAGACAAGAAAAACGGCCCAGAGTCCGGCCCAGCGGTCCCGGAGCATCTCCTTGGCCATGCGGTAAAGGAAGACGCCGATCAGCACCGAGATGAGCAAGGAGGGAAAGCGGATCCCCCACCGGTTCGTTCCGAAGAGATGAGTCGAAAGCCAGAGGATCCAGGCGATCATGGGGGGGTGGTCAAAATAAGAAAGAGCCGGATGGAGCGACCATGTCCAGTAGTAGGCCTCGTCGGCCACCAGTCCCGCCTTCAGGGCGAGGACCACGTGGAAGACGAAGACGAGACCGAGAACCCAGAAGACGATCTGTCCCGGACGACGAAACCGGTTCACGGGACTCTCCCGGACAAGGAGCTCCGGCCATAGCGTCTGCGGAACTCGAGAACGATCCGGAGGCTGTTCATTAGGATCCGCCGGTTCAGGGTCGAGGTCCCGAGAACACGGTCCCGGAAGGTAATGGGACTCTCCGCAAGGGTCCACCCCGCACGATGGATGATCACCAGCATCTCCTGAAGGAGCGAGGGGCCCCGGCTTACCAGATCCTCCCAGGGGATTCCGGCCAGGACCTCCCTCCGGAAGATACGAAAGCCTGAGGTCGTGTCCCGGTAGGGGAGGCCCAGAAGAATCCGGATATAGAGGTTGGCCGCCCGGGTCAGGAGAACCCGGGAGAGGGTCCGCCCTTCCTCCCGTCCGCCGGGAACGAGGCGGGAGCCGATCACTCCCGCGGTCTTTCCGGAGAGACGGGCCATCATGGCCGGGAGATCCTCCGGAGCGTGGGAGCCGTCGGCGTCCATCTCCCCGATCACCGGCACATTCATGAAGAGGGCCTGGCGGTATCCGTCGATTCCGGCCTGGCCCCTTCCCCGGTTGGTGAACCGCTCGAGAAGATAGACATGGGCGGAGCACTGCGACTGGAAATTCCGGACCACGCCGGAGGTCCCGTCCGGCGAATGGTCGTCCACGACGAGAACGCCGTATTCCGGTCCCAGGGAAATGATCCGGTTCAAAAGGGCTTCGATATTTTCCGACTCGTTGTAGGTCGGGACCGTCATGAGAACCCGAAGAAGAGTCTTCGGAGGATCGGCGGGGCCGGAAAAGATCGCCTCGGTTCCCGGCAGGGGAGCCAGTTCGAAGGAGGAAGAGACCGGGGGAGTCCTTGTCATCGGGCCCCGGACCCTGTTGACGCAGCCTCGCAGGCGCCGGCCGTATACCGGCGCACCGCCTCGAAGACCCGCCGGGAGTCGATCAGCTCCATGCAGGAGGGATGGATGTCGCAGGATCTGCGGTAGCAGGGGGCGCAGGTCGCAGGAGTCACGATCTTCTCCCCCCGTCCGAAGAGCTCGATCTCGTGGGGCTGGGTCGAGCCGAAGAGGGCCACCACTGGCCGCTTCATCGCCAGCGCGAGATGCATGCCCAGAGTGTCTCCGCTGACCACCACCCGGCACTGGCCGACCACCGCCGAAAAGACGCCGAGGGAGAGGGCGGAGCCGATCTCCCGGACATAGGGACTCGAGACGCGCCGGGCAATCTCGGAGTTCCGGCTTGACTCCCTGTCTCCTCCCAGAAGAAGGACGGGCGTCTTGCATCGTTCGAGCTCGCGGATGAGCTCGAGGTAACCCAGCACCGTCCAGTCCTTGTTGACGAAGACCCCTCCGGCTCCGGTATTGAGGCCGACGATCGGGTCCGACGGCGAAAGACCGAGGCCCGCAAGAAGGCGGCGCGCCGTCTCGATGTCCCTCTCCTGAACATCGAGGTGGTAGTCGTCTTCGGCGGGATCGTAAGGGAGCCCCACCGCCTCGGCCAGGAGATCGGGATAGGTCCGGGTATTGCCGAAAAACTTGAGGGGATTGTCCAGACCCAGACGGAAATAGGTCGCCATTTCGCGATTCAGGGGATAGACCGCTCCCCTCGCATCAAGCCCCATCCCCCTCTTGTCCCCGGAACGCGCGACCATCGCCAGCGCGGCGACCTCCGGCTCCTTGTCGAGAGAGAGGACGAGATCGAACTCCTCGACATGCAGGCGAAAGAGGGTCTGGGACGTGAGGGTCCAGATCCGGTCCACGAGGCTGGGAGGTACCAGAGGGACGGCCGCGGCGGCCGTGATCCAGGTAATATGGCTCCTGGGGTAACGTCGCCGGATCCCTCCCAGAAGAATGGTCGTCCTGAGGACGTCTCCCAGGGCTCCGGTTTTTAAAATCAGGATCCTCGGCCCCTGGGGGGAGTACTCGGGACATCCCTCGCAGGGACGGCCGAAGCGGCAGGGACGATCGCCGATGTAATGGCGGCAGTCGAGGGCTACCGGAAAGGGATCGAGACCCGCCTCCCGGGAAAAATCGCGCCAGCCCTCCCGCCCATGGGCATGTTCAGACGGAGTGTCTTCCACAAACATCCTCAGTGTTGGGGCCTGAAAGGAACCCGACGGAGTCCGATCAGCCAGTAGAGATAAAAGATCCGGGCCGGTCTCCCCCGGCGGAGAATGACCAGGGGAGACAGGGGAATGACCCGGTCAAAGGTCCCGCGCGGATAATAGACGGAGGGATCCACCCGGTATTTGTCCGTCGAGACAAAAAGGCCGTTTGATCCGATCATGCGGTGGGGATCGGTCCAGAAGTCGAACTGGGTCAGGCCGTGGGACAGACATATTGTATGGTAAGGACGGCCCAGATAAAAGGCCAGTTCGTCGGCGGTGTTGAAGTGTTGGGCGGCAAAGAAGAAAGGAGTTGTGATCAACTCCGGATGGCGGGCCATCTCGGCCCGGATCGTCCCGGCAAGCCTCCGGAAGCCGAACAGGTCGTTGGTGATGTCGACCCAGAGAGGAAGGCGGGCCGGAAGAACAATCGGCCGGAAGAAGAGCTGGAAGGTCACCAGAAGCGACAGGAGGATGCCGAGCCAGGCCCCGCGGACGACCCAGACCGGAGCGCGCGATTCCGGCCGGTTCCCCGCGATGAGCCCGAGAAGGGGAAGGGCCGCCAAGTACCCCATGGCCGGCCAGTGGGGAAGGATCGGATGGAAAAGCCCGATCAGGTTGAAAAAGAGGAGAGGAAAGAGCGAAAACCACAAAAGAAAGGAGACCTTGAGGGAAGAGACCGGCAGATGAAGGATCGAGCTCCCCTTCCGGGAAAGACTCCAGAGAGCGCCCACGATCACGAAAAAGAGAATTGGCGAGACATAGCCGATTTGTCCGAAGACCATCTGGTAGAAGGGCACCCAGCCAAAGTGGAATCCTCCCCCCAGGCCGTGGGTCGCCTGAAAGAGAAAGGAGGCCCCTCCGTTCTGGAGGTTCCAGAGAAAGAGCGGAGCGGCGACAAGGAATCCCAGGAGAAGGGCCAGGTAGGGAGCCGGAGTCCGGAGGAGGAAGCGGAGCTCCGGCGTGGAGAGAAGGAAAAAAAAGGTGGCCGGGGCCAGGAGGATGCCGTTGTATTTGGACAAAAGCGCAAGTCCGAGGAGAGATCCCAGAAGAATCCAGCCCTGGATCCGCGTCCCCCTCGACAGGCGGTCATAGCGGATAAAAAGGACCAGGGCGACAAGAAGATAGAGAAGCCAGAAAACAGACAGGGGCGCATCCGGAAGCATGAGCATCGATCCCAGATAGCCAAAAAGGGGAATGGCGTTCACCAGAAAAAGGGTCCAGAGGACAACCCGCCGACGCGGAGCGAGAAAAAGGGCGATCATCATAAGAATGGCCGACGACAGAAAGAAAAGAACGGGGGCAAAGACGCGCACCCCGAAGGCCGTCGTTCCGAAGAGGGCCATTCCCGTGCGAATGAGGAGCGCCACCATCAGGGGGTGGTCGAAGTAGCTCAAGGCGGGATGGACCGCATACATGAAGTAGTGGGCTTCGTCGTTTCCCAGGTCGAACCGGCCGATCAGCAGAAGGCGAAAGAGCGTCGGCAAAAGGAGGATTCCCGATATCAGGAGGAGAAATGTCCCGGCCTTCCTCCCCCTGTCCCGTATCCTGCTCATCTTTTTTCATCCGTCCGATGCCGAATCCGCGCCATGACCGGAATCCGCTCCAGAAGGCGAACCACCCCCCACCCCACGAAAACTCCGATCCCTGCCCCTCCCAGAACATCGAAGGGATAGTGGACCCCCAGATAGATCCGGGAATACCCCACAAGAGAGGCGAAAAGATAGGCCCAGGGGGCGGCCCGGGGATAGACGAGGGAGACGATCGTCGCCTCGCAGAAGATGTTGACGGCATGGCTCGACGGGAAGGACCAGGAGTCGGAGCATCCCAGGGGAAGATGGGCCGGAAGCTCCCCGTGACAGGGACGGGGGCGATGGAAGATCCCCTTGATCACCTGGCTTGCGAGGGGATCGGAAATGGCGACGCCGATCCCTGCCGAAAGGACGAGAAAGCGTCCGCGGCCTCCGCCCCAGAGGATCAGAAAAAAAGCCGCGACCCCGATGGCCAGAAAAAAGTTTTCCGGGCGGGTCACAAAGATCATGACCCGCGTCAGGGCCTCCGGATGAGGGGCGTACAGGATCCGGTGGTAGAGGGAGAGATCGAGGGTGGCGATTGTGGTCATGCGGAAGGGGGATCCCCGGGAGAGGCCCCTTTGAGCCGGGCCATCTCCCGGGAGAGGAGGGCGACGGCCTGTTCAAGCTGCTCGAGGCGTTCCTGGGTCGGGTCGGGCATGTCCTGGTGGTTCAAGGTCCACTCGGGGTACCCCGTCTCCTTGGTCCGGACGACGCGGCCCGGGATTCCGACGACGGTAGAATGGGGAGGGATCGAGCGAAGGACGACGGCGTTCGATCCTACCCGAACCCCTTCCCCGATCGTCACGTTCCCCAGGATCTTGGCCCCGGCTCCCACGAGAACATGGTCCCCCAGAGTCGGATGGCGCTTCTGCCCCCGGTCTTTTCCCGTTCCCCCCAGACTCACACCCTGGTAGAGGGTCACATCGCTTCCGATGACGGTCGTCTCGCCGATCACCACCCCCATCCCGTGGTCGATGAAGAAGCCCGGGCCGATCCGGGCGGCAGGATGGATTTCGACTCCCGTCAAAAAGCGTGCGAAAAGAGCGATGATCCGGGCCAGGAGCGTCAGGCGCCATCGGTAGAGGCGGTGTGCGATGCGATGGAGAACGACGGCGTGGTAGCCGGGATAGGTCAGGAGCACGGCCAGGGTCGACCGCGCGGCCGGATCCCGTTCGAAGATCACGCGAAAATCCCGGACGAGGATCTGGCGGAGGGAGGTCTCCCGGCCCTCCGCCACCTTGAGCTTCTCCCTGCGCGCCTCCGCCAGGCTCATCTCCCCTCCGTCTTTCTGACAGTGGCCACGGCCCAAACGGCGATTCCCTCTTCCCGTCCGGTGAATCCCATCCGCTCCGTCGTGGTGGCCTTGATCGAAATGTCCGAGGGATCAAGTCCCATGCAGGAGGAAAGTTCGGCCACCATGGCCGGGACATGGGGGGAAATCTTCGGACGTTCCGCCAGAATGGTCACATCGACCTGGTGGGGGGAAAATCCCTTCGCGCGGACAAGTCCGGTGACCTCCCGGAGGAAGAACCGGCTGTCCTTCCCCCGGTAGCGGGGATCGGAAGGAGGAAAATGGCGACCGATGTCTCCCAAAGCCAGGGTTCCCAGAAGGGCATCGCAGAGGGCGTGGATCACCGCGTCGGCATCGGAGTGGCCCTCCAATCCGCGGTCATGGGGGATCTTGACCCCCCCCAGCACAAGATCCCGTCCTTCTTTGAAAGGGTGAACATCGACCCCTTGCCCGACCCGTATCGTCATCGTTCCTGTGCTCCTCGGATGAAGGCCCGCTCAGAGGGAGAGATCCTCGGGGCGCGTGATTTTCCGGTTCCGGTTCGACCCTTCGACCAGAACGAAGGGGATCCCGGCCCAGAGGAAAAGACTGGCCTCGTCGGTAAATTCTCGGTCTTCCTGCTGGGCCCGGTCAAGTGCGGCCAGAAAAAGGGCCAGAGGGGCCCCCTGGGGAGTCTGGGCCGCCACGATCGATTCCCGTGCGACGATCTCCCGCACCTCGACGTCCTTCTCCTCGCCCGAGACCCTCCAAAGGGTATCGGAGACCGGGACTCCGACGCCGACGGCCTTCCCGCCCTCCATCGACCGGATGGTGCGGTCGAGGATCTCCGGAGAGAGGAAGGGGCGGGCGGCGTCATGAACCAGGACACCCGAAATCCCGGATACTCCCGAGATCAGGCGGACTCCCTTCTCCACCGTGTCCTGACGGCGCCGGCCCCCCGGAAAGACGGCCAGACGGCCGGAAAAGACGTCTCCGGGAAAAAGGTCCATGAGAAATTTCCCGACCTCAGCCGCATAGTCTTCCGGCATGCCGATCCGGATCGCCGACACCTTCGGGTGCTCGAGAAAGGGCCGGAGAGCCTGCAGGTAGATCGGAGTCCCGCCGATCTCGATGAACTGTTTCGGAAGAGCTCCTCCCATCCGGACACCGCGGCCTCCGGCCGCGAGAACGATTCCGACGCTCATTCCGGCCGCTCCCCCTTCAGGGACGTCTCCGGAGTCTCGGGCTCCTTCATTTTTCCGAATATCATCCGTCCCGCCGAGGTCTGGAGGACGCTTGTCACGATGACCTCGATATTCTTCCCGATATACCGGCGGCTGTTGTCGACCACGATCATCGTGCCGTCCTCGAGGTAGGCGACGGCCTGCCCGGCCTCCTTCCCCTCCTTGATCAGATAGACCCGCATCACCTCGCCCGGAAGGACGACCGGTTTCACGGCATTGGCCAAGTCGTTGATGTTCAGGACCCGGACCCCCTGAAGCTCCGCCACCTTGTTGAGATTGAGGTCATTGGTGATGACGACGGCCTTCATGCGCCGCCCCAGGGCCACAAGCTTGGCGTCCACCTCCCGGATATGGGGAAAGTCGTCGTCGATGATCTGGATCTTGAGGCCGGGCATCGTCCGCATCCTCTGGAGGACATCCAGGCCCCGGCGGCCCCGTCCCCGCTTCAGGCTGTCGGGAGAATCGGCGATGTACTGGAGTTCGTGGATGACGAACTGAGGAATGATGAAAACTCCTTCGGCGAATCCCGTGGCGGCGATGTCGGCGATCCGCCCATCGATAATCACGCTGGTGTCGAGGAGTTTCGGGGGAACGGCGCGGTAGCCTTCAAGCCAGAAGGAGAGAAAGGATCCCGCATAATGGAACTCCCGTCCGGCGCGGATGCCCACGATCAGACCGAAGTAGCCCATGATGAGCCCGATGAAGACATCGAGCGGGGCCGTCTGTTCGAGGGTCATGTGGAAGAGGGAGCCGGTCGAGTAGGTCAGGAGTCCTGCGGCGATGAGCCCCCCGTAGAGTCCGATGAGCCCTCCCAGGACAATCCGGAGCTGGACCCTCCGGAAGAGGTACTGCACCAGAATGGCCGAACCCCCGATCGCCATGCCGATGCCCAGCCCGACCGGCCAGGGATCGCTCCTGATCCCGGAAAAGACATAGATGCCGGCGGTGGCGGTCACCACCAGAAAGAGCATCTGGGTTAGGGTTGAGCGGTTCATCGAAAGGGCGGCTCCTTCCTGGATTTATCGCAGATGACGCTGTTCAAGGACCGGAACGGAGTGGGAAAGCCCCCGGGCGGGGCGGTCAAGCCTTCCGACCTCGTCTTCCATGACCAGGACCAGGGCCATGATCATCATGAAGAGGAGAGAAAAAGAGCCTCCCCAGAGAGGATGGGCCAACCCGGCCAGAAGAAGGTTCAGGACGAAGGCCACCGTCATCCCCTTCAGAAATCGGACGGTCGGGGAGCAGGCCTTCTCCCTGAGAACCCGGGCCACCCAGACCGCCAGGATCAGGGAAAAGAAGAGGACGCCCAGAAGGCCGTATTCCCCCAGAAGATTGAAGAAGAGATTGTGGCCGTGGGAGGCATAATCCGGGAGCCCGTAGAGCTTGTGGATGTTCGCCATATGGAAGGTGTCCGGGCCGACCCCCAGGACGGGGTGGTCATGAAAGATCCGGATCGCCCCCTTCCATGTCTCGTACCGGCTCACGAAGGAGCCGTCCCGGGTCGGATGCAGGACGGAAGCCATTTCCCACCGCAGATGGGGCGAGAGCCAGAAGGCCCCTCCCGCAAGGGCCATGGCAGACCCCAGGGCGGCCAGGGCCTTCCACTTTCGCGTGAGGACCAGGAGGGCGACCGAGGCCACGGGAAGGGAGACGAGGAAGGAGCGGCTGTGGCAAAGGACGAGAAATCCTCCGGTCATGATGAGAACCGGGCTCACGAACTTCCACGAGATTCCCGCCTCCCGCCCCAGGATCCCTCCTCCCAGAAACAGGAGAAAGGCCATGGAAAGGAATTGGGCGGAAGAGTTCTTGTCTCCGAGATTCATCATTTCCATGTTCGGGTCTGCCAGGACGGCCATCTTGTAGAGTCCCACGAGGCCTCCGGCCAGAATTCCGCCTGCCAGGGCCCAGAGGGCGATCCGGAGAGTGCGCATCCGGTCGAAGAAGAGGAGGAAGGCCCCGGAAAAGACGCCCCAGGCCATCAGGGTCTCAAGGTCCCCCCAGAACCCCCGCAAGGCCTGGAATCGATTGATGGAATGGAGCGCGGAAAGGAGGGACCCCAGGGAAAAAAGAAGAACCGGAAGGCCCAGGACGACCATCCTCCCTGCCATGGAGAAGGCATCTTCGGAAAGACGCAGGAGGATCAGGAGAAAGGAGAGGACAAGGGAGATTTCCTTGATCGCCTCCGAAAAGGGAAGATCAAATACGAAAACGAAAAAAACGGCAAAAAAAATCCGTTCGTCCGCCAGTTTGTGCAAAAAGTCCCTGCCCAACGATGCTCCTTATATCCGTTGATCCGCCCGTCCTGCCCCGGTCCGGTGGGGATCTGCCTCCCGGTCGCCGTAGATCGCCTCCCGGATGTCTCTTCGGTCGAAAAACGCCTTCCCTTCATGATATCCCAATGCATAGATTTTTTCTATGGAGGAAAGGGAGAAAAGCGGATAATCCCCTCCGGGGAGGGGAAGGGTGAAATCCGCAAAGGTCCGTTCAAGGAGAGAGGCCCGGGCGATCGAAAGCCAGAGGGGTTCGATGGCCATCGAAATCCAGTTTTCCCGAAGCGGTCTTCGGCTCTTCCCCCCTTCCCCGGCAAGGGAGACGGGGCCACGGGGCGAGCGCGCGTTCA
This sequence comes from Nitrospirota bacterium, assembly GCA_023481175.1. Classification (GTDB taxonomy): domain Bacteria; phylum Nitrospirota; class Leptospirillia; order Leptospirillales; family Leptospirillaceae; genus UBA4572. The sequence goes on from JAMCWM010000019.1 coordinate 20,693, forward strand.
CGTCGACCGCGATCAGGAGATCTTCGGGAAAGGCACGCCTGGCGGCCATCGCCGGGAGAATGGAGAGAACCCCTCCGTCAAGATAGTCGGCCCCGTTTCTCCTGACCGGAGTGAAGAGAGGCGGAAGGGCGCAGCTCGCCGCAACCGCTTCCGCCAGATCCCCCGAACCCAGAAGTTCGAGCGTGCGGTCCGTCCAGTTCGTCGTCGCGGCCAGCAGGGGAACGGGAAGCTCCTCGAAGGCTGTCTTTCCCAGGGCCTCTCCGATCAGGCTTGCGAGGTGGGCGCTCGAAAAGATTCCCCGCCTTGAAAAGGCGAACCGCAGGATCCGTCCGTACCCCGTCTTCCTGACCCGCTCCCAGGGACCCGCTGTGGTACAATCCCACGAAGTGTAGAGTGCCCCCATCAGGGCCCCGGCACTCGTTCCGACGATCGCCTTCGGATGAAGGCCCGTGTTCTCCATCGCCGCCAGAAATCCCAGGTGGGCGGCTCCCCGGGCGGCTCCCCCCGAAAGAACGAGCACCGGCTGTCTCATGGCAATCTCTCCTCATCCGTCTTCAGGAGGAGACCTCCGACCAGAAAGGTTTTATCGCCCATGTTCCCCGATTCTCCTGCACAACGCCATGAGGACCTCGTCCGTAGGGATCGGAGCGTCCTTTGGCATCCCTTCGCCAACCTCGCCCTCTGGGAGCGGGAGGATCCCCCCGTCGTCGCCTCGGGGGAAGGGGTCTGGCTGACCGATGTTGACGGCCACCGGATGCTCGACGCAACCGCCTCCCTCTGGGTCAATCTCCTGGGGCACCGCCATCCGGCCCTCGACCGCGCCCTCTCCTCGCAGGCCGGACAGATCGCCCATTCCACCTTTCTCGGAGCCACCCACGAAGGGGCGATCCGGCTTGCCGAACGGCTTTCCGCCCTCGCCCCGGCGGGACTCACCCGCGTCTTCTATTCCGACAACGGATCGACCGCGGTGGAGATTGCCATGAAGCTCGCCTTTCTCTTCCAGCGGCACCGACGGATCCGGCAGGGACGGAGGGTTCCGGCGACCTTTTTCTCCCTGGAGCGTGGCTACCACGGAGATACACTGGGAACGGTGGGCGCCGGCGGGATCGACCGGTTCCACCAGATCTTCGGTCCCCTGGTCCGTCCTTCCGTCACGGCCCCCGCCCCCGATTGCGCCCACTGTCCCGCAGGCCTTCTGCGGAGCACATGCCGTCTCGAATGCGCCGCGATGGCCGAAAACCTCCTCGAAGCCCATCGGGAGGATCTGGTGGCGGTCCTGGTCGAACCTCTTCTCCAGGCGGCCGGAGGCATGATCGTCTGGCCCGCCGGGTATCTGGCCCGTCTGGCCCGGGCCTGCCGGAACCTCGAGATCCCCCTGATCGCCGACGAGGTGGCGACCGGGTTCGGGAGGACGGGAACCCTGTTCGCCTGCGAACAGGAAGGCGTCTCCCCGGACTTCATGGCCGTCGGCAAGGCCCTGACGGGCGGCTACCTGCCCCTTGCCGCCACCCTCGTGCGGGAGAGCGTCTACGAAGCCGTCCGGGAAGATCCCGGGACGTTTTACCATGGCCACAGCTATACCGCCAACCCCCTGGCCTGCCGGGTCGCCCTGACGACCCTCGACTGCCTCGAGGCGGAGGATCTCCTGGCCGCCATCCCGGAGAAACGGGAGCGGATCCGGGAGGCCTGGCGATCTCTCGACGGGGCGCCTTTCGTCGAAAACCTCCGTTTTCTCGGGCTTATTGCGGCCCTCGACCTCAGGAAGAGAGACGGAAGCGCACTCATCGACCCCGTCCCCCTCACCGTCCTCCGTGAGAAGGCCCGGAAAAAGGGACTTCTCATCCGCCCCCTCGGTTCCACTCTCTACCTGATCCCGCCCCTCTCCGTGACCCCGGAGGAGGCGGGGCTGATGGCCCGCCTCCTTGCCGACACCCTTATGGAAGGCGACCGGGACGGACTCTTCGGGCGAACTTCGTGAGACTTTTTCTAGCCCTGGTCCCCTCTCCCACCTTTCGGGAAAAACTCGCCGTCTGGCAGGAAGAATTTTCCAAAAAGGCTCCCGGATGCCGTCCTGTCGCTCCGGATCGGCTCCACATGACCCTTCTGTTCAACGGAAAGGCCGGGGAGCCGGACCGGAAGAGACTCGAGGAGGCCGGCCTGAAACTGATGCGGCGGGTCGGGAAGGGGGAGATTCCCCTGCCCTCCTCCCGGATCTTCTTCGATTCCCGATCCCTCCCTGGTCTGGGAGTCCTTTCCTTCGGGCCCGATCTTTCGGACTCGCTCCTGTGGGACGATCTTCGGGAGGTTCTGGAAGAGTTCGGAGACGGGCGCCCATTTTGGCCCCACATGACCCTTTTTCGCCGATTTTCACCGGACCGAACGGAAATCCGGCCGGTTTCCGACATCCCGGATGCCGGCTTCTCGGAACTCGTTCTCTTCGAATCAATCCCGGAGGAAGCCCGTTATCTCCGTCTCAGGCAATGGCCTCCGGAATCGTCTCCCCCGACCTGAACCCCTGTGGTCCCCGGAGGGAGTTTCCCCTCCCGGGATGAGCTTGGCAAGGAATGGTCGCCATTTTAGCCCGCGATGACATTAAAAACAAACCAGACCCGATCTTCCTCCGGATCGCTTCCGGCAGAAAACAGACCTGCGCCCTCTCTCCGCGAGTGTTCCTGGTCCTTGTTTCACTCCGGGCCGGATTTGCAGTAAAATAGAAAATCGCACATTTTTCCATGCGACAAGAATTCTGTTCCCCCTTTTTCCGAAAGGATCCTGCGTGACCATGCCATTACGGAATCCCCGTCTTTTCCGCCCCCTCGTTCGATATTCCCTGGCTTTTGTTGCCCTCGGGGGGATCCTGGGGATTCTGGCCCCTCCGGCCGGAGAGGCCGCCTCTGGCACCTCTCCCGAATCGGCCCTGGTCTTTGCGGTCCGGGTCTCCGATCACAGCGCGGGAAAATCCCCCGTCGTCCGGACCGTGACCTATACGATCGCCCGTGACGCCATGCGTATCGACGCCCCGACGGACGGGACAGTCCGAAGCTACCTCTGGAACCTCTCCACGCGGACCGTCGCCTCTCTCGACAACGGAAAAAAGACCTACCATGCCGATTCCCTCGACAAAATCATGGGGTTTGTCGACTTTTCCCAGCTTCTGGGGCAATATGCAGGAAACAACCCCAAGGACAAGGTCTTCCGCGGGGCCGCCTCCCGGACCGTCGCCGGCGTCTCCTGCACCGACAAGACGACCCTGCATCGCTTCAAGGGACGGGTGGTCGGCATGATCAACGGCGACCAGAAAATCGTCCAGTGCCTGGCGACGGACTTCCCCGGAAGCGACCTCTACCGGAGTTTCCAGTCGGGACTCGCAGCCCTGGCAAAAAAGGGCCCTTCGACAAAGAGCGCGGTCCCTCCCCCCTTCCTCCCCCTCTCCCTCGAGACGATCAGGACGACCGACTACTCCAAGGGATTTCTCGTGAAGATCCTCTCCGCCCTCCACCTTTACGACTCCTCGAAGATCCCCGAACGCCAGGTGGAACGGGAAACGGTGACGCTTCTCGCCGTCCGCCCCGTCCCCGCCGACACCTTTTCTGTTCCCGTCTCCTATCGGAAGGAGACGGCTCCGGCCTCATGAACTTTCGTCGACCCCTCCTGGTCGTCAACTTCGGGGCCGGCTCCCGACGAAGGAGAGCCGGCCTTTCCCTCCTTCTGGACTCCTTCGCGGACCGATTTCCGGAAGGCATCATCCTCCCCTCCCTTCCGGCCTCTTCCCTCTCCCCCTTCTTCGACAGATACGCCGACCGGGACCTCCTTGCGGTCTACGGGGGAGACGGTTCGGTCCATCGTGCCGCGGGGCTCTTCCCCCCTTCCTCTCTTCCGATTCTCGTCCTTCCGGGGGGCACCGGCAACGTTCTCGCCCGTTACCTCGGGACGCCTCCCGTCTTTCCCTCCCCGGCCTCCCTCTGGGAGGAACTCCCCCGGGCCGGGCGCCTGTTCCTCCGGCCCGGGATGGCCGGCCTCCGTCCCTTCCTTCTGATGGCCGGAGCCGGCTGGGATGGACTGGCCGTCCGGCTTGTCCTCGGAAAATCCCGTCTCGGATCGCTGGCCTACTACCTCGCGGGACTCTCTTCCCTCCTCTCCCGCTCCCTTCCCCGCTTTTCCGTGACCCTCACACTGGAAGACGGCCGCGAAATTTCGCAAACCAATGTCCGCTGGTGCCTGGCCAGCCGACTTCCTCCCTACCTCGGGCCCTTCCGGACGCCCGGGCCAGACCGGCCGGATTCCTCGCTTCTCCATCTCACCCTCGTTTGCGGAGGACGGGGGAATATCGTGTCGGCCTTCGCCGGCCTTCTGCCGGGTGCCCCGGAATTCCTGCGACCCCGCTCTTTTAAGGTTCGGGAGGTCGTCTTCCATCCCTCTCCCGGCGGGGGAGAGATTCCCTTCCAGGCGGACGGGGAGGTCCTGCCTTCCGTCCCCAAGGTGGCGACCTCCCGCTCTCTTCTCTCCTTTCTCTGTTTCCGGCCTGACACGGAAAAGGAGCGCCCCACCAATCCCGAGTCAGAAATTGACAGTTTGCAGCAGATATCCGGGGGTTGATCGGGAGAATTCGATGCTCTACATTGAACCGGTGGGATCTTTTTCAGTCTGATCGAAGAAATTCACCGGAGAGGATATCCGATGATAGTGAGAGTGATGGAATTTTTTATGCGTTTTTTCGGTGGAATCCGGGGGAAGGCACGACGGGCCTGGCTCTGTCTCTTTCGTCCCGGCTATGTGAAACAGTCGACGACACAGCGGGAGGGCTTCTGCAACCAGTGCGGGAACTGCTGCCGGATCGCCTTCTCCTGTCCATTTCTCAAGATCTATAAAAGCCACGCCCTCTGCCGGATCTATCACATCGGGCGGCCGTCTCCCTGTGTGGCTTTTCCCATCAACCGAGACGACCTGGCCGACGTCGGCTTCGAGTGTACATACACCTTCCCGGCCGATGTCCGAACCCGCCGGCCAAGCACAGTGGAACTTCCGGTCTGGAATCCCGCCAGTCTCACATTCAACGAATCCGGGAGCGAGTTCGAGGAGGGATAACCCCGATCCCGTCTTTTCTTCTGGCCAGCCATCACGACCGGTCGACAAGATCCGAGAGATACCCGGGGGCCCGCCTGACCCAGTCGATGATGAAGTCCACCGCGAACAGGACATCCTCCCGGGAGAGCTCCGGATAGCATTCCGTGACGATCCGGTCCACCGTGTACCCTTTTTTGAAGAGCTCCAGAAAGACGGTGACCGGGATCTGTGTCCCGTCGAGGCAGGGAAGTCCCCGGGCCACACGGGGGTTCATCCGGACCTGCCGCACCTTCGGGGAGGACCCGGCCGTCCTCTGTCTTTCGTCCCCGTCTCCCTTGACCATCGGAATCTCCATCGCCTTTTCTCCTTCTCGTTTTGACCGAAGTCATGTCAGGGGGCCAGGATAAAACGGATCCCCCCGTCCTCCGGCGATCTCATAGGGGTTGACCTTGAGTCTTCCCGCCTTTTCGCGGGCAATCGCCCACCGGTAGAAGCGTTCGGTCCGGGCGGCCGCCGCCTCGTTGCTGTACCGGTCATGGTACACCCGCCGGATCGTCTCGATCTTCGGACAGGATAGCTCCGGACGAAGGGCCCAGTCGACCGCCTGCCGGCAGAGATCGGTAAAGTTCCAGGGGGTGATCAGATCCCCCCAGTCTGCCCATCTCATGACCTCCGGAAGCCCCCCCTGGCGGAAGGCCACCACCGGCACCCCCTGGCAAAGAGATTCGAGGGCCACCAGAGGAAAGGCCTCCCGGAAGGAGGAGATCACCGTCACCGCTGCCCGCTGGTAAAAGGGAACCGGATTGCCCCATCCCGGAAGATGGATCCGGGAGCGGACCTCGTGAAAGCGCGCGTCCGCCACCCTCCTCTCGAGATTGCCCCGGAGAGGGCCGTCCCCCAGAAGGACCAGGTGAAGGGAGGGGTGGGTCCGAAGATGGGGACGCATGGATTCCAGAAGGGACAGCTGCCCCTTGTCCCGCTGGAAGGTCCCGATCTGGAGAACGATCCGCGCGTCCTCGGGAATCTCGGGAATGCGCCATGGCTCTTGACTCTTTTCCTCCCCCGGATCGGGAATCCCCCGGGGAAGGGAGACAACCTTCCAGAAGGGGAGGCCCCTCTCGATATAGCCGAATCTGGCGATATCGCTCACGGTGACGAGATAATCGCAGAAATGGCGGTAGGGAAACAGACTTTTCGGGGGATTGAGCAGATGCCGCTGGCGCACGACCACGGGACGGTCCTGTCCAAGGGAGAGGGCGGCAAACCATCCCAGAACGCTGTCGATATAGCTCGTCGTCACGAGGATCCGGACCCTGTTTTCCTTGATGAAGCGCCGGAGGAGGCGCAAGGAGACGAGATCGAAGTTCGAGCGGAAGGGGAGGGCCAGTCCAATGTCCTTGCTTTCGGCCATCTGCAGGAGAAAGGTCCCCGGACGGGCCGCGACGATGTAGCGGTGCCCCATTTTCGCGAAGGCCACCGCCTCGTGGATGTGGTCCTTTTCCTGTCCCCCCTGCCCCATGGTGCAGTCGAGATGAAGAATGGACAAAGGTTCGGTCACCGGACATCTCCTCCCTTGAGCCCCAGACGATAGGCCAGGAGCGTCAGGGTAAATCGGGGGAGCCCCATCCGGCCCGAGACAGGACGACAGGCCATTCTGAAGGGATCGGATCGCCCGCCCGGGCGATACCGGCGGGTGGTCCGGGCCGCCCGGTATCCCGCGTCCCGGACCATGAACGGATGGTTCTCCCGATAGGATCCATAAGGATAGCAGAAGGTCGTCACAGGCGTTGAGAGCTCCTGGCAGAGACGGTCCCGGCTCTCCGAAATCTCGCGCCGGGCTTCCGTGTCGGAAATTTTTGCAAGATCCGGATGCGTGAGGGTGTGGGAGCCCGCCTCGAATCCCCGTCGCACGAGATCCCGGGCCATGGCCGGTTCCATCAGGCGATGGCCCGCCCACACCGGATCATTGGTCCAGTCGACCCTTTTTCCCATCCGTCCGGCCACGAAATAAATGGTCGCGACAAATCCGAAGCGCTCGAGAATCGGAGCCGCAAAGAGATAGTTGTCCTCGTAGCCGTCGTCGAATGTGATCGCAAGAGGGGGACGCGTGGGCCCCTCCTGGCTGTCCTTCCAGGACAGGGCCCGATCCAGGGAGGTCCCGGCAAAGCCCAGGGTCCGGAGGATCGCCATCTGGTCCGAAAACTGGTCCGGAGTCACTCCTGTCCGGGGGTCGGCGTCGGGAGACACCCGATGATAGTAAAGGACCGGAACCCGGGGGGCGGTCGTCATGAGAGGAGCCTTTCCACCCGGTCATAGACCTCCTCCACCGGGAGGGAGGCCAGGCAGTTTTTCTCTCCGTAGGAGCATCCGGTATGGTCGCAGGGGGAACAGGGGAGAGAGCGATAGACCACCTCCCTCCGGGACGAGGCCGTCGGCCCCCAGACCGCAGGGCTGGTCGATCCGAAAAGTCCGACCAGCGGGACATGGGCCGCATCGGCCATATGGAGTGGACCGCTGTCCGAGCCCACGAAGACCGTCGCGCGGCGGATGAGAGCGTCGAGAAGGCCGATCGGAGCGCCGACCAAGGGAATGATCTCCGTCCCGACAGTTCCCGAGAGGACCGATTCGACGAGGGTCCGTTCGGAGGCGGAGCCGGCCACCACCACCCCGCCTCCCGTCCGGGCGATCCACCGGTCGGCGAGTCTTGCGAAACGGTCGGGGGGCCAGCGTTTGAACCAGTGGCGGCCTCCCGGATGAAGAAAAAGGACCGGCCTCCCTCCCGGGAAGGTCCGGCCCAGGAAACGGTCGGCCTCTTCCGTCCAGCGGGGGTCCGGGGGATAGGCCTTGTCTCCCCGGCCGCTGACGGGGATCCCCAGAGCCCTGAAAAGTTTTCCGTGCTGGACCGTCACCGGCTCCGGGCCGACATTCAGATCGACGGGGAGATAGATCTCCCAGGGACCTCCCGCTCTCCTGTCGGCCGCCGCCCCTGCGGCCCCCGTTCTTCCGGCCCCGGAAAGCCGCGAAATGAGACGGGAGCGGTCGGAGACGGTCAGGTCGAAGAGAAGATCGAATCTTGATCTCCGGACCTCCCGGGCCAGGAAGAGAGTGCTTGAAAGCCTCCGGATGCTCCCGGATGTCGCCATGGGCAAGAGGGAGACCCCCGGGAGGCGTTCGAGGGGATAGGTGGTCCCGGCATTTAAAACGACCCCGATCCGGGCCTCCGGATCGAAGGCCCGGATCTCCCGGATCAGGGGAACCAGAAGGATGACGTCTCCCAGATAGCGGGTCCGGATGATTCCGACGGAGAGACTCACCTCATCCTCCAGGGGGAAGGACCGGAGATGCGGGCACCGGAAGCCTCCGGATTTCCTCCCAGACCGCATCGGCCGATATCAGTTTCATGCATTGGTTGTCCGGACAGAGGCCGGCAAAGGACTGGCAAGGCTGGCAGGCCAGATCGGCCTTGACGAAGGTGCCGAGAAAGGGGGCGTAGGAAACGTGGTCTCCGGGACCGAAGAGGACCACCGAGGGGGTGCCGACCGCCTGGGCGAGATGGGCCGGCCCCGAGTCGTTCGAAAGGATTCCCCGGGCAAGCCGGCAGACTCCCTTGAGCGTTCCCCAGGGAAGCTCGTTCCTCGTATGGATTCCCGGACGTGTCGTGCCCACTGCGGCCCCGAAGGCCTCCTGCGCCTCCCTGTCCGCCCTTCCTCCCAGGCAGAGGACATGGAGCCCTTCCTCCAGGAGGCGACGGGCGATCTCCGCAAAGCGGTCGGCCGGCCAGTTCTTTGTCCGGGCCCCCGAGCCGCAAAAGAAGATCCAGTAGCGCCCTTCCAAAAGTCCCTCTTCCGAAAGGAGCCTCCGGGCCGCCTCGAGATCCGGGCTTCCCACCGAAAGGCGGGGGAGATGGGGGAGCTTCAGAGATCCCAGACGGCCGACCAGATAGGGGATCCGGTCCCGCGTCAAGGCGAGCTGGACCGGAGGGGAGACGGTCCGGGTGTAGAGATGCCGATCCAGTCGCCGGTGGATCCAGGAGGCTTTGTCGACGAGGGCCAGGCGGCGGGGGGCTTCCGAGAGCCAGGCGATGAGCCGGGAGCGGGGTCCCCGGGCAAAGAAGTCGATCACGAGATCGTACCCCTGCCTCCGGATCCCGCGAAGAAAACGGCCATACCCGAGAAGCTCCGACAGGGGGAATTTCCTGCGGGGAGGAAGGCAGAAGGCCCGGGCGAGGTCCGGCTCCTCCCCGAGAAGGCGATCGTAGGGGGCGCGGGTCAGATAGTCGATCCGGGCCTCGGGGTAGAGCTCTTTCAGGGCGGAAATGGCCCCCGTCGTGAGAACGACATCCCCCAGGCTCCGAAGGCCGATCAGGAGGATCTTCCGTACGGGAGCGGAAGGGGCGGTCTTCAGGGGCGCCCTTCTCCGGAGACCGCGAGCGGAACGGCCTCTTCCACCAGCATCACGGGAATGTCGTCCTTGACCGGATAGAGAAGGCCGCAGGCCTGGCAGGCCAGACCGTCGGGGTTGTTCCTGAGAGTCAGGGATCCGCGACATTTCGGGCAGACCAGAATCGAAAGAAGAAAGGGATCGACACCCAAGGGGACCTCCATGAGGAAAAAGGAATCGGGGGTTTTCGGCGGAGCCGGGAAATCGCGGCGATCTTTGAAGAAGAATAGCATGATCCGGGTCCCGAATACAGGGAGTCCGCGGCGGGGGCAGTCAGGTTCAGGTCGCAGCCGGCGGATTGTACTCGCTTGCCCTGACGGTCGAAAAAACTTCAACGTCGCAGGGTAAGTTGTTGACATCCTCCCGCCGCTAAACCTGAGAAGCGGTTGTAGCGGGGGATTCCCAGGATCACTCCTGAGATTTTCTGGTTCTTCGATCCCTTATTATTGACGGGCATCTCCCCAGACTCACCTCCGGTGCCCCCGGATGTATTCTGTTTTCATCCGGCTCGATCCGGTATCGATAGGCTTTCATCTTGTTTATAAAGGCGAAGAAGTTCAACGGACAAGTGGCTCGCCACGACCCTCTACAAGTATGCTGCGGCCAGAATTGCCGGATTCATTCTCTCCTTCTGCCGGGCCAATGTCCGAAGAGACTTCGTGCGGGTCCTCACCAGGCATCCCGACACGAGACAATGGGTCGCGGCCTGGATCGGCCGCTGGAGGCACGCTCTACCGTCTCTGAAAAGAGCCTGAAACCCGGATCAGGAACCGCGATGCTCCCGTGTCTCATCTCGCCTTCATGAAACAGGAGGCCGAAAAAGACCTTCGCCAGGACCTTCCCTCCCCGGCCAGAAAAGCGGTGAAAAGTCTCGGGAAGCACTGGGACGGGCTCACTCTCTTCCAGGGTCGCCCGGAGATCCCTCTCGACAACAATGCGACCGAACGGGATCTTCGCCGCCAGGTCGTGGGGCGAAAGAACTTCCAGGGGGCCGGATCCCTCCGGTCCGCCAATCTCGCTTCCTGGATCTAAACGATTTCGGGCACCTGATCGAAAAAACGGGATCAACATTCGCCCCGCCCTCACCGACTATCTCACCGTATGCGCCGCCTTGGGCAAGGCCGCCGACGACCTCTCCCCCTGGCTTCCCTGCTCCATGGAGAGAGACCGGAAGACTTTTCTCTCCCATCCTTCGGGCGAGAGACGGCTGGCTGACCCCGTCCGTCCCGATCCAGATCAAGCGCCGCAACGGCCGCAAGCTGATCACTCTGCCAAACGGTGAAACCGCCCCGGCGAGGCCTTGGGATGTATCTCCCACGCCGGCTCCAGTTTGGGATAGTCAGGGAGCACCACTGACTGGCGATGCTCGTATCAGGGGAAGCGAAGTCCCTGAAAGAGATCGCAGTGCGGGAGGGGATCGACAACAGCTACGTGAGTCGCATGGTCAACATGACCACGTTGGCGCCCGACATGGTGGCGGCCATCCTGGACGACACACTGCCGAACCACATCACGCCGTTCGATCTGGCGGTCGATCCGCCGCCGCTGTGGGATGAGCAGCGGGGGAGAGTCGGACTCTGAGAAGGAGACACCGCCTCAGCTCAACAAGCTTTTGAGATCCTTGAGCATCAGGAACAGGTGGTACGGATCGGTCGGGCTGGGCTCGAATTCCCAGGACCCGTACCAGTGCCGTGCTTCCTCGTCTTTGGCATGCACCAGCAGGCAGCGGATGCCGGCGATTTCGGCGGCCTGTGCCGTGCGCAGCAGCGCATCCTTGAGCAAGGCTTGGCCCAGGCCCCGGCGCTGATGTTCCTTGTCCACCGCGAGCCGGGCCAGGATCATGACCGGTACCGGGTTGCGCGCCAGCCCCTTCATCACCCTCGACGGCGCGGCTTCCGGATCGACGCTGCCGACGGCGAGGCTGTAGAAGCCGACCACCACGTCACCCTGGCAGCAGACGTAGGTCTTCGCGCTGTTGGCCTTCTGATTGACGAGCGCGTAGCGCTGCAGGAACTGGTTCAGTGCGGCCTGGCCGCAATCGAAGGCATCGGTCTGATCCGTTGCGGCCAGCTTGCGAACGGGTGCGTAGCCATTGCTCAACCCAGCGCCCCGGGTTCACGCAGCAACTTCTTCAGGCGCGGCTTGCTTTGCACCGGACGATCCAGCGCTTCCTGAAATGCCTGCCACTGCGTGTCTTTCAGCACGAACTGACGACGATCCGCCAGCGTTTGGGCCGCCGCTGTCACGCCCGCGTCAAGCAAGAACTCGCTGACGTTCTTGTGGCTGGCGCGTGCGGCCTCCTGCAGCAGTTGCTTGACCGGCTTGCTTGCACGAACGTCAATGCGTTCGCTCTTGGATAGATTCAGGATGCCCATGGTGCCCCTCCGGACTGATTTTGGATGTACTCATTGTAATTGTCCGGACGGTGTTCTGACAAGTGGTCTCTGCCCGCAGTCATGCACGCTCATCCATCCGTGTTGCCTTTCCTTGACCACCCAATGCTGCAATCCAATCCCTCGATTCGTCCGCGCGTGACACGTTGACATTTCAATACCCCAGTCCCTGGTTCTTTTTCTCCCGGTTCTTTTCCAGGCTCTCGATGGATATCTCCAGCGTCCGGTCAAGCGATTTAAGCCAAGGATCAAGTTTTTCTCGAAGATCCCGAACCTCGGGAAGCGTCGGAACAATCCGGACTTCTCCTTCCCGGCGTGGCGCATAATGGCAGGCTCGTCCCCAATCTTAAGTGATTTGAAGGGTTTTCCGGAGCGATTCCCAGGACGGTTCGTATTTGACTGCCTGGTCGAGAAGGCCCGGGAGTCTGTGCACCATCTCCACTGTGATGCCTTTCGTCATGAGAAACGCTTTCAGGTTACGTTCCACCGACTGAAAAAGATTGTCCATCGCCTGAATCTCCGCATCTTCCAGTCCACTCATGAAATCGGAGGATTTCAGAAAGTTTCGCGCATCTTTCAGCCAGAACCCGATATTGTAAAACTGTTCCTTTGGAACCATGAATTTCTCCTCTTTTCCATAGCTCTACAACGACATGGATCATAAGCTGACCAAAAACTGGTCCGATTCACAAAACCCTCCCCCTTTGGACAAGGCAGATCGAGGAGGGATTTTCTAAAAAATCGGGGAAAAGAAGAAAGAACACCCGC
>JAMCWM010000038.1 GCA_023481175.1 Nitrospirota bacterium
CGAAATCTTCGTCCATTTGACCCCATACAGCTCCCCTCTTATTGACTCAAGTCGATCCAATCGACGTTCCTGCCAGGGTCTGGCTGCCCCCTGCCGAGGGTGGGGGAACCAAAAAGCCGCTGTAGTGTTATTAATCCATCTTAACTCGGGAGGTTTTCCGTGGAGGACACGCTCATCCTCACCATGTCCTGCCCCGACAGGGTCGGGGTCATCGCCGCCGTGACGGGGTTTCTCGCCGGCCACGGAGGCTGGATCACCGAGGCGAACTACCACGCCGACGCAGGGTCGGGATGGTTTTTCTTGCGGCAGGCGATCCGGAAGGACTCCCTCGACTTCCCGATCGAGGACTTTCCCCGCCTCATCGAACCCCTGGCCCGAAGCTTCGAACTCTCCTGGTCCCTCTCCCGAAGCCGGGTCAGGAAGCGCACCGTCATCCTCGTGAGCCGCCAGGACCACTGCCTCTCCGACCTCTTCCACCGCTTCCGGACGGGCGAGCTCGACATCGAGATCGTGGCGGTCATCTCGAACCACCCCGACCTCGAATCCTTCGTCGCCTGGCACGGGGTTCCCTTCCACTACGTCCCGGTCACCCCGGAATCGGGCGAGGCCCCCTTCGCCGAAATCGGACGGATCTTCGAGGAGGTCCGGGGGGACGTCATGGTTCTCGCCCGCTACATGCGCATCCTTCCTCCCTTCCTCTGCGCGCGCTATCCGGGGCGGATCATCAACATCCACCACAGCTTCCTGCCCTCCTTCGTCGGTTCCCGGCCCTACCACCAGGCCTACGAGCGGGGGGTCAAGCTGATCGGGGCCACCTGTCACTATGTCACCACCGACCTCGACGCCGGGCCGATCATCGACCAGGACGTGATCCGGGTGGATCACGGAGATTCGCCCGAGGAGATGGCGCGGCTGGGGCGCGACATCGAAAAGATCGTCCTCGCCCGGGGACTCCGGTACCACGTCGAGGACCGGGTCGTGATCCACGGGAACAGGACCCTCGTCTTTTCCTGAGGAATCCCCGCGGTCCGAAGGGGAAAGGGAGAAATCCGGCCCTTTCCGGGGACCGTCAGGAGAGGTCGTCGGGCCCGGGGCCCCGGTCAATTCCCGAACAGGCCCCTGAGGATCCCTCCCGCCTTGTTCAGGATCGTCCCCACGGACTTTGCCAGGGCATCGAAATTCACGGCTCCTTCGAGTTTCGCCTTCAGGGCTCCGACGAGGGTCTGCCCCAGTTCTCCCGGAGGAATGCCGCCCTGGGCCCTGCCGATATTGCGGAGGACGATGTCGGGCAGGGAGACGGAAATGGTCTTGCCCTGCATGAAGCCGGCGCTGGCCTGCACCCTTGTTCCCCGGATGGAAATCTCGTCCACGATCAGCTTCTTGCCGCCTTTCTGGTCCCCCGAACCGGGACCCGGGGCGCTGGTGGCGTAGTTCCTGGTATTTTTTTGAACTCCTGTCCGGATGTCCCGAAAAACGGGGACGTCCAAAAAGTCGAAGCCCCTGAACCTTCTCACTCGTCTCGAATCCCACAAGATGAGCCTCCTTGCCTTCATGTACGACCTCTCGGTGACGTTCACGAACAATATTGCGGAACGGATAATTCGTATGCTCAAGCTCCAACAGAAGATCTCCGGATGCTTCCGGACCATGGAGGGCGCCACGCGCTTTGTCGGAATCCGTTCCTACATCTCGACGGCGGCGAAGAACGAACAGAATATCTACACCCACTGAATAATTGCGTCCAATGTTAAACGATGCATTTTGAAGGGGACGGACAAGCCCGTGAATAGATACAACAGTGACAATAAGATTGAGTCATTTGTAGTTTTTTGTTAAGGTGTCGGGAAATATCCAGCTTGGCTGGAACGGTCGCCGATTGACGGATTCACTCCCCAACCCGGAAGGACTCCATGCAGGAACTTGATCTTTTTGTAACAAAAACGGCCCGGGAGCTCGAAGAAATCGAGCGCTCCGTCAAGTTATTCCGGGAACAGACACTGGAGAATCTCGGGAGGATCCTGTCCAGATCGACCGTTGAAAGTGAGTCGACCGAGACGGAGAATGAGTCTGGCGATGTCGACGGGGCCGGAGAGCTCGTCGAGGCTTACGGGGCCCTTGCGGCCCGATGGCTGATGCCCGAGCATGGTCGGATCGAGATCCTGAGCCGGACGATGATCGATCTTTTCTATTCGACCCTTATGATGCGTCCCGAAGCAAGGGCCATTCTCGATTATCTCTCCACGCAGGAGATCGAGAATCTGAAGTCGGCGCAGATCTTTTACCTGACCGCAGTCCTCTCTCCCGACCTCTCGAAACCCCAGCATGAAAGACTGGCCAGGGAGACGGGGAACCGCCATGCCATGGTCGGCCTTGACCCGGCCACCCTGGCCGAAGCCTTTTCCCTTTACCGCCATGAGCTCGAGCGCTTCTTTCCCACCGCCAGCCGAAGGGATTCCCTGCTCCGGGGAATCATCACCGAACGTCTGGCCAACGATCTCTCCTGGCAGCTGGTGGCCTTTTCCGAGATCGAACAGGAGCGTGCCCGGCTGACCGACGACTTTCTCCATCTGTTTTCCACCGCCGCCAACCGCAGGGATCTCCTGAAGGGGGTTCTGGACAGGATTCTCCAGATTCCTGGTGTTGTGGGGGCTTCCGTTGCCAGAATACTGGAAGGAAACAGGATCCAGTGCGAGGTCCTGTCGGGCCTGGTCCTGAACGCCTCCGAATGCCTGAGGGAGGAATCTTTCCAAAAGAAGGAGCGAAACAGCCTAGCCCGAAAAGCCTTCGAAAGGGAGCGACCAATTTTTCAGAATACTTTCTTGGATGCCTCCTTCGACTCAATCGAGACGGAGGAGGCGAAACTTCTGGGTATTCGCTCCATGGCCGCTTGGCCCCTCCTCTCCCAGGACAACGTTCCCATCGACATCCTGAACATCTACAGCCATTGGCCGGGGTACTTCCATTCGGCAAGCCAGCAGTTTTTCTGGACGATCCTTTCTCGCTCCCTGGGGTCGGCGTTGGGGACGCTCGAAAAGCAGCCCCGGACAACCGATGCCCGATCCGTCTCCGACAACCAGAGATACCGGCGCCTCCTTCAGGAGGGTAAGATCGAGATGAGGTACCAGCCGGTCATCAATTCTTATAACCGGGAACTGGTCAAGTTCGAAAGCCTGGCCCGCCTGAGGGATGGTGACAGGGTCTACACCCCGGGCCAGTTTCTTCCGGCCTTTGGAACAAACCATCTCCTGCAGCTGTTCGATCGGGGATTCGACCGGATCCGGGAGGACCTCTCGATCTGGGGCGGGATCCCCGGAGCATTTTTCGCCTCCCCCCATCTCTCGATCAACCTCCCCGTCGAGGCCTTCTCAAGCCGAAGCTTCATAGACCGCCTGTCGAAGATGCCTCTCGCAGGAGAGCCGTCCGGTCGTTCAGGAAGACCCCTGGAGTTGACCCTTGAGCTCGTTGAGGCGGGATTTCTCGATGAGCGCTCCGCCAAAAATCAGATCGATATCCTGAAGGAAGCAGGCTTTCGGATCGCCCTTGACGACATAGGAACAGGAGACTCCTCCATTCGTCGCCTCAAGTCCCTTCCGATCGATGAGATTAAGATCGACAAGAGTTTTATCCGTTCGCTCGACAAGAATCTGGATCATCTGGGATTTGTCTTCTCCTTGATCGACTTGGCCTCGGGACTCGGGATCAACTATGTTCTCGAAGGAGTCGAGAATCCCCTGATCTACGACATAGTCTCCATGACGGGCGCCCGGGGAATGTTGCAGGGGTATGAGATCGGGCGGCCCATGCCCGCTAGCGAGGTCGCCAGCTGGTGGGACAAATGGAAATCGGCTCCGGTTCAGGATCATCCGTGGTCACTTCCCGGTTGGCTTGTCCAGAAGGAGATCCGCCTGCGCTACAGCGTGATCCTTTTTTCCCGCGGCGCCTACGAATTGATCGATATGTCTTCTTTCTTAGATGTCGGCAGGTGTCCGCTTTCTGATGCGCTCTCAAAACTTCGCATTCCGGACGATCTTAAGCAGAAGGTCGATCGTCTTCACCGTGAATTTCATCAGGTGATGAAAGAGGATGTCCTCAAAAATAGACCCCTGAACCATCCGGAGGTTTTCCCGGCCTTTGAGGGGGCTTGGCGACACTTCCAGTCGGCCCTGATTGATCTGATGGCTCAAAACAGGTAAGACGGATCTCCATATCTCCACACTGATCAACAACCTGAAAACCGCCAGCGCCAGACGATCGCGGAACCGGTTTGCCGAGCACCTGAAGCCGTTCTATTGGAAGCCCTATTTCTGGCATCGCGCTTATTACGTAGGCAGTATCGGCGGCGTTACGCTGGAGACCGTGCGGCGTTATGTGGAGAGTCAGGGGACCAAGAAAAAACCCCCGCAAGGCCGAACAGCCCGCTTGACCCCCTCCTGGTCTACGCCCCAGGAAAGGGAATGAGCGGGCATATATTCAGCAAAAACCGCCAGGCGGGCACCACGTCAATCTTTCCGGAATCTATCTGTATCTGCTCTTCCTCGTTACGAGTCACGATGATGCCTTGCGAGAGTTTCAGCTCGGTCATGGCTTCGGCAAGCGCGGTGATTTCCCGTTTGCGGGTTTGCTGGTCAACCATCGACTCACAAACCTGAACAAGCATGCGGAACGGGCCTTGTCGTCCGGCTATGAAATCAACCTCCCGGCCCGCCTTGGTCTTGTAGTAAAAGATATCCGGCGTGACCCGGCGCAGTGCCATGAATACCAGGTTTTCCAGAAGATGGCCCGAGTTGACCAGAATACCGGAGCTGATCGAGGTCACCAGCCCGTGATCGACGCAGTAAATCTTCTTAGGGTTGGTGTTGGCCCTGGGTAGCGAGGCGTCAAAGATGCGCACAGTAAACAGAACGTAGGCGTCTTCGAACCATTCGAGATAATCGGAGACGGCGTGTTTCGGAGCTTTATGACCCAGGGATTTCAGATAGCCGGTCAGGTTGTTGATGGAATAGAGGGACCCCGTATTGTCCACCAGCCAATGCGCAAGATCCGTAACCGCCTTGGGGTGAGAGATGTCATGGCGTTCAACGAGGTCGCGGAACAGCATTGCGTTGAAATACTCCTGATGGGTCTTGATCCGCAGCATCCGGTCAAGGCCTGCAACTTCGGGGAAGCCGCCGGTTTTCCCGTACTCCTCGAATCCCTTCTGTATTGTCAGGCGTTTTTTGGTCGAGAGTGGACCGTCGCTCTCGATCCCCTTGTAGTCGAGAAACTCCCGGAATGAAAACGGGAACATTTCCCAGGAGAGAGCCCGTCCGCGCATCTGGGTCGCGATCTCTCGTGAGAGCATCTGCGCCGACGACCCGGTGATGTACACCTCGCACTTTTCCGTGCGCATCAAACGGTCAATGAAGGGCTCCCAGCCTGGCACGACCTGAATCTCGTCGAAAAAGCAATAAACCTTCTCGACATTCTTTTTTTCCGGATAGAGCGAGAAGTAGGCTTCCAGAATCACGCCCAGGTTGTCGTGTTGCAGGCTGTGCAGACGATCATCGAAAAAGTTCAGATAGAGGATGTTCTGACGGGAAACACCTGAATCCTGCAGCTTCTTTATGAGTTGGAACATAAAAGTCGATTTGCCACTGCGACGCACTCCAATGCAAACGGTGGCTTTGCCCGGCACTGGCGAAACAGCAACGCGCCTGGGCACACCCGTCGGCAGGTCGATCTCTTGAAAATCGAGGATTATTTCTTTAAGCAGGTCAATCACGGGGAAAGCTCCGGCATCAATTTTCCAGGTCAAGATCATTGCTGGAAATAATAATTACCAGTTACAGACTGAAATGGCAAGAAAAATTTCTGGTTTCAACTTGGCCAACCCAAAGCAGTCTGATGCAAAACCTCTATACTTCTTCCCAAACGAAGAGGTTGTGCATATTGACCGCCCGCGCCAAACTTATCCTCCCGGAAATTCCCTGATAGATGCGATCATCAACATGCACCCATTTGCAGGCCGAAATCTCGCCAGCGACCCCCTGCTCCGCGTACTGCTTGGCAATCCGGGTGGTCTTTGTTTGGATGGTCACTGGGCAGACTTCGATTTGGTTTGTTGACATTGGATAGACATTTCATTAGGATTTGTGTATCTATTGTGTATTCATTGGAGGAAAGCCATGCGTGACGCAGCCATCAACCTTCGGGCGCTGCCCCAGCAGCGGGATCTGATCGACCAAGCCGCCCAACTGCTAGGCAAGAACCGGTCGGACTTCATGCTGGAAGCCGCCTGCGACAAAGCACAGGCGGTACTGCTCGACCAAGTGTTTTTCAATCTGGACAAAGCCAAGTTTCTGCAGTTCACCGCCTTACTGGATGAACCTCTGGCACCGAATGTCGGCCTCGAGCGTCTACTGGCTGTGAAGGCTCCGTGGAAACCCGACGAATAAACCTGCGTCCCCCAGAGCCCTTATCTGCGCAGCACCAGGTCGATACTTTTTCCTGCGGAGAATCTGTTCTCGACGAGTGGCTAAAACGCCGTGCGCTGGCCAACCAGGCCAGCGGCGCGAGTCGCACTTTCGTGGTCACCGACCAGCAAGGGCTGGTCATGGGTTACTATGCCATGGCCGCCGGTGCAGTTACCCACCAGGACGCCACGCGTTCGATTCGTCAGAACATGCCCGATCCTGTTCCGGTCATGGTGCTGGCACGCCTGGCGGTCGATGTGAGGGCGCAAGGCATCAAACTGGGCGCCTCCTTGCTCCAGGACGCCGTCGAACGCGTCTTGGTCGTATCGCAAAACGCCGGAGTCAGGGCGCTCCTGGTGCATGCCTTGAACGACCGCGCCCGGCAGTTCTATGTGCACTATGGATTCCAGGTTTCACCTGCGCATCCGATGACGCTGATGTTGCGTTTGAGCAATCCCCAACCTTGATCCAGTGTGCGGCAAACCTCGCCCTTCAGGGGGAAAGGATAGCGCGGACGGCAGAGCTGTCCTTAAGTCTTGGGCTTTGAGAGGCTTGACATCGACATTAAAGTGCTCCCCATTGTCAAGACAGAAAATCGGCTCAGACAAGGTGATGCTTGGTCGGTGGTTCTTTGGGGAAAAGATGTCATAAAGAAGAATCCTGGTCCCCTTGGAAAGGCCCCCTGGAGTGGTCCTCCAAGGTCTTGGTTTTTGGTTGTGGAGCCCTGGGAGTTTCACGAAGCCTCCTGACCCAGGATGATCCGGCCGATGTATGCCGACTCGGGAGTGTTGTATGCCAGGGACTGATGAAGACGCTCCTGGCTGTACCCCCGGAAATAGGCCACCAAGCCGTCTTTAGCCTCGGAGACATCCCGATAAGACTGGAGATAGACTTCCTCCTGTTTCACCGGCCCCCAGAGGCGTTCCACGAAGACATCGTCCAGGGACAGGCCTCGGCCGGCCATATTGACCCGGACGGGATGCGCTTTCTGGAGATCGATAAAAACCCTGGCCGTATATTGGGATCCCTGATCGGTATTGAAGATCTCGGGGATGGCCTTCATCAGGACCCGGGAGAGGACGGCGCAGCAGAATTCCGGGTCCATGGTCGCCGTTGGCAGGCCTGTCGCACCCATCGGCAGGCGGAAATCTCATCCCCCGATCACGGCCTCGGCTAATCTTTGGCAGTCTTGGTGAAGGGAGTCAATTTGAGGGTCGTTGCTCAACTTAGAGACCTGGTCCCATAACTGGAGAATCGTATCTTTCGGCGCATATTTCGCACGTCAAAAAGAGCAGAAAAATGAATTTTTTCGTCTCAAATCCAGGGATTCTTAGACAGTTTTGACGAATTTCGGGGGACTGGCCACCCGATCCGGACTTTGGTAGAGTGGTTGGCATGAGCGACCATCCCGACCTTCTTTTTTCCGATGTCCGGCCGAACCCGGTGGTTTCCGGAGCGCCCCTGATCCGCGCGATGTGCGAGGAGATCGGGCTTCGCGAGATCGTCGACCGGAACGTCGTCTGGGACCGGGAGCGGTGCAAGCTGTCTCCCGGAGAG
>JAMCWM010000036.1 GCA_023481175.1 Nitrospirota bacterium
GTAAAACGGTGGAAATCTAATAGATTTCCACCGTTTTATCCTTGCTATCGCGCTCGTAGCTCAGTCGGATAGAGCAACAGCCTTCTAAGCTGTGGGTCGCTGGTTCGATTCCAGCCGGGCGCACCATATGTCTAAACTTGTGAAAAGCGTCTCTAGGATTTTTTCCCAGCCTTCATGGCCGCCGGAACCTCCACCAGCCGTCCCGTTTTGACGTCATAATAGAATCCGTATATCGGAATCCGTGCGGGCACGAGGGGTGAACGTCTGATTCTTTCCACATCTTCCAGCACGGACTTTTCCAGGTTCTTGAAGGTCAGAAAGTTCAGGTAGTCCGCTTCCTGTGATCCCGGACCCTTTCCGTGGTCTTCCCATCCTTTCGGCCCTATGCTTGCGGTATCTAGGCTTTTCGAGAGGAGATTTCGCATAACATCATCATCGAAGAGCATCATGCCGCAATCCGAATGATGGATGACGAACCACTCCTTCGTTCCGAGCAGCTTGTAGGAGATGACGAGGCTGCGAATGGCATCGTCACTGGCCCTACCTCCGGCATTTCTGATGACATGGGCATCGCCCTCCGAAAGACCCGCCATCTTGGCCGGATCGATCCGGGCGTCCATGCACGTCAGAATGGCGAATTGTCGACCAGGAGGGAGGGGAAGTTCTCCCTTCTTGCCAAAATCTGAGGAATAGGCCTTGTTCGCTGAAAGAACGTCATCGAGAACCTTGCTCATGGATCCTCCCGCAATTGAAGGTGGCAATCTTCAAAATCACCGCGTCCTCATTCCGTGCATGAAAGCCTTTCCATGGTACCACTAATCCAGAAGGAGTCCATGGTCAGACCTATGCTTCAGAGGGAAATCCTTTGCGAAAGGAGAGGCCAGTCGAGATCGAGACAGTGGACCCGAATCGGTCCCGTCGCATTGACCGCGAGGGAGATGGTCCGGCACACATGGACCCCGGTTGTGGAGAGATAGGGCTCCGAAATATGGACATGACCAAAATGGCCCATGGCATGCCGGAAATAGGCCCGATGGGACCAGTTGGCACGAGAAGTATCCATAAGGGGACGAAACCGGTGGTCGACCCCTCCGAAGGAGAGGCGGTCCATATTGACCCCGACCTGTTGGCCTTTGTCGTCGAGGATGAAATAGCGAACAACACACGGATAGTCGGAGAAGAGGCCGTCCAGGGTCATTTTTTGCCGCTTGTCCGGAGTCGAATCGACAAGGGAATAAAATCGTTCGAGTATTTTTGAAAATGCGAGGGAGTCTTTTTGCGGGGGATCGGCATTTTGGATGTCTTCGAGAAGCCGTTCGAATTGAAATCCGGTGGCAATGTCCGGGTGAATTTCCGGTCGTCCGAAATGAAATCCTTGCACGAAATCGGTCTCGGTTTCCAGCGCGATCCGCCCTTCTTCCGGACTTTCTATCCCCTCGATCAGGCAAAGCGAGCCTGAGGCGCGAACAAGAGAAACCATTTCTGGCATGAGTCTGCGCACATCCATGCTTTTGGATGCATGCAGGATCATGCTGCGGTCAATTTTTACGATTTCAGGCTTGATCGACCAGATCCGGTCGAAGTTGGAATGTCCCGACCCGAAGTCATCGATCGCGATCAGTGTTCCGCAATCCCGATAATAAGCCGCTGCTTCCGTCAACAAGGACTTTTCATCAATTGCGGACTCGAGGATTTCGACGACCAGTTTTTGGGGATCGACTCCGGTCCATTCGAGAATTTCTTGGAAAAATCGACCGAATTTTCGGCCTGAAGTGGCCGCTTTGGGGTCTACGTTCAAAAATAGCCAAAGAGGGTCGGGAAAAATGCGGCTGAAGTTGAGAAGATGGATCGTTCGAAGGAGACGATCAAGGAAGACGGTCTCCTCAAGCGTTGTTGCAGAAGGGAATATGTCACGGGGGAGAAGGGGGGTTCCCTGGTGATTCACGCCACGTGCCAGGGCTTCGACGCCGACTATTCTTCTTTGTGCAACCGCGAAGACGGGCTGGAAGACTGTTTCAAGGGTCATCCCCTTCCAAATGGCCTTCGAGCGCCCCTCATCAGACCGGATCGAAGCGATGATCCGATGCGTCATTTCGCTTTGTTTCAAGGTCGTCCCTGTTCTCCAGAAATTAAAATGACTCGAATTTATTTTGCATCAATCCTGGCTGGATGTCGATTGACTACGATTTGAGTGCGAACTATAGTTAAGACGTCAGCTTCAGGATAGAGAAAGCGTTACTCTTACGAATTCTCTGGATATGGTGTCTTGAAAGATCGAGGAAAGGAGTTAGAGATGGGTAATGAGAAAAATCTTCGCATACTTTTTGTGCAACCCACCCTGATGCGGTTGTCAGGAACACCTGTCCAGTCAAAGAAAAGACTGATCATGACGATGGTTACCGCCTACCTGGCAGGACTCACCCCCGAGTCCGACCATGTCACGGTGATCGACGACAAGGTCCAGAAAATCCCGTTCGATGGTGACTTCGATCTGGTGGCCATCACGACGACAACAGGGTCGGCTCAGAGAGCCTATGAAATATCAAAGAAGTTCCGGGAGAGAAAAATTCCTGTGGTCATGGGCGGGTTTCATGCCACGCTTCATCCTGCCGATACGCTTGTTCATGCAGACAGCGTGGTGGTAGGGGAAGCGGAGCATGTGTGGCAGCCCCTTCTCGATGATCTAAGGGCCGGGAAAATGAAATCGATCTACAAAGGCGATCAGCCCTGCGACATGAAATCCCTTCCACGTCCCCGTTATGAATTGCTCGATCTGTCGCGATACCGGATTCATATGATGCCGATTCAGGCGACCCGCGGATGCAATTATCACTGTGATTTTTGCGAGGTTCCAGTCGTTTACGATGGGGCCTACCGGATGCGCCCTATCGAAAATATCGTCGAGGAGATTGCGACCCAGAAGCGGATCATGGGGATCAACCAGTTCCAGTTCATTGACGATCAGCTGACGGGGAAACACACCTTTGCCAGAGAACTGTTCAAGGCTTTGAAGCCGCTGGGGATCAAATGGAGCTGTCTCTGGACCCTGAACACGAACCATGACGAAGAGCTTCTGGATTTGGCCATCGATGCCGGGTGCATCCATGTCAACATCGGAATGGAGAGCATCAATCAGGAAAATCTCAACGCCATCCATAAAAAACAGAATCATGTGAAGGATTACATCGATCTTTTGAAGGCCATGGAACGGAGAGGGCTTTTTTACTCCCTGAATCTGATGTTTGGTCTCGATCATGATACGAAGGATGTTTTCCCGGCGACACTGGAGTTTCTGGAGAAAGTCCGGGCGCCTCTCGCCTTTTTCAGTATCGTCTCTCCGAGAGAGGGAACGCCACTCCGGGAACGGCTCAATCTGGAAAATAGAGTCGTCGACCCGACCGCCGATCAATATTCATCGGGCCATGTCTGTATGTTCATCCCTAAAAACATGACCAAGGAAGACGTCGAAACCGGGATTGACTGGGTCCAGAGGTCTTTTTATTCTCCGCGCTCAATCATGAAGCGGCTCATATTTCCCAAGAGTCCCTATACCTTCCATCGGGACGGCCTGCCTTCGAATCTTTTCTTTAATTATGTGTCCCGGAAAGGGATCGATACGGTCGAGTATTACTGAGGCCATTTCAATAAAAAAAAGGCAACCCAAATCGGGTTGCCTTTTTTTTGTCATTTTCGGAATAGATCGACAAGATCCGTTTTTATCAGGTTCCCGTTCTCACCCGGCTACGGTTCAGGTACCAGAAGAGGGTGAGAAGGCCAATCAGAACAAAGGCCCCGATTCCGGATAGGGCGCCGATCGAAGACTTGATGCCATAGGTGGGGGTTCTGGCTGGATTATAGATCACAAAGAGCATGGCATAAACGGTGTAGGCTGTAACGATGGAAAAGACGAAGGAAAGAAGGGTGACCCAGCCCAGCCGCTTATGAACCAGAGGATTCTTCTTGAGGATTCGCTGTCCGTTCAATACCTCTGTCGACATGAAGCCGTTAAAGACAACGACTCCCGTCAGGATCAGGGCTGCGGTGGAAACAAGGGAATGGAAGATGATGATGGGATAATAGACCATGTATTTGATCATTTGTGGGCCGCCGAACCCGACGATTCCGACGATATATTGCTGGGCAAGATACATCAGGAACCACCCGGCCACCAGAATGGTCGAAAGAAGCATGGAGTTATGATGGGCCGTTCCGCGATGTTTGCGTCCGAGATAGGCTCCGAAAAACAGGCAGGAAAAAACGATCGTTTCACTGGTGATCGTCAGGTCCCACCAGAAGTCGGCTTTTGTTCCAAGAAATCCATGCATGCTCTAACCGTTTCCCGTGTTGGATGTCGGATCGTCGCCGCTTTCGAGCGCCTTGCACACGAAATACCAAAGGCCAAAAGGGACGATGCCGGCAAAAAGAAAGACCATGAAAAAAAGGGCTCCGAAACCCATGAACACCTTTGACGGGTTGCTCCCTACCGCATGAAAGAAGGCCGAGAGGAAGCGACCCCCCAGGAAGTTCGGAACCATGAATGTATAGCCGAATCCCCAGAACCCAAAAACGGAGGTCAGCAAGGGATGTCGTTTCGCAAGGCCGAAAAGCGAAGTGTCTTTTGATGCCATTAACCCTTTTTCCTTGTCAGGGAGCGATCAGTCTTCAATGAGTCCCTCTCTCAAAAGGTTAAGGGAGAGCGGTCCTGAAGGCAAGAGGTCAGGCAGTCCGCTTTTCGAGAGCCTGAATCCGATCGATGTCCGACAGAAGTTCCTGGACCTTTTCGGGGGGAAGGGAGTTTCGCCGGAGGGTTGTCTGGACTCTTCTTTTGTCGACCGTTTGTCCCCAAATTCCGAGAATGGTCCGGCTTCCATGACACTGGATTTTGCGGACGAGTTCGTCGGCATCCCCGTTTTTCCATTCCAGGATGATCGAGGAACCCGTTGTCCTGATGGACTTGAGAGAGCGGGGGGTCAGAAGAAGACACTGGTTCACGATGGAGGTGAATCCCGAAAAGAGAACGAGCCAGAAGGCTCCGAAGAAAAGATAAAACCAGAGCGAGGAGGTCTGGTGGTGGACGATGTAGCCGAAAGAGAGAATGCCGGACAGAACGAGGGCCGACCCATGGAAGAGACCGCTTGTCAGGGCGCCTTTTTTATCCGGGGTGAGGACATATTGTTTGTCTACCATGGGTGCAGAAAATAGCATATAATCAACCAACATTCAATATTCGATCGGGGGAGGGATGATCGTCTGGAAGGGACGGAGAATAAGTGTGGACCTCATGGAGGTTCCGGGAGAAAAAGCCGCCCGGGATTTCGAAATCGTCCGCTTTGGCCAAGGAGTTGCCATTCTCCCTGTCCTTGATGACGGACGGATTGTTCTCATCCGTCAGTATCGTCCGGCTGTGGAGAGTGCCATCCTTGAAATTCCGGCTGGAAAGATCGAAGAAGGGGAAGATATTCTGGTCGCGGCTGCCCGAGAATTGCGCGAGGAAACCGGAATAACGGGAATGACCCTTCGGGTGATGACATCGATCTGGACCACGCCCGGATTTTGCGACGAGGTCATCCACCTTGTTCTGGCGAAAGGGGGAAGACTCGGCAAGCCCCAGCCCGAAGAGGATGAATGGATCGAGCCACCCGTATTCTATGCCCAGGATGAGATATCCGAACTCGTCAGATCGGGAATGATTCGTGATTCGAAGACTCTTGTCGCGCTGGGATGGGCTGGCCTTTTTCAGGGGAATCGGTAGCATGCAAGAGGCGGGGGATGATTTGGGTTTGGATGCGGCCGATGGTATGATGGACATTCCCGGCCTTTTTCGGGTGGCGGGAGGAGCCATACTCTGGAAGGCCGCGACCTGTTTTCAGGTCGGCCCTTGCGGAAGTTGCGAGGAGCTTTGTCCGACCGGAGTTCTCGGTCTGGAGACACCCGGACATCTCGGAGAGAAGGCCCCGGCCCTCCGATACGCCGACTGCATCCGATGCAGGTTGTGCCTTGTGACCTGTCCCGCCGGAGCCTTGACACTTTCTCCGGGTGGCGCTTTCCGGAATTGAGAACAACGTCGGATCCGGGGTTTCCGTTAAGGGCGTGAGCCGGAGTTCTGCTGATATGGCCAATCAAAATCCCTCTTTTCTTCCCGTGCTTTCATCCTGGGAAAATTCTGAATCGGCGGGAATCTCTTCTGCCATTGACCTCGCAAATGGGTCCTTTTCCGGACTCGGTCCCGCGATCATTCTGGACTCGCTCGAAGAAGGAGTCGTTGCGATAGGACTCGACAAGAAGATCCTGTACATGAACCGAGCCGCCCGTGAAATCCTGGGCATGCCGGAAGGGGACTTTTCCGGAATGGATTGCCAGAAGGCCATGCGAACTTCCGTGTGCAGCGCACGCTGCCTTCTGGAAAAGACACTCGAAACGGGAGAATCCTTCAGAAATTACGAAATCACCCTCACGGACCACCACCGGAGGAGCCGACTCGTCCGCGTCAATACGGCCCTTCTGCGCAATGCCGAGGAGCAGGTCATAGGCGGGGTCGAAATCTTTCATGACGTGACCCAGATCGCTGAACTGCGCAAGGAGTTGAAAGGACGTTATTCCTTCGGCCGGATCATCGGTCAGAGCCAGCGGATGAAAGAGCTGTTCGACCTTTTGCCGGTCGTGGCCCAGAGCAAGTCGACCGTACTGATCGAAGGTGAAAGCGGGACCGGCAAGGAGTTGGTGGCGCATGCCATCCACGAAAACAGCCCCCGGAAAGAAGGCCCTTTCATTAAGGTCAACTGTGCCGCGCTGTCGGAGGGTGTCCTCGAATCCGAACTGTTTGGCCATGTCCGCGGAGCCTTCACGGGCGCGGTATCAAGCAAGCCGGGCCGATTTGAAATGGCCTCGGGGGGAACGCTTTTTCTGGATGAAATCGGGGAAATTTCCGCCGCCATGCAGGTCAAGCTTCTGCGAGTCCTTCAGGAGGAGGAATTCGAGCGGGTCGGAGGAACGAAAACTCTGAAGGTCGATGTCCGGGTCATCGCGGCCACGAATCGGGATTTGAAAAAAGCCATCGAAGAGGGATCGTTCCGCAAGGATCTGTACTACCGGCTCCGGGTCGTCCCGCTCTCACTGCCCCCACTCCGGGAGAGACGGGAGGATATTCCTCTTCTGGTATCGGCCTTTCTCGCGAGGTACACCGCCGAGTTCGGGAAAAACATTGAGGGGGTGACCCAGTCCGCCCTGGACGTGCTTCTCAATCATGACTATCCGGGAAACATCAGGGAGCTTCAGAACATTATGGAGCATGCCGTTCTGCTGTCTACGGGGCGCATGGTGGATGTCAAGGACCTTCCCAGGGATCTCTGGACACCGCCTGGCGAGCGCCCCTTCCTGGATTCGGTGCTGTCTCTTCCTCAGCCTCTTAAAAACATTGAGGACGCGCTGATTCAGAAAGCCATGGAGCGGACAAACGGCAACATGTCCGAAGCGGCCCGCCTCCTTGGTATCGGTCGATCGACCCTCTGGAGAAGACTTCGGGAAAAAGGGGGAGGCTCGTGATTCTGTCAACGTCTTCCGTGGATTTTCTTTCGGAGATGAAACGCCACAGGCTTGTTCCCGTCGTGGGAGAGGCTTTGTCCGATTTTCTGACGCCTCCTGGCGTCTATTCCGCCCTTCCGTCCGCCGCTCCGAAATTTCTTCTCGAGAGCGCGACGGGAGGGGACCGCTGGGGGCGATATTCCTTTGTGGGGTCGGGGGTTCATTTCTCTTTCAGGGGGACCCTCAAAGGCGGAGTGACTGTCCAGACATTCCGGGAAGGACGGGTCGTTTCATCGGTCCACCATGAAGGAGATCTCCTCGACAGCTTTTCTCATGCGATGGCTTCTCTGGATGCCTTTGTCGACAGCAGATTCCCCGTCTTTTCCCAGGGGGCGATCGGATACTTTTCCTACGACATGGTCCGGTGTTTCGAGGATCTGCCGCATACTCTTCCGCACGCCGATGATTTTCCGGACCTGGACTTCGTCGTTCCCGAAATCATGGTCATTTTCGATCATGCCCTTCAAAAAATTCGGATCATGACCTGGGCTGATCGTCAGAATGGTGACCCGGTCCGTCTTTATGAAGAGGCGAGGGTGCGTCTCCAGACATTCTGGGAATCACTTTTCTTGTCGCGCCCCCTTCCGAAACCCGCTCTTTCTGAACAGAGAGGACGCTTTGCTGTCCGGGAGATTCCGGATGCTGAAAAATTCAAGCAGGCCGTTGAACGGGCGAAGGAGCACATCAGGGCCGGAGACATTTTTCAGGTTGTTCTTTCCCGTCGCTTTGAATTCGACTGGGAAGGTTCTCCCTTGACCCTGTACCGCGTTCTTCGCTCCATCAATCCTTCTCCCTATCTTTATCTTATCGAGAATGGACCTTTTTCCTTGGTCGGCTCTTCTCCGGAGCTTTTTGTGAGAGTCACCGGGAAAACCGTTGATCTCAGACCCATTGCAGGGACGGTCCGCAGATCGGGAGATCCGGAGGAAGATGCTCGGCGTTCACAGGCGTTGCTGGCCGATCCGAAGGAGCGTGCCGAACACGTCATGTTGGTTGACCTGGGACGCAACGACGTGGGCCGTATTTCGGGAAAAGGAGGGGTGCGGGTTAGCGAAATGATGGTTCTCGAACACTATTCCCATGTCACACACATCGTGAGCCATGTGACGGGAGAGCTTGCCGAGGGGAAGACGGGTTTCGATGTCATCAGGGCGGCGCATCCGGCGGGAACTCTTTCGGGAGCTCCAAAAATCCGGGCGATGGAAATCATCGAGGATCTGGAGACGATTCGTCGGGGACCTTATGCCGGATGCGTCGGGGTCGTTTCCTTTTCGGGTGACGTGGATCTTGCGATTGCCATCCGGTCGGTGTTCATTTCGGGTTCCAGGGGGTTTTTTCAGGCGGGGGCCGGGATCGTCGCAGATAGCGATCCGGAGCGTGAGAATCAGGAGATCCTGGCCAAGGCCCAGGCGATGGTCCGGGCTTTGGAGATCACCCATGGAAGTGAGGGATCATGGCTTTTCTGATGATCGACAACTACGATTCCTTCACATACAACCTCGTCCAGTATTTCTGGGAACTCGGAGTCGAGATGGAGGTCTTTAGGAACGATCGGATCCGTCTCGCCGAAATCGATGTCTCGAACCTTGAGGGAATCGTCCTTTCTCCCGGTCCAGGAACGCCTGCGGATTCGGGGATCTGCCCGGATATCGTCAGGGAGCTGGCTCCGAAAATCCCCATCCTGGGAGTGTGTCTGGGCCATCAGACGATCGGGGAGGTCTTCGGGGGATCTGTCGTGCGAGCCCCTCGCCTCATGCACGGCAAGACTTCGCCGGTCCTGCATGATGGCTCCGATCTCTTTGCGGGAATTCCAAGCCCGTTCGAGGCGACACGATATCATTCCCTGATCGTTCTCGAAAGCACTCTCCCGGAGGAGGTCGAGGTCACGGCCAGAACGGAGGAGGGGGAGGTCATGGCATTGGCCCATCGTCTCTATCCGACGCGCGGTGTCCAGTTCCATCCGGAATCGATCCTGACCCTCCATGGAAAGACGCTCCTCGCAAATTTCATTTCGATCGCCCGCTCCTTCAAGGCGATGGGAACGGGACCGGAAAAATGAATCCCCGTGATGCCCTTCTTGCCTTGGTCGATGGAAAATCCCTGTCCCGTGCAGAGATGGCCGGAATCATGGGGGAGGTGATGGACGGGAAGGTAGCGGACGCCCTGTTGGCCGGAATTACGGTGGCCCTCCTTGCCAAAAAGGAGACGCCGGAGGAGATTTCGGGGGCGCTGGATGCCCTTCTGGCACGACAATGCCCCTTTCCGGCCAGCGGGGAGGATGCCGTGGACGTCTGTGGAACAGGAGGCGACCGGTCGGGCACGGTGAATCTTTCAACGGCGGTTTCTTTCGTGCTGGCGGGGGGTGGCGTCAAGGTTATCAAGCATGGGAATCGGGCCATTTCAAGCCGTGCCGGTTCGGCCGATGTCCTCGAGGCCCTGGGGCTGCGTGTCGATATGACCCCAGACCAGGCGGCCCTTCTCTATCGGGAAACGGGGTTGACCTTTCTTTTTGCCCCCCTCTACCATCCGACCCTTCGGGTTGTTGCCAATGTGCGCCGGGAGCTTGGAATTCGGACCTTTTTCAATCTTCTCGGGCCCCTCGCCAATCCTGCACGGGTTCGCAGGCAGGTCATCGGAGTCTACGATCCCGAGCGTCTGACCATGGTGGTGGATGTTCTGGCCCGAACGGGAAGTCGGGAAGTCCTCGCGTTGTTCGGAGACGGTCTCGATGAGGTCAATCTTGCATCGACGACCACAATGGTCCATCTTTCCTCTGGAAAGATGACGACGAGTGAGGTGACGGCAAAAGATTTCGGGCTTGACCCCTCCCCCGTGTCCGATGCCCTCGGGGGGGACAGGGAACGAAATGCCCACCTGATAAGCCGGGTTCTCAACGGGGATCGCTTTCCTCTCAGGAACTGGGTTCTGGCGGGAGCCGCCCCGGGATTCCTTGTGGCCGGGAAAGTGACGAGCTTGAGGGAAGGTGTGGAGGCGGCAAGGAAGGCGATCGATTCCGGTTCGGCCCTGGCCGTCTTCCGGCGATGGAAGGAATTGTGCGCCTCATGATGCTTCTTGACCGTATCGTCGAGGAAAAACGAAAGGAAGTGGCGTTGGCCTCCAGGAGCCGTCCTCTCTCCCTCCTGGAAAAAGAGGTGGTGCGGGCCCCCTCCGTCCGCCGTTTCGTGTCACATTCTCCGACAATTTCCGGCCATCCCAGAATCATTGCGGAAATGAAAAGAAAGAGCCCTTCGAGAGGACTCATCAGGGATCCCTACGATCCCGAGGATCTGGCGGAAAAATACAGAAAAGGGGGGGCTTCCGCCCTTTCCATTCTGACCGATGGCCCCTTCTTCGGAGGAGAACTCGGGGATCTTTCCCGGGTCAGAAAGACCCCTGCGGGAGAAGCTCTCCCCCTCCTCAGGAAGGATTTCATCCTGGATCCCTATCAGGTATGGGAGAGCCGTTGTGCGGGAGCGGACATCCTCCTCCTTATTGTCAGGATCCTGACGCAGGAAGAGCTTCGTAACCTGCTCGCACTGACCACCGATCTCTCCATGACCGCTCTCGTCGAGACCCACACGGAGAATGAGGTGGAAAGGGCTCTCGAAGCAGGATCCCGTCTCATCGGTGTCAACCATCGTGATCTCGACACCCTGACGATCGATCTCGATCGGGGGGCCCGTCTTGCACGGATGATTCCCGGGAATGTCGACAGGGTTGCGGAAAGCGGTCTCAAGACAAATGCGGATTTCAGGCGCATGGGCGATCTTGGTTTCTCGGCGGTTCTCGTGGGGGAAAGTTTCCTTGCCTCCCCGGATCCACAGAAGGCGCTCGAGGAGTTCCGTGGCGCTCTGGATTAAAATATGCGGAATCACGAATCCCGCCGATGCCCGGCTTGTCGCCCTCTCGGGAGCGGATGCCGTCGGTCTGATCTTTTCCGAGAAGTCTCCACGGTTCGTGACCATTGCAGCTGCCCGTTCCATCTGTGCGGCCTTGCCCCCGTCCATGGAAAAGGTGGGCGTGTTTGTCCTGCCGGAGTGGGAGCGGATCGGGGCGATTCTGGAGGAGGTCCCTCTCGATGTGATCCAGTGGCATGGGGGGGATTTGGGAGCTGAAGGCTACGAAAGGCTCTCCCGTTTTGGACTTCCCTGGATCCATGCCGTACGCTGGACAGGGAGGGAACCTCTGTCATTTCCGCCTTCCGCCCGAAATCTTCTTGTGGAAGGATATTCGGAAAAGGCACCGGGGGGAACCGGTCAGTCGTGGGATTACAGGCGACTTTCCTTTGCGGACTCCTCCCTGCCTCTGGTTTTGTCGGGAGGGCTCGCCCCGGAGACCGTGGGAGGGGTGCTGGAAAGCCTGGGAACCCTTCGCCTGTCCGGCGTCGATGTCTCCTCCGGGGTCGAAAAGAGGCCTGGAATAAAAGATGAAGGGAAGGTTATGGAGTTTGTCCGTAATGTCCGGGATTGGGAGAGAAACCAATGATGGAAGAGGGGGCCAAAACATTGTCGAAGAAAAAGGGTTCTCCGGTTCTTCCCGACATGCGGGGATATTTTGGGGAGTTTGGGGGACGATTCGTTTCCGAAACACTGATGTCGGCATTGATCGAACTGGAGAACTCCTTTCGGAAGGCCTGGCGTGATGCAACCTTTCGGAAAGAGTTCCGTGAGACGCTCGCAGAATATTCCGGAAGGCCGACGCCTCTGTATTTTGCAGAATCCCTCACTCGGAAAACGGGGGGGGCCGAGATCTGGCTCAAACGGGAAGACCTGAACCACACAGGGGCCCACAAGATCACCAATGCAGTCGGCCAGGCCCTTCTGGCGAGGCGCATGGGAAAGGGTCGGTTGATTGCGGAAACGGGCGCGGGTCAACATGGGGTTGCAACGGCCACGGTGGCCGCCCGTCTTGGCTTTGAAAGCAGGATCTACATGGGTTCGGAGGATGTGAGACGGCAGTCGCTGAATGTTTTTCGCATGAAATTGCTAGGCTCCGAGGTCTGTCCGGTGGATCTCGGGGGTAAAACACTGAAGGATGCCATCAGTGAAGCGTTGAGGGACTGGTCCCGGACGGTCCGCAATACCCACTATCTCCTGGGGACAGCTTTTGGCCCCCATCCCTTTCCACTCATTGTCCGTTCTTTTCAGTCTGTGATCGGCCAGGAGGTCCGCCGACAGATCCTGTCCGCGAAAGGAAAGCTGCCGGATGCCCTGGTCGCCTGTGTCGGCGGGGGGAGTAATGCGATCGGGCTATTCCATCCTTTCCTTGGGGAGGATTCGGTTCGCATGTTCGGTGTCGAGGCGGGGGGGCGCGCAATCGCACCGGGCGAGCATGCCGCCCGCTTCGCCGGCGGATCCGTTGGGGTCCTCCAGGGAACCCGAACCTATGTCCTTCAAAACCCGGACGGCCAGATAGAAAATACCCATTCCGTTTCGGCAGGTCTCGATTATTCGGCGGTGGGTCCTGAGCTCGCCTACTACCGGGATTCGGGCCGGATTATCTTTGACTGGATCGGGGATACGGATGCCCTCGACGCCTTTCAGGAGCTCTCCCGGCAGGAGGGAATCATTCCGGCGCTCGAAAGCTCCCACGCCATCGCCTACGGCATTCGGCTCGCGCGTTCCATGTCTCGGGACCAGACGGTTGTCATCAACCTCTCCGGACGCGGGGACAAGGATGTGATGGAGGTCTCGAGAATCCTGTCGATGAAAGAGGTGGACAAAATATGACGGTCAAAAATAATGTGGCGCCACGATGGAAGCGTGGTGCGTCCCCGTCCCCTCTCATTCCCTACATTGTGGCCGGGGATCCCGATTTGGCGACCACGGCGACCTATCTCGACATGGCGGCGAAAAAAGGGATCTTTGCCGTCGAGCTCGGGATCCCGTTCTCGGACCCGACAGCCGATGGCCCGGTGATTCAGGCGGCCTCCCAACGGGCCCTTCGCCATGAAACCTCACTTGAAAGCATTTTGGGGTGGTTGTCGGGAATCCCCCGGAACAAACTTCCCGATCTCTATCTGATGACGTACTTCAACCTTTTTCATCATATGGGGGTGGAGAGATTCTGCAGGGAGGCCCAGCGGTCAGGGCGGATCGCCGGCGTCGTCATACCGGACCTTTCCTATGAAGATGGAGCCCTTTATCGTCCGGTGTTCAGGAGATATGGGATCAATGTCGTAGGATTCGTCTCGCCGACCACGCCCCCTGAGCGGGCCCGGAGAATAGTCAGGGATTCCCGCGGATTTGTTTATTATGTTGGACTGATGGGGACGACGGGAAGCGCCCTGACCCTTAGCGATGAAACACGTCAAGTGGTCTCGACCCTTCGTCAATGGACCCGTATACCGGTCTGTGTCGGTTTCGGGATTTCCTCCGGCGAAATGGCTGAAGAGATTCTTGAGTTTGCCGATGGAGTGATTGTCGGAAGCCGATTGGTCCTGGATGAAAGAGATCCCGACAGGTGGAGAAAAACCTTCGAGGAGTTTTTGAACGCGGCAGGAAAGGGCAGGAAATGAAAGAAAAAAAGCGAACTGGGTGGCTTGAGAAAAGGGAAAAGGAAGGCAATTCGACGGGAGCTCTCCCTCTCGATTCTCCGGAGACGGAAAAAAAGGTGAGGATTCCGGAGGGGCTCTGGATCAAGTGCAACCATTGCCGGCAAATCATCTACCGAAAAGAGGTGGACCGCGCTGGAAAGGTCTGCCCAAAGTGCAACTATCACTTTCCGATCACTCTTGCCGAACGTCTCGAGCAAATGGTGGATCCCGGGACCTTTGAGGAGTTTGCGGCCGATGTCGTTTCCTCCGACCCGCTCCATTTTACAGATAGCCAGCGCTACGTCGACCGTTTGCGGTCGGCACAGAAAAAAACCGGCCTGGAAGACGCCATTCGTGTTGGAGAATGCAGGATCATGGACCTGCCTGCGGTTCTGGGGGTCTTTTCGTTCCATTTTATGGGCGGTTCCATGGGATCGGTCGTTGGAGAGAAAGTTGTTCGGGCGGCAGACAGGGCGCTTGAGAAGAAGCTGCCGCTCCTTCTGGTGACGGCATCCGGGGGAGCACGGATGCAGGAAGGAATCTTTTCGCTTATGCAGATGGCGAGAACCTCTTCGGCCGTCGGCCGACTGAAGAAAGCCGGACTCCCTTATCTGACGGTCCTGACCGATCCGACATTCGGAGGAGTCACCGCGAGCTTTGCAATGCTGGGGGATGTCATCATTGCCGAGCCTCGTGCCTTGATCGGTTTTGCCGGACCGCGTGTCATTGAGCAAACGATCCGGCAGCAGCTTCCGGAAGGCTTTCAAAGAGCCGAGTTCCTTCTCGAACACGGATTTGTCGATATGATCGTTGAAAGAAAGAAGCTCAAGGAAACTTTGGCGCAAATTCTTTGCCATCTTGGCTCCGCACGCAGGACGGAGGCTTCGTGCCAGGGGAGCCAGGCGGGTTGAGTTCCCCTTCCGCCGCGGATATTCTCGCACGTCTGGGTCGATTCGGGATTCATCCCGGTCTCGACCGGATGCGCCTTGCCCTGGATTTGCTGGGCCATCCGGAAAAAGGACCGGCGACTTTCCAGATCGTCGGGACCAACGGAAAAGGGTCGACGGCGGCGGCCATCGACGCGATACTTCTCTCGGCCGGGTATCGGACCGGACGATACACCTCTCCCCATCTTTTCGATGTCCGGGAACGAATTCTGATTTCAGGAGAACTCATTTCGGCACCCCTGTTTGAAGATCTTGTCAGGGATGTCGATTCCCTTTGCCGTCGCCATCAGCTCACCCTGACATTCTTTGAGTTTCTGACAGTGGTGGCGTTTCTGGCGTTTTCCCAGGCTAGATGCGAGGTCCTTGTTCTTGAGGCAGGTCTGGGAGGTCGCTGGGATGCAACGACCGCCTCTCGTCCTCTTCTGACGGTTCTGACCCAGGTGGGGCTTGATCATGAAGAGATTCTAGGAAAAGGGATCGAAAGGATCTTTGCGGAAAAAGTGGCGGTTGGAAGGGTCGGAAAGCCTTTTGTGGCGACCCTTCACGATCCTTCATTGAGGGAGAAATTCCTTGAACTCTCTCGCGATGAGGGCTTCATCCCTGTCCTGGACGGAAGAGACTTTGAAGGAGTGTGGGCCTCCCCTGACAATCTTGTCGGGGATCCGCGCCCTCTCAAATATCGGGGACGATGGGGCATCCGGGAGTATGCATCCACCTTGTCCGCGACATACCAGATCGACAATCTGTCGAATGCCATCGCAGCATTGGAGTGGAGTCCTCTTTCCATTCCCCACCACGCTTTCAGGGATGGACTTCTGACCCTGGAGAATCCGGGACGGCTCGAAACGGTTCAGAAAACTCCACCGATTCTACTGGACGGGGCCCACAACCCGCCTGCGATTCAGGCGCTCTGTCAGGCCCTCAAGGACCGATTCGGTCCCTCAGTGGAGTTCGGATTTTTCCTTGCGATCCATTTGGTCAAGGATTGGAAAGAAATGATCCGATTGCTCGCACCGGTGGGTCAGTCATTTTTTTTGACGGAGTCTCCGAAGGGCGGGATGACCGCTCATCCGATGGAAGGCGCTTGGGTTCCCCCCTCTCAAATGGCCGAGGTTCTTAGGAGCATGAATCTGCTCCAGCCCGGGAGGCTCGAGATAAGGGAAGGAGATCGAGACACGCTTCTCGAAGAGGCCATTGAATGGGCGATGGCCAAAGAAAATCGCGTCCTTGTCGTCACCGGATCCCTTTACCTTGTCGGAGCCGTCCGGCCATTTTTCAGACCCTTGTCGGAGCCCCCGCTTTTCTCCTCGAACGAACGGGATCTTCCGGGAACGATCCTCTCTTGAAGACGCGGAAGGCTTTTTTTCTTTTTCAGGCCAGTCTCCTTCTCCTGGTCGCATGGATGTTCTTTGCGGACCAACCACATGCGGCAATGGCCGCCTCTCCCCCCTCCGCCACCCCGGACAAGGTCGTTGTTCTCGCAGACAGGATTCGTCTCAATAAAAAAACGAATCTTTTGCATGCCAATGGCCATGCCTTCATCTCAAGGGCTCCATGGACCCTTCGGGCCGATTCCATTATTTTGAACAAGAAAACAAGCGTCGTCTGGGGTGCGGGACATGTCATCTTCAAGGGGCCGAGGACGACGATGAAAGGCGATCGGATCCGGGCAAACCTTCTGACAGGAGAAGCCGTCCTCTACCACGGCAAGGTCAAGACCCAGCAATACTACTCCATGAACAATACCCAGATTTTGTACACCTACCATATACGGGGCGAAGAGATCCACCGGAAGGACCACAAGCATTATCATGTGGAAAAAGGAACGGTGACGACCTGCACCTGCGGAAAAGATGAGAATCCGGCATGGGATATTTCGACAAACTCGGGAGACATGACTCTTGGAGATTCCTTTGCGGGCTCGGGAAACAATCTGGACATCAAGGGAGTCCCCGCTTTGTATATGCCCTATTTTTCTTTTCCGGTCGCCTCGAAAAAAACAGGGTTCCTGTTTCCTTTTGTCCAGGAAAACACGGTGCAGGGACTGGTTTTCTACGATTCCTTTTTCTGGAATATCGATCCGTCCTATGATCTGACTGTCACCTTCGACGACATGACGAACTTCGGAATCGGCGAGGGGATCACTTACCGTCAGGCAATGAGCGACTACCAGAACCTGTCGATCAACATCACCAACCAGGCCATCGACTATCAGGCGCTGGGACTTCGGACGAATGTCTCGTCGACCACGGATCTTTATTCCTACAACACCGACAACCTGTCGATCATGGGGAACATCAACTACGTCAATGCCCAGGATTTCTACCAGCTCATGAGCGTTGGATCGACCATGAGCTTCGATCCCCAGCTGCTGTCCTCCTTTTTTGTAAACGCCTATCAGGACAACAGCGAAATCAATCTGATCGCGGACTACAACCAGGATATTTTTCCGGGTCTGAATACGACAGTGTCGAAGCTCCCCCAGGGCAGCGCAAGCGTCTACGACTACGCCCTTGGGACATCGGGGCTTTATTTTTCGTCATTTCTCTCGGGGGCGAACATCGAAAGCGGACCGCTCTTTTTCCAGCGGGGTTTGATCTATCCGCACGTCACGGGATCCTATGTCCTGGGAGATGGGGCGGTGATCCTGACCCCTCATGCCGGCGTCGTCACGACGGCCTACAGCCAAGGATACCAGACGGCCAGTCCTTATGATCAGGTGGTTCCCAATGCGGGGATCGGGGCGCAATCGACCATTGAGCGCGATTTTCAGATGTCGGGCGGGGGAACCCTGACGCATCAGCTCCAGATGGACGCCGACTTCGACTGGGCGCCGCAGAACAATGAAACCCAGATTATTCAGAGCGGATTTTCCGACAATATTCTTGGCATGAACGCCGTAACGCTTGCTTTGACGCAGCGCCTTTTCTATTCAGGGTCCGAAGGGTCCAAGGAGCTCGTTTCCTTCAAGCTGGCCGACACCTACGACTACCAGACCATTCATTCCTCCTCACAGCCGATGTTTTTCGGCGGACAGACCCTAATCGATCCCTTCCTTCCCATCGACACCCCATACTCCCCGGTCTACGGGTCGATCCACGTGCTTCCCGGGCAACCGGTCTCCTTTTTTGCCGAGGGGTTCTACGACTTTACCCAAAAGGCCCTTGTGACGGAGGATACGGCCATTTCATTCAATCAGGCCGCCTTTGCGCCGGCGCCTGTCATGCTGAACGCCATGCTGGCCCAGACATCGGCGCACACGGGAAATATCCCCATCATGGGAAACTTCTTCAATCCTTATGAAATTACGGAGACCTATAATCAGCCGTTCGGAACAAACTTCCTCGTCCCATATCTCGGAATCACGACACAAATGGGGCTCTATCTTGGAGGGGCCTATTACTATGATCTGGGTCAGGGGCCGGGATCGGGAGCCCAGATGGAGTCCTTCAATTTCGGCTACAACGGACAGTGCTGGTCAGGAGCGTTCATGTATTACATTGTGAATGAGCCCGCTCCTCTTCCTGTCCAGACCGGCTTCGGTTTTACCGTCAGCCTGAATGGGGTGGCGGCTCTTGCTCCGATCATGAACGTGATCGCACCCCCTGTTGTTCCCTAAGGAAACAGGATCACGAATTCCAGCAGGAAAGGACAGTCCGGAGGGAAAGAAGGTGCATCGCCACCCGTTCGTCGAGAGGGAGTTTCGGCGGTGTCTCAAAGGTCAGAGTCCGGTTGGCCCCAAGTTTTTTCAGGTAGAGGCCCTGGGGGGCCCCCTTTCGGAAGGTGCGCGGAATTGGGCGGGAGGTCCTTAAGATCAAACCATCGTTTGCTGCCATTCCTTCAATGATGGACGATTCATTGATAGGATGACCCGCCTTTCGCAAGGCTGAAATGATCGAAGGACCAAAGGCCTCCGATTCGGAGGGGGAAAGTTCGTAAAGGTAAAAGCCTGGTGTGTCGACATCTTCGTGAAGGTCGACAAAAAGATCGACAGATCGTCGGCGGTAGTCATCCATCAAAAAACGAATTTCGGCGGGAGGGGTCGGAGAGCCGAATGTTCTGTTCAGGTCGGTCCCAGATTGATTGCTCCGCTGTCTCAGGTCAAATCCTGTCGGGTTGATGAGGGGAACAATTTCGACATGGCAGCAGGCGAATTCAGGCCAGTCGTCAGGAAAGCGCTCCAGGAGGGAGAGAATGGCATGGGGACCGGCGGGTTCGTCCCCATGGATTCCTGCTGCGATCAGAATTCTTGGGGAATGTCCTTCGGTCTTCCTCGAGAGCGAAAGGATTGGAATGGAGGCTCCATTGAAGTCGATCTTTCCAAGAACTCTCGATCGGAACCCCGCTTTCGTGGATATCTTTCGAACTAGTTCTGTATAAGCGCGACTTTCCAGGATTTCCGTCATATTCCACCCCATCTCAGTTTATCCCGTAAAACCTCGAAATAATTTCGGTCAGGGGAGACAAGAAGGCGGGTGACAGATTTGGAGCGTGAAATCTGAAGGACATCCCCCTTCTGAAGCGGGACGCTGATCTGGCCATCAAAGGTCACGACGACATTCGCCTCCCCCGTTTTGAAAAGGGTTTCGAGTTCGACGGATCCAGGGAAGACGATGGGGCGCTGTGTCAGCGTATGCGGACATATAGGCGTCATGACGATCCCATCGGATTCCGGATGTAGAATGGGGCCTCCGGCAGCCATCGAATAAGCCGTGGAGCCGGTGGCTGTGGAAAAAATCACTCCGTCTCCTTTCATGTCAGTGACAAAATGGGTATTTGAAAAAATTTCGACTTCTATCATCCGGGCAGTAATGCCCTTATTGATAACGACATCATTGAGGGCATCCTGTTCAAGAATAACCTCATGATTGTTGCGGATTAACGTCCCCCGTATCATGGCCCTTTTTTCGATGACATAATGCCCGTCGACAACGGATTCAAGAACGCGAAATGTTTCTTCTTTGGGGACCTCGGCCAAAAAACCCAATGTTCCAAGATTGACCCCAAGAATGGGAGTTTCGCTTGCTGCCATCAGACGGGCAGCCGACAGGATGGTTCCGTCCCCGCCAAGAACGATGACGAGATCGGTCCTGGTAGCGATCTCCTCCCTGTCGAATGTTTTCCATGCACCATCGCCGAGAGAGAGAATGGCTTCGCGATCCATCATGACCCGAAGATTTCGATTTTCAAACCAGGGGAGAAGGGCGGAGAGAAGTTGGCGGACCTCTGCGGAACGATGCGGTTTCGTGATGATTCCAACCGAATGAACCGATAGCTTCTGGGGCATCGACCCTTTCCTCCGGAGATCGCGATGGGAGCCGTATCCCTAAGAGGTGACGGCTGGAATTTTTCAGGTAAATGGTTTCCAGATAGTCGCGATTAAAAGAAGATGACAAGATCATAGTGGGTCAGCGCAACAAAGTCGAGCAATTCTCTATTAGGGAGCCTTCTGCTTCGTTGGAAATAAATCTTGGAGCAGGAAGAAGTCTCCCGATGACCAGCATTTTTATCTCCAGATCCATCGAGTCGCGAACTCCGTCAGGCCTTGACACATATAATTGGATATGTTACAAAAACCGCCACTGTAAATTCATATCGAAAATCATTCTCATCTTTGACCGGATAGGGAACCCAGGGAGCCAAGAGATCTCTTTCGAGGCTTCGCAAGCTTGGTGTCCCTCTTTCCGACTGGGGAATTTGTATCAGTACGGAGGAGGAACGAATGAGAGGTAAATACAAGCTCCATATTCCAGACTACCAGTATTACGCGGACCAGGTGGCATGTCGAAAAGCTTGTCCGGTGGGAACCGATGCAGGCGGGTACGTCCAGGCCATTGCGCAGGGAAGATATGAAAAGGCGTATGCGATTGCGCGCGGTCCAAATCCTTTCGCATCGGTATGCGGATGGGTTTGCAATGCCCCTTGCGAAACAGCCTGCACGCGTGGAAATATCGATGAGCCCGTCACTATCCGGGCCTTGAAAAGATTTGTCACGGAAAAATTTGGAGCGGAAGCTGTCGCCGATCCGGCATCTACTTTACGTTATTCGACGGCTCCAGGGGTTCCCTATGGCAAGGCGACCGGGAAAAAGGTGGCGGTTGTCGGCGGTGGGCCAGCCGGTCTGACAGTTGCCCACGATCTTGCCCGCCTCGGCTATCGAGTCACAATTTTCGAATCACAGGACCGATTGGGCGGATTGTTTTATCTCGTCCCGGAATACCGTCTTCCCCGCCCCCTCTTTCAGGCGGAAATCGCCGCGATCATGAGCATGGGAGTCGAGGCACGGCTCAATACAAAGGTAGG
Organism: Nitrospirota bacterium; assembly: GCA_023481175.1. GTDB lineage: Bacteria > Nitrospirota > Leptospirillia > Leptospirillales > Leptospirillaceae > UBA4572. The sequence continues at coordinate 21,367 of JAMCWM010000036.1, forward strand.
CAAGGATATCACTTTGGCAGAGCTCAGGCAGGACTTTGGAGCGGTGGTCCTGGCTTCGGGCGCATGGGGGAGTCGTCCTGTTCCTTTTGAAGGCCGTGACCTTCAGGGCGTCTACTCGGCCCTTCCCTTTCTCCAGTCCGTTTACCACAATCATGAGCCGCTGCCGATCGGAGCATTTCCGATTGTGGTCGGAGCCGGAAACGTCGCGATGGATGTGGTCAGGACGGCGGTTCGAGTGCCCGGGGTCGAAAAGGTGAAAGTTGTGACCCTCGAAACATGGGACGAAATGCCCGCCGATGATCTTGAAATCGAAGACGCGGTTCATGAAGGGGCAGAATTTGCAATCCGCCTCGGGACCAAGCGAATCGTTGGAAACGATGGAAAATTCGAGGGACTCGAGGTCAAAAAAGTTCTCTCTGTGTTTGATGATCAGGGTCGTTTCGCACCCGCCTTTGACGAAAATACTGTGAGTCTCCTGAAGGGGACCTCTGTCATATTCGCGATCGGCCAGGTCATCGATACCTCCTATATTCCTGAAGACCTCGATGGGGTTGTCGGAAGAAATGGGGTGATACGGGCGAACATGCACACCATGGACACGGGAGTTCCGGGTGTTTTTGCAGCAGGGGATGTCGTAACAGGACCGAGAATCTTCATCGAGGCGATTGCTGCTGGGCAAAAAGCCGCTCAGTCAGTTCATGCCTATCTGTCAGGGGGACAGGTTGAAAAAAATCTGTCGGGAGTTTCGACCCCCGTTTCACATCGGCAGAATCCTTCTCCCATTTGGCCCGATGAATTCAATAAAAAAGGGTATTACACCATCGATCGAAAAAATCCGGAACTTCTTCATCCGGATTTCCGCAAGACAAACTTTGAGTTGGCTGAATTATCGATGACGGAGGAGGAGGCCAGAACCCAGGCTTCCCGATGCCTGACTTGCCACGTCAACCCGATCTTTGAAGGCCAGAAATGTGTATTGTGCGGGGGATGTGTGGATGTTTGTCCCGAATACGCACTCAAAATGGTTCCCCTGGCGGATGTTGACCTTGATCATGGTAAAACCGCCCCTCTCCTGGAATCCTTTGTTGGGGAGGAGATTCATCCTGGACATTTGGAGGAGCCTGTCGTACAGAAACTTTCGATGTCGACGGCAATGATATGGGATGGTATGCGCTGCATCCGATGTGGACTATGTGCGAAAAGATGCCCGACTGGTGCAATCGCCATGGAACATCTTGAAATCAAACAGGAGGTAACGCTCCAATGACGAATCCAGCAGCGGGTGTTGGACACCCAGAAGAAACAGAGTCGGGATTAAGCCCTTCGGAAAAAGGAAGAAGAAAATTTTTGGTTGCGGCGGGTTGGTCTGTTGTCGGGGCCACGATGGCGGGATCTGCCTACGCCACCTACAAGTTCTTGTTTCCTCCCATTCTTTATGAACCACCGACCGTTTTCAAAATCGGCCACGTGTCCTCCTATGGGTTGGGAATTGATGAGCGATGGAAGTTGAAAGGAAGATTTTGGGTCGTCCGGAACATGCGCGGCATATACAACATGATTTCCATTTGCCGACATCTGGGCTGTACGCCAAATTGGTTCCCGGATCAGAAGAGATTCCGTTGCCCATGCCATGGGTCCATTTACGATGCCCATGGAAATGTGCGCGGAGGACCGGCTCCACGGACCCTCTGGAGAGGTCAGATTACCCGTGACCCTCTTGACGGGGAGCTGATCGTCAATACCGTCATCCGTCTTGATCCCGATCCGGTTCAGACACCACAGGGTCTCTGGGTCAAGGAAAAAGTAAAAGAAATTTCGCCGTTTTACATCGAGCATGCGGCTCCTCCTGGAGGATCGTGTGCCTCGAACCGTCTTCTTTGCTAACAGGGACCAGGATATAAGCAATTAGATCTAGAAGCTCCATTTCTCGGTGGGAAATGGATAACCAGTGAGCCACGCAAGGATCCTCGTTTCCTGCGCGATCTCCAAGGCGATCTTCAGGGAGTGGTCCTTTTTAACGAAAGGGACTTAAGGTATGCTTCAAAAATTAAAGAACGGGATCGTTGATTCCCAGATATTCAAATCTGTGTTTCGGCACGGTTACCCTGATAATGATCTTGACCGTGCTTACGCCATTTTCAGCAACGTCTTCCTTCACGTTCATCCGGTCAAAGTCCGCCGGTCTGCCCTGAGAATGCGCTATACATTCTGTCTTGGGGGAATCACTCTTCTCCTGTTCATCATTCTGGCTGTGACAGGAATCTGGCTCATGTTCTATTACACTCCTTATACCGGGTTGGCTTACCGGAATATCAAAGATCTTCAGTTCGTGATTTTCGGCGGAAACCTGATGCGTGACCTCCACAGATTCGCAGCCCATGGAATGGTCCTCTTTGTCTGGTTGCACATGACGCGTGTCTTTCTGACAGGCGCTTACAAAGCTCCCCGGGAATTTAACTGGATTGTGGGAGTGGTGCTTCTCGTCAATACCCTGGTGCTTTCCTGGACAGGTTACCTGCTCCCTTGGGATCAGCTTGCATACTGGGCGGTGACCGTTGGAGCCAAGATGGCCTCATATACTCCGTTCATTGGCCAGAATGGGCCATGGGGGCCTCAACTCGGATTCCTTCCGACAAACGACATCATGTTTATGTTGCTTGGTGGAACGGTTGTGGGACAGAACGCCCTTATTCGCTTCTATGTCCTCCACTGCGTCGTTCTTCCCCTGGTCGTCACCGTCTTTCTTGCGGTTCATTTCTGGAGAATCAGGAAAGATGGTTTTTCCGGTCCATTATGAAAAGGTTTCATGAAAATCAGATTATGTTGAAGTTCCATATGGGGAGTGTTAACCGAGAGGTGGGACAGCATGGATGAAAAAGTGACCCGGGAGATTTTTCCCCGGGACTCCCGTAAGTCCTATGGGCTCGTAGAGCTCATGAAAAAAACGGCTCCGATCGTTCGAAAGGAGCCTGAAGATACCGTCTACGTATGGCCGAATCTTCTAATGATCGAAATCATTTGCGCCATTCTGGTCACGGTTGGTCTCATGGTCCTTATCCAGTTCGAACATGCGCCATTGCGTTCACTGGCAGATCCATCGACCACACCGAATCCGATGCGTGCACCATGGTACTTTCTCGGACTTCAGGAACTGCTCGTCTATTTTGATCCCTGGTATGCCGGGGTCGTCCTTCCTGGAATGATCATTCTCGGCCTCATGCTTTTTCCTTATCTAGACGTCAATCCCAAGGGTGTGGGCTATTACACCTACAGCGAACGGAAATTTGCTGTTTTCAATTATTCTTTCGGATTTGCCATCTGGTGGATCACAATCATCATCGGAACATATCTACGCGGTCTCGACTGGCAGTGGTACTGGCCGTGGAGCAATCACCTCGAGCATATGAATCCGGCGCTCGTCACCCTGATTCCGCTCCATCTCATTTTTGTCAATTGGTTCCATGTGAGCGAAGGTGTCGGTAAGCTGTTCACCGATGTTATCTTTATCGGATACTTTGCATTGGGAACACTCATTCCGATGGTGGTTTGGAAGCCGATGTACAAGGCCATGGGACTCTGGCGCTATCTCACCTTCAGCTTTTTCTTTCTATCCATGATGGGTGTGGCGCTTAAAATCATCCTGAGACTTCTCTTCAACATCAAGTATGTTCTCGTCACGCCATGGATCAACATCTGATATTTGTGTGGAAAGAAATTCCCGACTCTACAGTCGGGGAAAAATCTGAATAAACGCAGAGGGTAGTTTCTGTCCGTTTCATAGGACAAGGAGGCTCAATGGACCAGTTTCACCAGTTGCTCAATGCCCCATGGGTTGAAGAATATTTCGGATACCCCTATCGTATTGGGATCTCCATCACTCTCGTCATTGGAACAGCCATATTTTACTACCTTGTCATTTGGTTTCAGAAATGGCAGGAAGGTTCCTTTTATCCTGATGGCCATCCCTTGAGAAAATCAGCCCAGGCGACGGAAAGGGGAAGAAAAGAATGAAAATGCGGATATATTTTCTCTTTTTCCTCTCAACCATTTTGCTGGGTGGAATCTTTGCTGTTGAAATGTATAAAGACGCCCATCCTGAATGGATGACATACCAGCGCCAATATTACCAACTGTTGGCAAAAGTGACCAAGAAACCCGAGTTGGCAAATTCCACGCTTTCTATTGTTCAGATCTGGAATCCCATTATGAATAAACCGGATCGTTGCATGACCTGTCATATGGCTATTGCCATTCCGGCGTTTAAGACGGCTCCCGAACCCTTTACGACACATCCCGATTTGGCGGGATACATCGGTAAACATCCCTTTGAAAAATTCGGGTGTACCGTATGTCATGACGGACAGGGGGTCGCTACAAAGGTGTCAGAGGCGCATGGATTTAATGTCAGCCTCAATTACCAACCCAAAAGAGGGGCCTTTGCGGAAGCATCGTGCCTTAAATGCCATACCGATCTGTTCAAACCCGGTATCAATCCACCCATGACCCCATTCCTTAATTTGGCCAAGAAAACAATCGTCCAGAAAGGGTGTGGTTCCTGCCATACAATGACCCAGTTCAACCTGCATGGGGTTCTTGCTCCGGATCTCTCGGGATTCGGAAGCCGAACCGAGTTAGGGTTTTATAATGTGCACGATTTCAACCATGTCGGCGGCCTTCATTCTGAACGGGAATGGGAGTGGGAACATTTCAAGAATCCCCGAAAGATTTCTCCGGGAATTCCCGCCTTCAAGGTTCCGCCAACCATCATGCCAAATTTTCATCTGACCGACCTGCAGACCACGGCTTTGACGACTTGGGTCTTGGGGCTTGATGATCCGAGCGTGATCACCATTCCGCAAAAATTCCTCCCGATCGATCGGGATAATGGAAGGCCGATTCCGATTCCAATTACGAATTACAAGGGCGTTTTTGTTCCCGGCTTGGAAAAGGTTTCTATGGCAAACTGAAAGCCCAGCACCCAAGAACTCTTAAAAACGGCAGGAGAAATCCTGCCGTTTTTTGTTTAAGGGTGACACAATTTATCCGGCTAGGATAAAATGACGTTAAGAATTATTATGAGGGTTAAGTGGTCGACGCGGATAATCTTGTAAAAATATACCAAACCCGATCCGGCCATAGAAGGGCTGTGGACGGAATCTCCTTTCATGTCGGAGAGGGGGAGTTTTTTTCCTTTCTCGGGCCGAACGGAGCAGGTAAAACAACGACGATCGGTATGATGGTTGCGCTTCTTGCTCCCACTTCGGGGCGCATATCGATCGACGGCCTTGATGTCACCCGTAACCCCCATGAGGTCCGTCAACGAATCGGAATCATTTTTCAGGAACCAAGCCTTGACGATCGCCTGACTGCCTGGGAAAACCTCGAATTTCATGGGCGTCTTTATGGCCTTGCCGGGCCCGAAAGAAAAAAAAGGTCAAGCTTTCTGCTGGAGGTCATGGGTTTATACGAAAGAAAAAATGACTTGGTCAAAACATTTTCCGGTGGATTGAAACGTCGACTGGAGATTGTTCGAGGTCTGGTTCACGCTCCTCGTCTTCTTATCTTGGATGAGCCGACCTTGGGCCTTGATCCCCATTCGAGGCGAAATGTGTGGGAATATATTCATAATGTCCGGAAAAAAGTGGGAATGACTGTGTTTCTGACCACTCACTACCTCGAAGAGGCCGATGGATCCGACAGGGTCGCCATTATCAACCATGGCAAAATTGTGGCGCTGGATTCACCAGCACTGCTGAAAAAAAGTTTGGGTCCAGAAGTCTTGAATATATTAGTGGGAGAAAAAGAGGCACTCCGCAAGTTTTTGGTCGATGAATATCCTTCACTTTCCGAATCTATCCGAGAAGAACCGGATGGTTCAATTTCCTTCCCGATGCCATTCACTTCTCGAGATTCTCCTTGGGAAATGTTGAAAAAAATTCCCATTCAAATTACTCAGGCGTCCATAAGGCGTCCTAACCTCGATGATGTCTTTATTAAATATACCGGGGGGGATTTGGGCGATCCAGGGACGAATATGAAACCCGAGGCGATACAATGAAGGACAAAACGTTGGACAGCCCGTTGGACCGCCCCATGGACCGCATGGACCAGTGGGCTCTCATCCTTCCGTCCTCGACGGCGCCACTTGCGGACAGAATGACGAGAGATCTAAGGGGGATATATACCCTTTGGTTACGGGATGTGATTCGTCTCTGGCGTGACAGGATTCGCCTTATCGGCTCTTTCGTTCAGCCATTATTGTTTCTTTTTATCCTGGGGTCAGGGCTGTCTCCCAGACTTGGGGCGATGGGAGGGGGTGGAGGAGGTCGAACCTTAGGCTATCAGGATTTCATGTTTCCCGGAATTGTCGGGATGAGCGTCCTGTTCACTGCCTCGTTTGCAGGTGTGGCCATTGTCTGGGATCGGGAGGCAGGATTTCTGAAGGAGGTCTTGGTGGCCCCCCTGTCCAGAACGGCGGTGGTCATCGGAAAGATATTGGGAGGAGCAACAAATTCTGTCATTCAAGGAAGCCTGATTTTATCCTTGATGCCTTTCTTTCACCTGCATCCTCCTCTCATGGATATTGCCGGGGCATTTTTGGTGATGGTTCTGATCGGATTGACGCAAACATCGGTCGGAATCCTGCTTGGAGTTCGAATGACATCCAGCCAGGGATTTATGGTTTTGATGAACTTTATCATTCTTCCCCTGTTTTTCATGTCGGGGGCACTTTACCCACTTGATCGTCTGCCTCATTGGCTTTCCATCGCCTCCCGTCTAGATCCTATGACCTATGGAATCGATCTTCTAAGAAATGCCCTCACAGGGATCCATTACTATTCGGTATCGGCGGATGTCCTGGCATTGAGTTCCTTTTTGATGGCAATGAGTTTTCTATCAATCTATCTCTTCAACAAGGCCGACTAGAAATCGGATCAGCATTGATTCAAGGGAGGAATCCATGGCTTCAGAGGCGTCATTCGATATCGTTTCGAAGGTGGACATGCAGGAAGCGAAGAATGCGGTGGATCAAGCTGTCAAGGAAATGGGAACCCGGTTCGACCTCAAGGACAGCGGTTCAAAAATCGAATGGGAAAAGGAAGATCTCGTCATATCGTCGAAAGATAACCATAAATTGGCCTCTGTGATCGATATCCTTGAATCGAAATTAGTCCGTCGAGGAATTCCTCTCAAGAATCTGGACAAGAAGAAAATCGAAGAGGCGTTAGGTGGAACAGTTCGCCAGAAAGTCGTCTTCAAACAAGGATTAACGCAGGAAATATCGAAGGAAATAATCCGGGAAATAAAAGGAACCAAACAGAAGGTCCAACCCCAGATTCAGGGAGACAGCGTCAGGGTCAGCGGAAAATCGCGCGATGATCTACAGGCCATAATCTCGCATTTGAAAAACAAGGATTTTGGAATCGACCTTCAATTTACCAATTACCGGTAATTCATTTGAAATAAAGAAGACGGGGAATGCGCCTCATGAATGAAAAAAATGGGATTTTAACTCTGGTGATGGCCTTGTTTCTTCTGTCGCTCTCCGGATGCGTGACGGTCAATCTCTATCCTCAGGAAAAAGGGTTGGAGGAAAAGGTCATCAAGCCATCCCAAGCCAAGGACAAGATTCTCTTTTTACCCATACGGGGGTTTATTGGAGACGAGCCAAGAAAAGGGGGAGTCCCCTTTCTGGGTGGAAAAACCGACCAGGTTCACCTTCTGGAGCAGGAATTTCAAAAGGCCTCCCTGGACCCTCATATAAAGGCGGTGATTCTGAGAATCGACAGTCCCGGAGGGACTGTGACCGCCTCCGACAGGCTGTATCACAGGATCCGGGAATTCAGGAAAAAAACGGGAATCCCGGTTGTGGCATTTTTTGGAGACCTGGGAGCTTCCGGCGCCTATTATGCGGCAATGGGGAGTGACGAGGTCTGGGCGCGTCCCACCAGTGTGGTTGGCAGTATCGGAGTGATGATCGCGAATCTTGGGTTCGAAGGGCTCATGAAGAAGGTCGGGGTCTCGGACAGGACGATTGCTTCAGGGCCAGAAAAAGAAATGGGATCTCCATTAAGAAAGATGACACCGGAAGACAGGAAGATTTTTGAAGGGCTCGTCCAGGATTTTTACCAGAAATTTCTGGATGTGGTGGAAAAGAATCGAAGGATAGACGAAAAAAGTCTTTCTGTCCTGGCGGATGGAAGGGTGTTTACAGCTTCCCAGGCCAAAAGGGCCCATCTGATCGATCATATCGGCTATAGATCGGACCTTGTCATGAGTGTGAAGCAAAAGCTTGGCCTCAGCCATGTGAAGCTCGTCCGATATCAGGAGACAGGAGGCGGGTCGCCTCCCTTATTCGGGATGACAGCGGGCGGGTGGTCAGCTCTTTCTGAGGGAAGCCTGATTGCCCTTATTCGGTCGTTGGGACCGACACCCCTTTATTTGTGGACCGCGGGGGGGCTGACCATGAAGTAGGGGGCCTCGCCCAGAAGATGATGCGTCTGGCCCGGGTAGTGCCGGCAGAACGTTTTTCTTTCTCCTTTTGCAAAGGAGCGCCAGGCGTTCAAGACTTTTGAGGGAGCCTCCATATGGCCGGATTTACAGGATGCCTCCAACGATTCCGCAGTCGTGAACCTGAAGAGTTCCAGCGCTTGGGGAACATGATTTTGGGCCCACCAGACGACAGGATATTCCTGGCCGGGGGGTGGGCTGTCTGCCTGGGCGAAGGATGAATCCGAGAAAAACACGGCTCCCTGGAGAAGGATGATTGAAATAAAGAGGCAGGAGATTCGATTCATAGTCGCTCCTTTTCAGGTCCCGGCACGACGACGACAAGCAGGTCATTGAGATTGGATCCTGTTTTTCCAGTCCTTACAGCCATGCCGTGTCCTTCCAGAAAAGGGGCGGTGTCATGAGAGTCCAGGGCCCGATAGGCCTCCTGTGCCAAAACTGGGTCGCCCAATGGCCGGGTGGTTGCGATCATTCCTGCAAGTGAGGAGTTCCCGTCCCAGCCATCGGTGGCCAAGCTGAGGACTGTGGCATCAATTGACGAAAGGGCCAGGGCAAGGGAGAGGCCCAATTCAAGGGATCGTCCTCCGCGGCCGAGAGTCTTTTTATCGAGACGGACGGTCGTTTCCCCCGAACAAAGCCAGACTGACCCACGGCCGCTTCTTCTCGTCTTCCAAAGAATGAGGGATCCCAGGACCTTTCCAGCCTCTCTGGCCTCTCCCCGAAGCTCTCCGGTCAGGAGGTGACGAGAAAAAGTCTCGCAAGGCCCCCCGTCGATAAAGACATCAAGGGCGACAGGGAGAAGCGTATCAGAACTTGCGATGATCCCGCCATCCAAACTTTGCGGTGAGATTCTGTCGGCAAAATCCGTAAGAGGGGTCTCGGACAAGGCCTCCCTGATGGAGGAGGGGATGTTTTTGTCGAGCCAGCCTTCAAGAATCTGAAGCATGCGAGGACCGTTCCTGGGTGTGGGGAACATGAGTGCAGAGCCGACAAGAGGCGTCGAATCGCCTGGAATGTCAGAAAAGATGTAGGTCCGTGTAGGGCGGGGGTAAAGGAGGGCCGCCAGGCCACCACCCTTTATCCGGGATAGATGGATTCTCAGGCTGTTGATCAGCTCGATCGGCGCTCCGGCCTCCATCATCCGTTGTGTCAGGACCGCCTTTTCTTCGACAGATACCGGGAACACAGGATCGGCCACGAGGCTTGAGCTCCCACCGGAGATGGCGACCGCAACGGCCATTTCACGGGGAAGCTTTTCTATAAAATCCCTTATTCCGTCGAGTGCCCGGAGACTCTGTTGCCCCGGGAAAGGGTGGGGGCCAAAAAGAACCGGAAAGTCAGGTGATGGGGAAGGATAGCCCTCGGGAAGGATTGTGAGGGTCCTGGAAGGAAGGATGTTGAAAGTCTTGGCAAGGCTTTCCGTAAGGCCGCCTGAGGCCTTTCCGAGGGAGATAAGCGCTTCGGGAGGAGGATCGGTCTGTGGCAAGGAGTGAGATCGAAAAAATTCTGCTACAAGGGGGGCGGGAGAGACTCGTGAGAGGAAAGACGGAATCTGCTTCCGAAAAAGCTCAGCGATCACCTCACCCATTTTCTTTCCCGGGGGGCAAAATTGATTCTCCCGATTTTAGTCGGGAGCGGAACGTCTGTGCACAGGAAGAAGAGCAGAAATAAATTTTTTTTCCGTCGACTTCGAGGGTTTCCTCGGCGTTTTGTGGCTCAATGTAAAGGCCACATATCGGATCCTGGACGAGAGGGGAAGCGATTTTCCGGCCGGTCGGGGTTCGGAACAGCGGGCGAAGAATCTTCCCCAGCAGGCCGATGATGGTGACAAGAAGAATTAAACGAAGGAACATTGCCGATCCCGGATGAAAAGGAACAGGATGATTACATTTTGTGAATACATGAAACAGTCCCTTGGCGGAAAGGATGGGGGATATTATACCTCTCGGGGAAGAATCGGGTTCGAGGGAGGGGATTTTTTCACGGCGCCGGAGACAAGCAGCGCCTTTGCCTCTCTTTTGGCCCTCCAGATCATGGAGGCGGACCGAGCCCTCGGATATCCCGACCCATTTTATATGATCGAAGCAGGCCCGGGCAATGGAACGCTCGCGGTCGCCCTTCTGACGGTTTTCAAGTCGGCGGCACCCGATCTGTATAACAGGATCGCCCCTTTTTTTTATGAACTTCCAGGCGTTCTACAGGAGCGTCAGAAAGAAAGACTGGCCAGCTTCAATATGCGATACCCGCCGCGGTGGATCCTCCCGACTGTCTTAAAAGGGGAAGATGCGGACGATGTTCAACCTGAAAGCGGAATCATTTTTGGAAACGAGTTTCTCGACGCTCTTCCGGTGCATCGGGTCCGTGGCGGGATTGGGGGCTGGGAGGAGTGTTATGTCGACCAGTCTGGAGATCGCCCCGAGCCGGTTTGGGGCCCCCTCTCGTCGGAAAAGGTCGAACGGGAGGTCCGGGAGGTGTTTGGTCCGAACGATGCCGAAATGCAGGGACAGGAAGTGGAACTGTGTCTGATGCTCAAGGATGTGTTGGCGCGCCTCGACCGTTTCCTGAAGCGCGGATTCATGCTTTGGATCGATTATGGAGACATCAGGGACGAGTTGTATTCCGGACGGAGAAAAAGCGGAACGCTGCTTTCTTACAAAAATCACAAGGTGACGGACAATCTTCTTGAAGGGACTCCGGGCGAGTCGGACTTGACTGCATTTGTCGACTTTACCCGCGTTGCGCGATCCCTCTCTGCCCTGGATTACTCCCTTGAAGGATATACAGACCAGATGTCATGGCTGATGGGGTTGGGATTCCCCGAATGGATTGAAGCAAACGCCAACCGACTGTCACCGGAGGAGATCATTCAATCCGGCATCCTCGTTCATCCCTTAAAAATGGGACGAATCTTCAAGGTACTGCTTATGAAAAAGGGGACGGAGTCATGCGATCGCACCGGATTCCGGTTCGGAGGACTCCGTCCCCCCTTGTAACAATAGTCCGGGGAAGATTATTTCTGATTCTCCACAATATAGCGTGTGACCTCCTGAGCCTGGGCGTCCGTCAGAGAAAGACGTCCCGTCTGCTTCATGTACCGGTTCATCTTCAGCACGAGAATCCTCCAGTCTTCCGGAGACCGGTGGGTGAGGGCCGGAAGCCCGTGGCATTGGGAGCATCGGGTTGCGAAAAGGCCTGCGGGGGCTTCTGTCGATCCGGTCGGTCCCACGGCAGGGGAGGGAGAATTCGTCCGGTTTTTGTGGGGTCCCGGAATGATCATGAGAAGGATGAAGAAGGCCGCTGCAGCCCCTGCTGTGATGAGCAGGGCTCGGCTGTTGGAAAGGGGAGGACGGGAGTTCAAGGGGTTTCTCCAATCTGTTTTCTAAGAAATGGAACGAGGTCTTTGGCGATACTCTCCGAATAAAGCCTTCCCAGGAGCTTCGACGGAGCGGCCGGCTCAAAGGAAAGAAGCGGCTTTGGAGAACTGTGGCGTTCCATGGATCGGTCGATCCTTCGGGTCAGATCTCCCGAATGAAGGATGATGACGGCATCCATCCGGATCTTTCCTTCCTGCGTGGTCTGGATAATTCCTTCCTTGACCTTGTCCTCGAATTCCTTGACGACAATCCTGAGGGTCGAACTTCCCGGAGGGGGGGAACCCTGCGAGAGGGCGGCATCGATCCCGCCGGCTCGTAACTCCCTGAGAAGAATGGAGTCAAGGGATGGGCCGAGAGGATGTTCCGGAACCAGCTGGGAGTAGGAGCCGTCGTTCTTGAAATAGGTCCCGACATCCTCCATGTTTTGGGGAAGGCTTGCCGGAAGGACATAAATCCTTGCGATTGAAAGAGGCAAACTCTTCTTGATCGCCGATGGCTGCGGATCCGGGACAAGAATGGGAGGTGCCGGCCCATAGGAGGTGCAGGCGGGAAGAAGGAACGTCCCGGCCAGCAGCAGGAGCACGGAAAAATGACGAGCCATGGGGCGTTTGGAGCGAGACGAAAAATTTTTTTTCATGATCGTCCTTTCATTTGAAGTCGTCACGGACAAATGGGGCTCTTGTCAGTGGAACGATTATTGTTTTTTCGGGAGTATGAAAAGGTCTTTCCCGTTTTCGATCGGCATGCCCCCGGGCGGGTTTCTCCAGATGACGTAGAATCGATGGCGACCAGACTTTTGGGGGGGAGCGGTAATCCATGTGGAGCGTTCCTCCGAAAGATCCGCCATGGCGACGGGTTGCCCATCCACTGTGACTTCCAGCTGATAAAAGACATGGGAGGGAGGATCGGAGGGAAAGACGACATGGATTTTAAGCGGTTTGCCGGCGTAAAGGTCGGTCGGGTAAACAACGTGAAAATCCTCAGAAGCGGCCAATCCCGGTCCATTTGTCGCCACCAGGAAAGTGAGAATGAAAAAGTAAGGGATAAGTTTCGTCACAAGGACGATGGTTCTTCCTTCAGCCTTTCGGCTATTCATCACATCTCCTCTCTGGTACAATGGCACAATGATTATCTCACCTCGATCGCCCCTTTTTCTAAAATACATCATCCTAGAGCGGGTTGCGAAGGGAATGTTTGCATTCCTGATCGGACTCGGCGGACTTTCTCTCGGCCCTGTTCGCCTGAACCACCTCCTTTACCACTGGGCTCAAAACTTAAATATTGACGTCGATAATGCCTGGACCGGACAGATTTTTCGAAAGTCAGGACTGGTAGGTCCCAATATGCTCATGATCATTTCGGTCGGTGGAATCGCTTACGGTCTTTTGAACTTTACGGTGGCCTGGGGTCTCCACCGAAGATTCCGCTGGGCGGAATATATGACGATCATCGAAATTTCCGCCCTGATCCCGGTTGAAGTCTATGCGATGCATTCCCATTTCTCGGTTTGGAGATTTGGAGTTTTCATATTGAATATCCTCATTGTGATTTACCTTCTTAAGAATCGACAGCTTTTTCATGGCGTTCATGAAAAAACCGAGCCTGTCGCCGACAGCTGAGTTCTCCTGATCTCCAAGGTTTGCAAGGAAGTCGAACGATGCCGGCATTGGTTCCCATTGTCCTCTTTCTTGCAAATTTTCTGAACTATCTTGACCGCCAGCTCTTCTCTGCATTGTTTCCTGTGGTCGTCCCGGCATTCCGCCTTTCAGACCCTCTTGTGGGAGCTCTGGGGTCGGCCTTTACCTTGTCCTATCTCGTTGCGGCCCCGCTGGCGGGGTACCTCTCGGACCGCCTCCCTCCCCGCCGCATTTTGGCGGGGGGGGTTCTCGTATTTTCTGCCGGCATGTGGCTGTGCGCGATGGCTGATGGGACGGCTGAACTCTTTTTGGGGAGAATGCTGACCGGGGTCGGGGAGGCGGCTTTGTTTGTCGTTGGCCCCCAGTCCATGGGGGTTGACCGGGGGGCAGGCCGGAGGCTGGCCATCTTTCTTTCTGCAATGCCACTTGGAGGAGCGGCAGGTTTTGTTGTGGCGACTCATGCGACGACAACCACCTTCCGGCATCTCCTGCTGCTGCCCGTCCTGCCGGGAGCCCTTCTCGCCGCCTTTCTCCTCGTCATTGCCTTCCCCTTTCCGGCAAAGGGGGCTTCGCCTGTCCGTCTTCGCGAGCTTTTTGCCCTTTTTCGATCTGACCGCTCCCTTTATTCCATCATGATCGTCGAGGGGACCAACATTTTTGTTCTGGGGGGAATGGCGGTATGGATTTCCCTCTATCTGACGCGGGAAAAACACCTCTCGATGAATACGGCGAGCAGTTTAACCGGCTTGGCCCTCGTTTCGGGAGGATTGGTCGGAATTCTCATGTCCGGCTTTCTTTGTGATCGACTCTCGCCAAAAAACATCCGGGGACTCTTTCTTTTTCTCCAGGGAAGCCAGGTTCTCTCTTTGGCGGGGATATGGGTCGTTATGCTCTCTCCGGGAGGCCCCCTGCTTTTTTGTGGGCTGCTCGTGGCCAGCATCGGTCTATTCGGGACCAATGTTCCCGTACTGATCGCCCTGCTGAGAAAATCTCCGCCTATTATGTGGGGAACCCTCCTGGGAGGCGTGCTCTTTGTGGCCCACCTTTTCGGAGATCTGCCTTCGGCGACGGTCATCGGTCTCGCCGCTTCCCGGATCGGATTGTCCCGGGCTTTGGAGCTCCTCCTTCCGGGACCGGTTCTGATCGGAATTTTTTCAGTCTGGATTGTTCTCCGTGGGAAAGAGGGGGGGAAACCCCTTGATTTTCGAACGGGATCGGACGATGCTAGAACCTCGTAAAACTTGCGTTGATGAGTGAAACCGGTATCAGGAGCGTGCATTGGGCAAATCGGTCAGGGAAATCATGGTAAAGGACGTTCTTACCGTCAGGAAAGAGACTTCACTGAGAGATCTGGCGGAAATACTCATTTCCCGCCACATAAGTGGAGCGCCCGTGGTGGACAAAGAGAACAGATATCTCGGTGTGGTCGGGGAACATGATCTTATCCGCCACGAAAGGCCCCTGCATATTCCCACCGTCATGACCCTGTTCGATTCCTGGATCCCCCTGGAGCTTCCATCTTCCCTCAGAAAAGAAATGGAGCGGATCTCGGCCACGTCTGTGGGGGATCTTTATAACCCGAAAGCTCCGACGGTCACACCCGACACCCCGATACGGGAAGCGGTCTCCCTCTTCGAACGAGAGGATGTGGACATTCTTCCCGTTCTTGATTCGGGCAGGCTTGTCGGAGTTGTGGGGCGGGGGGATCTGGTTCACCTTCTCGTGACAGGCGATGACCTCATCGACTAGTCTCGATGACACCCTGGACCTTCCCGAAACCCTGAGCACAGAAGAGGTCGGCCGGGTTTTGGGAAGAACCGCTCCCGCCGGGGGCTTGATTCTTCTTTCCGGTCCTACAGGTGCAGGAAAGACCTCTCTCGCCAAGGGAGTGGCGCAGGGGCTTGGAATACCGGCGACCATCGTCAGTCCGACCTTCCTCTACCTCCAGGGATACGAATGCAAGAAGGATGGAGCCAGGCTGGATCTTCTTCATGCCGATTGGGACCGTGTCTCAGGATTCCCCGAAGACCTCGAGGAAACCTTGTTCGAAGGGTTGGAAAATCGGGTCACGATCGTTGAGTGGGGAGAAAAGATTTCCGGATCCCTCAGGGACTCCTTTCCAATGGTGGTGCATATCACGATTGCTTTTCATGCGGATGGACGACGTCTGTCGATGAGCTGGATCGCGCAAACCGGAGGGGGAGCCTCCGCCTGGCGCGACTCTTTTTTCTCGGGAATGGCAGGATTCTCCGGGAGTCGTCCTGATGCTGGAATAAGACAACCGGCGCCAGCCCCCTTCTCTTGAGGAGATAGAATTTGGAACATCTCTTTGCCCCATGGCGCATGCGATATATCCGGGGGGAGTCCAGAACGGCTCCCGGGGGAGGATGCCTCCTGTGCGAAATCCCTGAAAATGGTGTATCCAGAGATCGACTCGTCCTGTTTTGTGGGATTCAGTGCTACGTCGTCATGAATGCCTTTCCCTATACCAGCGGCCATCTGATGGTCGTTCCGAGAGCCCATGGCCCCTCATTGTCGGACTATCCTCTCGAGACACTCTGCGAGATGACGGGTCTTCTCAGGGAGTGCGAGCGAATCATCGGCGAGACATTTCACCCCGGTGGTTACAATGTGGGAATCAATGTCGGTCAGGCTGCCGGTGCCGGAATAGCCGGTCATCTTCATGCCCATATTCTCCCTCGGTGGGAGGGGGATACGAATTTTTTGACGACGGTTCACGAAACACGGGTTGTCCCAGAAGACCTGAGGGAAACCTACGACCGCCTTCTTCCTTTTTTTCGTGACCTCTGACCTTCACTTTGCACTCATGCCAATGAAGGGGTAAAATAGATACATCCGCTTTAAAAAGAAGGGGGCGTAAGGTGCTATCCTCAAAAAAAGTGATTCGTTTTTTTCTGTTGTCCTCGTTGCTCCTCGGGTTCGGATTGAAAGGACTCCTTCTCCCCGGTACCGCCGGAGCATGGGTCGTTGACGAAAAGCCGAATTATCCTGAAGCGCCCGTAAGGGCGAGTCTTACCGGACTCTACGATCAGTATCGCCAGCTCGCACTGGAGATGGATGGCATGCTGAAGAGGAATGATATTCCCGTAACTGAATACGAAGCCTGGAAGAAAGACTGGTCCCGCCGAATGTTCTCTGCGGAGAATGGTCTCAAAAAACTTTATCCCTACTTCATGCCGATCAACCAGCATCCCTGGACGCGGGAGGCCGCTGTTTTCACCAACCTCCAGGGGGTTCGGGAATGGCTGTGGACCGTCGAGCAGGACAAGGAAAGCCTTGTGACGGGAAAGCCGAACTTCGATATTGACAACGGAAAGATCTACCCGAGAAATATCGACATGTTTCGGGGCTTTCTTCAGAAGGCCGGGGGAATATTGACCGGTGGACCGTTTTACGGTAATTTTTTCAAGGACACTCAAGCCACGATTCTGGCCAACTATTGCGTTTACCCCGAGGTTCATGGGGATGGGTCGACCCATATGACCAAGCTCGTGAAGCCATCTTTCCAGAAGATGGGTCTTGTCAACGGTCTCAAGGAAAAGCAGGAGGCAAGGGCGAAACTTCCCGATTCCGCGAGTATCGGGACCTCTCCTTCTCACTGATCCCATCCGCCCATAGGGCGAAGAGCCAAACTCCTTTAAATCCGGGTCTGCGAGCCTGGAAAGGGGCTTTTTTCATGCACTGTCAGATCGTCTGCGATTTTCCCCCCGAGTCCACTCTTTCCGCGCGAGTTTCAGGTGAATCCTGAACCCTCCCACTCTTCTTCGGTCCGAGTTCTTCTTGACCAGTCGCGCATAGAACGCATCCTTCGACGGATGGCCCATGAAATCCTTGAGAGAAATCAGGGGACGAAGGATCTTTATCTTGTCGGCATCCTTGAAGGGGGAAATCTTCTTGCCCAGCGTCTGGGGGAGCTGATCTCCTCTTTTGAGGGCGTTTCACCTCCCATCGGTGCCGTAGATGTAACGCTTTATCGGGACGATCTATCCGGTCGTGGGGGGCCGATTCCCTTCTTGAAGCAAAGCCACCTTCCTGTTCCCGTCGATGGTCGGAAGATCCTCCTGGTGGACGATGTCCTTTTCACGGGACGGACTGTCCGGGCCGCGATGGATTTTCTCATCGACTTCGGTCGTCCTTCACGGATCATGCTGGCTGTTCTCGTGGACAGGGGCCACCGGGAGCTCCCCATTCGGGCGGATTTTGTCGGAAAAAATCTTCCAACGGCCATGGACGAAAAAATCGAGGTCGTGATGACCCCCGGCCACGAAGGGGTCTATCTGACACGATCGATCCCCTCTGGAGATCTTCATGATCAATAGGCTCATCTCCCCGGAAGTTCCCGCATTCGGACCGCATCTGCTATCCGTCGTTGATCTTTCTCCCGAGGTTCTCACCGGGATTCTCGATACTGCGGAATCCTTCCTGGAGGTCGGACACCAGTCTGTCAAAAAGGTTCCCGTTCTTCGGGGAAAAACGCTCGTCAACCTTTTCTACGAATCCTCCACCCGGACCCGGTCTTCGTTCGAAATTGCCGCAAAGCGGCTTTCCGCCGACGTCATCAATATCTCCACAACGCAATCGAGCGTCACCAAGGGGGAGAGTCTGATCGACACGGTACGGACCATCGAGGCCCTGGGTGCGGACGGAGTCGTGATTCGCCATCCTTCTTCCGGGGCCCCCGCCTTTGTCTCCAGCCGTGTCGGCTGCCATGTGATCAACGGGGGAGACGGCTGTCATCAGCATCCGACTCAGGCCCTTCTTGATCTTTTTACAATCAGAAGGAAATTGGGGCGGATTGGGGGACTGACGGTTGCCATCATCGGCGACATTCTTCATAGCCGTGTGGCCCGTTCGAATATCACGACCCTCTCCCGAATGGGAGCCAGGGTTCGTCTGGTGGCGCCGCCCACACTGCTACCACGCGGGATTGAAGACTGGCCGGTGGAGATCTTTCACAGCCTCGAGAAGGGAATCGAAGGGTGTGATGTGGTCATGGCACTTCGGCTGCAGCTCGAAAGAGCCGCAGGAGGATTCATCCCCTCTGTTGCCGAATATGCGAGATTGTATGGACTGAATGCCCCCCTTCTTGAACGGGTGGCGCCGGGGGCGCTCGTCATGCATCCCGGACCCGTCAACCGGGGAATCGAGATATCCGGGGAGGAAGAATTCACGGAATCCTCGGCGATTCTGTCCCAGGTGGAGTTCGGAGTCTCCGTGCGAATGGCGGTCCTCTACCTCCTGATGGGAGGAGGACCCGAAGAGGTGTTGGCCGGTGGGGCTGTTCCGGACAAGGGAGGAAAAGAGTGAGGGATCAGGAAACCGGGTGTCTGTTTCTGAAGAATGTCCATTATTTCGATCCTTCCGAGGGAGTGTTGGGCTATGGGAATGTCCTGATTCGTGAGGGCAGGGTCGAGTCCATGGGGGAGGTCGGACCATCGGGCGCCGTTCGTGAGATCGACGGGGGAGGGGGGCTTCTCTGCCCCGGATTCGTTGATCTGCATGCGCATTTCCGGGAGCCGGGCTACGAATATAAGGAGACCATTGCGACTGGATCCAAGGCGGCTGTGGCCGGAGGGTTCACCGCTGTTTGCGTCATGGCCAACACCGATCCGGTCAACGATAATGCCGATGTCACGCGGGCCATTCGCGAGCGTGCCCTGGATGTCGGGCTGGCCAGGGTCTACCCGATCGGGGCCGTGACGCGGGGGTTGGGGGGAGAGCATCTCACAGAGATGGGGCGTCTTTCAGAGGCAGGGTGTATCGCGTTCTCGGATGACGGGAAGCCGGTATCAACCTCCCGGATGCTTCGTCGCGCTCTTTCGTATTCCCGTCTTTTCAACCGCCCCGTCATTGACCATTGCGAAGATCCGGAGCTGTCCGACCGGGGTGTCATGAATGAAGGATCCGTCTCGGCAGATCTTGGTCTTGCCGGAATTCCCAATGCCTCCGAGGAGGTATGCGTCGCTCGTGATCTCTCGGTTCTCGAGGCGTGCGGGGGACGGCTTCATGTCGCCCACCTGTCCACCGCCGGAGGAGTCCGGATGGTCCGGGAAGCCAAACGCAGAAATCTTGCCGTGACGGCCGAAACCTGTCCCCATTATTTTTCCCTTACGGACGAGGCGGTCCGCTGCCACGGAACCCATGCCAAGATGAACCCGCCTCTTCGAAGAGAGAGCGACCGTCTTGCGGTGATCGAAGGTTTGAAGGATGGGACAATCGATGTGATCGCCACCGACCATGCCCCCCATGCCCCTCACGAAAAGGAGCAGGAATTCGACCGGGCTCCCTTCGGAATCATTGGTCTCGAAACGGCCTTTTCTCTTTCCCTCGCGCTTGTCAGGGAAGGACACCTGTCGCTTTCGGAGCTGATTTACCGTCTTTCCTTCAGGCCGGCAGCGCTTTTCGGTCTTCCGCACGGTCGTCTGGTTCCGGGAGGCTTGGCGGACTTTGTTCTGCTCGATCTCTCGGGAGAATGGGAGGCCGGCCGTCCTGGTTACTACTCAAAAAGCCGGAACAGTCCTTTTACGGGATCTTTGATGAAGGGGAAGGTCCTGAAGACGATTGTCGGGGGCCGTGTCGTGTTCGATGGGGAAGGAGACGTGTGTGGCTGATCTGGACGGATTCCGGAAAATCACGCTCGCATTGGAGGACGGGACGGTCCTGGGAGGACATTCCGCCGGGGTTCCGGGGACGGTATCGGGTGAGTTCGTCTTCAATACCGCCATGAGCGGATATGAAGAGGTTCTCACCGATCCCTCCTATGCCGGACAGATTGTGGTCATGACCGCTCCGATGATCGGAAATACCGGGATCACCCGGGAGGATGCCGAGTCCGGAAAGGTCCACCTTTCGGGATTTGTGGCAAGGGAAATCAAATCTTTTCCTTCGAACCACAGGGCAAAAACGTCCCTTCCGGATTATTTCCGGGAGGAAGGAGTGGTGGCGGCTTCCGGAATAGACACCCGGCTGCTGACGCTCCGGATCCGGGAGAGGGGGAGCCTGCGGGGCATTCTGACGACCGAGGACCGGAGCTCCGAGGAACTGGTCGAGGCGGCCCGCGCCATCCCCTCCATCTCCGAAACCGACTATGTTCGCAAGGTCTCCTCGTCCATGGCGCGGACAGTGCATCCTTCAGGACCGGCGGCCTTTCGGGCAGTTCTCGTGGATTATGGAGCCAAGGAGTCGATTGTCCGGAACCTCCTTGATCTTGGAATCGAGGTCACGGTAGTTCCGTCCGAGACGAAAGCGCGGCAGATTCTTGAAGACCGGCCGGACGGGGTCATCCTTTCCAATGGCCCTGGAGATCCGGCGGTTCTCGACGATATCGTCTCGGAGATCCGGGGGTTGGTAGGTCGTCTTCCTCTTTTTGGAATCTGTCTTGGACACCAGTTGCTGGCCCGGGCGGTTGGAGCTCGGACTTACAAACTGCCTTTTGGCCATCACGGGGTCAACCATCCCGTTCTTGACCGACTGACCGGAAAGGTCCTGATCACGTCACAGAACCATAACTATGCCGTGGATGCCGAAACCCTGCCGTCCGGCGCGACCAAGACTTTCGAAAGCCTCTACGACCGGTCACTGGAAGGGCTTTGGTTTCGGGAGACCCGCATCTATTCGGTCCAGTTTCATCCGGAAGCCGCCCCGGGTCCCCATGACGCCCGGAGCGTCTTCGGCTCCTTTTTAAACATGATGTCCGGGAAGAACCCGTGAATCCGGGGGAATTCCAGGACCTGTCCGGTATCCGGGATGAACGGGACCGTATTCGTGTTGCGGAAGGGTACGAGGCGCTCCGGTCATGTCGCGTCTGTCCTCGTCATTGCGGGGTGAACAGGCTGGAAGGAGAGACAGGAACCTGCCGAACGGGATTTTTCGCACGCCTTTCTGCTGCGAACCTCCATTTTGGAGAAGAACCCTGTCTGACAGGGACCCGGGGATCAGGGACTGTATTTTTTGCTTATTGCAACCTGGCCTGTGACTACTGCCAGAATTTCCCCCTCAGTGCCTACGGCTACGGTCGGGAGGTCACCCCGCTGGAACTCAAGGACGTCTTTCTTTCGCTTCAAAGTCGGGGAGCCCACAATATCAATCTGGTGACGCCGAGCCATGTCGTTCCACAGATTGTTCACGGACTGGTCCTCGCCCGGCAGGAGGGGCTCTCCCTCCCGGTCGTCTATAACTCAAACGGGTATGAGGCCCCCTCCATGATCGCCCTCCTGGACGGATTGGTCGACGTCTACCTTCCGGACATGAAGTACTCCGACGACAGGATGGCCCTCCGCTATTCGAAAGCTCCTTCCTACGCGGCGATCAACCGCGAGGCCGTCCGTCTCATGGCGCAACAGGTGGGGCCGCTTCAGCTCGATGGGGAGGGGCTGGCCAAGAAAGGGCTGCTTATCCGCCATCTGCTTCTCCCGGAAGGGATCTCGGGCTTTTCCGAAACAGCCCGCTTCATCCGTGAGAGTCTTGGGTCCGCCACCGCGATTTCCCTGATGGCCCAGTATTTTCCAGCCCATCGCGCCTCCCGTGGGGGAGCGCTGTCACGAAGACTCTCTCTCCAGGAATATGAAGACGGTCTCGACACCCTTTTTTCAGAGGGTCTTCTCGAGGGATATGTGCAGGAATACGGAGAGGACGGGGATGACTCGTCCGCATCAACAGAGCAGGAGACATTGTGCCAAGAAGAGAGGATCTTCACCACATTCTGATTGTCGGAAGCGGTCCGATCGTGATCGGTCAGGCCGGCGAGTTCGACTATTCGGGGACCCAGGCCCTCAAGGTTCTTAAGGAAGAGGGATATCGTGTCTCCCTGGTCAACTCCAATCCGGCGACGATCATGACCGATCCGGACCTGTCCGACTCCATCTATATGGTCCCTCTGACAGTGGAAAAGGTGGCTGAGGTTCTGCGGCGGGAACGTCCCGATGCCATTCTGCCCACAATGGGTGGTCAGACGGCGCTCAATCTGGCGGTCGCACTGTCTAAAGAGGGAATTCTCGAAGCGATGGGGATCGAACTTCTCGGATCTTCAATCGAAACGATCGAAATGGCGGAGGATCGGGGCAAGTTCAAGGAGGCCATGGCCAGGATCGGTCTTTCCGTGCCCAAGAGCTTCATCGTGAAGTCCCTGGCCGAGGCCCAGGAGGCCCTGGCCAGTCTTTCCTTCCCGGTATTGATTCGACCGTCTTTTACCCTGGGTGGAACGGGGCAATCCGTCGTCTATAATCGCGACGAGTTTTCCCGTGCGGTCCTCTTCGGAATCGAACAGAGTCCGATCGGAGAGATCCTTGTCGAGGAATCACTCCTGGGATGGAAGGAATTCGAGCTTGAGGTCGTTCGTGACGCGAAGGACAACGCGATCATCGTCTGCTCGATCGAAAATGTTGATCCCATGGGGGTCCACACGGGAGACAGCATCACCGTCGCTCCGGCCATGACGCTGACCGACAGGGAGTATCAGACGCTTCGAGATGCCGCGATCGCGATTCTAAGGGAGGTCGGAGTCGAGACCGGAGGATCCAACGTCCAGTTTGCCGTCAATCCGGCGGATGGCCGGTTTGTTGTGATCGAGATGAATCCTCGTGTATCGAGAAGTTCGGCCTTGGCCTCAAAGGCCACGGGATTCCCGATCGCGCGCGTCGCCACGCGCGTTGCCATTGGATATACGCTCGATGAAATCGATAATGAGATCACGGGGAATACCCCCGCCTCCTTCGAACCTTCGCTCGACTATGTCGTCGTCAAGATTCCCCGATTTCATTTTGAAAAATTCCCCCAGTCAGACCGTGTTCTGGGGCCGCAAATGCAGTCGGTGGGAGAGGCCATGGGGATCGGACATAATTTCAGGGAGGCTCTCCTGAAGGCCCTTCGATCCCTCGAGAACGGGACCGATCATCTGATGCCGGAGCTTCTTCCTGACGATCCGGAGGAAATCGGGCGTATTCTCAAGATCTCGTCCGACAGGAGAATTCACCAGATCGGGGAGGCCCTTCGGCGCGGGATTCCTGAAGAAACAGTGGCGATCTGGACAGGGTACGATCGCTGGTTCCTCCGGGAGATCGGAGAAATCATCGAGCTGGAAAGGAAGGTATCCGCCTTTATGGGGGAACCGCTCGCCCTTTTTCCCGACGACCTTCTCCGCCGTATCAAGGAAAACGGATTTTCCGACAGGTGTCTCTCCCGTCTTCTCGGGGTGAAAGAGCAAGAATTTCGCGAGATGCGACTTCGCCGGGGAGTCGAAGCCCGATTCCGGACGGTCGACACATGTGCCGGTGAGTTCGCCGCCAGAACCCCTTATCTTTATGGCACCTATCAGGGGGCTCCCGAATGGAGGAAGGAAAAAAAGGGGAAAGAGTCTGTCCTCATTCTGGGATCGGGGCCGAACCGGATCGGTCAGGGGGTGGAGTTCGACTACTGTTGCGTCCACGGAGTGATGGCCCTTCGGGAGTTGGGATATGAAGCCGTCATGATGAACTGCAATCCCGAGACAGTCTCGACAGACTTCAATGTCTCGAACCGGCTCTTCTTCGAACCGCTCACCCTGGAGGATGTCCTCGCGGTCGTCGACAGGGAACAGCCCAGGGGAGTTGTCGTTCAATTTGGTGGCCAGACGCCTCTCAAGTTGATGAAAAGTCTCCATGACGCGGGTGTTCCCATTCTTGGAACATCCTGCGAGATGACCGATCTTGCAGAGAACAGGGAACGTTTCCGAGGTCTTATCGACCGGTTAGGCCTTTTGCAACCCCGGAGCGGGCTGGTCTCCGATCTCGACGATGGGATGGAGGAGATCCGGAGAATCGGATTCCCGGTTCTCGTTCGACCCTCCTATGTACTCGGAGGGGAGGCCATGGAGATTCTCTACGACGAGAAAGACTGGAACGAATATAAAAAGCGAATTGCCACCATCGACTTTCGTTTTCCCCTTTTGATCGATTCCTTTTTTTCGGATGCCACCGAGGTCGATGTGGATGCGATCGGAGACGGTCGTGAAATTGCAATCGGTGGAATTCTGGAGCATATCGAGCAGGCAGGGATCCACTCGGGGGATTCGGCCTGTTTCATCCCTCCGAAGACGCTTTCGATTCAGGTTCAGAACGAAATCGTCCGGCAAACAAAAATTCTTGGAGAGGCCCTTGAAGTGACCGGCCTCATGAATATTCAGTTTGCTGTTCAAAATGAAACAGTCTATCTTCTTGAAGTCAATCCCCGGGCTTCGCGGACGGTCCCATTCACATCAAAGGCGATCGGATTTTCTTTGCCAAAAGCCGCCATGCGGCTCATGATGGGAGAATCACTCTCCAGCCTGGGACTCTCTGGAAGAAAGATTCCTGTCCTGCCCTACACCTCGGTCAAGGAAGCGGTCTTCCCTTTCCGTCGTTTTAAGGGGGTCGATACCCTTTTGAGTCCCGAGATGAAATCGACGGGTGAAGTGATGGGAATTTCCCGTGATTTCGGGGGGGCTTTTCGGGATGCACAGATCGCTTCGGGCATGGATCTCCCTGTCTCGGGAACCGTTTTCGTGAGCGTGAGCGACCGGGACAAGGAGGAGGCTGTGAGGGTATCGCGCGATCTGGTGGCTCTCGGGTTCGATCTTGTCGCGACGGCAGGCACTGCGGGCCGCCTTGAAAAAGAGGGGATACGGACTCTGAAGGTCAACAAGGTCAAGGAGGGCCGTCCTCATATCGTCGACCTCATCAAGGACGGTCAGGTCCAGCTGGTGATCAATACCGTTTCAGGAAAGCAGGCGCAAAAGGACTCTCTTTCCATCCGGCAGGAAACTCTCCTTCGAAATATCCCGTATTACACGACGATTGAAGGGGCAAAAGCCCTTGTGATCGCCCTTCAGACCAAGGGAACGCCGGACTCCTTGCGGTCTCTTCAGGAGCTTCATCGTTCCATTCTGCTCCCAGAAAAGGCTTGAGCTCCCGTCGAACTTTGGCTAAGCTCAAAGAAGAGGAGTGTGTGAGTCGGATGACTCGAATGAAAGGGAAGGAGGAGTCTTGATGAACCAAACGCCCATGACACGGGAAGGATACACCCGTCTCCAGGAGGAACTGGATCGCCTGAAGAAAGTGGAGCGTGCGAAAAACATTCAGGATATCGCCGAAGCGAGAGCTCACGGGGATCTTTCTGAAAATGCCGAATACCATGCGGCCAAGGAAAAGCAGTCCTTTATCGAGGGGCGGATCAAAGAACTCGAGGCCAAGCTTTCGACGGCGATTGTTGTATCCGCGGCCCATCAGGACCGGGAAAGGGTCACGTTTGGCGCGACAGTTTCCATAAGAAACGGGTCTACGGGAGAAGAGAAGGTCTACACCATCGTGGGTCAGGAAGAGGTGGACCTGAAACGCGGCAGGATATCGGTCGCATCCCCGGTTGGAAAGGCCCTGGTGGGAAGAAAGGTTGGAGAGTCGGTCCTTATCCGTATCCCGGCAGGGGAAATTGAATATGAAGTCTGTAACATCGTCTATGACGAATGAGGTTTGTGAGGAGGGTATTTTCTCTTGAGCGCCAAAAAAATTCTGACCCTCGTCCTATTCTTCCTTGTTGTCTTGATTCCCGCTTTATTCGTTTTCGGAATCTTCTTCTTCGGCCCTGAACTCTCTCATTTGCTCGTAGGTTTATAAAATGTTTCAAAATGAATAACACGATTTTGATTGTCCCATTTTGAGACATTTTATTAAGAAAAAAAGAAATTCAATCAATTTTAAGCCGAGCTTTGATTTGGAAATTTTATTGGTGCATAATAATATAGAAAGTAGTGGATTTTTCTGGCATTCAATTTGCACTTCTTTCTGTATGTCGCAGGGATGACCGCATCCCGGGACGAAGGAGGAGTGAGATGGATTGCCAGCGTTGTCACGGGAAAATGATC
The DNA here is from genome assembly GCA_023481175.1 of Nitrospirota bacterium. Lineage (GTDB taxonomy): Bacteria > Nitrospirota > Leptospirillia > Leptospirillales > Leptospirillaceae > UBA4572. The sequence continues at coordinate 47,781 of JAMCWM010000036.1, forward strand.
GAGGAAGAGTTCAGTGACATCAAGGATGATTCGGGCTATTTGAACTTTCGCGGGTGGCGCTGCCTCCTCTGCGGAGAGATCGTGGATTCCGTCATCCTGTCCAACAGGATGAACCGACCTTCACCGATTGTGAGCCGAAACAGAAAGATAATGGCGTACCACTAAATTGAATTGTTCGAAACCGGCGGGATTTTCTCCTGCCGGCTGCATTCATCGGGGAAACTCCCCGCTGTACATATCTATTCCCCAGGAGGATCGATACAATGATTACAATGAGTGAAAAGGCTGTCGAAAAGGTGAACGAGTATCTCAAGTCTGAGAACAAGGAAGGATATGGTCTTCGCGTCTATGTCTCCGGTGGCGGATGTCACGGATTCCAGTACGGCATGTCTTTTGAGGAAGCTCCAGGCGAAATGGATCAGATCGTCGAGGAGTCCGGCGTGAAGCTCTTCATCGATGCCCAGAGCTACCCCCTCCTTTCCGGGGCGACTGTCGATTATGTTGAAAACCTTTACGGATCAGGTTTTGCCATCAAGAACCCGAATGCGAAGTCTTCCTGCGGATGCGGAAGCTCCTTTTCCGTCTGATCCCCGGAATACGTTCGGGCCCCCTGCCGCGAGGCCCTGTCTTCGGACGGGGTCTCGTTTTTTTTTCCTTTCTGGGACTCTTGACTTCTTTTCCCTTCGCAGATGCGCGAGCGGTCCCTGACACCCGTTGTTCCCCGATTGTGACGCTTGTTGGATATGTGGAGCAATACAGCCGTCCGTCGCAGCCCTTCCCGGAGGCGCTGCGGATCGGAAGAGCCCTCCTTGGCGCCTCCCGAAAGTCCCGTCTTCCCCTTTATATGCTTGTCGCCCTGGCGCAGGAAGAATCCTCATTTAATCCTGAAGCTGTCAACGAGGCCTCCCAGGATTACGGGCTATTCCAAATTCATTATCCATTCTGGAAAAAGTATTTCAGAAAACGGGTCGGAGGAAACGATCGCCGGGTGCGTAGGGCCGACATCATGAGGGTTGAGGTCAATGCGCATATGGCCGCAGATATTCTGTCCTATGACCTGAAGCTCTCCGGCGGGGACGTGGTGCAGATGCTCGGGAGATACTCCGGTCGGACGGGCCGTTCCCATGAAAAATATATCCGGAACATCCTCCGGTACAGTCTTGCATTCAAAAAATATGAAAGTGCGGGGAAAGGTTCTTGTCTGGTACCCTGAGTCGCTAGCGGGCGTGCACTCTGTCCCGGCCACCGTGTTTTGCTTCATACATCATCCGGTCGGCCAATGGGATGAGATCCGTTTCTCGGGACACATCCTCCGGGAATGTGGCGATTCCGATACTCAAGGTGATTTTGCCCGCAACCGGGTGGACAAGTTTCTTTACGGAATTCCGAATTCTTTCCGCGATCTGGACGGCGCGCGCCTTTCCGAGGCCGGGAAGAATGACGACGAACTCTTCGCCCCCATACCGTCCAAAGCCATCTCCGGATCGAAGAGCTTTCCCGATCGCTCCCGTGACATCGACGAGGACTGAATCGCCGACCCCGTGGCCATAGGTATCGTTGACCTGTTTGAAATGGTCTATGTCCAGCATGAGAACCGACAGGGAGTCATGATTGGCGCGGGCATTCTGGTAAGAGAAATTGAGGAAGGCATCAAGGGAGTCCCGGTTTAAAATCTTTGTCAAAGAATCGTGCTCCGCTTTTCTCTTGAGGACAAGCCGATGCGCGAAAAGGGCGTGGCTGGTCTGGAGGACGGGAGCTGACAGTTCCAGGGCATTTTGAAATTCGGTTTCAGGGATCGGGTTGTTGGGGGGGAATGGCGGGGGAAAAATCAGAAGGAAAGGGATTGTGGATGAAGCCCCCTGGATCAGTTTGAAAACGACGACCCTGTTGGATGCCGTTAATGGCAGATGGGCGATCCCTGTTTTTTCCGGGTCGAGATCGTCGAAGTATCCTGTTTTGGCGGTGAGGATGGCTCTCAGGGACTCGGTGAGAGGGAAGGAATCGTCCTCCTTGAAGAGATTTTCCGGGTCGGACGTTCGAATCGTTATCAACCGGGTTCTTGTGCGTGACTCGCAATAGGCGACGGCGGAGGCAGAAAGAAGAGTCCGGAGAGACTGGCAAATCAGGGATTCGTAAGGAATGGCCCGTTCCAGGGGAATCAGATTCGTCAGACTCTGAGCGAAGGCTCTGTACCGGTTGAAGATAGCCATGAACTGGGTTTTTGATGCGACCTGTTCTGCGAGAAGGGAGATAATCGAAAAGGAAATCCTTGGCCACGGAGTCCCTGCGGGAGAGGGAATGTCGGGTAACGAATCATCCATTGCGAGATGGGTGAAGCTGTCAGGAGGGATGTCCTCGATGCGGGAGACGATCGGAATCCCGTCCATGTCCGCGACGATCAGGATATCGGGGGTGGGGGCGGGGTCCACGATGCCGGTCAGGATCACGTTGCGATCTGAAAACTGCATCAGGGTCTGGACTATGGAATCCCACCTGTCTCGAGAAATGTCCCTCGGACGGATCAGCAGAATCCTGCATGGAACTTTCGAATGGTCAGCCATCATCTGTTCCTGGTTCCCCGCTGATGAGTTGAGGGAAGGAGGTGGTCTAAAAGGGCGGAAGTCTACTCCTGGAAAGGCTAACACAAGAACTGGCAAAAGAAAATATTCTTCCTTCGCCGGGGCGGGAAGAAAATTGCTCGAAAAATTGAAAGAAGGCTGGAATGGTGAATCGGTTTTGCTTTGAAACGGTGGAGGATCGGGACCTTTCAAAAGCCGGTTTCAGAAGGAATCAGTCATCTCTTCCACGACATATTTGACTATTTCAGCCATGGTCGGGTGAATGTGGAGGATCCGCTGGTACTGGTCGATCGTGGCCGAGAACCCGATGGCTACGGTGAGCAGGTGGATCAGATCCGATGCGCCGGCTCCATACATTTCGGCTCCGAGAATTTCCCGGGTTTTTTTATCGGCTACGATTTTCAGGGCCCCGTCGGTCTGACGGTTCACGATGGCTTTACCGAGATCGGAAAAGGGAAGGTATCCCGTGATGGTTGGGATGTGCAGGGCATGGGCCTGAAGCTCCGTCAGGCCGACCCGGGCAAACTCGGGATCGGAAAAAATGGCGGTGGGGACGGCACGGTCCTCGATCTTTTTCGGAAGGGCCGATGCGGCGTTGAACCCGGCAATCTCACCATGGTATGTGGCAAGATTCAGGACTGGCAGAGCTCCTGTGACGTCACCCGCGGCAAATATCCGGGGATTGGACGTGCGGAGCCATGGGTCAACCCGGATGGCCCGGTGGTGGGAAAGATGGACCTCGGCGGCCAAGGGATTCAGATTATCCAAATCCGGCCGGCGCCCTGTGGCGCAAAGAACCCGATCGGCCTCCAGCCGCAAAGATTTGTCACCGATCTTCCCATGCAGGACAGGTCTGTCCGCCGACTCCTCGAAGTGTTCCGAGCGAAATCCAAGATGGACGGTCAGCCCTCTCTTTGCCAGGGCGGCCAGGTAACCCTCTTCAATCCGGATATCCACGTCGGGATTCCATCGGGACGAGATTTCAACGACGGTGACCTTCACTCCCATCATGGAAAGATATTGTCCCAGCTCCAGGCCAACGGGTCCGGCTCCCAGGACAATGACCGATTCCGGGAGGGTTTCAAGTTCCAGAACGTCGTCGGATGTCAGTGTCCATTTTCCGGTGAGGCCCGGGATATCGGGGATCTTCGGAAGCGAGCCCGTCGCTATCACCGCCCGTTCGAAATGCACAATCTGATGGCCCACCTGGGCGGTTTCGGGAGTGAGAAAGCTCACAGGCTCCTCGACCAGCGTGATTCCCGGGATCCCGTCGATGCTTCCGCGTGCTGAATCGGCCATTTCGGCAATCATCCGATTTTTCATGCGGATGATTGCGGGAAGATCGAAGGAGAAGGTTCCGGCATGGTCGATCCCAAGGTCGGCGAGTTCGGCTTTCGCGGCATAAAGCTCGTGGGCTGATCGGAGAAGGGCCTTGGAGGGCATGCACCCCTTCAGGATGCAAAGTCCACCGAAGGGAGGAGTGGAGGCAATCAGGACCTCCCGACCAAGTCGTGCGGCTTCACGCGCCGCATATCGACCAGCAGAACCCGCTCCGATGACAAGAACCTGAACCTTCTTCACGCATCAACCTCTTTGTGTAAAGGGGGAACGGATATGGCACCTTCCCTGATTCTAACCGAATAGGGAAAGCAATGCACCGATCCATTTCAGGGGGTCCGAATGAAGGAATTCATCCCTTGTTGAGGAATAAAAATCGACAATTGGCTTTTTTGTGATCAAGTATTGCGTTTTTTTTGTCCAACGTGTAGTCTTTGACTCAACGAGGAGTGCGGAGCTGTATCCGGCATCCAGCAGGCAGGGAAAAAGATATGCGAAGACAAGGGCGTCTTCATGACAGGTCATGAAGATGCCCTTTTTTTGTGTTCCGGGCGCGGCGCCTTTTGTTAAAGGTGCCATTATCCACAATTCTTTAGGAGAGTTAACGAATGACCCCGAAAGAAGTTCTGGACTATGCGAAGAAAAACAACGTGCAGATCATCGACATCAAGTTCGCCGACCTGCTTGGTACCTGGCAACACTATTCCATGACATCTCATCAGCTGACGGAAGAGCTGTTCGAAGAGGGAATCGGTTTTGACGGGTCCAGTATCCGCGGGTTCCAGACCATCAATGAGTCCGACATGCTTCTTCTGCCGGATTCCAAGTCGGCCTTCCTCGATCCGTTTACCCAGGTTCCGACGCTCTCCCTGATTGCCAACATCAAGGATCCGATTTCCGGCGAATCCTATGCCAAGGATCCGCGTTATATCGCTCAGCGGGCGGAGAATTACCTCAAGAAGCTCGCGGATATTTCCTATTGGGGTCCTGAATGTGAGTTCTTCGTTTTCGACGATGTTCGTTACGGCTCAGGGTCCAACTTCTCCCACCATTCCGTCGATTCGATCGAGGGGACCTGGAACACGGGTCGGGAAGAGGAGCCGAACCTGGGATACAAGGTGCGCCACAAGGAAGGATACTTCCCTGTGCCTCCGACCGACTCTCTCCAGGATCTTAGAAGCGAGATGGTCCTGACCATGGAGCAAGTCGGTATCCGTTGCGATGCCCATCATCATGAGGTCTCCACCGCAGGCCAGTGCGAAATCGCCATGCGCTTCGACACTCTCACCAAGATGGCCGACAACGTCATGAAGTACAAATATGTGGTGAAAAACACGGCCTTCAAATACGGGAAGACCGCGACCTTCATGCCCAAGCCGCTCTTTCAGGACAACGGGTCCGGAATGCATGTTCACCAGAGCCTCTGGAAGGCCGGGAAGAACCTCTTCTATCAGAAGGGCGGATACGGGGACATTTCCGAGCTCTGCCGCCACTACATCGGGGGTCTGATCCACCACGCCCCGGCGCTTCTGGCTTTTATCGCCCCGACAACCAACTCTTACCGCAGGCTTGTGCCCGGGTACGAGGCTCCGATCAACCTCATGTATTCAAAACGGAACCGTTCGGCCTGCGTTCGGATCCCGATGTATTCGAAGAGCGAGAAGGCCAAGCGGATCGAGTTTCGGACGCCCGATCCCAGCAGCAACCCTTACCTCGTCTTTTCGGCTCTTCTGATGGCCGGTCTCGACGGGATCGAAAGAAAGCTCGAGCCTCCGGCTCCGCTCGACAAGGATCTTTACGAGCTTTCCGATCGGGAGAAGAAGAAGATCAAGCAGATGCCGGGTAGCCTCGATGCAGCCCTTGCAGCCCTCGAGAAGGATCATGAGTTCCTTCTGAAGGGGGGTGTCTTCACGCCGGAATTGATCGAGACATGGATCAGCCTGAAGACCAAGCGGGAAGTGGATGCCGTCCGTCTCCGGCCTCATCCGCACGAGTTCTTCCTTTACTTTGACGTCTAGTTTTTGGATGGAAGCTTTCGGCAATGGGGCCGCCGGTTTTTGAATCCGGGCCCCTGACATGATTCGGAGGGCCTGGACACGATGTTCTGTTCAGGCCTTTTTTTTGGTGGAGACTATGAACCACGAACAAAAAATCATACGGGAGCTCACAGCCTTCTTCGAGATTAGCCGGGAACTCGCCAGCTCTCCCGACCTCGATTCGGCGCTCGATCATATTCTTGGAATCATGGACACCCAACTCAATCTCCATCGGGGGGCCATCCTTCTCCTGAAGCGGGATACGAACGAACTCATGACCGAGCTCGCCTACGGGATGTCCGATGAAGAGAAGAAAAAGGGGCGTTTCAAAATCGGGGAGGGAATCACGGGAACGGTCCTTTCAACAGGATTGCCGATCATCGTTCCCGATATCGGAGCCGAACCCCGCTTTCTGAACAGGACAGGGGCCCGGAAGGGGGTGGGGCGCAAGAAAATGGCCTTCATCGCCGTCCCTCTGATCTTCCAGGGCATGAAGCTTGGCGTTCTTTCGGCCGATTGCGACATGACCGAAGGGGAGCGCGATCTCGAGGAAGATAAGCGGGTTTTGTCGATCATCGGGTCCACCATTGTCCAGGCAGTCTTGCTCCGGCAGCGGTTTTCCGAAGAAAATCAGCGCTTGATCGACGAGACCCACCGCCTCGAACATGCCCTGAAAGACCGATATGCCATCGATGGCTGGATCGGACGTTCGAAGGTGATGAACCAGATTGCCGAGTCTGTCTACCAGGTTGCGGCCAGTCGGGCGACGGTGTTGATTCAGGGAGAGAGCGGGACCGGAAAGGAGGTCATCGCAAAGGCGATCCATTTCCTGAGTCCCCGGGCGAAAAAACCCTTCGTTCAGATCAACTGTGCCGCGATCCCGGAGACCCTTCTGGAAAGCCAGCTGTTCGGCCATGAAAAGGGGGCCTTCACGGGAGCGCACATCGCCAGGCCAGGAAAATTCGAAGCTGCCGACACCGGAACGATCTTTCTGGATGAAATCGGGGAAATCACCCCGGCCGTTCAGGTCAAGCTCCTTCGCGTCCTCCAGGAGCGCTCGGTCGAGAGAATCGGGGGAAATCGAGTCATACCCGTGGACGTTCGGATCATCGCCGCCACAAACCGGAATCTCGAGGAAATGATCCGGCGAAACCAGTTCCGGGAAGATCTCTACTACCGGCTGAACGTCGTCCCGCTCTTTCTGCCTCCCCTCAGGCAACGCAAGGAGGATGTCCCGCTCCTTGTCGAGCATTTTCTGGACCGGTTCAACCGGGACAACGACCGGACTGTGGTTGTGGAGCCAGGCGCGATGGACATGCTGGTGAACTACGATTGGCCCGGCAATGTCCGGGAGCTTGAAAACATGATGGAGCGTCTGGTCGTGATGGCGCATGGCGCCACCATTACGCGGGATGATGCGGGGCGGGCGATGACGCTCTATCCCAAGGCTCCCCATCCGGAGCGTGAACTGCCGCCAGGAGGAGAGGTCGTCGTCGGGCGACCGCATGAGTCTTCGGAGGGCGTTCCAGCGATGGGGGAGGCCACCGATGGACTTCTCGGGGCGGTGTCGAGCCTCGAAAAGGAGCAGATCGAGGCGGTTCTGAAACGGTATGGATATGTCAAAACCCGCGCTGCCCGGGCTCTTGGAATCACCCCCAGGCAGCTTCGTTATCGCATGATGAAGTACGGGATCGAGGACATCATTCCCTGAGGCTTATGCCAGCCTGAGCCCGAGTTCCTTGAGCTGGGCCGAGTCAACGGGAGCCGGAGCCTGAGTGAGAAGGCAGCTTCCTTTTTGTGTCTTGGGGAACGCCATCACATCCCGGATGGAATCCCGTCCGAGAAGAAGCATGGCCAGCCGGTCAAGTCCGATGGCCATCCCCCCGTGCGGGGGAGCCCCGTAGGAAAGGGCTTCAAGGAGGAATCCGAACCGTCTGGTGGCCTCCTCCTCCGTCATCCCGATCAGGTCGAAGACCCTTCTCTGAAGTTCGATCTCATGATTTCTGATGCTCCCTCCTCCCACCTCCGTCCCATTATAGACAAGATCGTAGGCGAGAGACCGGGTCAGCTCCGGGGTATCGGCAAGGATGGCCATGTCGTCCGGGTGGGGGGATGTAAAGGGGTGATGCACCGCTTCGTAGCGTTTTTCATCGGGATTCCATTCAAGCAGCGGGAAGTCGACGACCCAGAGCAGCGCAGTCTTTGAGGAGTCGATCAGACCCGCGATTTTCGCCACATGGTTCCTGAGAAGACCCAGGATCTTGAGTGTCTGGGGAAGGGTATCTGCGATAAAGAGGAGCAGATCTCCAGGCTCTGCCTCCATTGTCTCGGATATTTCTTTCTGGAGGGGCTCAGGAATGAACTTGAGTATGGGGCTTGCCGGTCCCGTTTGTTCGATCTTGATCCACGCGAGCCCCTTGGCTCCCTGTCCCTGGGCCCAGGCGGTCAGGTCCTCCACTTCCTTTCGACTTCTGGAGGCTCCTCCTGGAAACCGGATGCCCCTGACCGTCCCCCCGTTGCCCAGCGTTTGAGTGAAAACGGCAAAGGAGGTGTTCTGGGCAATCGAGGAAATATCGACGATCGGGATTCCGAAACGCAGATCCGGTTTGTCGCTTCCGTATTTCTCCATGGCTTCGGCATGCGTGAGACGCATGAAAGGCCGTGAAAGGGTGATGTTCTTGAAGGCTTTGAAAATGTCGCAGAAGAGTCCCTCGATGATTCCCAGAAACTGATCGCGCGTCAAAAAGGAGGCCTCGATATCGACCTGGGTGAACTCGGGTTGACGGTCTGCGCGCAGATCCTCGTCACGGAAGCAGCGGGCCACCTGGAAGTAGCGTTCGATACCCCCCACCATCAACAGTTGCTTGAAAAGCTGGGGAGATTGGGGGAGAGCATAGAAGGAGCCGCGCTCGAGACGGGACGGGACGAGAAAGTCCCGGGCCCCTTCCGGGGTCGAGCGGGTGAGAAGCGGGGTTTCTATATCCCAGAAGTGATGGGAGACCATATAGTTTCGGATCAGGGATGTCAGTTCGGAGCGGAACCTGAGAGCCTCCATCAAATGAGGGGATCGAATGTCGAGATAGCGGTGGGTCAGTCGCAGGCTCTCGGAGACACCTTCGTTTTCTCCCACAGGAAATGGAGGTGTGAGGGCGGCATTGAGAACACGCAGTGTGGAAACACGGATCTCGAGATGCCCACCGGGCATTTCCGAGTTGATCGTCCCTTCGGGGCGGGAGGCCAGGGCCCCATGGATTGATATGACCCACTCGTCCCTGAGGGTTTTTGCCATTGCCTCCATGACAGGGTGTTCCTTGGCGTCGATCACGCACTGCATTCGGCCGGAGCGATCGCGGAGCTCAATGAAGAGGAGTCCTCCATGGTCCCTGACCGTGTGGACCCATCCAGCGACTGTCACGGCAGAGCCCGGAGAAAAACTGTAAAGATCGGCAATGAAGTGGGAACGATACATCGGATGTCCTCTCGAAAAAAAATTCAGAAATCCCTTCGGATGGTCATGTTCCGGAACAGGAGCATTCTAGCAAACCGAAGTAAAAATTGAATCTATGGACCACGGCATCAGGAAAGGGGCCGGGCCTCGTCGATGTCGATCAGGTCGAATGGAGACAGGGTCCCGATGTCAGGTCGATGGGCGAGGGTCGGATAGGTTTTTTTCCGGTGCTCCGTTCGCCTGTCATCAGGAGTCAGAGTGTGGAATGAAGCGGACCACAACTCCCTTTCGAGAGAAGAGTGAGGTTTCGCATGGGCGTTGACCCAGGCCAAGACTGTCTCGTCGTCCGGAGCGGACAAAATTTCCCGTTCCAGTTCGGAGGGATCAAGCCCGGTAAATTCGAGGAACCGTCCGTCCAGAGGATAAAATCCGGTAGCCGGATCGCAGCTTCGCAGAAGGTTGGAACGATATTCCGGAGGCAGTCGGTCAGCGGCTCTCAGTCGGATCTTGTCGATCAGACGGGGGAGGACGGCATAGCCTCCCAGCCGTTCTCTGGGTGATCGCAGTCTTTGACGAATTTCCTTGTTTCCGGAATCTTCACTGGAAAAGGAGGAAGCCATGGGGATCTCCGTCATGTCTTTTTGGGGCGCGACGGGTTTGTTGGTCCTCCCCGTCCTTTGGGACCAGACTTTCGGTTCGTGAATTTCGAAAAGCCCTTCTCCTGTTTTTGTGAACGAGAATCCTCCCCATTTTTCCGTTTGGCGAATGGACTGGTCTCATTTCTGCGCGGGGCCCCCTCATCCCGGAAGGTTCGGGGGGACCGGGAGGGACGTTCGAAGCGTTCGGAGCGATCCTGTGGGGAGGAGCCTTCACCGGAAAAGCGCTTTCGGGGCCGCTCATTGTCCGATTCACGGGAGGGTCTCTGGGAGGGTGCGGGTCTCCGGTCGCTGCGCGGGGCCCCCTCATCCCGGAAGGTTCGGGGGGACCGGGAGGGACGTTCGAAGCGTTCGGAGCGATCCTGTGGGGAGGAGCCTTCACCGGAAAAGCGCTTTCGGGGCCGCTCATTGTCCGATTCACGGGAGGGTCTCTGGGAGGGTGCGGGTCTCCGGTCGCTGCGCGGGGCCCCCTCATCCCGGAAGGTTCGGGGGGACCGGGAGGGACGTTCGAAGCGTTCGGAGCGATCCTGTGGGGAGGAGCCTTCACCGGAAAAGCGCTTTCGGGGCCGCTCATTGTCCGATTCACGGGAGGGTCTCTGGGAGGGTGCGGGTCTCCGGTCGCTGCGCGGGGCCCCCTCATCCCGGAAGGTTCGGGGGGACCGGGAGGGACGTTCGAAGCGTTCGGAACGCTCGAAGGAGGAATCCTCTCCAGAAAAATGTCTTCGGGGGATTGTATTTTCGAACGACTCGGTTGATCTGACATGATTTTTTCGACTGCGGGCAGGAGAAGAGTCGGACGGACGATGGCGGGAATCGAGGGTTCGGGGAAGATGAGTGGGTGTTTCACCTGCCAGAAGAGTTCGTATTTCCGAGGCTGTCACGGTTCGATACTCTCCCGGTTCCAGTCCCGCCAGAGTTAATGGGCCAAAGGCTGTTCGAACCAGCTTCAGGACAAAATAGTTGAGGGTTTCGAAAAGGCGGCGGACTTCCCTGTTGCGACCCTCCGTCAGTGTGATCCGGTACCAGGCATTGGAGTCGGTGTCCCTTTCCCGAACAAACTCAAGAGGAACGACCGCTCTTCCGTCAAGGCGAATGTCGCCACGCGCGATCCGTTCTATGTGAGCGGGAGAGACTCCCCCTTGGATTTTTACCAGATAGGTTCGGGGAATGGCGTATCTTGGATGAAGAATCCGCTGGGAGAGGTCCCCGTTATTGGTCAGAAGCAGGGCTCCCTCGGTCTGAAAGTCGAGTCGGCCAACATGCAGCAGGGGCTCGATATTGGGGAAAAACTCCCGGAGCGTCGGTCGGCCTTCCGGATCGTGCAGGGTGGAGACGACCCCCCGAGGTTTGTAGAAGAGGAAAAGAAAGGGTTCGGACTCCCTTCGAAGTGGCTTTCCTTCAACCAGAACGGTGTCGGTCTCAGGGTTGACCCGGGTTCCCGGTTCGGTCACGATCTGTCCGTTTACACTTACGAGTCCCGATGCGACCAGCTGTTCGGCCTTTCTTCGGGATGCCACTCCCCTGTGGGCGAGAAGTTTGTGAAGACGAACCGAATCGGTTTCAGGCGCGTTCTTTTCAGAGGACGACGGGGATGATTCCTCTTCGGGTTCAGAAGAGGAGGAAGGGCTGTCAGAATTCATGGTGTCCTTTATTCCCACTCGATGGTGGCGGGGGGTTTGGGGGAAATATCAAAAACAACGCGGTTGACACCCTCCACCGAGGCGATAATGCGGTGGGAGATGCGGCCCAGCAGTTCGGGGGTTAGATAGTGGACATCGGCGGTCATTCCGTCGACCGAGCGGACCGATCTGATGGCCACGACATGTTCGTAGGTGCGGGCATCCCCCATGACACCGACTGATTTGACGGGAAGAAGGACGGCAAAATACTGCCAGAGTTCCGAAGAGAAGGGAGATTTTTCCACCTCGTCCCGCACGACGGCATCGGCCTCCCTGAGAATCGAAAGCCTTTCCGGTGTGATCGACCCTAGAATCCGGATCGCCAGCCCCGGCCCTGGAAAGGGCTGGCGATTGACGAAGCGGTCGGGAAGTCCAAGCTCGCGCCCCAGCCGCCGGACTTCATCCTTGAAAAGCTCTCGAAGGGGTTCCACCAGCTTGAAGGGCATTCGGGAAGGGAGCCCTCCCACGTTATGATGGGACTTGATGACCGTCGAGGGGCCTCCAAAAGTCGAAACGCTTTCGATGACGTCGGGATAAAGGGTTCCCTGAGCCAGATACCGAACGATTCCTCTTTTCCGGGTCTCCTTGCTGAAGACGTCGATGAAGGTCTTTCCGATGATCTTCCTTTTCTTTTCCGGATCGGAGACCCCTTTGAGACGGGTGAGAAAAATGGCCTTGGCATCCACAACCTCAAGGGGGATGCCCAGAGTGGTCAGGTCGGCCTGAAGTCCCTCGAGTTCTCCCTTCCGCAAAAGCCCATTGTCAACGAAAATGGCATGGAACCGCTCTCCCAGGGCGCGGTAACACAGCAGGGCGGTGACGGTTGAGTCGATCCCTCCTGAAAGGGCGCACACAAGATGGTCTTCCTTGACGGTGGCCCGGATCTCCTCCACGTGACGGTCGAGGTACCCCCGGATTGTCCAGTTGGGTGTGATGCGGCAGATGTCCTTGAGAAAATGGCTTAAAAAGTCTACCCCTGAGACGGTCTGGGTCACCTCGGGATGAAACTGGACCCCGTAGATCTTCCTTTCGGGATCTTCCATCGCTGCGATGGGGGTTGTCTCGGTGCTTCCGGTGACATGAAAGCCTTTCGGAAGATCCTGAATCCAGTCTCCATGGCTCATGAGAACGGGTGAGGCAGGGCGAAAAGAGTCCCAGAGGGACGAGGCCTTCTGGGAAGGAGAAAAGAGGTGGACTCCGTATTCCCGGACTTTGGCCCGTTCGACCCGTCCGCCGGCGACATGGGCAATGATCTGCATGCCGTAGCAGATGCCGAGAACGGGAATGCCCAGTTCGAGGAGTGACGGGTCAAGTGTCGGCGCCCCTTTTTCGTAAACGGAGGAGGGCCCACCCGACAGGATGAGGGCACGAGGGTTTCGATTCCGGACTTCGGATGCCGGGAGTGTGGCGGGAAGAATTTCCGAATAGATCTCCATCTCCCGAATTCGACGGGCGATATTCTGTGTCAGCTGGGATCCGAAATCGAGGATCAGGACGGGTGAAATAGTCAAGTCAGAGGTTCTTTCTCAAGAGGGTCGGAAAAAGCGGGTCAGGATTCGTCCCATTCCCGACGATAATTCGGAGCTTCTTTCGTGATAATCACGTCGTGGACATGACTTTCCCGAAGTCCTGCAGGAGAAATCCTCACGAACCTGGATTTCTCCTGGAGTTCGTGGATCGTCCTGCAGCCGCAGTACCCCATACCGGAGCGGAGTCCTCCCGAGAGCTGGTATATCAGCTCTGAAAGGCGTCCCTTATGGGGAACCCGGCCCTCAATCCCTTCAGGAACCCACTTTTTGGATCCGGACGGCTGGTTGTAGCGGTCTCCTCCCCCTCTCTCCATTGCTCCGATCGATCCCATGCCCCGATAGGTTTTGTAAGACCGCCCCTGAAAGAGGATCGTTTCTCCGGGCGACTCCTCGGTTCCGGCAAACAGGGAGCCAAGCATGACCGCGGAGGCCCCGGCGGCCAAGGCCTTGACGAGATCGCCGGAATACTTGATCCCCCCGTCCGCAATGACAGGAATTCCCGCTTCCCGGGCCACCTGGTAGACATCGGAGATGGCTGTCAACTGGGGAACTCCAGCACCGGCAACGATGCGGGTCGTACAGATCGATCCGGGTCCGACCCCGACCTTCAGAAGATTGGCTCCCGCCTCGATCAGTGAGCGCGCTCCTTCCTTCGTGGCGATGTTTCCCGCCATGACGGGGATCTGGGGCCATGTTTCGCGGATCGTCCTGATCATGTCGATCACCCCGGCGGAATGGCCATGCGCGGTATCGATTACGAGCAGGTCGACCTGGGCCCTGGCGAGGAGGCGGGCCCGTTCGAGAGCGGCTTCTCCGACGCCGATGGCTGCGGCGACGAGCAGTCGTCCCCGGAGATCTTTGGCGGAGTTCGGGTATTTGATCTTTTTTTCGATATCCTTGATGGTGATCAGGCCGTCCAGCTCATTTTTATCGTTGACGACGGGAAGTTTCTCGATGTGAAATTCCTGAAACAGCTTTTTGGCCACGTCCAGGGTCGTTCCCACGGGAGCTGTAATCAGGTTCTTGGAGGTCATGACCTCCGAGACTTTTCGGGTGAGGACAGTCTCGAAGCGAAGGTCCCGATTGGTGACGATTCCCACGAGCGTCCGGTTGCGGACAACGGGAATGCCCGATATCCGGAAGGTCTGCATGAGATCGAGGGCTTTCCCGATCGTTTCGTCGGGACCGATCGTGATCGGATCGGTGATCATTCCCGACTCAGACTTCTTGACTTTGTCCACCTCATGGGCCTGATCCTCCGGGGAGAGGGCCCGGTGGATGACGCCGATTCCGCCTTCCCGTGCAAGGGCAATGGCCAGACGCGCTTCAGTGACCGTGTCCATCGCCGCCGACAGGATCGGAATGTTCAGTCGGATTCCGGAAAAAAGATCGATGCCGGTATTGGTTTCAGCTGGGAGAAAGTCGGAAAACTGTGGGACGAGAATAACGTCGTCGAACGTCAGCCCCATCGGCAGGTCATCTTGCAGCATGTTTCCCTCGCTTTTTCAAACTGTTTATCTTCCTATTTTACATTACCGGAATAATGGGGGTCAATTTTGATTCCCGGATGATCCTTCAGGACGACAATGACCGTTCCCCTCTCAAAAGGTTCAGATCATCCTTCTGCGCAAAAGATCGACGAACTGTTGCGCCGTTCGTCCGGATCGTGATCCCCTGTCTCTCGAAAAACGTTGGGCCTGGGTCAGGATCAGAAGAACCGGATCTTCCGGAATGGCTGGAACCTCTTGGGTTGCCTTTTGCCAGTCTGTCCAGAGGGAAAGCCAGTTGTCGGGAACGAAGGAAAGGAGTTTTGTCGAGGTGGCCTTTGAGAGAATGAGACGGAAATAGGTTTCCTGATCGGGTTCATCGAAGAAGAGTGTCAGGCCAAAACGGTCGTAGAGCGCCAGTGCGTCGTCCCTGGTCTCCTGGGGATGCAGGGCATCCGAGAGGCCTTGCCGGGATTCCGAGACCAGGTGGCGGATATTGGACGTGACGATCAGTGCCACATTGACGGGAGATGCCATGATCCCTCCGTCCAGAATGGCCTTCATCTGCCGAAAGGAGTCGTCTTCCTCCCCAAAGGCCAGGTCGTCCAGGAGAACGATAAAAAGTTGTGGAAAGGTAGAAAGGAGATCGATCAGGGGAGCGAGATAATCGATCCCGGGCTTGTCGACCTGGAGGAGGCGAAGAGGTTCCGATTCCTTCTTCCTGATATTCCATTCATTCCAAAGAGCGGCCACAGTGGACGTTTTCCCTGTCCCCCGATGGCCGTAGAGAAGAGTCGGAAGGGGAGGAAGATCATGGGAAAAGCCGTCAAGATTTCTGCGGAGAGAATCAATGGCGGGTTCGCGTCCGAGAAGATCCTCCGGAAGAAGTTTTCGTGGATGATGGATCGGGAAAAGAAAGGGGGTTCGTCCGGGGGGAGCTGCGAAGCGAAATGCCTCATTGTGGCCGGACAGCACCTCGCCCCAGGAATTGCCATCAAACATCGAAAAAGAAATCGCTCGCCCCGTTTTTTTCCTTTTCGGGGGCCACATCCGTTTCGAATGAGATTTTTTTGAACAGGAGCAAATCATAGAGTCGCCCCGCCTGGGTTCGGATATCGGGAGCCTCCAGAAGGAATTGGCGTTCGGTTGCGGTAAATGGAAGGAATGCCGACCAGTGATGAAGAAGCGAGATAGGCTCCCGAGCGGACTCCTGAATCCAGGCAAGCTCGGAAGTCAGATCCCACTGGACCAGGACCTCGTTGACCACCGAGCGGATCCTGTCAAGGTCCGACTGGGCCAGCGGCCATCGGTTCTCGGGGCGCAGGACCGAGACGAGGGCCGTTCTCCAGGATGGGTGGTCCAGTTCTTCTTCGATGTCGAAGGTCGAGATTCCGAGCAGGGTGATATAGTAACGGCCATCAGGCAGTCTGTTGCTTTGCACGATCTTTCCGAGGGTTCCCCTGCGTTCGACGGGTGGGGATTGCTCGTACTGGTCTTCCCAGCCATCTTTCAGCAGGGTCATTCCAACAAGATGTTCCCCTTCCAGGGAGGCTTCGATCATCTTCCGGTATCTTGGTTCGAAAATATGGAGAGGACGAAGGGTCTTCGGAAAAAGGACCACATTGGGAAGCGGAAAGAGCGGGATCTCGATGGGCATGGTGAAGGACCCCCGATTTAATAAATACGGTTTCGGCCGAGTGCGGTCTTATAGGATGATATCACGAATGACCGCTTCCGGATAGGATCCCGGGGTCTTGATTCAATCCTCTTCGTAGAGAGTATACCCGGAAGAGTCTTTCCGGATCACCCCTTTGGCATCGGGAAAGGCGGCCCCGAAAAGGGCCAGCCTCCCGAACCATACTGTCGTATCGGACGAATAGGAAAAGATCTTGAGCGAGCCGGGAATCCTTCGCTCCAGGGCGCCAAGAGCCTCGTTGTAGGTCGGGAATGTCCCGATTTTCAGGAGATGCGTGCTTCCGACCAGCTTCTTTTGAAACTCTTTCGATTTAAGTTCGTGGGAGCCATAAATTCCTGCGGCAGACAGCAGGATAACGGCGAGGGTGACCATCGCCACGAACTGTTTCGTGAAGCTTTGAAAGGCTGCGGACCAGCTGGAGTTGTCACTTCTGGAGAAAAAGCCCACCGGGATTATCCTTGGTCAGGGTTTGTATCGGGGCAGGTCCTCATGATGAAAGGGGTGCCTCGTCTATGTTTTCGAATTTGCCGACTGGAGTCAAGCCTCGTGTTCTGATAAGGTCTTCGTGAGATTCGGCGGAGTGGAGGAAGGGAGGAATCTCGCATCTCAAGGAGGGATCTTGGAAGCGGAAGCCCCGGATGGAAGCACAGAACCTCGGTCCTGGCAAATCGTGGAGGCGGGGTTGGACGATGTCGGAATCATGGCCGATTTCTGGGTCCGGCTGATGGAGGAGGAGGCGCCTCCCTTTTTCTCCGCCGGGGCCACCGGACGCCGAAGGGCGGCGACGGCTTTCGGGAGGATGATGACCCAGTCGGATTCCTACAGGGGTTTCCTCGCTCTCGACGGGCCGGTCCGTGTTCCTTCCGGCTTCATCCTTGGGTCGGTCTATGACAGGCTCTACGGAGAGCCCCGCAGGTCTGGAAATATCCTTCATTGGTACGTTCTTCCTGAAAGAAGGGCCCGTGGGGTCGGGGAGGCTCTTATGCAAAGCCTCATGGGGTGGTTCGAAAAGGAGCAGGTCGAAGTTCTCGAGGTCATGGCCCGGAAGGAGGAGGGACGCACCCGGGCCTGGAGAGCGCGAGGCTTCGAGGGCGTCCTCGATCTTTTCATGCGGAAGCCTCCCTGGAATTCCTGACCCTACACTTCGGGGAGATCCTCCTCCCGTCCCGTAAACAGCTTTCCTTCCCATCGGGCGAGAAGGTAACCGCGGATAAAGAGATCGAGTTTTCCGTCCAGGACTTCGTCGACCCGGGAGGTTTCGATGCCGGTCCGGTGGTCCTTGACGATCTGGTAGGGCTGGAGCACGTAGGAGCGGATCTGGCTCCCCCAGGCGTTTTCCTTTTTGTTCCCGGCCCCCGAAATCTGGTCGAGCGCTTCCTTCTTCTTCTGTCTCTCGAGTTCGAAGAGGCGTGCACGCAGAACTTTGAAGGCCATTTCGCGGTTCTGGATCTGGGAGCGTTCGTTCTGACTTGAGATGACGATTCCCGTGGGCATGTGGGTCAGCCGAACGGCTGAGGAGGTTTTGTTGACGTGCTGTCCTCCGGCAGAGGATGCCCGGAAGGTATCGATCCGGATATCTTCGTCCCTGATCTCGACGGTGACGTCCCCTTCGATCTCCGGGTAGACGAAGACAGAGGCGAAAGAGGTGTGACGACGCTTTGCCGCATCGAAGGGAGAAATCCGGACGAGTCGGTGAACCCCGCTCTCGGCCTGGAGAAATCCAAAGGCGTTTTCTCCCCTCACCCTGACCGTGGCGCTCTTGACCCCCGCCTCGTCCCCGGGAAGGAGGTCGATGACCACCGCCTCGAGCCCCCGGCTTTCGCTCCACCGAAGATACATCCGGAGAAGCATCTGTGCCCAGTCCTGTGACTCGGTTCCTCCCGCTCCGGGATGGATCTCGATAATGGCAGGGCTGTCGGCATACTCGTCTGAAAGGATTTCCTCAAGCTCAAGCTGATCGATCTTCTGAATGAAAACGGGAAGGGTCTGGGAGGCCTCGGCGAGAAAATCCGGATCGCTTCCCATTTCGAGAAGGGATCCGATCTCTTCTTCCTGTTTTCGGAGGTCCGAAACAAGGTCCCGTCTTTTTTCGATCCGGCGCTTTTCCCGCAGAAGACGCGTCGCCCTTTCGGCGTTTTTCCAGAACTCGGGGTCGGCCGTCTGGGCTTCGAGCTGTTCAAGTGTCAGGGTCAGGCGTTCCGGGTCAAAGGTGCCTCCGAAGCTGATCGAGGCGTTCCCGGTTTGATTGATATTCCTCCCTCAATGCCTGAATGTCGATATGTCCCTGTGTCACTGCAAGTCCTTTCATAAATAAAGTCATAGATCGCCGGATTTCGATCCTACCAGAGGTCCCGTGATCTCTCAAGGCGGGAGGAGCGCAAATGTTATTTGGTTAGTCCCTGTCGAAGGAAAAGTGAGGGATGTCGTCAGAGGTGGGGGATTCTTGCCGTTTTTTCAGGGAGAACAGTCCCCACCAGAAGAGAACTCCCATCAATGAAAGCTTGAGAACCCACTCCCCATGACGTCTGTAAAGGGTCAGGTCTCCGGTGCCCTGCCGCGGGACGGGGACCGTTCCCTCGAGAAGGGCCGGTTTGAAAAGGGGACCCCGCAAGAGGACGGTTCCATCGGGAAGGACAACACCGGAGAGGCCGGTGTTTGCCGCTCGTAGCATCGGGACCCCGTTTTCAAGGGCCCGCATGGCTGACTCCCGGAAGAGCTGGTAGGGAGCGCTCGTGTCGCCGAACCAGGCGTCGTCGGAAATGACCCCCAGCAATCGGCTGGTCCCGAGGTCCTCTCTGACGAGAGAGGGGTAGAGGGCCTCATAGCAGATCATGGGGGACAGGGAGAACCCCCCCGGAAGGTTGAACCGTCCGGGTTGATTCCCCCTGGCCATGTCTCCGGCCACGCCTATCAATGGGCGAAGCCATCCGAAAATCTCGGGGAGCGGCAGAAACTCTCCGAAGGGAACCAGGTGCTGCTTCACGTAGTCGGCGCGGACCTTTCCGTCAGGTCCGAAAAGAACGGCGGCATTTGTGAAGGAGACGCCCATCGGCTGGTCGGGGTCGGGAATCTCTCCGATGGAACCGGTGACAAGAACGCTGTCGGGAGAGAGAAGGGAGACCAGATCCTGGGTGAGCACCGGGTGGGAGCTATTGTAAAAGACAGGCAGGGCCGTTTCGGGCCAGATCAGGGTGTGTGCCCCCCGGGCGATTCCCTGCTGGCTGAGACTCCGGTAGATGGCGATATCGGCCTTCAGGTGTTCGGCCGACCATTTCTGGTCCGGCGGAATATTGCCCTGAACCAGGGCAACGCGGATCTGGTCCTGTCTTTCTTTTTTTGTTTCGACAAAGAGTCTGTGCCCAACCAGGTTCCAAAGGATGAAAAAGGATAAAAGGAGGAGGACCCTTTTTCCGGCGGAGGCTTTGCCACGGGATGGGATGCTGGAGATCCCTTCCAAGGCATAGGCGAGAAGAAGCGAGCCCTCCGCCACAAGAAAAGACAGTCCGGTCGTCCCGACAAGGCGGGCGGGGAGGGCAAGGTCCGGATGGCCGAAGAGGAGAGATCCGAGAGGATTCCAGGGGAAGCCCGTGAGAATTTCAGTCCGTCCGGCCTCGGACAGAATCCAGAGCGCAGGTGCCAGGAGAATGGCCTGGGGGGCAAGTGTCGCTTTCCCCTCTTTCCAGAGCGGCAGAAGGAGTGTTCCCATTCTGAAAAAGGCAGGGAAAAGGGCCAGGTAAAGGGAAAAAAGCAATAGGCCCCCCAGGGAAAGCGGAAGAGGCAGATGGCCGTAGTCGCCCATGGAGACCAGGAGCCAGCGGATTCCGATGATGTTGGCCGCAAGGCCAAAGGCCATCCCCTCGGCCAAGGCGCGGCGAAGAGAGACGGGCTTCAAAAGGAAGAATGGGAGAAGGGCGGGAAAGATGATCCAGAAACTCGGGACCGTGAGGGTCTTCTGGTCGAAAAGAAGACCGAAGACGGATCCGGAAAGAAAAAACAGGAGAAGCCTGAAGGAGCCGGTTGATGGAACAGGAACTGGAATGCGGAAGGCTCTGGGGGAGGACATGAGGGGAGAGTATCATGGAGGGAGATCGGCCGCAATGTGGTGGCCGCGGGGGGGGGAACTTTTCGTTCCGGGATCTGTGGATTTCAGGTGGGAATTTCAAGATAATGAAACATCACGCGGTTCTGTCGTTTCGCGGGGGGTTAGAATCAATCACAATTTAGACCGGGGATGAGCCTGTGGTCATGGTGCGGAAAGAAGGATCAGGAAAAGAGGGAGTCAAACGGAAAATGAGTTTTGGCGCACTTTTCGGCGGAATCCTGTGTGTGGCGGTCCTTCTCTGGGCTCCGGGTCCTGCAAGGGCGGGTGATCTTGGGGCCTTTCAGTCCAGCGTGATCTCGACGGATCTGTTCCTGTCATGGATTCCCTCCCAGGCGAAAGATCTCCATCTGACCTCCGGCCAGGTGGCGGCACTCAGAGAGGTGCAGGGGGATTTCAAGGGAAAGAGCGCCGAAGTTGGCCGGCGCATCGAACGCAACGCCAGGATCCTCGGCAAGGAAGTCGGGAAGTATCCGATCGATCTTTCAAAAATCAAGCCCGCCATCGGCGAGATCAGCACTCTCCGTGGAGAGCTGACCTATCATGCCATCAAAAGCCTCTACCGGGTCCAGACCATTTTGAATCAATCACAATGGGACCAAGCCAAGGCCGAATGGGCGCACATTCTTGCAGCAAAAGCCGTCGAGTCGTCTCCGGCTCCGTCCACAGGGAAGAAGTAAGGCCTTTTCCCCCGAGGGTCCTAGGGGAGGTGGACCAGATTGTATCCCCCTCCCTGTCCCTCGATCCACCAGTTCCCCGGCCAGAGGCCGCCCGGAACGCCGCCTGCCGTCGTTGTCCCGTACGTTGGAGGGGGCAGAAACTCCTGAGAGATCCGGGGATTGTTTCCCCCAAAGAGATGGTCCAGAAAATAGCCGAGGGTCCCTTCATTCAGGAGCTGCGACCGGGGGTTCTGGTCGTTGCCGAGCGGAGCAAGACCGAGCGGGCCGGTGTTTCCAAGAGGCGAACCGGGTGCAAGAGCCTCTGATGCCGGATTGGTCTGGGCAGGAGGGACCGTGGGGGAGGAGGCCGACGGGGAGGTCGAGTCATTTCCTCCGATGGTCTGTCCTCCGAAGTTGAAGGCGCAGCCCGAAAGGCCCGCAAGGAGGAGTCCAACGGACAAGGACAGGACTGAAGAACGGAGAGTCGGATGCATGGAGGGCTCCTGATTGAAGGGTGGCTCGTTGCCCTGAGAGTCTTTAGGACCATCATACACCAACCCCCGTCCCTATGGGAAAGACTCTGACTTTCGAGTGAAAGATCATCATTTTTGGGAGGATTTGTTGAAGTTTGACCTCTTTTCGGAATATCTCTCCCATATGGAAGGGACCTCGGGACGTCTCGAGCTGGCGAAACAGTTATCCAGTCTTCTGTCCGAACTGACCCCCTCCGAAACTCCTCCCGCCCTCTACATGGTCCAGGGGCAGCTTCTTCCTCCCTTTGCCGGAGAGCCGATGGGGATGGCCTCCCGGCTTCTTCTGAAGGCCATGGACCGGGCGCTGGAAAAGAACGAGGGAGGGGGGGGATCGCCGGATCTGACTGCTCTCCTGGCCGAGGCGGGAGATCCGGGGATCCTGGCCGAGCGTCTCGGAATGGGACGGGAGCATGGACGCTTGAATCTTTCGGAAGTCTACGAATCCCTTCTCCAGATTTCGCGCCAGAGCGGATCAGGGTCCCAGGAGGAGAAGATTTCACGCCTGGCCTCTTTGTTTCGGGCCGTTTCCCCCCTGTCTTCGCGCTATCTGGCCCGCTTTGTCATGGGACGGCTCAGGCTCGGGGTAGGTGACTCCACTATCGTTGACGCTCTGGCCCGGACAGTCCTGAGAACTCCACCGGAGGATGAGAAGGGCTGGAAGGCGGAAATGAAGAGCGTTCGGCAGAAGGTCGAAGGAGCCTACAATCTCTGTTCAGACCTCGGACGGGTTGGCGAGGTCCTTCGTCGGGATGGTCTCGAGGGGCTCGGGAGCATCCGGCCCTCCGTCGGATATCCCATTCGTATGGCTCTTTGCGAGCGGCTGGGCTCCGGGGCCGAAATCATCGAAAAGCTTGGGCGGGCCGCTGTCGAATCGAAGTATGACGGATTTCGATGCCAGATTCATTGCGACGGATCCCATGTCAGGATCTTTTCCCGGAATCTGGAGGAGACGACCGGCATGTTCCCCGAGCTGGCCCGGGAAGCACGGAGGATTCTGGGGCACCGGTCTGCGATTTTCGAGGGGGAGGCCCTCGGGTATGACGGGGAGAATGACTCCTACCATCCTTTTCAGGTGACGATCACCCGGAAAAGGAAGCACAACATCCTCGAGAAATCCGAGGAGATCCCCCTCAAGTGTCTTGTCTTCGACGTGCTTTTCCTGGACGGAGAGCCGGTCATGGACCGGCCGTTTTCGGAACGTCGACGACTTCTGGAGGGGATCTTCCCGGTCCACCGAAGGACTCTCTCGGAGCGGGAGGTCCCCCCTGACCAGGTGTTCGGAGCCTCGCGGCTGATCGAAACGGACGACCCCCACACGATCGATCTCTTTTTCGACGAGGTGGTGGAGGAAGGCTTTGAGGGGATCATCGCCAAGCGGCTTGATGGCGTTTACACGGCCGGCTCCAGAAACTTCAACTGGATCAAGCTCAAGCGTTCCTACAAGGGAGCCCTTTCCGATACCGTCGATCTGGTTCTGATCGGGTACTACCGGGGGAAGGGTCTCCGGACGCGCCTTGGGATCGGTGCGGTCCTTGGTGCGGTGTTCGACCCGGTGAAGGGGGAATATCTGTCCGTGGCGCGCATCGGCTCGGGACTGACGGAAGAAAAGTGGAAGGAACTCAGAGAGATGCTGGACGACCTGCGGGTTCCCGATCCTCCCTCCGTCGTGCGGTCCGGCCTCGTGCCGGATTTCTGGGTCTTTCCCAAAATCGTCGTGACCGTCCTGGCCGACGAACTGACGCGCTCTCCCGTTCATCTGGCCGGACGGGAAGAGGGAGAAGAGGAGGGCTATGCCCTTCGGTTCCCCCGAATGGTTTCGGGCCCCCGGGCCGACAAGGGACCGGAAGAGGCGACCACGGTCGATGAAATCCGGCGTCTTTTCGACCTCCAGCGTCAACGCTCCCTCCGGGAGTGACAGGCCGGCCTTCTTTCTCTCGAGGCCGGACGAGAGTACAATCAGTCGCTGATGAACAGAACCCCCAGACAAGGAGACGGAGAGTTGAAACCACACGATATGGAGCGTTTTTTCTGGCAGCTCGAAGGAGCCCTTTCCAAGGGCATGTGGCCGGACATCGTTTTCAAGGCCGCGGGAGACGGCCGCTGGTCGCCGATGACGGACATCTACGAGACCGATGAAGAGACGGTCATCAAGATGGATCTGGCCGGGGTCCAGAAGGACGAGATCTCGATTATCGTGGAGGGAAACAGGCTTCTCGTCCGGGGGATGCGAAAGGACGAATCGAAGACATACGAACCCCAGAAAAAGAAGAACTACGTCCAGATGGAGATCAATTACGGGGAGTTCGAACGCGTGTTTCTTCTTCGGGACGGAATCGAGGGCCGGCCGGTTCGTGCGGAGTACACCTCGGGATTCCTCCGGATTATCGTCGGCAAGAAACCGAAGCAGAAGCTCAATGTTCCCATCACCTTTTCGGAAGGGGGACAATAGTGGCAGACGATCCGATCAAGGTTCCCAAAGATTCCCCCTATGTGGTCCTCTCCGACACCGTTGTCTTTCCTCATATTCTTGCATCGATCGCCTTCCATGATCCGAAGGCCATGGCCGCCATCGACGATGCGATGAACCGGGAGCCGAAAACACTGGTCTGTGTGGCCGGACAGAAGGAAGAGGGAGAGGAGGAGTCCCCTGACTCCGTCCTTCTGTCGGAGGCCGAGGCCGAAGAAATCTTCGGGACAGGGGCCCCGGCCGCGACAGGGAAGGAAGCCTTGCCCATGCGCCATTATCGGGTCGGCACCCTCGTCGTGATCCACAAGCTCCTCCGCATTCCGGCGGGAGGAATCGCGATCATGGTCCAGGGGGTCCGGCGTGTCCGCATCGAGGAGGACCTCTCCCATTCCCCTTTCAATCGGGCCGTCATCTCCGAATTTCCTGAAATCATGGAAAAGAACGACAACACCGAGGCCCTTCTCCGGACGATCCTGAGTCAGGCGAAGAAGCTCGGGACCCTCGCCTCCTACCTTCCGGACGAGTTCGAGACGATGACCCTGAACGTGGAAAATCCGTTCCACCTCTGCTATCTCATCGCCACGTTCCTCCGGCTTCCCCTCGAGGAGCGCCAGGCGGTTCTCGAAGCGCCGACGCTCGAGGACAAGCTGATGCTGATCGCCCGCGATCTGGTCAAGGAAATCGAGATCCAGGAACTGGGAGGAAAGATCAAGTCAAAAATCGCCGACGAAGTCCAGAAGTCGCAGCGGGACTTCTTCCTGCGCGAGCAGATGAAGGCGATCCAGAAAGAGCTCGGGGACGGGGAGGAGGGAGACGAGGAGGTTGTCCGGTATCGGCAAAAAGCCGAAGAGATCGGTCTCACTCCCGAGGCCCACAAGGAGGTCATGCGCGAGATCTCCCGGCTCGTTCGGGCGGGGGGCCAGTCCCAGGAAGCCCAGGTCATCCGGACCTATCTCGATGTGGTGCTCGATCTTCCCTGGAGCAAGGAATCTCCCGAAGTCTTCGATCTTGAAGAGGCCCGCCGGATTCTGGATGCCGACCACTACGACCTCGAAAAGGTCAAGGAACGGATCCTGGATGAACTGGCCGTCCTTGCACGGAAGAAGACGGGGGAGGGGCGTGGGCCCATTCTCTGCTTTCTGGGGCCCCCTGGGGTCGGGAAGACGACCCTGGGCCAGTCCATTGCCCGGGCCATGGGGCGGGAGTTCGTCCGGATTTCCCTGGGTGGCGTTCGGGACGAAGCCGAAATCCGCGGACACAGGAGAACCTATGTCGGGGCGATGCCAGGACGGATCATCGCGGGACTCAGAAAGGCCCAGACGAAGAATCCCGTTTTCATGCTCGATGAAATCGACAAGGTTGGGGCCGATTACCGTGGAGACCCATCATCCGCCCTTCTCGAGGTTCTGGACTCGGCCCAGAACAAGGATTTCCGGGATCATTACCTCGATCTGGCCTTCGATCTGTCCCGTGTCTTTTTCATCACGACGGCCAATGTGGCCCAGACCATTCCCCCCCCCGCTTCTGGACCGGATGGATCTGATCCGTCTCGCGGGATACACCTGGGAGGAAAAGCTCCATATCGCCCGGCATTATCTGATACCACGGGCCATTTCGGACCTCTCACTCACCCCCCGGGAGTTCGACCTTCCGGACTTGACCCTCAAGAAGATCATCCGTGAATACACCCGGGAGGCGGGCGTCAGAAGCCTCGATCGCAAGATCACGACGATTCTTCGCAAGGTGGTCCGGACTCGGGCGACCCAGAAACCGAAGCGGAAGGTGGTGATCCGTCCGGCAAGCCTTCCGGCCTTTCTTGGCAATGAATACATCGAACCCGAGACCCGTCTGGAAAAAACGCCACCTGGACTCGTGACGGGACTGGCCTGGACCCCCAACGGAGGTGAGGTTCTCTTTGTGGAGTCGGTCGCCATTCCGGGCTCCCGGGGCTTCATTCTGACCGGACAGCTGGGCGATGTCATGAAGGAATCGGCCCGTGCGGCTCTCTCCTTCGCACAGTCCCGGAGTGAGGTCCTCGGTATTTCGCCCACCTTCTTTTCGAAGAACGAAATTCACATCCATGTTCCGGGGGGCGCGATTCCCAAGGACGGTCCGTCGGCCGGCATCACGATTACGACGACCATCCTGTCACTGGCGACGGGCATCCCTGTCCCGTCCACCGTGGCGATGACCGGGGAAATTTCGCTCTCCGGGAGAGTCCTTCCGGTCGGAGGGATCAAGGAAAAGCTCATCGGAGCCCGCGAGGCGGGGATCACGACCGTCTATCTTCCGGCAAAAAATGCGAAGGATATTTCGGATCTCCCGGATGAGGTTCGAAAGGATCTGGCCATCCATCCGGTCGAATCGATGGATGAGCTGATCGAGATCTTCTTCGCTAAAGCGAAAAAGAAAAGGGAAAATGCTTCCGGAAGCGGAAAAGTCAGGCGGGTCTCAAAGAAGTCGCCGGGGTGAAAGTGTTTCGGACAGGATCAGGATAAGGCGGTCATGGGGGGCTTCCGCGAGGAGGAGCCCCCTTCTTGATTCCTCATGAACTTTTTTGTTCGGTTTTTTCGCGCACGCTCTGTTGCCAGAGTGTCTGCAGGATCGCGAGGATCACAGGTCCTATAAAAAGACCAATGATTCCGAAGGCTTCGAGTCCCCCCAGAACGCCCAGAAGAATCAGGATGAAAGGCATCTCGGAAGACCGTCCGATGAAAATCGGTTTTATCACGTTCTCAATACCCCCCACCACCAGCGCGTTCCAGACGAGAAACAGGATGAAGGCCAGCGTTCTTCCCTGGGCCAGAAGGGTGAAGGAGGCCGGAAGCCAGACGGCCACCGCACCCATCGGGAAAAGCGCCAGGAAAAAGAGCAGAAAGGTGAGGAGAAGAGCGTCAGGAATCCTCGCCACCTCGAAGCCGATTCCGGCCAGGACCGCCTGCGTCAGGGCTGTGAAAAACATGCCGTAGACGACCCCCCGGGTCACCGGAGCGATCTGCCCGAATGGCCCTTCCACCGCCGGCCCCCCCCATTTGAGCAGCAAGGTCCGGATCCCCTTCCACAGCTCGGGCCCCTTCAGGTAGAAGCTGAAAAGCCCCAGGAGAAGCACCAGCGTTTTGACGGCAATCTTTCCCGCGTCGGTCATGATGGCGAAGAGGCGGTCCCCAAAGGTCAGAAGATGGGACTGGAGCCGGTCCATGAAGATGGAAAGGCTGGGGGTATGGGTCCGGAAGTTCTGGTACCACTGCTGGATCCGTGCGCCGGCGAAAGGGATATGGGTGATCCAGGCGGGGAGGGTGGCCTGCGGATTCTGGATGAATCCCCTGAACTTGGCCACCTCGGTCAGAATTTCCTGAGTCAGCGGGAGGGCAAAGGAGAGAAGGGGAGCCAGGACGAGTGCGAGAAAAAGGACGGTCATCAGGAGCGCCGACAGAATGGGTTTTTTGACCACGCGCCGGAGGGTCGTGAGAATCGGGTAGGTCGCGAAAGCCAGGATTCCGGCCCAGAGAAGGGGGACCGCATAGGGGAGAAGGACATATCCCGCGGTGGCCAGCAGGACCGCCAACAGAAGGGCCCGGACAAAGGGAGATCCCGGTTGTTGGCAGTCTCCCGATGTCTCAGGGTTCGGAGAATCCCCTGTCATGCGGCAGGAGGTGTCGCGGGACGGTTCCAGGGGGCCGATTTGTCCTGACGCGTTTCGTAGACGGTGATTTCCGGTGACTTTTTGAGAGAGAGTCCGATCTCGTCGAGCCCTTCAAGGAGGTGCGTCTTTCGGACCGGGTCGACGGAAAAGGAAAAAACGTCACCGGAGGGTGTCCGGACCTTCTGCTCCGGGAGGTCGATGGTCAGCTGGAAGCCGGGCGTTTTGGCCACCTCGGAAAAGAGAGCGTCCACTTCCTGAGGTTTGAGAACGACCGGGAGGATGCCATTCTTGAAGCAGTTGTTGTAGAAAATGTCGGCAAAGGATGGCGCGATGACCGCACGAAAGCCATAGTCCAGCAGGGCCCATGGGGCATGCTCTCTCGATGATCCGCATCCGAAGTTTTCACGGGCCAGGAGGATCCTGGCCCCATGGTAGCGGGGATTGTTCAGGACAAAGGAGGGGTCCGGGACGAGTCCGTCTGTTCGTCCGTCGGAGGGCGCGTCCTTGTAGCGCCAGTCATAGAAGAGACTCACGCCAAGTCCGGTTCGCCGGATGGTCTTCAGAAACTGCTTGGGAATGATCGCGTCGGTATCGATGTTGGCCCGGTCTATCGGGGCGACGACGGCGGTCATGGTCACGAATGGTTCCATGGGTTGGGCTCCTAAAGGTTTTTCAGGATCGGGAAAGCGTCCGTATGTCCACGAAGTGTCCGGCGATGGCGGCGGCTGCGGCCATCTCGGGGCTGACAAGGTGCGTGCGCCCGTTCTTGCCCTGACGTCCCTCGAAATTCCGGTTGGATGTGGAGGCGCAGCGCTCAAAGGGGGCAAGCTGGTCGGGGTTCATGCCCAGACACATGGAGCAGCCGGGTTCTCGCCATTCGAGGCCAGCCTCGATGAAGATCTGATGGAGATTTTCTTTTTCGGCCTGTTGCCGGACGAGTCCGGAGCCCGGAACGACCATGGCGCTCACGCCCTTGGCGATTTTGTGTCCCTTGACGATCGAGGCCGCGGCTCGAAGATCTTCGATCCGGCCGTTGGTGCAGGAGCCGATGAAGATGCGCGTGACGGGAATATCGGTAATCCTCGTTCCCGGAGAAAGTCCCATGTAGGCCAGGGCTTTCCGGGCCATGTCACGTTCGACGGGGTCGGTGAACTGTTCGGGGTCGGGAACCCGGCCGTCGACGCCGGTCACCTGCCCTGGATTGGTCCCCCAGGTCACCTGGGGCGAGAGCCGTGAGGCGTCGAGGGTGACCGTCCTGTCGTAGGTCGCTCCGGGATCGGTGGCAAGCGACTGCCAATAGGCAACCGCCCGGTCCCAGAGATCTCCCTTGGGGGCGTAGGGTCGACCTTTCAGGTAGGTAAAGGTCTTTTCGTCGGGAGCCACAAGGCCGGCACGGGCTCCGGCTTCAATGGCCATGTTGCAGAGGGTCATGCGCCCTTCCATGGTGAGGGCTCTGACCGCCTCCCCGGTGAATTCAAGAATGTGGCCGGTTCCCCCAGCCGTTCCGATCTGTCCGATGACGGCCAGGATCAGGTCCTTGGGGGTGACCCCGGGAGCCGGCTTTCCTTCGATCCGGATTTCCATGGTCCTGGGGCGCGTCTGAGGAAGGGTCTGGGTCGCCAGCACATGCTCAACCTCGGAGGTTCCGATGCCGAAAGCCAGGGCTCCAAAAGCTCCGTGCGTCGCCGTGTGGCTGTCCCCGCAAACGATGGTGAGTCCCGGGAGGGTGATTCCCTGTTCGGGCGCAATCACGTGAACGATGCCCTGGCGAATGTCGTTCATGGAAAAATAGGTCACGCCGAATTCACGGGCATTCTTCTCCAGCGTATTGACCTGAAGGGCGCTGACCGGATCGGTGATGCCGTGGGATCGGTCGGTGGTCGGCACGTTGTGGTCGGGGACTGCGAAGGTCAGATCCGGACGGCGGACCTTGCGTCCGGCCATCCGGAGTCCTTCGAAGGCCTGAGGGCTCGTGACCTCGTGGACGAGCTGCCGGTCGATGTAGAGAAGGACCATTCCCTGGTCCTCCGTGACGACATGGTCATCCCATATTTTTTCAATGATTGTTTTGGGCATGGCGCGCTCCTGATGGCAAGAATCAATATTTGATCGATATCTTTTCACTATACCAGAGTTCCCTGGTATGTCTCCAGAAGTGGAGGCGACTTCCCGTCAGGGAAAGAAGAGTCTTGTCAAAGAGTAGCCGATAGGAAAGGATAAGTATAGTGATTCTTTTCTATGAAAATGATGAAAAATAATTATCTTTTTGGATTAATTAAGAGTCAGACGCAACGTTGTCCCGATGGCGTGGTGGATCTTTACTGTCATTGAAAAAATGATGAGGGTGTTAGGAGGAAAGATGCTGACAGATTTATTGATAAAGCCGGGACCTGATCCGTATCGAGAATGCTTCATTAAGAAAGAGAATTGCTTAAGAGATTGATAAACATGGCGTCCCCAACGGGATTCGAACCCGTGTTACCGCCGTGAAAGGGCGATAAATAAGTAAGGATAGGGAAGTCTTTTTATGAAAATTTCATTTATGCAAGCGATTTATTATACATTCTACTCCTTTCATTTTCTTTGTATTGCCATAGCGCACTATGGCATAGTTATGGCAAAAGATGGCAATGGATTCCCAAACTTTCTCAGTCCGTTTTTTAGGGAACATCATCCGAGAGTGAAGTCCTATTTTTCGTTTCTATTCGCTCAATGATTTTGTAAATGGCCTGTCGCGACAATCCGGTTCTTTTGGCAATCTCGATTTTTGACAGCCCTTCATTCAGGTATTTTTGAACTTGATGCTCGCGGGCCTTTGCATGGCGAGAGCGTTCCTTTCCTCTCCCAGGGAATGGATGTTCTCTCCACCAGCGTGACCATAATTCGTACCGCGCCAATATGACCCACAACACACCAGTGTGAAGTTCCGGATGATTAAGCAACAGATCTTGTTCTTCCCGGGATTCGGATTCAAAAGCGGCCAGAGTTTTCTCTACAAAATTTGGCCATCCTTCTTTCAAGGCCCCCCAACATTTTGTCTCTTCCATCCGGACCGCTGCTAATGGCATCAATTTCTGGATAACCGATGGAGCTTCAAGAGCGGTCCAGCGAAACTCGATTGGCCGGTGAATTTTGATCAGATCCCTTGGGAGTCTCGGGCCCGAGCGGCAGTAGTACGGAACACGATAATCGACGCCTGTTCGATCGGATTTTTTCAGCCAGAGACCCAATCTTTTCAGATGAGCTTGGAATCGCGCATATACGGTAGGGTGCTCAATTGGGGAATGGTGCGAGCAATATTGGTGGGGAGGATCCACACCTCTCCAGCAAAAAAAGCAGGAAATAGGAAATGAACTTTTTTCTCTGACTTGATTTGTCTTTTTTTTATTCAGTGCGGCGGCGAGATCATCTTCGATATAGACAAGAAAGTCTACAAGATTGTAAAGGAGATGGGAGTCAAAAGAACCGAGCCACTTGCTCATGAGACGCGGGGATCCTCCATAGTCGGAAAGCTCTCTGCTCAGAAGGTATTCGGATTTCTGGAGATCGTAGCAAGCGAGCCAGCTTTTTACCGCCTCCTGGACGGGGAGGAGCCTATCGAGATGCTTTTCGACAGCCTGGAGCAACAAGGTGTGAGTGTTTTTGCCCTTTCTTATTGGTTTTTTGTCCAAAAGAAGGTCATAGACAAGATTTTGACACGCTTGGGCAACTGCCGGATCGAAGATGAAAAATACATCCGGATACCCTTGGTGCAGAAAAAAATTCTGAATGTCTTCGCTCATATTTTTTGCTTTTCTCAACTATCTCATGACAATGCAAACAGAAGATAGTAAAAGTGTAAACTAAAAACTAAAGTGATTCAAATGAAGTTTTCTCCGGGAAGATTCCCCCCCCATAAAATCAAATCAGAATACGTAAATAATAATTTATTTACATTTCTTGGTTGACAAAACTAGATAACGAATGTACCTTAATTTTAGAAACAAAAAGGCGGTAGAAGATGCGACCTCCTACCGCCCGATCAATCCAGGCACCCAACGCCCTCGGTCTTGGCAGGCTCGGCGGGCATAGAAAGGGGCTGAACATGTTTAACGATAGCATAATCCTTCCCGAAAAACTCCTTTCAGTGGAAGACCTCTCCCAAATTTTGGGTCAGGGGCCCAAAACACTCTATCAGAAGCTTTCCAAGGATCCCTCCCTTCTGCCCCCAAGGTTCTATATCCCTGGGAGTCGTTTGGTCCGATTCCATCCAGTGGTAGTCAGGATCTGGATGGACAGCTTGGCCGGACTGACCTCTACCCCATCAAATCACTCCATCGAAAGTAAAACTCTCAAGAAAGAAAAACGAGCAGGCCCCGGACGGCCACCAAAGGCCGAAACCGTTAAGGCTGCAAAAAATGTTGTACGGTAAAACGATGGCCACCGCCTCTCTGGAGGAAATCGCCCAAGCTCTCGGAGGAAGACGCTCCGGAGCCGGATATGTGTGCCACTGTCCCGCTCATGACGACCGGACTCCTTCCCTTTCTTTAACCGAAAGCCCGGAGGAAAAACTTCTCTTCCATTGTCACGCCGGTTGTCCCCAGGAAGCAGTAATTTCGGCCATGCGAGATATGGGTCTCTTTCCGGAAGGTGGGATCTTAAGCTCTCGATCCAGAACTCTTTCGGAAAATAAGCCCGTTCGGGGGTTTTCCAGTCCGGAGGAACTCGCCTCCTGGTTGGCTCGGAAAACGGAATCGAAAATCTCACGTCTCGATCTTTATTCCTCCAATTTTGCCGAGATCCGCCTTGAGGAACCGGCTGGCAAAACCTACCGGGTGGCCCACCGGGATAAAAACGAAACCTGGAAACTTGGAGACCCTCCGGGGTTGTTGCCTCTTTTTCGGGTTGATCAACTCCCCCCCGATCCGAATATCCCGATCCTTGTCGTCGAAGGGCCGAAGTGCGTCGAGGCCGCCAGAAATATCGGCATTCATGCCACGACCTCCGCACACGGCTCCAAATCAGCAAATAAAACCGACTGGACGCCGCTGACGGGACGGCGAGGCACCATATGGCCGGACAACGATGCTCCCGGACGGGCCTATGCCGCCGAGGTTCGGAGGATCCTGGAGGGCCTCGGGACGACCATCCGGATCCTGGACCCGGCCCGATACGGGATGAGTCCAGGGGAAGACATCGCCGATTGGGTCGCGGCCCATCCGGGAGAGCTTCCGGATCTGGAAATTTCCGGACCCGGACCAGACGGAGCGGAGGCGGAGGCTTGGACAGACCGACTGGATCGGACGGCGACAGGTCGTCTGATTTCGAATGCCCGGACGCTCGGTCTCATCCTCCGGGGTGATCCAGACTTTAAGGGTTTGAGATTCAATGCCTTCCGATGCTGTCCGTTTTTTTACGACGAGCCGGTCACGAAACCTATTCTGTTCCGGATTGCCGAAAAAATAGAATCGATCTATGGCCGAGGCAGTACCGTCCCTCTCACTAGTTTGCGGGATGCGGCCGAAGCCGTGGCGCACGAACGGGCGTATCACCCGATCCGTGATTGGCTGACCTTGCTGACGTGGGACGGGATCCCCCGTATCGACAAGCTTTTTCCAGTCTATTTCGGGGCTGAGGACACGTCCTACATTCGTGCGGTTGCCAAAAACTCGCTGGTCGCCGCCGTTGCCCGTACCTACAAGCCGGGATCGAAGGTGGATACCATGCCGATCCTTGAGGGTGCCCAGGGTGCGAAAAAATCCTCCGGAATCGAAGAACTCTTTGGGGTGGGGTGGACCGCAGTATTGACGGCCCTTCCCGGAACCAAAGAATTCGCGGCCGGACTACAGGGCAAATGGTGCCTGGAAATTGCCGAGATGGATAGTTTTTCCCATTCCGAGGTCAGCCGCGTGAAATCCGATCTGTCAACCGCATCCGATTGGGTACGACTGTCATACCGCCCCGATTATCAGGATTTGCCCCGTCAATGTGTCTTTTGGGGGACGATTAACGAGTCCGAGTATCTGAGGGATGCAACGGGAGCCCGGAGGTTCTGGCCCGTCCGGTGCGGGGAGGCGATCGACCTAGACGGGATCCGGAGGGACCGCGACCAGTTGTGGGCAGAGGCCGTTAGACGGTATCGGGTCGGCGAGACCTGGTGGGAGGTCCCAGAGGAGGAGGCCAGGGAGGAACAGGAGGCCCGATATCAGGGTGACGCCTGGGAGGGGCCCATCACCGACTGGCTGGCCGCACGCCCTGAAACCACGACCGGCCAGATCATGACCGAGTGTCTCGGGATCGAAATCGGCCGTCAGGACAGATCAGCCCAGACCCGGGTTGGAAATGTGCTCCGGCGAATCGGCTGGAGAAGAATAAAAGTGAGGATTGGAGATGCATTCCGCTGGATTTATCGCCCTCCGGAAAGTGTTCCCGCCTCGGAGGTGAAAACAGGTGGGAACAACGTAGGAGCATACAATACCGGTGGGCTTTGTTCCCATGTTCCCATCTCGAAGGGGAAAAATACTTCCTATGAAATCTCCCACACATTTCCTATAGAAAATACAAAAACTGGTAGGAACGTAGGAACAGGTGAGAACAATCCAGTACTGGAGCCATGTTCCCACGTTGTTCCCACCACGACCAAACCCTCCAGGATGGTGACTAAAGACTGGAAGGAGATCGAGTGATGGAAGCCTACGCCCTCCATCCTCTCAGGAGCAAAAGTACCGGGACTGAATATCTTCCGGGAGAGAGAGTGGAGTCCCTCCCGAAAAACTCATGGAATGGGCGGAAAAGGGACTCGTACGGGTCGAGGATCCCCGCCTTTTCTCGAACGGAAAGCCCACATTCGCCACAACGGCCGATCCGCCCCACATCCGGGTCTACGCCTGGTGCCTCGTCTATCTCCGGTTCGGACCCCTTCTCTCCTCCCCCCCGGATCTTTCGAGGGCGGCGAAGGAATGCCGCTTGTCCCTCCCGGAGGTTCGAGAGAGTTTCGATAGGCTCTTGCAAGAGGGGGATCTGAAGGTCGAGCGGACCCGTCAGGGGGAGATTTACTTTCTGGCTCCTGTCGGATGGTGAGAGGGGGACGCCAGGGAGCCGGGGAGTCCAGAGGGCTCTCCGGGAGGCGGAAAGCCTCGAAGCGTGGGTTGAGCACACCCTACTCACCGGGTGGTGGAAATCGCCAAAAATTGCTTGTTCTCCGGGTGTCCGGAGTCAAGGGAATGGCTCCGCTGTTGGGCAGGAGAGGAAGATCCGGCATAAACCCTGGCCTATGCCGGGACAAGTACGGGGCTAATACCGGGGTTATAGTCGGGGGATAGTCCCGGCTTAGCACGGGGAGAGGGGGAGTATATGGATCTTCCGAAGATCAAGGCCAATCTTCTGAGAGCAGACGGTAAAGAAGGAAGAATCACATTGGCCAAAGCTCTTGAAGAACTGATTCCGGAATTTCGGGAACTGAGGAAAAAAGGGTGGTCCTGGGAACGTATCTGGTCTCGTCTTGTCGAGAGCGGGTTTGAAATTGATCGTCGATATTTTACGCGGATCGCTCCCCGGATCGTCGGAGAAGCGGAAAATCCTCGCCGGATCAAACATGCCAGAAAGGAGGTTCTCGAAACGAAGTCGGAGCAAAAGATTCCGGACAAGGCCGGATTGCGGGATCTCCCCGCTCGGAAAAAAGAGCCCCAGACCTCTCCGCAGGCTCCGGAGAAGCAGGGAAAGAGCCAATACAAGAGCCACTTCGATCTTCCGGAAGACACGGAACTCTGACAAAGGAGAAAAAGATGAGCATTTACCTGGTGAACGGCGCAAAAGGCGGAGTCGGAAAGTCCATGATCACGATGGCACTTTTGGACTATCTGAAAGATCGGGATCCCGCTTTGCTTGAGACAGACACGGCCAATCCGGATGTGGGGATGGCCTACAAACAGGAGGTTTCAAGATTTGATGCCCTGGATCTCGGTGGAGAGGATGCCTGGATCGACTTCGCCAATTTTATCGCGGAATCGGACGGGCCCGTTGTCGTGAACTCGGCTGCGGGAACCGATGCCTCGGACAGCACGGCCAGACTCAAGGACGCTCTCCAGGAGCTGGATCGGAGCCTGACGGTGTTCTGGGTCATCAATACCCAAAGGGATTCCCTCGAACTTCTGAAAAAATTCTGGAAGGAAATGGGCGGACAGGAAGAGGAGAAAGTCCGGATTCACGTCTGCCGGAACCTGTTCTTCGGGGAGGCCGACGATTTCCGGCTCTACAACGATTCCGGGATCCGGAAGGAGGTCGAAGCGGCCGGTGGAAAAACCCTCGATTTCCCCAAGGTGGCCAAGAGGGTCAGCCATTCTCTTTACGTGGACCGGCTTTCGATCGTCCGGGCTCTCGAAAAAATGCCCTTCGGCAACCGGATCGAGCTTCAAAGGTGGAGGAAACTGGTGCATTCCATGTTTTTGCGCGCGGAGGTCTGAAGTGAAGATAGAGGAACGCTGGACGGAGCTTTTCGGAAAACCCATGCCGGCAGAGGTCTCGACCCGGATCCTGAAGATCCAGAAGGCCCTCGGGATCGAAGACGACGACGCGATATGGCAAATCTTGCTGGCCTTGGAATTCTACCAGAACCTCTATCAGGTCTGGCCGGAATCGACGCGGAAGGAAGTCGAGGCTGTGACGATCAAATTGCGGGAATCCTCCAGACAGGTCATCGCCGCAGCCGCAGCGGAGGTCCAGAAAACGGAGGCCTCCGCAAAGGCCTCCCTGAATCAGGCGCTCTCCCAGATGATGAGCGCCGCCGTCCGGCAAGCCCTCGACCAGATCGTCAAATCCACCCATGCCCAGGCTCTCCGGATCGAGGCCCGGAAGTGGGCTCTGATCGGGATGGTCACAGCGGCCGTCCTGGTGTCTGTCCTTGCGGGAGGAGCGGGGTGGTACGGGTATCGGGCGGGCCGGGAAGGAGGGTATGTCTCGGGAGTGGCCGAGGGAGGGGATATCCGGCATTTTATCCGTTGCGATAAGCCAGGGTGGAAGATCGTGACAAAGGAGGAAGGGGTTCGCTTGTGCATCCCATATGGTGATAAGGACGGATACGTTTGGGGATGGACGATTCCATGACCCGCCGGAATATCGTGTCCGTGGCCCTTTCCGATCCGGAGATGGAAGTTCTCCGGTCGATTCCGGCCCAGACCGACTCGGAACGGATCCGGATGCTGATCCGGAAACTCGTGACGGGGGAATGGATCCCGGAACCCGGGGATTCCAGGAAAAAGAAGAAGGACTGACGACTTTCAGGCACTAATCCGCAGAATGCGGAAATGGCCGGACGGAGGATCAACCGAGAGAACGCGCCGAAAGGGAGCCGGATGCTGTCGATCACGGTAAGGAGAGGAAAAAGCGCGGCGGATGTCGAAAGGACGGCCGACTATCCCGACGAGGTGCGCCGGGAACTCGAAAAACAGGGGATGATCCCCCCCGGGGACGGGAAAGAGGCCGAACAGCCCGCAGGGGCGGTCGAGGACTACTATGCCCAGGGGAACAACAAGACCCCTTCCCTGTGGATGGGATCAGCTGCGGAAATCCTTGGTCTCTCCGGAGCGGTCAATCGTGAGGATCACATAAAAACCCTCCAGGGCCTCGATCCTAAAACCGGAGAAGGCCTTGTCCAGGGGGCCGGAGCGGAACGGCGCTACGCCTGGGACCTGACCTTTTCCGCGCCGAAATCGGTCTCCATTGTGTGGGCCATCGGGGACGAGGAAACCCGCCAGGCGATCGAGGACGCCCAGACGCGGGCCGTGGCCGAGGTCATAACATTCGTCGAGGAGACTTTCCCCCTGGCCCGGAGGGGAAAAGGCGGGGCCGAGGCTGAGAAGGCCCATCTTCTCGCTTCCGTTTTTCTCCACGGATCGTCCCGGGATCTGGACCCCCAAATCCACTCCCACGCCATGCTCCAGAACTTGCTCCAACGGTTAGACGGGACGTTCGGGACGATGGAGCCCAAACGGATCTTCGAATGGAAATTGACACTGGGAGCCTTGTACCGGGCGGGACTTTCCCGGGGCATGAAGGAGTTGGGGTTTGGGATCGAAGCCGACCGGGACTACTTTCGGCTCTCGGAGATCCCGAAGGAACTGGAGGAAGAGTTCAGCAAGCGCCGGGCGGAGATCGAAGCCGCGCTCAAGAAAAAAGGCTTCTCCGGAGGAAAGGCGGCGGAAATGGCCGCCCTGAATACGCGGGCTAAAAAGGAAGTCCTCGATACGGCCGTTCTTCAGGAGCAGTGGGAGAAGATCGCCCAGGAGTTCGGCGTGACCCGGGAGGGGGTCGAGAAGCTCCGGAGCGTCGGAAAAGAAAACGCAGCCGGGATCGATTTGGACTGGAAGGGCCTGTTCGCCTTCCTCACCGCGAAGGACGCCGTGTTTTGCGAGAAGGACCTTTACAAGACCGTTGCGGTCGCGCTGTCCCAGAACGGAGAGGGAGGCGAGGCGGTGAAAAAGGAAGTCGATGCGATCCGGCGGGATCCCGAGGTCGTACTGCTCCGGGGGAAGGACGGAGAAACGTATTTCACCACCCGGGAGATGCTCGACCTTGAGAATGGAATCCTGAAGCGGGCTCGGGAGGGAAAAGAGGACCGTATCCATGTTGTGGACGAGGGCGCCGTCCGCGGATCCGTGGCGCAGTTCGAGGAGGAGCGGGGATTCGCCCTCAGTTCCGAACAGCGGCGGGCCATTGACCACATGACCCGGGATCCGGGCCGGATCCAGATTGTCCAGGGGTGGGCCGGAGCCGGGAAGAGCACCGCCCTCACCCCGGTCCGGTACGCTCTGGAATCTTCCGGATTCGAGGTCGTGGGATGCGCCCTCCAGGGACGGACCGCCGAAAGGCTGGAGCAGGAAACCGGGATCCGGAGCCAGACGATCCATTCCTTTCTCATGGAACTGGAGGGAGGGACAACCGAGGACGGGAGCAGGACTCTTCCTTCCCGGTCCCTGTCCGCACGGTCCGCCGTGATCGTGGACGAGGCCGCCATGAACGACACGCGACTCATGGCCCGGCTGGTCGGGGAGACGGAAAAAGCCGGGGCGAAGCTCCTCCTGGTTGGAGACGAGAAACAGGTGCCGCCCGTTTCGGCGGGATCCCCCTTCCGGACGCTGAAAAAAGAGTTGGGGTTCGCGGAACTGACGGAAAACCGGCGTCAGAGGGAGAATTGGCAGCGGGAGGCCTCGGGAGAAATCCGGGCGGGGAAGGTCCGGGAGGCCCTCGCCCGCTATGCCGAAAAAGGGATGATTGATGTGATCGCGACGCGGGACGAGGCGATCCGGAAAACCGTCGAGGAGTGGCACAAGGCCTTCGACCCCGTGGCCCCGGAAAAATTCCTCCTCGCCGCCTACAGGAGAAAGGACGTGGCGGAAATGAACCGGCAGGCCCGGGAGGTCCTGCGAAAAAAAGGGGAACTCGGATCCCTGGAAGCCCGCGTACGAGTCATGGACCGGTCGGGAGAGTATCGGGACGAGCGGACCTTTGCCGCCGGGGACCGGATCGTGTTTCTGAAAAACAGCCGGGCCCTCGACGTGAAAAACGGGACGGCGGGAACGGTCGAAAAGATCGGCCTGGACGGACGCGGGGAGTGGGCGTTCCGGGTCAAAACCGACGACGGGAAAACGGTCGTCTTCTCTCCGGCCGACTACGGACAGATCGACCACGGATACGCCACCACGATCCACAAGTCCCAGGGAGCCACGGTCGAGCGGTCGTTCAACCTAGTCGGAGGGACGGGATTGGAAGAACTATACGTCCAGCTCACCCGCCAGAAGGACGGAGCCCGGATCGTCATGCTCGAGGACCAATTGAACCGGGCGATCGATGAAGCCGGGATTGAGACGGCCCCAACACGGAAAATGGCGGAGTACGCCCGAGACTTGGCCGAAAAGCAGGGGGTCACGCTTCCGGAGGCCTGCCTTTCGGATTTCGACTCCTGCCGGGATTTTCTGAACAAGGGATCCGACCACCGGATTGAGGGGGAGAAGAGAATCGAATTTGGGCTGGAGAAGCTCGGTTCATTGATCGAGTCTCTTTCCCGAAGCCGGGAGAAGGCGAATGTTCTGGATTTCGAGATCGAGGCAAGCCGGGGAATCGGGAAAGAACGGGATCAGGAGCGTGCTGACAGGGCATGGGAGATATCGGAAGAGCGCAGGGAAAAGGATCAGATCCTGGAGAAGGGGCGAGAACAGGTCAAAGAACCGCCCCAGCGAAACCTCGGCCGGGACAGGGAAATGGGGATGTAAAGGGTTTAAGTATACAAGTTTTCAACCCGAAACTCCTACGCAGTTTTCTCCCTATTGGAATTCATTAGATACCATCTAAATTGCAACAAAATAGCCCTTGTGGAACAATGTGGCCTAGACCTACGGCAATCAATGATGTTTCGTAATAATGAATCAGATATTTGGTAGCAACAGCTTTATTGAACTCAAAATACTTGGGATCCAGGTTCGACTTCTCCCACTGATTCAAGGAGTACAACCCGATTAAGGCGGTCCGGTACACCAAGCACCAAGACCTGTGACTCGAAGTTGGCTATTCGCCGGGGAGGAAGATTGATTACTGCGATAACAAGACGCCCAATAAGTTCCTCTTTCCTATAAAGCATTGTGATCTGAGCGCTGGAACGAAGGATACCCATTTCTCCGAAGTCTATAGTTAGTTTATATGATGATTTATGGGCTTCCGGAAAATCCTCAACGGATTGAATCCGACCGACTCGCATGTCAAGTTGCTTGAAGCAATCGTAAACGTTCATTTCCGATCCCCCCTAAAGAGTTATAGCTGAAAGTGGAATGGGCCCCTAACTGGAATCGAGATTCAATTATATAAAGCTTGACTCCCACCAGTTTTCTTTATTTCCTCTCCTTCAGAATGCTAGATGAATCCAATAAAATAACGAAGATCATACTGATGGAACCTGGTTAGAAAATGCCAAATTTTCATGGTGCAGGGTGAGCCCGGCTCATGAGGACTACGGAGACATTCGGGAATCTCACGTCTGGGATAAGAAAAACAACATAATTTCCCTGATTGGAGGATCCGGAGCTTTCGACCATCGTCGAAGCCGCTCTCGGTCAAGTCTAAAAGTTCCTGTAAATTTTCTTCATTAGAAAAATGGGTGTCCTAAAATGACTTGGCCGCCTTCCAGCCCGGAGGAACTGTTGTTCTGGCTCCCAAAAGTGTCAAGATCTCCGACTACACTTCGGCCAGCTGCCGTTGCCGACCCTCTGAAAAACTCGGTTTTTGAAAATCGACCTCAAAATATATGGGGGTTGATGAAAGGATCGGATAGTTCTTTTTTGCATTTCCGTCGTTCAAGATTTTACATTGTGTATAATTCAGTCTGTTTGATAAATGCACAACAAACGGCACTAACTAAACCTAAGAAGACCGCCAACGATGTGAATAATCCCCCTCCAACCGGTACCAACCCCAGAAGAAGTGTTCCAACAGCAATTCCACCGTGAAGCAGGGAATTGTTCCACGCAATGACCGTTGCACGTAGATGTGGAGCAGAAGTGGCGATGTAAGTCTGTACGAATACCTGGAAGCCTGCACCAAAGAATGACCATATCAGTAAAAATATAATTGACCAGATAAGATTGCTTGCCAATACCGCCAACATCACAAAAGTAGTGACCGAGAGTGTAATAATAATACCTATCCAATGCACTGAGGACCGGGCTGCCACAACACGGTCGAACCACCAACCCGTAAAGATCGACCCACACATCGTCGCAACTCCGACTAACAATCCTACAAATCCTAGGTCACGTAGAGATAGCCCGAACCGGGTATCGAACAAAATCCCCACATACGAATAAGTGCCAAGTCTAGCTGCTTGAAGGGTAAAGGTCGCCAAGAAGGCATAAACGATGGGAGGGCTTTGCCACGGTAGTAGCAACGAATATGTCTGGAATGAGGCGGTGGGCCGATTGGGAACTATCATTTGGAACAATAATATTACTAGCCCGCTGGCGAGTAGCCCCAGCAACAGAAATGTGTTACGCCATCCAATCAATGAAGCGATGAAGGTGCCCACAGGAACACCGATGACCTGCCCTAGCGCGTAAACCGACGCACTGAAGGAGATTATTTTCCCCTTTATCCTATCTGGAGCACGTTCAGCCAAATAGGCCCAACTCGACGGACCGGCGATCGCCCCACCCAAACCAGTGACGGCTCTAGCACAGACCAACAAAGCAAAATTAGGGGCTATCGGAGAGGCGAGAGTGCCTATGGCGAAAATTGCTACTCCAACACAGATCATAGCTCTTCGGGAGGTCTTGTCGGAGACGTTACCCAGAACTGGTCCCATAATGGCGTAGACGAAAACATAGGCGACGATTACAAGACTACTGGTGCCGGTGTCGACCTTAAAATCCTGTGCAATAGTTGGCAAAAGTGGGCTGAAGAGATACATTTCGATTCCCATGAGGAAAAAAAGCCCATAGATAGGAGCGAATTCCCGGCCAACAAGGCGTATTGGACTGTTCTCTTCAGAACCTGGTGTTGACTCAACAAAGAATTTAGGCAAATTTACCAACCGATGAATTACGAGGTGAATTTCACGGCGACGCACTGAGCAATACGATTTTTATTTGTGGACAAAGTTGTGACGTTGCATTCCGTAAGGAACTGTTCAAACCCGTGGTGGCTGAAGGACTGTGAAACAAATCCTCCGGCACCACAAAACTTGACACCACCAAACGGAGCAGGTTCAGTACCCAACATGCCTATTCCACAAGCAGTGTAATAATTTCTCCTGATCTCTGTAGTCCAAGGGTCGGCATTGAAGACAGAAAGTACTCCATAGCCGCCACGTTCCTTCAGTATGTTAAGGATGGAGCGGGGCTTAGAAAGGTTTCCAATCAGGTTGAATGGAATCACATATAGCGTTGAGTTTCCGTCGATGTGGGAACTCCATTGGGCGGGGTTGTTAATATCTGCTACAATTGACCTAGCTGAACCCCTGAGACCTTCGTTGGCTATTCGGCGATTTAAAGTTTTAATAGCCTTTTCATTGATGTCCACACCAAGGTATCTAATCTCCAGCAACTTAGCTATCTCCAAAGCACGGCCGTCATAACACCCGAACTCTACGAGAGTGTCACATCTTTGTTCCCGCGCTATCTGCAAGATGACCAGAGACTCTAATTGAAGAAACGACAACAAGTCATCAGGAAAATTTGCTGCTTGCATAATAGCCGAAGAATTGCAACCACGGTAAAAATCCCCACTTGTAATAACCGATGAATTCTTAATACTATTGGCATTAACGTCAGATGACATTATAACTCCTATAATATTTTAGCAGCATGTCAACAGAAGGACCGGATTGTGAATCCAGGAGTAAAAATGCCAAGCTTGTTGTTTTCAGGTGGAGCAATTTTGATTTGAGGTCTAAATGCGGCGTTGCGAAATCCGGTTCTCGATATTGGCGCGCACCGCAGGCCAGTCGTCTTCAATCACAGAAAAGACAACCGTCGTTCTCCAGGACCCATCCCGTCGACGAGCGTGCTTACGCAGATGCCCTTCTTCGGTCGCTCCAAGTGCAAGGATCGCTCGTTGGGACCGCACGTTTAAATTGTCGACATTGAATTCGGTGCGGGTGGCTCCTAAGGTGCCAAAGATATGATCAAGCAACAACAACTTAGACTCGAGGTTTATCACCGAGCCACGGACGACTTCTGAAATCCAGGTATATCCCACGGTGACCCGACGATGGGTCTTGTCCATGTTGTAGATCGAGGTCGTCCCAATAATGTGGCCGTTGCGAGCATCGAGCTGAGTCAACACCTGTCGTCCGGAACAAAGGGCATTTTCCACGGATTCCCTATTTGGTGGCTTGGATTCGATCCCATACGGGAAGAACTTCATCGTATCGGGGTCGTCGTGGGCCAGAGCTAGACCTTGGATATCGGCCATGACCGTGGGGCGGAGCATCACAAAACGTCCACAAAGTGATGGAGGATTTTTCCAGTTGTCGAGTTGCATACTATTCTTGTCCGTTAACAGAGGCCTTAATATTGGCCACTGCGGTCTTAATATTCCGCGTAGCTTGATAAAGAGACGACGAATACAAAAGGGAACCGCGTGTCACATAACCAATCCCATAGACTCGGGAAACCTTGCTATCCGGGCGCTTGA
Organism: Nitrospirota bacterium; assembly: GCA_023481175.1. Classification (GTDB taxonomy): domain Bacteria; phylum Nitrospirota; class Leptospirillia; order Leptospirillales; family Leptospirillaceae; genus UBA4572. Next base: position 91,785 of record JAMCWM010000036.1, read on the forward strand.
TTCTTCCAGATCGTCTATCTACGCAAATCCCGCCATAGAGTTCTTCCAGAGCGGCACCAGAGGTGATAAGCATTTTTTCGAAATCTACTTGTCCAGCATTAGTCAGCCGCCCTGTTGCATCTATGATAACTTCATACCTTTCCTTCTTTGCGGCGCTGGAAATTCGGAATGCCCCTCCTCTCCGCTCGACCGTACCATTCCGAACCTCTAGCTGGCCTGTCGACATTGCATTACGAAGTTTGTGAGCAACCGATAATGGGATAGGTGCTGTCACTGCTTGAAGGAATCGGTAGTAACGGTCGTAAAAAAGCATTCGATCTTGATCACTGAAGCCATGCCAATAAACCGGAAGATCACGATTGGCGATAGAAATCGATAGGTTTTGAATGCGTCGATGACTTTCTATGGCGGGAACTGGATCGAAGAGGTTACTCGCTCCCCGGCGTAACTTGGTCACATACCCGCTCAGATCGGTCAAGGAAACATTATAGGCGGCCAATTCGGCTATAAATTTCAATTCCAATTCTTTTAAGGTTGCCCCAGTGTGATCCGTGCGTTCTGGCTGAGTGAGAGGTAAGTCCTCTTCGAATTCCGCCCTGATATCCGGGATAATTCCTGATCTGGAAAACATGGAAACCCGAAGAGAGGTATTGGATTCAAGTAGAGCAAGCACGCAGTCGATGGCCGTGAGTCCTGTTCCGACGACCGCAACATGGCTTACCCCACGAACTGCAGTGCAAAGTTCACGAAGGGGATAGGGGTTGAGCATTTCTCCCGAAAATCGTGTGAAAGGCCGCTGTGGGCCGTGGCCAGTACAAAGGACAAGGTAGTCAACTTCTAACTTCTGGGAGGGTAAGCTGATCTGTACTGTATTGCCGGTTTCTTCGACCCGTTCGACGAACTCATTAATATTTTTGAACACTCCACCGGAATCCACCCATAAATTCTCGATGGCATTGAGTCGCTGTTCAACATACTTACCAAAGGTTGCTCGGGTGAAATACTGTTGTTCCACGGCTTGGCTGATCTCCTTCGGATTCTGCTCTATCCATCGCAAAAAATCAGGCTGATCGTCGAAAAGGAGAGACATGTGTTTTGCTTGGCGGTTTACCAGTGCACAGTCCATATCTTCAAGATAGACGGTGCCACGACCCCATTGTGAACCTCCATCGATCAAAACCACTTGGGGAAGGTCATGCTTGAATTGTCTAAATAATTCATACAATAGTGCCGTTCCTGACGCACCTGCACCGATAACTCCTATCTTAGGATCTAATTCCGACTTCATTCCCATCCCTTTCGTAAATTAATAATGTCTGGTGACCTTAAAATTTAGCTGAATGAATAGATAGTCAACCATGTGCCGAAGCTCCTCAGTTTCAATTGCCGTTGCCCTTTTCGATTCAAAGAATTCTGTCACTTTGTTGATTTTGTTCAGTAGTTCCTCAATAGAAAAGTTTCGGGGGTCCGATAATTCAATAAGCGTAAGGCGAAACCTCTTCCCGACTTCGGTGAGGGGCCTATTGAAGATACTCTGGGCGTCCGATAACGGTATCTGGAGAGGAATACGATCCTCCAAAAAACCCTTGTCAAAATCAATCTCTGAATATTCTGGGCAAGATGCCATAAGTGAAGCCCGCAAGATATTGACAGGAAATTTTCCGGCGATATCTCTCGCCCAAATGACGTTGTTCTTGCTCGATGACATCTTGCGATGGTTTAATGTGAGGAAACGATTGGCCTTCAAAGCAATCGGAATTACGTTTGGAAGGTTCATTATTTTAGCCAACAGTAAAAATAGAACGCAGTAATAGTAACTGTTGTCTACCCCAAAGTAGTAACTCACACGTATGTTACGGTTGATTTGGAGCGCCCGTCGGATGTCTTGTATAGTTCCGTTCGGTTCGACTTCGAGCAACCTTCCCAATGAATATATATGAGCGAAGAATATTTCCACCCAAGGATTAATTACTCGGCCATCAGAAATCTTGAATCCATAGTCGCTACGTAACGTAAGCACCACATAATGTTCGGATAGCTTTGTAAGCATCCTGGTGATGAACCTATTATCAATTGCAATATTTCTATATTGTTCCCGGATCCATTCGATGTCATTTCGATTGATAGATATTGCATTTGGCACTCCATCCGAATCTTGTTGAGTGAATGTAGTGGCACCTGTCAATTCCTCTATTGGGCGAATCATCTGCTGTATTTCTAGTGGCATCCCACAATTTTCACAAACATTCGCGAAAGCCCACTGAAGGCAGTGAGGACAAGTTCCAGAAACGTATGCTTCAGTGGCACTGTGCCGCTTGTCCGCTCCAATAAATTCAAACCGGCAAACAGCATGCGAGTCACGAAAAAGCTCAGCAAGGCAATTAGTCAAAAATCGTCGATAGGAGTCTTCAGTATTGTCAATTTTTAGATCGAAATCGATATTGAAGCGCTGGAAGTCCTTGTCAATTAAGCCGATCATCTCGTGCCTGAAGGCATCGGTCTCGAGCCCTAACTCTATGGCTTTCTTGGCAACATAGGTTTGATAGTTGTCGATATGGGATAAATGAGCAGCGGTTTCCCCTAATGTTTTTCTAAGCTTCGTATTAATGTCAGCACGAAGGTAGGGTCCAGCGATATGTCCAACATGGAGGCCTCCATTGGGGGTGGGCGGTGGGGTGAAGATGACATCCTTTGTGAGCGAAGCATCTATCATCATTTTTCCTCCTCGCTCCACCAGAAGCTAAACAGGCGGAAGGAGTCATTGCCAGTGTTCAAAACGCGGTGCAGTTTGTCGGGTGGAAGCACTACGATGTCTCCTTCATGGAGCACTTGTGTCTCACCTTCTACCCACACTGTGGCCTGTCCATTAATCAGGTAGAGAAACTCCGTGTCACGGATCGCCCTAATGGCGCCACCCATGATCGGGTTAATGGAGCCATTTGGAGGTGCGATTTTTAGCTCTTGAACCAGGGTTTAAAAAGGGGTTATTTCCTCCCTTTTTTGTGGTTGTTTTTT
>JAMCWM010000047.1 GCA_023481175.1 Nitrospirota bacterium
TGCAATAGGTTGGTTTGTGTTGGGGGGAAGGCGTTTTGGGCGCCTCCCCCTTTTTTTGTCCCGAAAAGTATATCCAAACGGGAGCGGGGATCCCACCCCAGAGCCACCCGGACCATTCCATTAGCGATTTCCAGACGAAAGGCCATTTTCCCACTCCCGATCGTTGATAGAAGCCTGAATCGGACCCTAAAGATCCTCTTCTCCGTCCAAACAGGCGAATCCCGGTGTCACCGGAAAATTTTCACCTCGGAAAACTGAATGACCGGCTCGATATTCGTATAGTTCGGCATATCGCTCTGAAGGACGCTCGCATGCGGCGTAAAGGCGTCCATGAAGTCTTCCAGCCGGTCGAACAGAAAATGGCACATGGCGACATAGGTCGCCTCCTTTCCGGGAACGGCATCGTCAAGACCTCTTTCGACCGACACTCCCCTGAAGCCCGGGTGAACACCCAGTCTCTCGATGGACATCGGCATGTGCGTTTCTGTGTAGTAATGCATATCGAACCGGCCCCCTTCCTTTCGGGGATAGAAGATGCTGATCTTGATCATGTCTGGTTCCTTTCCTGAGAAAGAGTTTGTCCACGGGGCCCAAAAAGGGATTACCGGACCAGTTATTCCGGAGATTTCCCCGCCCCTCCAGCGGTGATCCGGATGAACCACCGGGGGCGCATGCGACCGAAGTCCGTCCTGACATTGTGTCGAAGTCCTTCCCTTGAATCGAGCACGCAGGACTGTCCATTTTCTTCCCGGACGAACACGGCCCAGTGCCAGAAGGAGCGCCCCTTCTCCAGACGCCATTTGATCGCCAGAAGCGCAAGATCGGGAAGAGAGTCCCAGGAAGAAAAAGGAATCTCTCCGGGTGCGGCCTGAAGTCCGACGGCTGCCAGCAGTCTCCGGACATGCGAGGAATCCGACCACAGCGACCGGTCATAGGCAAAGATGCCCAACGAATCGGCGATCGCTTTCATTTCCGGGTACGAGCGGCCGCTGAGTGCGGCCACGCTCGCGATCCCGCATCCTGTCCGCTCCAGCTGAACGACCGGATTTCTCATTTCACGTTTTTCCTCCACCTGCCTGGAGTGGGTTCCCGGCCAGGGACGACGGCAAGGACATCGTCCTGGCCCGCCCTGAGTGCCGATCATATCGCCGGCCGTCCATCGGCGCCGATTGGCACTATCTTCGGATCCGGGACCGACCTGTATCTGGGTCGATCTCTTTTCAGGCCCAGCGGAAAGCCTCCCGGAAAACCTCGCGTCCGTTCTCCCGGACGATCTCCCCATGCGACGGAATGATCCTCGTGAACGGCCATTCCAGAACCTTTTCTATCGAGGTGCGGAGTCTCTGACGACGGCCCATTGTCCAAAATCGGATATCCCGGGTGGGAGCAAAGCGGTTGACGACCCCAAGCCCTCGTCCCACAAGCTGCGTCATCAGCCCTTGGCCGGACAGACGGAAACAGAGGTCGGCCAGAAGGAGCGACCGGCTCTCCCGGTGAAAGAACACTGTTTCGCGATGAAACGGCCCGGCCCGAAAATCGTGCTGTTCGATTTCTGCCTCCCAGGAGGGAACGGCTTGGTCCGAAAGCAGGAACGTTTTGGCTCGGGACGAAAAACGGGAAAAAATCGGCCGGATCGCATGGAGTTCCGACTGGGGGAAAGCCCCGATCGCCCCCTCGAGAAATAAATCGTGAAATCTTGCCGGAGCCACGATATAGCCGACTCTTCCCAATGATTCGAGGCGCTGTTTCCGATCGTCCGTCATCTCTCCGGGAGAATGAAGAAACAGACCTCCGTCCGCCAGGCGGATCACGATCATGCGCCGGCCGAGAGCAATACCGAAAACTTCGAACGGATATTCCTCCATCCAGATGTGCTCTCCGATGGACTGAAGCATCGGTTTCCCCTTATTTTCTAGAAGTTAAGAGGGAATTTTCCACGCGCTCCTTCAGGAAGCATCCCTTCCTTCCCGTCAAACCTTCAGTCACCTTCCATTGCCATGGTTCCCTGGTGAAAGATCATTTGCCACCGATCATCAATATGTTTCCATATAGAACTGCGCAACGAATAAGCCGGCGGATTCTGGGGTGGTTCCTGCCGCATGGTCCGGTAAGTGGCCAAAACTACGTCCCCGGTCAAGGGGCGCATACTGAAATCCATCATCGAACAATGGGCAGACGGCCTGACAAGCATCGCCTGAAGGACTATTTTCTTGTCGCAAATCCGGCCTGAAGCACCGATTTCCAGAAAATCATCTGACAGCAATCTTTCGACGCTTTCGAGTCGAGAATGGACCGGGTTCAGCAGTTGTTCCTCCAACCGTCTGATATGCTGTTCAAGCGACAAGAACTCTTTCCTTTCGTCCGACGGGGCCATAAATTCGAAAATCTGGAGAAACCGCACAGAAAGAACTTACATGTTCCAAAGCGCCTGGTCCGAGAGAATCGTCCATCGGCTCCGGGATACAAGCAGCCAGAGGTCCGAGTTCCGCAATGAAGAAAAACGTGGATTGGTGTCACAAGGCATAATGGGCATAGGCTTTCGTGACCTTGTGGTCGGGACCGAAATGAAAGACTTCCGCCGCCAACCGGCCTCGGGCCCCCTTGTAATAGAGGGTGAGGCTGTCGACGCCGACCAACAGGGAAATCAGTTCGAATCTGAGGTCGGGGACAAGAGCGAGAGCCTTTGCCCAGTAGCGTCCGACCGCATCCTTGCCTTTGAGTGTTCCGGAGGGTTCGCCTGCAATCTGGACAATGACAGGAGACGACATTTCGAACTGGTCCGAATAATGGGAAAGAATCCGATCCAAATCGTGGCTGTTCCATGACTCGATCCAGTCCCTTGCAAATTCTTCCGCAAATCCCCTGTCGATCATCCGACTCCCTCCCTCCGTGACGGATCATGGGAAGACCGTCTTTTAAAAGTGCTGACACCTCCGGAACCGTCAAAAGTCCGCGGTTCCCTGATAAGACGATCGTCGGATCCTATCGTCCATTTTCGGATCCGGAAGCGGACGGCCTCCTCCTCTGGCCAGGCCAAAAAGGCCGGGGTGATTCCCTGCGGGCCTTCAGCATGACAGGCCTTTCCCTTGTCAGGGGAGTGGTGAGCGGCCGGCCTTCGCCGTCAACAGTCATCGGGATTCCCTTCCGGGGAATCCGTTCGAAGTGCAAGCCGGTTTTTTTGTCGACCGGCCGAATCGAAATTCTCCGGGTCGAGCCATTCCAGAAATCGCTTTTTCAAATCGGGCCATTCCCGGTCGAGTATCGAGTACCAGGCCGTATCGCGATTATGTCCCTTGACGACGGTCGCCTGTCTGAAAATGCCTTCGAAGGTGAATCCGAGCCGTCGGGCTGCGGCACGTGAAGGGGCGTTGAGCGCATTGCATTTCCATTCGTACCGCCGGAATCCGAGGGAAAAAGCGTAGTCCATCATCAGGAACATGGCCTCCGTCCCGGAAACGGTGCGTTGAAGCAGAGGAGAAAAACAGAGCCACCCCACTTCGATCGATCCGTTCTTCGGATCGATCCGAAGAAAGGCCGCCATTCCGGTCGCTTTCCCCGTACTCCGCTCGACGATGGCAAAATGGAGTGGGTCCGTCTGGCGCGAGGCAGTGTCCATCCACAAGGAGCAGTCCCTCAGCGATTCGAAGGGGCCGACGGGAAGGTATGTCCAAAGACGACCTTCCCTGTCCAGTCCGTAGGCCGAAAAGAGATCGTCGGCATGTCGTTCGGTGTCGAGGGGCTCGATTCGGCAATATCGTCCGGAAAGGGCCGCTCGTGCCGGGAGAGACGGCGGATGCCAGTCCGGGACGGGAAATCCCACGGGTTGGCCAAGATGATTGACGAAAGAGTCCATGTCCGTTCTCCGAAAAGAGTCGAGGCCGATCACATTCCTTCGCTTGAAGGCGAAAGGGCCAAGGATTTCCGCAGTTTCAGGATATGTCCAAAAATCAAAGCGTGGAGATGGCGCCTTCCGTATTCTTCCCGCCCGGGCGAAATATCAGGAGATTCCCCCGTTAGCGGCACGATTTGGGAAGGACACCTCGAAAACAAGACAGCCTACATCCGTCTTAAATGGCCCATGAAGCTCCCCTGGAGGCCGGCTGGCGTAATGACCGGCTTCCAGCCAAAGGTCTACTGCCTGGTCGTGAAGCCGCCCGCTGACAATGAAGACCTCCTCGGGATAGGGATGCGCTTTCGCCGAAAAGCCTTTTGTGTCGGCTCCCGGGAGGAAGCGGGTCAGACGGCTGTACTCGCCTGTGACCGGATCGAGGCTCAGGGTCAGCTCTTCGGCCATTCCTTCGAACCCTTTGATGGGAGTCCACTGCCCCGAGTTTTCAGGATCCAGAGGGTTCCAGTATGTCGCCGTTGATTTGGACATGCGCTCCTCCAGTGTTTTCAAGGAAAGGAGTCTCGAAACGCTTTGATCCCTGACTCATTCCGTCCCTCATATATTTATCGAAAAAGAATATTTCCTCCGGTCTGAAAGGGCAAGCTGTCAAAAATGACAGGCAGGCGATGGAGAGGAGTTTTCAGACGGGAGATCTTCCCTTACTGTATGAGTCCAAGAGAAAGCGCCGTTGCCATCGCCTGGACCCGATTGCGGGCTCCCAGTTTCCGCATGGCGTTTTGCATGTGAAAAACGACAGTCCGTTCGCTGACCTTGAGCACTCGGGAAATTTCCCGGTTCGTCTTTCCCTCTTTCGTCCAGACCAGAACCTCTTTCTCGCGATTGGTCAGGGAAATCAAAGAGGAGGGAGCCTCGCGGAACACCTTCGAGAGCGCTGCATGCAGATGGGGAGCAAGGAGTTCGAGAATGGTCAGATGGCGGGAATGGCCGGCGATCTCGATTCCGGCGAAGGAAAAGGTGCTCCCTCCGCTTCCGCAAGAAGACCTAAGCCCCAGCGTTACCCCGTCATCCAGACCGAAGTCCCGCGAAACTTCGATGAATTTTTTCGCGGCCGGAGTCGATACTCTTTTGTAGGTCTCCGACCAGACCCGCATTCCAAAATGCTCGAAGTGGGCTTGAAAAACGGGATCGACAAGATGAAAGCCTCTCTCCTGGTACAATGCAAGCCAGGAGGGGGGATAGCTCACATTCATGAAGCGTTCGACTTCGAGGAAAGACCCGTGACGGGGATCCGCGGAAGGGAGCCCGGCCACAATGCCGGTTGCCGGAAGGAGATTCGTGATCCCGCGAAGAAGGTCGGACATTTCCTCCTGTTTTCGAACAGTCGCACTTCGGTAAACAAAGCTCGAAAGGGAAACCAGATCGGACTTCGACAACCGGGAGATTTTCCGATGCATGTCCATCCACCTTTTCACGAAACGGGAACAGGGGATTTGTTACGGAGTACCCGGTGTCCCAAAACCCCTCTCTTGAAAGGGAACGAATCCCTTCAGCTTTCTGCCATCGCAGCTTCCAGGATCGACAGCATCTTTTCGATTTCGTCGACACTCACGTTGAGGGCCGGCATGAACCGCAGGATGTTCTGTCGGGGAGCGTTCAGCAGGAGCCCCCGCTTGAACGCATTCTGAACGACCCGACCGGCATCGGCACGGGTCAGCACCCAGCCGATCAGCAATCCTTCTCCGCGCACCTCCCCCTCTCCCAGCCGGGTGGAGAGATCCGAAAGGCGATTTTTGAGAAGATCTCCCTTTCTCGCGACTTCCTCGAGAAAGGACGGGCGCATGACCGCATCGAGAACGGCAGATCCCACGGCGGTGAGCAGGGCATTCCCGTTGAAGGTTCCTCCCTGTTCGCCCGGAGCAAAACAGCAGACGAACTCCTTCGCCCCGAGAGCCGCCAGCGGAACTCCTCCCCCCAATCCCTTCCCCAACGTCAGAATATCGGGCTCGATTCCGGCATGCTCGTAGGCGAAGGCTTTTCCCGTCCGGCCGATTCCCGTCTGGATCTCGTCAAGAATCAAGAGAACTCCTGTCCGGCGGGAAAGCTCCCTCACCCCCACCAGAAAATCCCGGCTTGCAGGAACGACCCCGGCCTCCCCCTGGATCGGCTCCAGCATGATGGCCACCGTCCGGGAGTTAAGGGCCCGTTCGATCGCGCCAAGGTCGTTGAACGGGACTTTGACAAATCCGGAGCCCTTCGGCTCGAACAGGGGTTCCCACTGGGGCTTCCCGGAAGCGGACATCGTGGCGAGAGTCCGCCCATGAAAGGCATTTTCCGTCGTAATGATCTCGAAGGCTCCGTCCCGATGGAGGGCGCCCCACTTCCGCGCAAGCTTGATCGCCCCCTCATTGGCTTCGGCTCCGCTATTGGCAAAGAAGACCCGGTCGATGCAGGAGCAGTCCGCGATTTTGTCGGCCAATTCCAGCATTCTGTCGGTATAGAAGGCCGGACTGGCATTGATGAGCGTCTGGGCCTGAGCCGAGATCGTCCGAACAATTTCCGGCGGGCAATGGCCGAGACAGTTCACCGCCCATCCCTGGACAAAATCCAAAAAACGGTTGCCTTCCCGGTCGATCAGCCACGATCCTTCTCCCCGCACAAAGACCACTGGAGGTCTCTCCGTAATTTTCATCAAGGATTGCCCGATCACACCCTTTGCCAATGAAATCCCTCCAAAAGAATTCTCGATGGCTCAACCGTTCACGTTTTTCGCTACCGGAATCCCCCGAAGACGGCCAAAGATTTCCCTCTTCCTCTCCCCGATCGAAGAAGACAGATTTGTCCGGGAGCCCTCTCCCGGACATTCTTTCCGAAGATTTCTATATTAAAGATCATGCTTTGCGGGAAAAGGAAACGGCAACGACCCGGTCATCGAGAACGCGCCCGCCATGATCCGAATTCGCGGGAACCAGAAAGACCTCCCCCGGTCCGATCGTTCGGGTTTCACATCCGATCGTCATCTCCATCCTTCCTTCAAGAATCAGGGTCACGACATCCTCCGGGTGGCGATGGTCGGGAATCAGGGCTCCCGGATCAAAGACCATCCGTCTCACACGATGGTTTCCCCCAAGGATGAGCGAGGCGACCCGAACCCCTTTCTCGACCTCTTCTTCCGATCCGAAGGCGCGGAAGAACGAATTGCACCCCATCATCATGTGTCCTCCAGTTGCGAGACGCCTCACAGTCCCAGGTCGCTGAGTCCCGGATGGTCAAAAGGACGAGGCCCCTTTTGCCAACGGAATTTCCGCTCTTCTTCCCGGATCGGAAGATCGTTGATGGATGCCAACCGACGGGACATCAGGCCGTTCGGAGCGAACTCCCAGTTTTCGTTTCCGTAGGAACGGAACCAGTTCCCCGAATCGTCGTGCCACTCGTAGGCGAAGCGGACAGAAATCCGGGAGCCGTCAAAGGCCCAGAGTTCCTTGATCAGCCGATAATCGAGTTCCCTGTTCCATTTCCGAACCAGGAACTGGACGATCTCAGTACGACCGGTCAGAAATTCGGAGCGATTCCGCCATTGGCTGTCGACCGTATAGGCGAGAGCCACCCTCTCCGGATTTCCCGAATTCCAGGCGTCCTCGGCCATTCGGGTTTTCTGGAGTGCGGTTTCGCGGGTAAACGGGGGCAAGGGAGGCCGGGATTCCTTGCGGATACGGTCCTCATGATTTTTCAGGAGCTCTTCCCGGGAGATCCGGCCTTCGTCGAAATCGATCAGATCACAGGGGTTGACCGATCCCAACAACGGAAGTCCGAGGATCTTTGCGGGTTCGGGGTAGAATCTTGTCCTCAAGGCCATCCTCTCCGGGGTTGGAACCGAAAGGGATTTCGCGTTCGAATCGGACCAGTCCCGGATTTCTTCCCGGGACCGGGGGTGAGCCTTTTCTTCCACCCACCGTCCAATGGTCTGGTCGTCCGGTGAGGAAAGGATGACCTTGCGAAGATCCTCCGGATCGATTCCGGTGAACAAGAGAAAGCGACCGTCAAAGGTATTGCCGTTTTTGGCGAGGAGATTGGGATGGTAGTCTTCCGGGAGGATTCCCCTGGCATGGCAGCGCACCTTGTCGATCAGACGGGGCAAGTGCACGTACTCTGCCAGTTTTTCCCGGGGAGATCTCAGCATTGTCGAGGGGTGGAAGGGTTGAGTCATGTCCTTGCTCTCCTTTTCCGTTCGGATTCCCGGGAGTCGGAGCCGGCTTTATGCCTCTGTCCGGAGGGGATCCTGTCAGCGTGACAAGTCGAGGAACTCGATCCTGTTCCCCAATGTCTGAAGATACTTCTTGAAGTCTTTGACCGAGAGGACGAGGGAAGCCGTGTTTTCGTTCGGGTGAAAGACCAGCTTCTCGTGGCGGAGAAGGGCCTGGTCGACAATGATGAAAACATCTTTTCCTTTTCCGTTCAAGAAATTGAAGGGCGACACCGAACCGGGCAGAACTCCGAGAACCCTCATCAGCCGCTCTTCGGAGGCAAATCCGAGCCTTTTCTCGGACAATCGTTGCGACAGGATCCCGAGATCGAGCGGAACGTCCAGTTCGAGAATGACCAGATAGTGGTTTTTCCCTCCGCTGTTGCGGAGGAAAAGATTCCTGCACCTTCCCCCTTCGATGGCTTGTGGAAAATGGAATGCCTCACCCCTATGAGAGATTGGAGGATGATCGTACACCTGGAATTCGATGTCCAAGTCTTTCAGAGCCTCGTACACCTTCTGGCGGGGTTGATCCACCTGGACCATATCTTCTCGATCTATACCGTGTGGGCGATCGTTTCGCGACTCCATTCCGCCGCCTTGGGGAGAATCTCCCTGCGCATTTTTCCCAGACAGCCATGCTTCTCGTCGGGCAACACCCGAAGGTCGACGGGACCGCCCGCATATTTTTGCAGGATCCCGGGAGAATCCGGATGGCTTACGGTATCTTTCCCGCCATGAAAGGCCAACAGCGGAGAACGGACTTTGTCCGCTATCCCGTAAAGTGTCATTTTTGTCGCGATGGCGCGCGTCATTTCGAGGGTTGACTGACCGAAACAACGTTGAAAGGCCGACCAGGTGTCTTCCTCAAGAGAATCCCCCTGTTCCTGATGGAAAACCGGAATCGAAATTCCGATGCCTCCCGCAATACGGCCATCACCTTCGGAAACCGGATTTCAGATCGCACCAGGAAATCACTGATGACCGCCTTGAAATTTGTCTCGAACGGATACCTGACCGGAAGCCGGTATTCCACCCCAGGCTGCACAGACCATTCCATTATTGGTTCGGTGCTTCCGAAGTCTTTGACTTTCACAGTCAAGATTAGTGGGTTTGCATGTGTTCTCTCAAGATCCGATTGATAACTTCGGTAAACGAGCCTCCGTCCGGAGCCATCGCTTTTTTTTCGTAAAACATAATTACCTCCTTGTCCAATACCATCGTCACTTGGACTTGGCCGCTTTCCACCTCGGGGGCTTCAGGTACGCCGTGAAGGCCTTTCAAAGGACCGCGACGCTTGACTTTCAACTTGGTTAGATCATATTCCTTTCGCATAGTGAATCTCCTCTGATTTTCTTGCCTTTCGGGCTGAAATGATGCGAACCACGTCAATCCTTGTCATATAACTGACCAATAGTACTCGTCCTTGATTGGAATGGGCGATCAGCAATTCCCTGTCTTCATCGTTACTGTGATCTGGATCGTAGAAAGCGATCTGGCGCGGATCGTAAAAACAACTTCGGGCTTCCTCAAAAGTGACACCGTGTTTTCGTACATTGGCCTTCGCCTTCTCAGGATCCCATTCGAAAGAAATCAATATAGTCTCATTTTATTGATCCTGGCAATTTTGCCTGGGTCAGGGTTCGATATTTTTGTCCTAAAGTCCCATTCTCCTGAAATTCTAAGTCTCTGACATCCCCTGTATAGGACTTCTCTGATTTTCAGAGAACCCCAAAAATACAAGCTATTTTTCATCGTGCTCAACAAGTGAATTTATTTCACGCGCAATCACTTGCATGAAACAAGGCTCCCGACATACATCTTTTGTATTGCAGGTCGGTCTCTTACGCTCATCCCCGAGGGACAATGCTTACCCACACCTGCAAGAACACGAAGAAGAACGGCAAGGTCACCCACTCTCACCAGCTCGTCGAAACCCTTCAGACGGAGAAGGGTCCCCGGACCCGCATTCTCTTTTGGAATTCGATGTCCAGGTCTTTCAGAGCCTCGCAGACCTTCTGGCGGGGTTGATCCGCCTGGACCATACCTTCTCGATCTAAACCGTGTGGACGATCGTTTCGCGACTCCACTCCGCCGCCTTGGGGAGAATCTCCTTGCGCATTTTTCCCAGACAGCCATGCTCCTCGTCGGGAAACACGCGAAGGTCGACGGGACCGCCCGCATATTATTGCAGGATCCCGGGAGAATCCGGATGGCTTACGGTATCTTTCCCGCCATGAAAGGCCAACAGCGGAGAACGGACTTTGTCCGCTATCCCGTAAAGTGTCATTTTTGTCGCGATGGCGCGCGTCATTTCGAGGGTTGGCTGACGGAAACAACGTTGAAAGACCGACCAGGTGTCTTCCTCAAGAGAATCCCACTGTTCCTGATGGAAAACCGGAATCGAAATTCCGATGCCTCCCGCAAAACTGTCATCGACGGCCATCGTTCTGATCATCCAGTAAGCTCCCAAACTGATCCCGATGGCCATCACCTTCGGGAACCGGATTTCAGATCGCACCAGGAAATCACTGATGACGGCCTTGAAGTTTTTCTCGGCGTCCAGGGCCAGAACGCCTGAACTCTGTCCTGAGCCCGGGAGATCCATCCGCAATGTCACAAACCCGGCCCTGACAAAGTAATCCGACAAGAAAACCATGTCTTCCTTGGGAGAACCGAGCGGCGGGAAAATCAGAATTCCAGGTCCGCTTCCCTCTCTTGGAAAATCGATACAGGCTGAGATTTTCTCCCATATGTCTCGACCCAGACCTCCTGAGACGAGGAGTCGGACTTTTGATCAGCGTCTCGTTCCCGTTCCAATGGAGGCTCCTTCATTTTTGTCTCTCGATGGATAAGTGGGTCCAAAAAGCACCGGGCGAGACAGGTTTGTCCGTACGCTCATCGCCAGATGATAACACGGAAGATTCACCGGATGGCTCATGGGTTTGTGAGGAGACTTCCCAGATTTCAAGAAGCTCGCGATCATTCAGTCTCGCCCCGGATGAACGGTTCGCCCCCACCCTATCCGCGTGCCGGCAAGAACCGGAATTCCTCGCCCGAACTCCAAATAGCAAGGGTCTAGGCCGCGATCATGTCGATCCTGGTTATGCAGTCCTGCAAGATCCCCGGAAGAAGGTGGTTGTCGATTTTCATGTGGCTCAAGGCTCTTTCGAATTCCGGCTCGACAAACACAAAATCCGGATGGGCCCGTCCGATCGCCGCGGCGAGCTGGTCTCCTATGAAGGTCAGGCAAGTCAAGTCGCGCCCATAGGAGGACTTTTCGAATTCGTGGTGCCAGAGGATCCCGTCGACGAGGATCGACGGAAGCCGGAACTTTCTCGCAAACCAGGCTCCGATGAAGCAATGGTTGAAACCGAGAACCTTTTTTTCCTGTCTCCAGTCCGGGTCCCGGTCGGGGGAGTCCGCGACCTGGATCTGGGACTGGAAAAAGTTGGCGGCGGAAACGGCCAGGACGACCTTCCCGATATCGTGCAGCAGACCCGACGTTTCGGCGATGTCCGGTTCGGAAAAGTTGATCGCCCGGGCGACGGTCTGACAACAGACGGCCGTGGCGCGGCAATGATCCCAGATTTCCCCGACTCCGGGAACATGCCTGAATTTCGTGAAGACGGGCAGAGCCAGGCACAGTCCCTTGAGCGGACCCAGCCCGATCGTCCGGACGGCCTGTTCGACGGTGAAAACTGCCCGGGAGAGGAGGTAGGCCCCCGAATTGGCGTATTTCAGGATATTTGCGGCGAATCCCGGATCCTTCTTGATGATTTTCGCGACATCGTTCAGTGCGGTCCGGTCTGATTCGAGGGAATAGAGGACATCGCTCACCACCTCGGGCATCGTGGAAAAACCGTTTTCTTTCTCGAAGTTTTCGAGTATCTCATTGAAATCGTCCATTTTCATTGAGGGCCTTTTCTCCTCCCTTGCGTCCTGCGATTTTCCAAAATCCGGCAGAAGAGACTCCCGGACTTCACGCCGGGATCAGGGCTTCTCCGGAGGGGATTGCCCGATCGTCTCGGCCAGAAGAGCCTTAAGATCCCGCACCCTCGCATTGCCCGCCTTAGCCAGCAAGGAAAGGCGGGTTTCAAGCGTCGACACCTCGCCATTCGCGGCCTCGTCGGGTCCCTTTCTCCGGTCTTCGATGAAAACCTCCCGAACTCCGTGGTTCCGGAGAAGATCTTTCAGAGTCTCGTCGAGAGTCGCCGGGGCCCTGACAAGAAGCCGACCCGAAGGGGCGAGGACATCGGAGACGATAACCGCTCCAGGATTGAGCGGCTCGAGCCGGACGCGGACAGGTTTCATTCAGGGAGTCCTTTCTCAAAATTGGCCCAAGACGCCTGGGGCCGGTCTTCGCCTCTTCAAAGAGAGCGCCCTACCATCACGGAGAACCGCCGTCTCTTTCCTCGTTCCATTTCACGAAGTCGGGCTCCGGAAGCGGCGGACTGAAGAAGTATCCCTGGACCTCGTGGCATCCGAGGTCTTTGAGGATCTCGAACTGTTCCGGGGTTTCGACTCCCTCGGCGATCGTCCGGAGTCCCAGGGCCGATCCCAGCGTGACGATGGCGGTCGTGATGGCTCTCACATGCGGGTCGGAGGGAAGGGTCGTGACAAAAGAGCGGTCGATCTTCAGCTTGTAGATGGGGAGGCGTGTGAGATAGGAGAGGCTCGAATATCCCGTCCCGAAGTCGTCGATCGAGGTCCGAACCCCCATCGAGGCCAATTCCTGGAGTTCCCTGGGAGTCATGGTCCGTTTTATGAGGACGCTTTCGGTGACCTCCGCCTCGAGGAACCGTCCCTCGACTCCGGAATCCTCAAGTGCAGTCCGGACGGTCTCCGCCAGGTTCCCCCGTTCGAACTGACGCCCGGAGACGTTGACCGTCAGGCGGAAGGGAGGAATCCCCGCCTCTTTCCACCTCCCGATCTGCCGACAGGCCTCCTGGATGACCCAGGCCCCGACCGCCACGATCAGCCCCGTGCTTTCGGCGACCGGTATGAACTGGTCAGGGAGGACCAGCCCCTTCGCCGGATGGTTCCATCGGATCAGGGCTTCCGCGCCGACCACCCGTTTTGTTGCAATCTCTACCTGGGGCTGGTAGAAAAGCACGAATTCGCCTTTCTCCAGAGCTTGGCGGAGTTCCCTTTCCATCTCGTACATCCGGTTCGTTCGGACTCCGTCCTCCGGGGCGTAAGTCGCGCAGGTGTTCCCGATCTCCTTGGCCCGGCACATGGCCGTGTCCGCCCGGCGGAGAAGAAGGTCGGAGGTCTCTCCGTCCTCCGGCCAGACAGCGATCCCAAGACTCGCGTTCACGAAAACGGGCACACGGTCGATCTCGAACGGACGGGCCACCTCGTCCAGGATCTTCTCCGCGATCCTCTCCGCTTCCTTCTTGTTGCCGACACCTTCCAGAAGCAGGATGAACTCATCTCCGCCAGAACGGGCCACCGTGTCCTCCTTCCGGACACATTCGGAAAGGCGCTTCCCGACTTCGACAAGGAGGGCATCGCCGCAGTCGTGTCCCAGGGAGTCGTTCACTCCCTTGAAGCGGTCGAGGTCGAGATAGAGGAGGGCTCCCGTACGGGATCGACGGGAGGAATGGCCAAGAATCCGGTTCAGGCGGGTCACGAGATGGGCCCGGTTCGGAAGGCCGGTCAGGGAGTCGAAGTTGGCGAGCCGAAGGATCTGTTCCTCGAACTCCTTGCGCTCGCTAAGGTCTCGCAACACGAGGGTCGAGAGGAAGCCAGCCTCGTCTTCGAAGTGGCTCAGGGAAACCTCGACAGGGAACTCCGTTCCGTCGGAACGGCGGCCCCGGGCCTCCCGGACAATTGCCCGCCTGTCCTCAGCCTGGAGGAAGGACAGCAGCGCGGGATCCGGAAGAAGGCTCTCGACCGGTTGCCCCTCTGCGCGCGAACGCGGGAGTCCGAACATTCTTTCCGAGGAGGCGTTGAAATAGACGATCTTCCCGAAGGGATCGGTCAGGACGATCCCGGAGATCGCCGTTTCGGCCAGGTTGATGAATCGGCGGTGAAGACTGTCCGCTTCCGCCCGGATCCGGGCTTCTTCCGTCAGGTCCCGCACGATCGCCAGCACTTCGAATCCCCGGCAGGGAGAATGTGGCGCGACGAAGGTGACGCGCACGGGATGGCGTCTCTCTCCGTCGGCCCTCTCCATGGAAAACAGGATATTTTCCCGGAGCTTTTCGCCGTTCGTGCGCATGGCGTCGATCTCCTCACGGAACCCGTCCGCATGCACCGAAGCGTCGAAGGGGCGCCCGAGAAGCGATCTCTCCGAAAAGCCGAACCGGCTGAGGAAGGAGGCGTTGGCCGAGAGGACGGTCAGGGAAGAGGACAGCAGGATGAGTCCGTCCGGAAGATTCCAGAGAAGTTCCGCTCCGAAATCCTTCAGTATCCGATGGGTAGGCCCGGCGGAGAAAGCCCCTCCGTCGAGCGTCAGTCCCACATCAAGGATGACGGCCTTGAGAAGGGAACGCATGGAAGCGACCAGGTCCATTGGCCGATCCTGAAAAATCTTTCCCATTTCCTGGAGTAGGCCCGAAAGATGCCGGACATAGGCTCCCAGGTAAAGGTGGGGAGACATTCTGATCTTTTCCAGGGGGAACGCCGCCTTGAGCCGGGTCCGGACAAAGTCCAGGTCGCAGGAGCCGGAGATCAGCCCTTCGAAATGGGAGACGAAAGCCAGCTTGAAGGGCTCGATGCCGGCAGGGAGGAATCGTCCTTCCCGGTCGAAAGAGGTCAGATAGCGAACGACGTCGTCCACGAGTGTGGGCTGGAGAGGGGCCAAGGTCTGATGGAGCGCGTTCAGACAGGACCGGTCCTCGTCCGTGAAATTCAGGAATTCCAGACGGGCCCGAAGTTCTTCCTCCCAGGCTTCGCGGGAGTCAATGATGTCGGGAGCCGACCCCTCGTTCATGGGCATGGGTTCGTCCGACTCCGCCCGGGCCGGCCTTCTTGCTTGCTTGCGCAAAAACCTTTTCAAGGTTCCTCCACAAATTGGCAAGTTAGGTTGCAATCCGAACTCTTCGGGCTTGCCCCGTTGTACTCAGAGGGCTTGCCGAAGATCTTGGAAGGATCGATAGATAGGACTCTGCTCCTCCTTCGCGTTGCGACTCATTCCAACCGGATTTCCGGAGATCTCGAACAGCCGTGACAAGAGGATTCGAAGGAGATTCCCTTCATATTCCCGATCGACGGCCTCCGGGAATCTCCGAAAGTCGGCATGGACCCGGCTTTTCTCCCAAACCTTCGAGTTTAGGCGTTATGGTGGTCCGGATCTCCCGTATGTCTCCCGGGTCCAGGATTCGAAGGGCTTCCATGTGGCGACCCATTTCGGGATCGCCTCTGCCGGCATCGGCCGGGCGATGCCGTACCCTTGTGCCAGTTCGCAGCCCATGTCGATCAGGGCCCGCCCGTCCTCCTCCGTTTCGACCCCTTCCACGATCACGTCGATCTCCATCATCCGTCCGACGACGACGAGGCTCGAAACGATCGCCCGGTCTTTCTGGCTGGTCCGGATCTTCAGGGCAAATCCCTGGTCGATTTTGATCTCCTCCACGGAGAGGGTCTGGAGCGATGTCAGGGAGGCCTGCCCTGTCCCGAAGTCGTCGAGGCTGACCGCGATCCCGAGGGCGCGGCATTTTTCGATGACCTTCTGCGCCTGGGACAGGTCCTTCAGGGCTTCGGTTTCCGTGACCTCGAGTTCGAGGGAGACGGAATGGGAGTCGTCATGACCCTCGACCGCGCGTTCGAGATCCTCCGGGAAGGATTCGGACAGGAAATGCCGCGCCCCGATGTTGACGCTGACCCGGAGGTCGAGCCCTCCCTCCTTCCATCGCCTTTGCTGGTCCAGGGCCTCTTTCAGCACGAAGTGTCCGAGGGAGGCGACCAGTTCGCTCTTCTCCACAACGTCGATGAAATCCGAAGGCAGAAGAAGTCCCCGCTTCGGATGGTTCCAGCGGATCAGGGCCTCGACGCCTGTGACCTCTCCGGTGGTCATGTTCACCTGGGGCTGGTAGTGAAGAAGGAGTTCGCCGTTCGACAGGGCCCGTTCGAAATCGGTCCGGATGCGGTGCCGCAACGCGAGAGTCTCTTCCATCTCCGTCTGGAAGGGAGCCCAGCCGTTTCTTCCCCGGTTTTTCACCCGGTAGAGCGCGAGATCGGCGTGGGCCAGAAGAAGATCGGCATCGGGGGTGTCCGGAGGGCTGAATGTGATCCCCAAACTTCCGGAAACGACGACCGGCTCTCCCCCGATCTCGAAGGGAGCCCGAAGGATTTTCATCAACCGGTCGAAAAAGGCGTCTTCTTCCTCGACCTCGGACAGAAGAATCCCGAACTCGTCCCCCCCGAGACGGGCCAGGGTGTCCGACGACCTCAGCGCTCTCTGGAGACGCTTTGCGACCTGGACCAGGAGATCGTCCCCCGCCGGATGGCCCAGACGGTCGTTCACCTCCTTGAAGCCGTCGAGGTCGAGGATACCGACGGCGAAGCGTCCCGGGTTCCTCCAGAGCCTGTCGATCTCCTCCTGGATCCTTCGCTTGAACGCCCGTCGGTTCGGAAGATCGGTCAGCGCGTCGTAAAAGGCCAGATGGACGATCTGGCCTTCGGCCTTTTTTCGCTTCGAGATGTCCCGGTCGATTCCGCGGTACCCCCTGAAAAAGCCCTGGGAATCGAAAACGGGATTTCCGCTCGTTTCGACAAAAACGTCCTGCCCGTTCCTGTGCCGAAGGATGTTTTCGAACAGCCGGATCGGTTGTCTCTCCGCCAGCAAGGTCTCGAACCTTCCCCGGTTCCTGTTCCCCGTTTTTGCCGTCAGGTCCAGAGGCTTTTTTCCGAGGACTTCCAGGGGGGAATAGCCCAAGATATCCTGGATCTGTGGGCTTGCATAGGTGAAGACGCCCCGTTCGTCGGTCTCCCAGATCCAGTCGTTTGTGGATTCCACAAGTCCCCGGAACTTCGCTTCGCTTTCGACCAATGCCTTTTCGGCCTTCCGGCGGGCGCGCTCGGACTCCCTCGTTTCGAGCGCATGCCGAATGGCCGGCACCAGCCTCGCCAGGCGGTCTTTGAGAACATAGTCCTTGGCTCCCGCATGGATCAGTTCCACGGCCTCGACGTCCGAAAGCGCCCCGGTCACCATGATCGCCGGCACCTCCGGATAGTTGTTCCGGAGGATTTCCAGGGCGCTCATGCCGTCGAAGCCGGGCAGACTGTAGTCCGACAGGACGAGGTCCGGATCGAATTCCTTGAGGGCCTGGACAAAGGCCTCCCGGGTTTCCACCCGCTTCAGGATGAAGGGGATCCCTCCCTTCTTGAGTTCGTGCTCCTCCAGTTCGGCATCGGAGGGGGTGTCCTCCAGCATCAGAATGCGCAGTGACCGGTCGATCGGGCTCCGCTCCATCCCTATCTCGAAGTGTGGGGAGGATGGTTGACGAGGAGCCAGTAGAAGCCGAGCTCCGTGACCGTCTTCGCGAAGTCGTCGAAGTCCACCGGCTTGCTGATGTAGCTGTTGACCCCGAGACCGTAGCTTTCCGCGATATCCCGGTCTTCCTTGGAGGAGGTCAGGACAACGACCGGAATGGTGGCGGTCCGCTTATCGGACTTGATCCGGCGCAGCACCTCGATCCCGTCCACCTTGGGAAGGCGCAGGTCCAGCAAGACGACCTTGGGGAGATCGGAAATCTCCCGATCCGCGTAGGCCCCGGTTGCAAAGATGAAGTCCAGCGCTTCCGCGCCGTCCTTGACCCAGACCAGCCGGTTGGCCAAACGGCTTTTCTGCAGCGCACGAATGGCAAGCTCCGCATCGGTCGTGCTGTCCTCGATCAGCAGGATCTCTACCGCCTTGGTATTCTCACTCATGGAAAGACTCCTTATCGGGAAGGGAAAAGGAGAGGGTCGCCCCCTGACCGACGGCGCTTTCTGCCCAGACCCGTCCCCCATGACGGAGGACGATGCGCTTGACGATGGCGAGGCCGATTCCCGTCCCCTCGAATTCGGTTTCGCCGTGGAGGCGCTGGAAGACGCCGAACAGCTTGTCCGCATAACGCATGTCGAACCCGACGCCGTTGTCCTTCACATGATACACGATCCCCTCGTCCGTTCTGGATGCCCCCACGAAGATCATGGCGGGATCCCTGTCGCGGCTGAACTTGATGGCATTGGAGAGGAGGTTGACGAAGACCTGGCGCATCATGGCCCGGTCTCCCCGGACCGGAGGGAGGGGGGCAATCTCGATCTTGACCCGGCTTGTGCCGATGAACGAGTTTTTCAGCTCCTCGAAAACCTCGCGGGCCAACCCCTCCATATCGATTTCGGAGAAGGTGATTTCCATCCGTCCGGCCCGGGAAAACTGCAGGATGTCGTCGATCAGCTGCCCCATGCGTTTGGTATTTTCCCGGACAACGTTGAGTAGCCGCTTCCCTTCGTCGTCGAGGGTCGAGGAATATTCGTCCAGAAGGATCCGGGAAAATCCGTCGATGGCCCGCAAGGGTGTGCGCAGGTCGTGGGAGACCGAGTAGGAAAACCCCTCCAGATCCTTGACGGCTGTCTTGAGCTGTTCCGTGCGCTCGTCCACCCGTCGCTCAAGATCCCGGTTCAGCTCCAGGATCCTGTCCTCCGCTTCCTTGAGCTCGGTGATGTCGCGGGCCGCGGCAAAAAGACCGGCGACCTTGCCGGACTCGTCCTTGTAGAGGCTGGCATTGAAAAGAACCTTCGTCACCTTGCCCGAGATGTGGCGGATCGACAGGGGATAGCCGGTGACGAAACCCTTTTCGAAAGCCTCGCGGTACCCTTCCCGGGCCTTGTCCGGCTCGGTGAAGTAGCCGGAGAAATCGCTGCCGACCAAGCGGGATCGGGGAACTCCGGTGACAAGCACGGTTGCCTCGTTGAGATCGGTGATCTTGCCCTCCGCACTGATGGTGACCAGAGGATCGAGACTCGCTTCGATGAGATTTCGGGTATACATCGAGGCCGCCCGGAGCTCTTCCTGAACATGAAGTCTTTCCGTGAGATCGTAGGCGCTGACGACGAGTCCCAGCGGGGATCCGTCCGGGTTCCAGACGGGAACCTTCGTCGTTTCAAGCTGGAGAAGTCTCCCGTCCTTTTGCGGGACGCTTTCGATCGCCACCGTGGATTTTCCGCTCTTCCAGGCATCCAGATCACGCGCCCGGCACGTTTCGAGGGCCTCCCGGTAGAACGGATGCTCCCGGGAAAGCTCGATGTCGGTCCGGTTCTGCCAGGGTTTTCCGAAGAGATCGAAGAGGTCGAGGCCAGCCCTGTTGACCTTGAGCCAGCGTCCCTCGGCGTCTTTCAGGTAGAGCGCAGCAGGCACGGCCTCGATCAGGGTATTCAGGAAGGACTCGGAGGAGGACACCGCTTTCAGCAATCGTCTCGTGGCCCGCTGTGACAGGACGACATAGGATAAAAGGCCGAAAGAAACCAGTCCCACTCCGAAGAAGCCCGCCTCGACCCGGCTGAGCGCCCTCTCGAGACCCCTGGATTTTCCCTCGAGGCGATGCCGGCTCCGGTCGACTTTCAAGGAAAGAGCCTGTCTGATCGTCAGAATTTCCCGAACAGTTGCGGGCAGAGACGCTCCTTGTCCGGTCGGCGAAGCGAGCATTTCCCGGAAGAACTGTCCGTAAAGCCGGTCGAGGCGGTCGATCATGCGGAGATCGGAAGGGGTCCAGGGAAAAGGGATGGTCGGAAGACTCCTGAGGACGCTTCGGACTTGCTGGACCCATCCAAGAAGCAGGGCGGGGGAGGTCTTGCCCCCCCGTTCGAGGGATGGCAGCAAAAGAAAAGCGGGGTCGCTCCCCTCGATCCCGTAAATGATCCGGGCTTCGGCCATGATCCGGTTTTCCAGGCCCTGTTTTTCCCGGGAGAGATGGAGGAAGAGGAAAACAAGATAAAATCCGGTTCCGAGGAGAGCGGCCCCCACAAAAGCCGTTGCGGCTGACAGGAACAGCTTGCGCCTTTTTCGGCCTGCCTCCCCTGCCGTCCTCATGATCGATCATCCATGAATCGGAGTCCGGGGAACAGACAATGAGTCGGCTTGATTCCTTGCGAAAATTTTTCCAAAGGGCAAAACCTCCGGCTCATGGGGAAGTCAAGGAGTCTTAAAAGGATTCCCTTGGGCAAACTCGGTCGGACGTCCGAATGTTCATGGAAGTTCCGGGCATCAGTCTCCTTAAGGGGATCTTCCCGTAACGTGTTGCAACTTTCCATTGCTGACCCTCCGTATCCTTGAGCGAGCCAAGCTGAAAGGCTTTAAACGTGATGCCCTTCCTTTTTTTCTCCGGAAAACCTCCGAACATTTCTCGAGAGCCATGACAGCCATTCCAGGAAACCGCACTCCCTTGTCCAGGTTGACGGCCCGGTGGGCGATGCCAAGCTCCCGGACCGGCATGCCGCCTTTTCTGACCGCATGCCGGCATCAGGGGCAGGCAACGGGAACTTCCACCGGTTTTTCCGCTCCGCCTGGACGAGTTCGTTACGAAGCTCTTTCCTCTGGGCGACCTCAGCTTCTTTACCGATTCCAAGCCTCGTCTGAAGGTAGGTCTTTTTTGGGGAACTCCCTCCGCAATCCAGGCCTGCACCCGATCGACCTTGCAACACGAAATGGAATAATAGTCCTCTATATTGACATCCTCCATGCAAGGACCTCCTTGTAAATTCCGCAACGACACCGTGTCCCCTCCGGAAATCTCCGAAGAAATCGGTTTCTGCCAGCTGGATCAAGGGGGCAGGAGACTCTCTTTCCGCCTATCGGACAAAATCCGCGAGAAATCATTTTAGCATTCAAAAAATGTAATAACAAAACATATTTCAACATAATCAATTGCAATATAGAATGAGGCCAAGATTTTTCAAAACCTTACCAAACCGGGCGGAGAAGTTCAAGTTTCTTCGTTTTTGACAAATCCTGGCTTCAAATTGCCCTCTATCATTCTTTTGCAAACTTCCGGAGCCTCCGGATGGTTCCCGCCCATGTGTTGAAGTTCCGGAAAGCCAGAAACCATCGTGTCTCTCTTCTCCGGCCCTTCCTCATTTTTCCCCTCTTCTCGTTTCCCCAATCCCATGGGCCATCTGCGAATATATCTGGGTCCAGCGCTCTCCCAGGCCATGGGAAAACTGCTGCATCCAGAGAGCTTCGAACATGTTCGGGAAGGACCCGGCGAGACAGACCACCGCGATCGGTTCTTCCGACCCGTTTCTCACGGGAATGAAAAGAAGAGAACGAATTCCCGTTTTCCGGGCAGCCTCGGCCAGAAAGGCGAACCGGGGATCCCGGTCGACGGAGGAGGCGCTGAAGATCCGCCCCCCCTCCATGGCCTGATTGAAAGATTCCAGAGAGCGAAGGAACGCGGGGTCCGCTCCCTTTTCCCTGCCAGGAGCCTGCAGCAACTTGGCAAAGTCCGTCCCCCGGAGACCGGCGACCGAGAGGACCGCGAAGGATTTCTCTCCCTCCGGCCCCAGAAGAACGGCCGACAAAATCCCCGGGAGGCTTCCCAGAATGACGAGCTCCCTCTTGCAGGCGGTCTTCCATTGGGCGTCCTCTTTTGGCAACGGATGGGACAGGATATCGAAATACGCTCCCGTGATGGCGATCTCGGTGCGGAGCTGTTCCTGGATGTCCTCGCCCAGCCGGGCTTCGGCGATCAGAAGCATCCGGTAGCGCTCCCTCGCCGGAAGAAGCGACCGGTTCATGTTCTCGATCAGAATACGGTCGAAGAGCCCTTTCGACTGGAGAAGGTACGGACCTCTCACCCCGACGAGGGTGTGGGTTTTCCCCACCCGCTTTCCCTGCGCCAGGATCATCTTCCGATTCGTGGAGGACCTGAAGAGAAACGTCAGGTGACGGGCCAAAACCACCCGGAGTTTCTGCCTCTCCTCCTCGTCCAGCGCGGACAGGATGGCCGCCTGTTCGGCGTTCCGGGCCAGAAGTTCGAAAAACTCCGCCAGGAAGATCCCGATCACCGATTCGATCCAGGGGCCGGCCCGGTCGAGGAGGGCGGCCGTCTCCGGGCCATAGGGGTCGAAGGCCTTCTCCGCCGGGGGCTGGGAGGGAGGACGGCTGCCCCGTTGCCACCAGGAGAGTCGTTCGTGCTTCTTTTCCTTGACCTGGAACATCGCCGCGTCGGCCTCCCGCAGAAGAAGGTCGCCGGTATTCCCGTCGAGGGGATACAGGGCAATCCCCAGACTGAGGTTGACCGAAACCGTCCGGCCCTCCGCGAGGTCGAAGGGGGGCTCGACCGCCCGATGAAGTCGTTCGAGCAAGGGTTCCAGCTTCAGAAGAGGATTCTGGACATCGAGGTTCTCGATCACGACCACGAATTCGTCGCCCCCCAGCCTGGCCAGGAAGTCGCTCTCCCGAATGTCCGACATAAGGCGCCCGGCCAGGTCCCGGAGGAGGCGGTCGCCCGCCTCATGGCCGAAATTGTCGTTGACAGGCTTGAAGTCGTCCAGGTCGAACATGCCCACGGCAAGGGCGGTCCCATTGCGGGAAGCCAGGGAAATGGCCCGGGAAAGATGCGCCTGGAGGGCTCTCCGGTTGGGGAGGCCGGTGAGAACGTCGTGGGAAGCCTGAAACCCCATGCGTTCGCTCAAATCGTGAATTGCGGTGATGTTGCGCATGACGCCGACAAACCGGACGACCCTTTCTCCCCCGCCGCGTACGGGATTGACGGTCAGGAGAAGCCAGAACCGGGAACCATCCTTTCTTTCGCTCAGGATCTCTCCCTGATATCCCGATCCGCTGTCGAGGGCTTCGGCGATCCGGCTCTTCGCTCCCGAATCGGAAAAACAATGGAGAACGTGACAGGCATCCTCTCCGGACATTTCGGAAGAAGCATATCCGGTCAAGGCGGTGAATGCGTCATTGACGTAGACGATCCGCTTTTGGGCGTCGCAAATGAACACGCCCTCCCCGACGGAGGCCATGGCACTGGAAAGGATTTCCTGGCGGTGCAAGGTATCCATGCGATCGAAACCCCGGGAGATGTCGGTGGCGAGTTCCTCGAGCAGGTTCTGGAGACCCGCGTCGAACATATTCCGTCTGCGGTGGTATACCGTAAAAACACCCCAGATAGCTCCTCCCCGGTGGATGGGGAGAGCCGCGACCGCCTCCAGCCCGAACCGCCGGGCGCGGTTCTTCCAGTCAGGGGGAATCTTCGACTCGACGAGGGATTGTATGTAGCAGGGACGATCGTTCCTCCAGGCCAATGCCACAGGCCCCTGACCGCCGGCAGAGGAGGGATCGACAGAAATCCTGGCTCCCTCGAGGTACTCCGCCACGCCGGAGACCCCGAGGATCCGGAAAAATCCGAGGTCGTCCGGACGGCCGATCCATGCCAGGGACAGATGTCCGTGGTGCACGGCAAGATCGCATATGGCCTGGATAAGGTCGGACTCTCCGCCGGCAGAGGCCACGACCTGGTTGACCTTCGTCAACAGGGTGTTGAATTCGGAGAGCTTATGTATGGTGAGATTCTGGGAGATCCAGATTCCCGAGGCCCCGAGGGACCCGGCAAACAGCAAGGAGAGCCAAAGGGCGATCCGGTTGAGACGGCTGTTGGCCCGGGCCGCTTCCAGCGTGGAGTCCTTCCTGAGTTCCTCGACACTTTTCAGGAGATCGACGGAGACATCCAGAAGAGTGGAGAGGCGAAGAAAGAAGGGCCCCCGCCCGTTCCGGATTTCCGGAAGATGCGAGAATTTTTCCAGCGTCCGGCGCTGCCCGGACGAAAGCACCGATCCCCGGTACGCGATGTCCATGCGACAGGAGTCTATCTGCGCCAGATATCCCCGGACCTGGGCCGGATCGAGGGCCCTTCCGGTTTCGGAAAGAAGGAAGAGCAGATTTTTCTGGATCGAGAAGAGATCGTACGAGACGATGGAAAGCCGCTCCATTCTCTTCTGGAGGCGGGGGGTTTTCAAAAACGCAAGATCCCATCCTTCCCCCAGGAGAAAGAGAAAGGGAACGGCCAGAAGCAAAACGAGAACGGAACGTATGGTGCGATTCATATGTTCTCCGCCGACAACCGCCCTCCGTCGGAGACGGGAGCGCTTCGCCGGAACAGCATGGTATTGGTCCAACCCCTGAAAGTAGAAAAGAAGGCCAAAATGGCCCAGGGCTTACGGCCTTTCCGGGATGGACGGTCCCTTCCCGTCCGACTTCGTTCCTTCGGAATCTTCATACAATCAGGATATCCGGGCCAGGAAAGGCCCGATCTCCGTCGTTGCGAACATTCAGGACGATAACAGATGTCCGGGCGAGGGGACCCCTTTTTCCGTTTGATCCCCCCGAAGCAACGCGTCCATCTCCGAGGGGGGCTTCGGTCGGCTGAAGAGATACCCTTGCCCAAACTGGCAGCCGGCGTCCCCGAGAAAGCGCTTCTGTTCCGGCGTCTCGATCCCTTCGGCGATGATTTCGAGCCCCAGACTCCGTGCCATGGCGATGATGGCCCTGGCCAAGACGGCATCGTCCTCGCTGTCGGGAAGACCGACAATGAAGGAGCGGTCGATCTTGAGACGACTGATCGGATAACGCTTCAGGTAGGAGAGGTTCGAGTACCCCGTCCCGAAATCGTCCACGGAAAACTGAACCCCCTTTTCGTGGAATTTCTTCATGGTATGAAGAGAATGGTCGATGTTTTCCATAAGAGTCGACTCGGTAATCTCGATCTCGAGGCAGGCCGGGTCGAAGCCGGTTTCGTCGAGGATGGCGGAGAAGGTCTCGAAGAGGTTCTGATGGAACTGCCGGGGGGAGACGTTCACGGCCAGGCGAAAGGGAGGCGAAAGTCTCCTCCATTCTCCGAGGGCCCTTCGAATAATGGTCTTTCCCAGGGGAACGATCAGCCCTGTCTCTTCGGAGTAAGGAATGAAATCGTTCGGATAGATGATCCCCCGTTCGGGGTGCTGCCATCGGACGAGAGCCTCCATCCCGGAGATCCGTCCGTCCGAAAGAGAGACGAAAGGTTGATAGTGCAGGAGAAACTCCTTTCGCTCGAGACCCCTCCTGAGTTCGGTCCCCAGAGTCAGGAGCTTCCGGGATTCCTCGGTCATCTCGGCCGAATAGAAGCGAAAGGTGTCTCCCCCTGCCCCTTTGGCGCGATACATCGCGATGTCGGCGTTCCGGAGAAGTCCCTCGGCCGTGTCTTCGTCATCGGGAAAAAGCGTCACCCCGAGGCTGATGCTGGTGAAGAGTTCGTGGACTCCCAGTTTGAAAGGCCTCGAAAAGCACCTCTGGATCTTCGCGACGACGAGATGGGCGTCCTCGGCCCTTCCCATGTTCGCAAGGATCAGCGCGAACTCGTCCCCCGACAGATGCGCCACCGTGTCCCCTCCCCTGGAAACCTCCCTCAGTCTTTCGGCGACCCTCTTGAGGAGGTCGTCCCCCACCGAATGGCCCAGACTGTCGTTGACGGTCTTGAAGCGGTCGAGATCGAGAAAGGCCACCCCCACTCGCCGCCCTTTGGTTCTGGCGTCCCTCATGGCTTCCTCGAGGCGCTCGTGAAAAAGAAGCCTGTTGGGAAGATGCGTGAGGGGATGGTGATGGGCCAGAAAGTGCAGCCGCTCCTCCGAGCGTTTCCGCTCGGAGATGTCGCGAAGAATGACGGTATACGTGACGCGCCCCTCTTCCGTCAGTTTGGAGATGCTGGCTTCCGCGGGAAAAAGGCTCCCGTCCTTCCTTCGGGCGAAGATGTCCCGACGCTCTGTCATGGTTCGGGAAAAATCCCGGGAATCCCCGAGGGAGGCCACATGGGCTCTGTGGCGGGTCCGGTCCTTTTCGGGGATCAGATTGTCCAGGGAAAGGCCGATCGCCTCTTCCTGCGTATAGCCGAAAATGGTTTCGGCCCCCCGGTTGAAAATCACGATCCTCTGCTCTTCGTCCACGGAAATGATGGCATCGGCGGCCATCGTCAGGATATTCTGGAATCGAACCTCGAATTTTCTCCGCTCCTCTTCGGCCCGTCTCCGCCCTCTTTCCGCCGATGCCTCCCTCAGTTCGCGCGCCACGGCCGGAATGAGACGCTTGATGTTGTCCTTCATGACATAGTCCTGGGCGCCCTGCCTCATGGCGTTGACGGCGACTTCCTCCCCGATGGTCCCGGATACGAAAATGAAAGGAAGGACGGGGTCGTGGTCACGGATGATCGCCAGGGCCTGGGTGCCGGTGAACTCCGGCATGCTGTAGTCGCTGAAGACGATGTCCCAGTGGCGGGTGCGGAGAGCCTCACGAAGGGATTCCGGAGAGTCGACTCTCAGATAAGACGAAGGGAATCCTCCCCGTTCGAGTTCGCGGAGGAGAAGCCGGCAATCATCCTCGGAGTCCTCGATCACGAGAACATTCAAAAGGGTTCCTGTGCTTTCCATAAGCTATCCTTTCCTTCCGTCCGGGATCGGCTCGTTCAGAAGGAGCCAATACAGCCCGAGCTGGCGGGCCGCCTCAAGAAATTCGTCGAAGTTTACGGGTTTTCTGACGTAGGAGTTGGCTCCCAGCGAATATCCGCTGACAACGTCCTGTTCTTCTTTCGAGGAGGTGAGGATGACGACCGGAAGGAGCCTTGTCCGGGGATCGGACCGGATTCTCCGGAGAACCTCCAGCCCCTCCACCCGGGGAAGCTTGAGGTCGAGCAGAACCAGGGTCGGAAGCTCCGGCGGGTCGGCGGTGTCGACCCCGAACAGCCGGTCGAGCGCCTCCTGGCCGTCCCGGGCGACGAGAACACGATTTTCGATGTTGTTCCTCTTGAGAGCGCGCAAGGTCAGCAGTTCATCGTCGGGGTTGTCCTCGACCAGGAGAATCACCTTATCCTTCATGGAAATCTCCCACAATATCATGTTTTGTTTTCACGATAGTTCAGGGTTGGCCCGGACGCTGAACCGAACCCCCATCCCTTCTCCTCCTCCAGCGTGAAAAAGAAGGTGGCCCCTTCTCCGGGGGCGCTTTCCGCCCGGATCTTTCCGCCATGCTTGCGGACGACTCTCTGGACGGTGGCCAGGCCGATCCCGTTTCCGGGAAATTCCCGGGGATCGTGAAATCGCTGGAAGGCCCCGAACAGCTTTCCGGCCCGGGCCATGTCGAAGCCGATCCCGTTGTCCCGGACGTAATAGACGGGGATATCGGCCTCGATAAACCATCCCACCTCGATCCGGGCGGGATCGGAAAATTTCGTATATTTGAGCGCGTTGTCCAGAAGGTTGGTGAGGGCGATCCGGAGAAGCCGCGGGTCCCCCCAGACGTCGAGGCCGGGCGCGACGCTCCAGTCCACCTTCCGGCGAGACCGGGAGACCGCCTCGCCGAGAATGTCTTCGGCCATGGCTCCCAGATTCACCTTCTCCTTGACGACCTCGTTTCGCGTGACGCGCGACAGGTCGAGGAGGTCATCGATCAGCTGGCCCATCCTCTGGGCGGCATTCCGGACCCGGGCCAGGAAATCCTGCCCTTGCAGGTCGAGACGCTCCGAATAATCCTCGATCAGGGCCTGGCTGAAGCCGTCGATCGCCCGCAGGGGGGCTCTCAGGTCATGGGAGACGGAGTAGCTGAAGGATTCGATCTCCCGATTGGTCGCCTCGAGATCCGAAGTCCGCCGGGCGACCTGCCGCTCGAGTTCGGCGGCCCACTCCAGGGCGCGGGCATGGAGCCGGGCCCTTTCCAGTCCGAGCGCCAGCTGGCGGGCCAGATTTTCAAGAAATTCCAGTCGGTCCCCCGCGATATCCGAAGGGTCGGGAAAGGCGAGGACAAGAACCCCGGAAGGTTCCGAAGAACCCGGAAGGGGCAGCAATACCAGGACTTCGATCCCGCTCTTCCAGAGGGTACTCTCCGGCAACTGCTGCCGCCCGAAGAGGGCCGGACGCTCAAGAGGACGCCATTGGAAGGCCAGCTCCCCCATCTCTTCCGAAAGGCCGGGACCGACCGGAGAACCCGTCCCGGTGAGGCTGGTGTCGGCGATCATTGTCCCGGATTCCGGATCCGGGTGAAAGATGAAGACAAGGCTTCCGCCGCTTATCTCAAGAATTTCCTTTGCGATGGATCCGAAGAGGGCGGGAAGGTCGGGAGAACTCTCCAGAAGGCCGACAACTCTGTTGATGGCGGCCAGATCGGCGACGCGACGCTCGAGATCGCGGTTCGCCTTCTCCAGGTCGTTGGACTGCCGGGCCAGAAGGTCCCGGGTCCGGTTCCTCTCCGTCAGGTCAAGGAGGCTTCCGGTGATTGCCAGCCGGCCCCGGTAGAGGATCCGGACCCCCTGGACCTCCACATCGACCCGTTCCCCGTCCTTTTTCATTCCGCGGAAACAGTAATGCAGCTGGGGTGCGGTCCCGTCGAGACGCCTGCGGATGTTGTCCGCCACCAGGCCCCTGTCTTCCGGAGCGGTCAGGTCCTTCGGACCCATGCGGTCGACGATATCGTCCCGGACGCATCCGAAGATCTTCGCGAAGGCCGGATTGACGTACCGGAACAGGTCGTCCTGGATCAGGTAGACACCCATCAGGGACGCGTCGCTGAGAAGCCGGTATCGCTCCTCCGAGGCTTGAAGGGATTCGATCGCAGCCTCGAGTTCCCGGGTCCTCTCCAGGACCATCTCTTCGAGACCCTCCCGGTAGGCGCGGAGGGATTCTTCCGTCCGGACCCGTTCGCTGATGTCCCTGACGATGGCGACGATAAGGATCTCATCCCCGCTTCGGCCGGGATTGAGGCTGATCTCCGCGGGGAACTCCGTTCCGTCTTTTCGGAGAGCGTAGAACTTCCTTTCGGGATCCATGGGACGGTAGCCCGGATTTTGGCAATAGCGGGTCCGGGAGAGGATGTGATCCTTCCGGAATCGTTCGGGAACGAGGATCTCGATCGTCCGGCCCGGAAGGTCGCAAGCCGCATATCCGAAGGTCTCGAGCGCCTGACGGTTGACGAGGGCGATTCTTCCGGTTTGATCGGTGATGACAATCGCGTCGGGGGCCGCCTCGATCAGATCCCGGAACTTTCCCTCGCTCTTCCGGAGATCTCCGATTCTGGCCTCAAGGGCAGCATTGGCCTCCCGAAGCTCTTCCGTCCGGGACCGGACCTGAGCCTCGAGCTCCTCGTTGGAGCGTTCGAGGGCGAGCCGGAAATTTCTGCGCTCCCCGTCGGCCTCGTCGAGCGTCCGCGCGTTCCAGAGAACAAGCCCCACGAAGATGAGCACATTCAGAGTCGCGAAGAGCGCGAGGCCCAGGTCGAGGTCGTAATATCCGTTCCTTTCTCCATAAAGCCGGAGCCAGCCGGCGAGGGGAGGCACAAGGATGGCCGCGGGAACAAGACGACGGGCCATCATCCCCCCGCTCCTCTCTCCCATGATCACCCCCATGAATCCCCTGTCCGGGCGGGCACAGAACAGGGCGAACGCCAATGATGCGATCAGAAATGCGGAAAAGGGGGAAAGCCTGGTCGAGAAAGGGGAGGCCAAGAAAAAGGATCTTATCCCGTAAAGATAACCGAGCAGATCAGGAAAGACGACGATCGCAGAGGCAAGGGCGAGCCATTCCGAGGGGCGGCCCCTCCGGCCGGTTTCGCGATCGATCAGGAAAAGAGCCAAGGCGAGGAAGGGGAGCGCCATCGAGGAATCGGGACGGGGGGGAATCCCTCCCGTTCGGGACAGCAGGGGGATGTCGCCGAGGTGGAAGACGGAGAGAAGGCCAAGAGCCGGAAGGAAGGAGAAGGGGAGCATCACCCCGGAGAGAAGACGTCCGACGGGGAAGTCCAGGACAAAGAAGCCGTCGAAGAGAAGGGCCAGGCCGCCAAAAAGGAGAGCCAGAGCGATTCCCGCATTGAGGGGGGCGAATCCGGCTAGGCCAAGCCCGGCGGAAAAAGCCGTCAGCGCTCCAATGACACGGGAGAGAATCCGGAGGACGGAGTGACGGAGGACGGAAAGCCCAGAGGAAGTCCCGGTGTCCGCCGGAGGAGTCACCGGTCTCCCCTCCTTCCGGGAAAATTCTCTCGAGGTGTCTGACCGGGAATGATTCGGGACAGGAGACGGTCCGTTCCAATCTTCCACTTTTGTCTCTTTCTGAAAGGGCAGACCTTTTCCGCCTCCTTTATTTAAGGCGGATCAGGCCAGCCATTCGCAGAACAAGAACTCGAGACACCGGATTCAAGAAAAACAGAGTGTCCCGGAATATAACATTGTTCAAGCTTACAACCTCTTGGGGAGGACGGCAATCCTCAATCGGCCGACCCTTTAGGCAAAGGCCATTAAGTTATTATAAAATTAAGATATAAATTTTGAAACTCATTCTCGAATGAATAAGTTCTCATCCATGTCCTTGATCAAATCGAATCGTGGCTCATCCTCCCCCCCACGGAGTCTTGCCCCTTCAATAAGATAAAGGGACTTCGAGCGGATCCGCACGACCCATTCGACCGCATCATTCAAAAACTCTGTCATTTATTGTTATCGAAAGAAACGGGAGAGAGGCCGATGGTGCTTTTCGAAAGGGGTCCATCGTCGCAACCGTCGCTTCGGGAAAGAGAATTTACTGCGATGCCGGCTCGTGGCATCCTCGGCCATGGGCATCATGCTCCAGAGGATGGCCGGGACGACCGACATGTCGGCTGAATTCCGGAAGGATCCGCAGGCCTTCCCAATCGGGGACTCACGAAAGCGATCAGGGGATGGCGTATAGGGTCAAGACAATCCCCCCGGCCTCTGCCGTCCTCTCCGACAACCCTTCACTCACCGGTATCGGGAGAGGGGCAGACGGACTCTCGTTCTCACACGTGAGGCGCCGGGGCAGGAGGAATCCGATCGAGTCCGGGACGCAAGCGGTCCGGGATCGGATCATCGGAAGGATTTTCAAAACTTTGAAAAAGTCCGGACGAAGGGGCGTTCTCATGCGACAATCCATCGATTCGTCTGTTGTCCGGGAAGAAAAAATGGATTGTAATGAAATTGACTCGCAATCGATGCATAATAACCCTTCCGTCCACCGAGAATTTGGAACACAGCTTTGATCCATCGACCACCCCGATTCCGAAGAGTTCTTCGATCTTGCACGGAGGGGGAACCATCCCAGCGTCAGGGAGCGTTTGTGACACCCGACAACCACCTCCACACAATGGTTCCTGAACTCGACGATGACCCGCCCTTCGTTCGGGACAGAATCCATTTCCTCTATATCGGCGGTTCGATCGGCATCCTTTCTTCGCTTGCGATGACCGCGGTCGAACTCTCAAGAAACGAATTTTTCCGCGTCATCCCCTCCATTCTCTTTTCCGGAGTCGCGCCGTTTCTTCTGCTCCTGCTCCACCGGAAACCGGAGAACTACAAAAGGGTTCTGACGGGTTTTGCCGGATTGATCCTGGCCCAGCAGATCCTGGGGGCCTTCCTGTCCCTCAACGAAATCCTGATGCTTATCTGGTTTCCGGTCTTCCCTCTTACCTACTTCTTTCTTCTGGGATACCGGAGGGCGCTCTGGTGGAACGGCATGGCCCTGGGAGGTCTCGCGCTTGGCTACGTCTTTTTCCCGATTTTAAACCGGATTCCGCCCGTTTCCCTTCCCGTCTTCCTGAGTTCCGTTCTTGCCTATGTCGTTGCCGTGCTGCTCGCCTGGTACCACTACCGGGTCATCCATACCTACCAGTCCCGTCTGAAATTCGAGGCTCTTTTCGACAGCCTGACGGGGGCCCTCCTCCGGAAGGCCGGAATCGAGCAGCTGTCGAAGCTGATGGGCCAGGCTGACCGGATTCCCGGAATGGAGCTGTCCGTCGCCTTGCTCGACATCGACGACTTCAAGCCCATCAACGATCAGGACGGACACAAGTCGGGTGACCGCGTTTTGGCGCAGATGTCGGAGTCCATCCGTCACTCCGTCCGGAAAGGGGATTCCTTCGTCCGCCTCGGAGGCGAGGAGTTCCTCCTCCTGCTTCCGGGACAGCCTCTCGAAGAGTCTCGTCCATTCGCGGAAAGCCTTCGGAAACGGATTGAAAGGGACGTGACGCGCCCCGACGGAACCTCGGTGACCGTCAGCATCGGCCTGACCCAGTACCGGCCTGGAGAGAGTCTGGGCGACCTTCTTCACCGGGCCGACGAGCTGATGTACGCGGCCAAGAGACGGGGCAAGAATGCGGTCTGCTGGGAGGACTCCAGACCGGTCATTCCCTCTTCGGAAGGCGCTCCGACGATTCGTCACTCCCCCGATGCTCTTTCGTGATTGTCCGGAAAACTGGAACAGGTACCCTGTCTTGGGAGAACTCCGCAGGACGCCATCATCGAAGAACCGAATCCATGGAAGGGAAGAGGGTTCAAAAGGAAAATAGGGTAGGCGGAGCGGGGATCGAACCTACGGCAACAGCTGTGTAAGTCCCAAATATGTCTTTTTCTAAATTACGAAACATCTACATCTAATAGGCGGGTGTAACAACCGGATAAGCACAGTTTATCGTTCCACTTTTTCCGAACGACTTCCCCAATTTTCCTGTCCGACGTTCTGGGTCCACCCCGACCTCCTCGAAAAAAACCGCTCTCGGAATCGGCTAAAGGGACAACCCCTTCTGGAGCTGACCTTTACCCATATCTCCGGCGCTTGGGCACAGGAGATGTGGGACCGGCCTGGCGCATCTTCTCAAGAATTTCCCAAAATTCGGCAATTTTCTCGAGAGCCTGGAGCCCCTTCCAGAGCACTTC
>JAMCWM010000031.1 GCA_023481175.1 Nitrospirota bacterium
GTTCTGTTTGGGCGAGGTGGAGTGATCCCCCATGAGACCGGCGGTGTGGGAACACGTTCGGCAGGGTTCGGGGAGAAGGGACAGATCCGGAGTCACGATCTCGACGTCGGATCCGGAAGGTGGTAGGGGAAGAGGCTCCACAGTGTTCATGGATCATAGAAATACCACATTTAAAGCAAGGAGTCCAGTGCCTCCAGGAAAAGGGGGGACGGGATGGACGAATGCTTACCCTTTTTCCATTCGCGGCCCGTTCGGGCCGGCGACGATCAGAAGGACCGTGTTACGGGTTTTCAAGGCTCGCTTTCCCCGAAAGAAGGAGAGCCCCTCCAGGCTTTAGGCCCTTAAGAGTGATTTCCGGAAACCATTTTACTCTCTTTTTCACAGATCTTGTTTCCTGTTATTGTACACCGACTTTATTCGTTTTCATCCCGGAGATCACACTCCATTTACCGTTCTCCTTACACTTTACAGATTGAACCAGACGGAGATCGGGAAGAGGAACGAGCTTCCTCCGAACGCTCCGGGAGCGGGAAGATATGCCACCTTGGCCACGATCGTGAGGGGCAGGATCTTGACCCCGATCCCGAGATCCCCGTAGAGGGAAGACCCCGGTATTCGGATCACGTAAGATTGCTATCCGCTTCCGGGAGGCGGTTTCGGATGGTCTCCTCCCATACCTCCCGCAACACAGAGGTCTCCTTTAAACAAGACCTTTACAATTTCATTGTCGTGTCGATCAATTTCAAACCATATCGTACAGACAAGCTTTTCTGATTGAGAGCTTGAAGAGCCTCCATACGCGCCATATTCTCCCCCGTATTCAGGGGTATAATAATTCTGGGTAAAAGTGAGCATGCGGGATTTTTGGTAGACGTAGACGATATTTTTGTTCGGAGCAGTCACTTGCCATTTGGGATATCCCCAAGTCCGAACAAGTTCTTTGCTGCTTTTTCCTATCCATGAATCGACAACTTTTCTGTATTTCGCTTGAGTTGCACAGCCGGTCAATACGATCAATGAAAGGAACATCGTCAATAGGCCTTTTAGCGAAACCCCTTTGCATCCCGCCATTTAACCTCCTTTGTAGTAGTTCGCGACGTTTTCCATCCCTATCGAATGCCATGTTGTTGGGAGATAAACACTGGTTCATAATGCTCCACCGTTGGAAACGGTTCGTAAAAATGATGCAAGAGTTCTTTCCAATCCTGATATTGGCGGGACTGACGAAAACCGATCGTGTGGTCCTCCAGCCGTTGCCAGCGCACCAGCAAGAGATAGGTGTCCTTCAATTCCAGGCAACGTTGCAACTCGTGCGAAACGTAACCGGGCATGGACGAGATAATGTTCTGCGCTTTCGAAAATGCCTTTTCGAATTCGGGGCCTTCTCCGAGGCGCACCTTCAATCTTGCAACTTCAAGGATCATGTCTGTCTCGTTTTTGACGTCCAGCGCAAACCTGAGACGAGAGCAAAGTCGGCTTGAGCGTCGTGTTAGACCACATGTCATAGGATGTCTGGTAGCGGTTTTCCGTGAAAAGGGTTGGGATTGGAATCGTTACCGATCCACCGACTCCGCATCCGTCCCAAGGAGCATTAGGATAGAGGGTAAAGATTTAGTAGCTTGAAAATCAAACTTCCCCTATCCAGGAATGTATTACCCTTCCAAGAATCGGAAAAGTGACTCGATAGGACTCTGAGGATTTTTCAGACAAGGATCGGTCTGACTGGATAACAGAAGTGTTGGAATGATCCGAATGTCAAAACGGGTCCGACTGTAAAAATTCCCCTCGATAATCCGTCCGGAAGGGTTGCCATCGTTTCTATCTCGGAAATCGGAAGGGGAGCCTTGTTTGCAGGACGTATGGGAATTTGCGATAATCGGGGTTCGGGACCGGTTCGCGTATCCTCCCGGACCGGATGTCCCGCAACGATATCCTGTGCATCTCATGTCGGAAGGCCGAGTTCTCAAAATGATGGAATTCAAGCGAATCAGTCAGCTTCCTCCCTATGTCTTCAGTGCCGTCAACGACATGAAGCTCGCCGCCCGGCGCCGGGGGGAGGACATCATCGATCTCGGGATGGGCAATCCCGATCTCCCGACTCCGCCGCCCATCGTGGACAAGCTTGTCGAGGCCGTGCGCAACCCCCGCAACCACCGGTACTCGACCTCGAAGGGGATTCCCAGGCTTCGGGAGGCGATTGCCGCCTGGTACGCCCGGCGCCACAATGTGGTTCTCGACCCCGACACCGAAACGGTGGTCACCATCGGCTCGAAGGAAGGAATCGCCCATCTGGCGCTCGCCACCATCGATCCGGGCGACCGGGTTCTGGTTCCCAACCCCACCTATCCGATCCATGCCTTCAGCTTCGTCCTGGCGGGAGCCACGGTCTGCCATTACCCCATGATCCCCGGGCGGGACGTCTGGGAGGATCTCCTGGAGGCCCTCGACCGGGCCGGGGGGCCGGTCAAGGCTGTCCTTCTCTGCTATCCGCACAATCCCACGACCCTCACCGTCCCCGACGGTTTTTTCGAGAAGGTGGTGGCCCTGGCCCACGAGCGAAACTTCTTCGTGGTCCACGATCTGGCCTACGCCGACATCACCTTCGACGGATACCGGGCTCCCTCCTTCCTCTCCACGCCCGGGGCGAAGGAGGTCGGGATCGAGTTCTACACCCTCTCGAAGTCCTACAACATGCCCGGCTGGCGCGTCGGTTTCTGCGTCGGAAACCGGACGGTGGTCAATGCCCTGACCCGGCTCAAGAGCTACCTCGATTACGGGACCTTCCAGCCGATCCAGATCGCCAGCATCATCGCCTTGAACCAGATGGACGACTTTCCCCGGCAGATCGCCTCGATTTATGAAAAGAGGTGCCATGTCCTGGTCGACGGTCTGCTCCGGGCCGGATGGGAGGTGTCGATGCCGAAGGGATCGATGTTCCTGTGGGCCAGGATCCCGGCTCCGTGGGAGTTCATGGGCTCCCTCGAGTTTTCCAAGATGCTCATGTCCGAAGCCCAGGTCGGCGTCTCCCCCGGGGTCGGCTTCGGAACGATGGGAGACGATCATGTCCGCTTTGCCCTTGTGGAGAACGAAAACCGCATCCGGCAGGCGACGGTCAACATCCGGAGGTTCTTCGCGAAAAGCCGGCCGGGATTGGCAGAGGTCAAATCGTGAAAACGGAATCAGTCTTGAAAATCCGGAGCGCCAAGAGCGGAGCCCTTCTCCTGGCGGCGCTCGTCGCTCTTCTTCTGCATCCCTCCCAGGCCCGGGCCTGGAGCTGGCATCTCGGGGCGACCCAGGAGACGATCCTCTCCATCTTCAAGAAGGGAGACCCGACGCTGGTGCCCCGGAAGGGAAGTTCGACGGAGCTCCCCTGCGGGATCTATACCGACTTCGACGCCCATCCGACCGACCGCTACCTCTTCTATTCCCCCACCACCCTTCCGAACGGCCGCATGACGCCGGAATTCCAGTTCGAATTCCGGAACAACGCCCTCCTGGCGGTCCTTGTGACCGCCCCCTTCCAGGGGATCGGAGCCAAGCCGACCTGGCGCCTTCGGGACATCCTTCCGGCCCCCCTTCGGGGGGTGGCCCCCCGGGTGATCCATGCCCCGCTCCTTTCGCAGGCCAAGGGGATCAATCTTCCCAAGGATGCCGTCCTCATCTGGGACTACAAGGGGACCGACGGAAAGGTCCGGGAGCTCCAGGTTCTGGTCTACAACGCCGACCTTTCGCCGGACTATCTTCCGGATGCTCCGGTCGCGGCCTATCTGAGAGCTTACCGGGAGGTCCTTCTGGACGAAGGGAAGACCATTCCCCTTCCCATGTCCAATCCTTTCATGAAAGAGTAGCCACCTCCTCAACAAGGATGATCGTTTGCTGAACCAGAATGACAAAAATGCCCCCGTCCGGGTTGGCATCATCGGGCTCGGGACGGTAGGGCAAGGATTTTTGCGGCTTCTCCTGAAAAACCGGGAGATTCTCCGGGAGCGCCTGGGATTTCCCCTGACACTGGGCGGGGTGTGCGAAAAAAATCCCGTGACCCTGAAGGGTCTGTCCCTTCCTCCGGATTGCGTGACCTACCGGGATTGGGAGGAAATGGTCCGGGATCCCCGGATTTCCCTGGTCGTCGAGCTTGTCGGCGGCCTAGATCCGGCCCGGACTCTGATCCTTGAGGCGATGAAGGTCGGCAAGTCGGTCGTGACGGCCAACAAGGCCCTGCTGGCCAAGCACGGGGAGGAGATTTTCGGGTCGGCGGCGGCCCACGGGGTCGACCTCGGGTTCGAAGCCTCGGTCGGCGGCGGGATCCCCATCCTCCGGACCCTTCGGGAGAGTCTGGCCGGAGACCGGATCGTCAGGCTGGCCGGGATCATCAACGGCACGGCCAACTACATCCTGACTCGGATGAGCCGGGAAGGGCTCGAGTTCGAGACGGTCCTGGCCGAGGCCCAGCGCCAGGGATACGCCGAATCCGATCCCACCTTCGACATCGACGGGATCGATTCCGCCCACAAGATCGCGATCCTGGCCGCGATGGCCTTCGGATCCCCGGTGACCCTGGAAGAGATCCCGGTCGAGGGGATCCGCCACATCAAGCCGATCGACCTCGAGTTCGGCAAGGAGTTCGGGTACGTCCTGAAGCTTCTGGGGATAGCGGCCGACCACGGGGACTCCCTCGACATCAGGGTCCATCCCTCCTTCCTTCCGGAACACAGTCTTCTGGCCGAGGTGGACGGTGTCTTCAACGCCATCGAACTTTCGGGCCAGGCGCTGGGCCCCCTTCTCCTGTTCGGCCGCGGGGCCGGCGGGGATCCGACGGCGACGGCGGTCATGGGGGACGTCATGGAATGCGCCCGGGGGATCTACCACGCCTCCCGCGCGCAGGTTCCCGCCCTGGGCTTTCCCTTTTCGGGCCGGATCAAAAAGGCCCTCCGCCCCCTTTCGGCCATCTATTCCGAGTATTACCTCCGGTTCATGGCGCAGGACCAGCCCGGAACCCTTTCCTACCTGGCCGGGGTCCTGGGCGACCGGGGAATCAGCATCGAATCGGTGATCCAGAAGGGGCGGGACCGCGGGGGGTCGGTCCCGGTCGTGGTGACGACGCATCGGGCCACCGAGTCCCAGGTCCGGGAGGCTCTGGGGATCATCGACGCCTCCGTTCATGTCACTGAAAAAACCGTTGTCATCCGGATCGAGGATGTTTCCATGGAGGGGTCCCTGTCGTGATGAAGATCACCTGGCGAGGCATCATCGCCGAATACGCGTCCTTCTTCGGCTCCCCCGACCCGGCGGAGGCGGTCACCCTCCAGGAAGGGGGCACCCCCCTGATTCCCCTGGAGACGGTCATCCGGGAGATTCCCGTCCCGGTGAGCCTTTGGGCCAAGTTCGAAGGGGCCAATCCCACCGGAAGCTTCAAGGACCGGGGGATGACCCTGGCCGTCTCCCGGGCGGTGAAGAAAGGGGCGCGGGCCCTCATCTGCGCCTCGACGGGCAACACCTCCGCCTCCGCCGCCGCCTACGGGGCCCGGGCGGGCCTCCGGGTCTTCGTGGTCATTCCCGACGGGAAGATCTCCCGGGGGAAGCTGGCCCAGGCCATCGTCCACCATGCGACGGTGATCCAGGTGGAGGGCCTCTTCGATCACGCTCTCCGGATTGTCCGGGAGGTGGCCGAGACCCATCCCGTGGCGCTCGTCAATTCCGTCAATCCGGATCGCCTCGAGGGGCAGCGGTCGGTGGCGTTCGAGATCGTCGACCAGCTCGGGACGCCTCCCGACTATCACTTTCTTCCCGTCGGCAATGCCGGCAACATCACGGCCAGCTGGGCCGGGTACAAGGCCTACCGGGAGGCCGGAAAGGCCGGGAGCCTGCCGAAGATGACCGGGGTCCAGGCGGAAGGAGCCGCCCCGATCGTTCTCGGCCATGTGGTGGATAAACCCGAAACGGTCGCCTCGGCGATCCGGATCGGAAATCCCGCCTCCTGGCAGGGAGCCCTGACGGCCGCCCGGGAATCGGAAGGCTCGATTCTCTCCGTCTCGGACAGCGAGATTCTCGAGGCCTACCATCTTCTGGCCTCGAAGGAAGGGATCTTCTGCGAGCCGGCCTCGGCCGCGTCCCTGGCCGGGGTCCTGAAGCGGGCCCGGGCCGGGGCCTTTTCCGGAGGGGAGCGGATCGTCTGCACCCTGACGGGCCACGGACTCAAGGATCCCGACACGGTCTTCCGCTCCTCCCCCCCCGAGATCCGCGTTCCCGCCAGAAAGGAAGAGGTTCTGGCCATTCTGGGCCTGTCATGACCGCCGGGGGCGGCTCCGGCTCCGACCTCCTGGTGGTGCTGGACGGTCTGGCCGAGCCGCTCGGGCCGGAGACGACCCTGGCCACCGCCCGGACGCCGGCGCTCGATGCCCTGGCCCGGGCCGCCCGGATCTGCCGGATCGATCCCCAGGACGGGGCCGGGGCCGGGGAGACATCTTCGGAGCGGGGGATCGGCCGGCTTCTGGGCCTCGCCTCCGGCCCGGCCCGGCGTCTCTCCCGCGCCTACCTCCTCTCCCTCCTGACAGGCTCCCGCGCGCTCTCCGGGTGGTTTTTCGTGGGGACGCCGGCCTGTTTCGGCAATGACGGGCGCCTTCTCCGTTACGTCAACCGGCCGGAGGACGAACACGCCTTCTGGACGGCCGTCATGGACCGGGCGACCGGACGCGAGTCCTGGAGATTCCTTCCGGTGGCCGGAAGGGACGGCCGGATCGAGCGCATGGTGCTGACCCTTCCCGGATCTCCCGGGACGACGGGCCTCCCTCCCCGGCGGGGTCTTCCGGCCTCGGAGAATGCCGCATGTCCGGATTTTTCCGACTGGATCGCCCGGGCCTTTCCCCGGGGGTGGACCCCGGCCGGGGATCCGGACCGGGAGATCAACGGGGTCTGGCTGTGGGGAGGCGGCGCGCCTCCCCGCGGGCCCATCGAGGAGGCGAGGGACGACCGGCTGGTGGTCGGGGAGACGCCGCTCGTGCGGGCGCTCGGAATCCTGAAGGGATTTCGCCCGGCCCCCCTTCTCCGGGCGACGGGGGACACCGACACCGACCTCTCGGAGATGATGGACCGGGTAGGGGAGGGACTCCTTCGCTCCGGCTCCCGCGTCCTCCTTCACCTCGAAGGGTTCGACATGGCCAGCCACCGCCGGGATCCGGGGGAGAAGCGGGACTTTCTCGAACGCGTGGACCGGGAGGTTTTTTCGAGGCTTCTCGACTGGTTCGGGGAGGGTCGCTTGACATCGCTCTCCGTCACGTCCGATCATCAGAGCTCTCCGGTTACGGGAAACCACGAGGCCGGCCCCGTTCCCGCCCTCTTTCTCTCCCGGGAGAGTCCGAAGAGAGCGGCCTCCCCGGGCGTCCGGATGACGGAGTGGGCCGTCAGGAATCTTCCGGTGGTTCCCCTGGATCAATGGACACGGTGGCCTCGTCGCCCTCCCGGCGAGGACGAGGCCGGATATTCCGGAAAGGATCTATGTCTCGCATTGTGATGAAATTCGGGGGCACCTCCGTCTCCAACGTCGAACGCATCCGCCATGTGGCCGATCTCGTGGAAGAGGTGGCCCGGGAGGGTCACGAGGTGGTCGTGGTCGTGAGCGCCATGGCCGGGGACACCGACCGTCTCATCCGGCTGGCCAACGAGATCACCCCCGACCCTCCGGAGCGGGAGATCGACATGCTCCTCTCTTCGGGGGAGCGGATCACCAGTGCCCTTCTCGCCATGGCGCTCACGGCCAGGGGGAGAATCTCGCGCTCCTTTTCCGGGCGCCAGGTGGGAATCCATACCGACAGCACCCATACCAAGGCGCGGATCGAACATATCGAGTCGGGGCGCCTCCTGTCGGCCCTGTCGGCGGGCATCATCCCGGTCGTCGCCGGATTCCAGGGGATCTCTCCCAGCGAGGACGTGACGACACTGGGCCGCGGCGGGTCGGACACGACCGCGGTGGCCCTGGCGGTGGCGCTTTCGGCCGACCGGTGCGACATCTATACCGATGTGACGGGGGTCTTCACCGCCGACCCGAACATGGTCCCCCGGGCCCGGAAGCTCGAGCGCATCTCCTACGAGGAGATGCTCGAGATGGCCGCGCTGGGGGCGAAGGTCCTGCATTCCCGTTCGGTCGAGTTTGCCATGCGCTACCGGATGCCCCTACGGGTGCTCTCCACCTTCTCGAAGGATCCGGGAACCCTTGTGACGGAGGAAGACAAAAAGATGGAACAGATGGTCGTTTCGGGAGTGACCCTCGACAGGAACCAGGCCCAGGTCGTCGTGTGCGACGTTCCGGACAGGCCGGGACTGGCCGCGAGCCTTTTCCGGGAGCTGTCGGACAATGCGGTGATCGTGGACATGATCGTCCAGAATGTGGGGCAGGACAACAT
The DNA here is from genome assembly GCA_023481175.1 of Nitrospirota bacterium. Taxonomy (GTDB): domain Bacteria; phylum Nitrospirota; class Leptospirillia; order Leptospirillales; family Leptospirillaceae; genus UBA4572. Next base: position 8,397 of record JAMCWM010000031.1, read on the forward strand.
GACCGACATCTCCTTCACCGTCCCCCGTTCCGAGGTCCGCAAGACGATCCGCATCGCCCGGGAGGTGGCCCGGAGGATCGGGGCCGGAGAGGTCCGGAGCCGGGAGGACATCAGCAAGATCTCCATCGTGGGGGTGGGCATGCGGTCCCATTCCGGGGTCGCGGCCCGCATGTTCGAGACCCTGGCCGCCGAAGGGATCAACATCCTGATGATCTCGACCTCGGAGATCAAGATTTCCTGCCTGATCGACGAGAAGTACGGGGAGCTTGCGGCCCGGGTCGTGCATCAGTCCTTCGGCCTCGACCGGGCCGATTCCGGGGAGCCGGTCCGTGGATAGCCTTCCGGGAGCGATCATGCTCTACGACACCACCCTCCGGGACGGCTCCCAGATGGAGGACGTCGCCTTCACCCTCGAGGACAAGCTCCGGATCGTCTCCCTTCTCGACTCGCTGGGCATCGGCACCATCGAAGGCGGATGGCCGGGGGCGAACCCCAAGGACCAGGAGTTCTTCGCCCGGGTCCGGGAGATCCCCCTCGTCAATGCGCGCGTCGCGGCCTTCGGGAGCACGCGGAAGGCGACGAACCGGGTCTCCGACGATCCGGTCGTCCGGGACCTCCTGGCCGCCGGGACCCAGGTCGTCACGATCTTCGGAAAGTCCTGGGGACTCCATGTCCGGGAGATCCTGGGACTCTCCGAAGAACAGAACCTCGCCATGATCTCCGAGACGGTCGATTACCTGAAGCAGCATGACAAGGAGGTCGTCTACGACGCCGAACACTTCTTCGACGGTTACGGAGAAGATGCGGAATTCGCCCTCAGGACGGTCGAGGCGGCCAAGAAGGCCGGGGCCGACTGGATCGTCCTCTGCGACACCAACGGAGGGAGCCTTCCCTGGCAGGTCGAGCAGGCGACGCGCCATGTGGCCTCCCTTGCGGGGGGCCGGGTCGGCATTCACGCCCACAACGACGCGGAACTCGCTGTGGCCAATTCGCTGGCGGCCGTGTCGGCGGGGGCCCGCCAGATCCACGGGACCATCGGCGGAATCGGCGAGCGCTGCGGAAATGCCAACCTGATCTCGCTCATCCCGAACCTTGTCTTAAAGATGGGATTCCCGGTCGTCGGGAAGGAGGCCCTGGCGCATCTTCGGGATGCCGCCGCCTTCGTCTTCGAACTGGCCAACCGGCCCCTTCCGAAAAATATGCCCTACGTGGGGGATTCGGCCTTTGCCCACAAGGCGGGGGTGCACGTCCACGCCGTTCGGAAACTCTCCCGGGCCTATGAGCACATCGTCCCCGAATCTGTGGGAAACCGTCAGAGGATTCTCCTCTCCGAGCAGTCCGGACGGTCCAACCTCGTCGAGAAGGCCCGTCAGTACGGTCTTGCCGTCGAGGACAAAGACCGCCATCTCGGGGCCTTGCTCGCCCGCCTCAAGGAAATGGAATTCGCCGGATACCAGTTCGAGGGGGCGGAGGCCTCCTTCGAGCTCCTCATGCGGGAAGCCATGGCCTCCTTCCGTCCCTATTTCATCCTCGACTTTTTCCGGATCGGCATGGGGAAGGGGGCGGATCCGGCCTCGGGCTACGCCGAGGCGACGGTCCGGATCCGGGTCGGCTCCTCCTTCGAACACACCGCGGCGCTCGGCAACGGTCCCGTCAACGCGCTCGACAATGCCCTCCGGAAGGCCCTCGGCGCCTTCTACCCGGAGGTCCGGCACATCGCCCTCCTCGACTACAAGGTCCGGGTTCTCTCCGGGAGTTCGGGGACGGCCTCGCGGGTCCGGGTCCTGGTCGAGTCCTCCGACGGACACCGCAAATGGGGAACGGTCGGGGTCTCGGAAAATGTCATCGAGGCCAGCCTCCTTGCGCTCAAGGACAGCATCGAATACTACCTCCTGACCTCGGAGGCGCGCCGGCTTGAGGCCTGAGATCCACCCCTCCGCCGTGGTCGACTCCTCTGTCGAACTGGGAGAGGATGTCCGGGTCGGTCCTTTCTGTGTCCTGCGGGGTCCCTCCCGGATCGGGGCCGGGACCCTTCTCATGGAGCGGGTCTCCGTCGGTCCCCATGTGACGATGGGAGAACGAAACCGCGTCCACATGGGGGCGATCGTCGGCCACGAGCCCCAGGACCACTCTTTCGCCGGCGGTGTTTCTGAGACGGTGATCGGGGACGAAAACGAGATCCGCGAATATGTTACCATCCATCGGGGGACGAAGGAGCATTCCCGGACCTGGATCGGAAACGGGACCCTCCTGATGGCCGGAAGCCACGTGGCCCACAACTGCCAGGTGGGGGACCGGGCGATCCTGGCCAACGGGGTCCTTCTGGCCGGACATGTCTCGGTGGGGGCCGGCGCCTTCCTGTCGGGAGGGGTCCTCGTCCACCAGTTCATCCGGATCGGGCGGCTCGCCCTTCTTCGCGGGGGCTCCCGCACGAGCCGGGACGTCCCTCCTTTTGCCATCATGGACGGAACGCATACCCTCCGGACCATCAACCGGGTGGGACTCCGGAGGGCCGGCTTCTCCCGGGAGACGATCGCCGCGATCGCCGCATTCTACAGGGACTGTCTTCTCTCGGGAACGCTCGACCGGGAACGGCTCGCCTCGACAGATCGGAGTCTTTCCGAGATCGGGGAGATCGTCGACTTCGTCCTGGCGAGCCGCCGGGGGATCTGCTTTCCGGGGCGCTGGCCGGACAGGAGTCGGCCGGAGTCCGACGGGGAGGGCGAGTAAGGACCTTCCCGACGGGAGGGACCGACCGTCCTTTCCGGAAAAACAACGCAAAGAATGGGCCCTGTTCGACTATGTTCGGAAAACGGGTTGACATGTCCGGCCCTTCTCCGTATGATAGTCATCCGAAATAAGGAGGTTCCCTTGAATCGTACCGATATCGTCGAGTATACGCGCAACCACGGAGGAGGCGCGGGCCTTCCCAGGAAGACTGTACGCGAAGCCCTGGATTTCGTGATCGAGGAGATCACTCAGGCCGTCCTTTCGGGAGAATCCGTGAAATTGACCGGGTTCGGGACCTTCGAGGTGAGAAAACGCGAAGACCGCCTCGGCCGAAATCCGAAAACGGGCGAGCCCCTTCTCATCAAGAGCCACCGCGTGGTCGTCTTTCGGCCGACCCGTCATTTCTGGGGTGTGGAAGAGGCCCCGAAAAAGGCCCCTTCGTCGCGCAAAAAGTCCGTTTAGTCCCGGCTCCCGGAGAGGATTTCGTCTCCGGGAGGCTTCATGGGGGTGACCTTTGACGCAACCCGGCCGGAAATACAAGATCGGGGAGGCCTCGTCCCTTCTGGGTGTCCCGGTGTCGACCCTCCGTTCGTGGGAAAAGGCTTTTCCCATGCTGGCGCCCGCCAAGACGAAGGGAGGGCATCGGGAGTATTCGGAGGGCGATCTGAGCTTTCTCTCCCGGATCCTCGATCTCCTGAGGAACGAAGGCCGATCCGTTCCCAGCGTGCGCAGTATTCTTGAAAAACGGCCCCCGGCACTCGACGCCCCCACCGTCGAAAGTCTGTTGCTGGAGGTTCGCAAGGGTCTGGCAGTCTTGTCTGCCAATGACCGGGACCTGGCCTGACCGAAGGCGGTTCCGGTTCTTTTCTGTCAATCGGGGCGTGGCGCAGCCTGGTAGCGCACTCCCTTGGGGTGGGAGTGGTCGAAGGTTCAAATCCTTTCGCCCCGACCAATTTGTTGCCCTGGCCGACGGCAGGAGCGATCCTGATTCATTCCGGTGATTCCCGTTCCAGGGACGTTCCCCTGCATGCCCTTTCCCTGTCCGTCATTCCGGAGAACCGGCCGAAAGGACTTTCCTGGTGATCGTTTTGTCAAGAATTCCTCCCTCTCTTTCTCTTTGTCCTGTTTTTCGCCGGAACCTCTCCGATGCTCTCTGATTCCCGACCTCTGATTCTTCTGTCGAACGACGACGGGATCGACTCCCGCGGGATTTCCGTTCTCGAGGAGGCCGTCCGGGACATGGGGGAGGTCTATGTGGTGGCCCCGGAGAACGAACGCTCCGCCGCCTCCCATGCCCTGACCCTGCACAAGCCCCTCCGGATCTACGAGCGCTCGCCCCGTCACTTCGCCGTTTCGGGGACGCCGACCGACTGCGTGAACCTCGCCATCTTCACCATCCTTCCCCGAAAACCCGACTTTCTTATTTCGGGGATCAACCACGGGGCCAACATGGCCGACGACGTCACCTACTCGGGGACGGTCTCCGCCGCCTTCGAGGGATCGATTCTCGGTGTGCCCTCCATGGCCTTCTCCCTGACGGTTCCCGAGGATCCCTCCGGCCCCCTGGCCATCGAGACGGCCCGTCACTTCGCCGGCCTTCTGGTGCGGCGGATGATGGCCTCCCCCCCGCCCTCCTCCGTTCTTTTTTCGGTGAACATTCCCGACAGGCCCCTCTCCGAGGTCGCCGGGATTCGCCTGACCCGCCTGGGCAAGCGCGTCTTCGGCTCCGGAGACATTATCCGCAAGGAGGATCCGAGAGGCCGTCCCTACTACTGGATCGGCCTCTCTCCCAAGGACTACGAGCCGGATTCCCAGTCCGATCTCCATGCCGTGGACCACGGGTATGTCTCGGTGACCCCCCTCCACCTCGACCTGACCCATTATCCCTCCCTGACCCGGTACCGTTCCTGGGAATCCACGGACGAGCCCTCCCGCTCCCCGGGGCTTCCCGCCCACCCTTTCTCCCCGTGAGCGAGCGATCCATGCCCCCTTCCGGCCTCCGGCTCTACAACTCCCTGACCCGACAGGTCGAGCCCTTTGTCCCCCAGGTTCCGGGAGAAGTCCGCATGTACGTCTGCGGAGTCACCGTCTATGACGACTGCCATCTGGGCCATGCCCGGAGCCAGATGGTCTTCGACACCCTCCACCGGCTCTTCCGGGAGACGGGCCACATTGTCCGCTATGTCAGAAATATCACGGACATCGACGACAAGATCATCAAAAAGGCCCGGGAGGCCTCGCGTCCGATCTCGGAGATCACGGGGCGCTACATCGACTCCTTCCATCGCGACATGGCCCGTCTCGGAATTCTCTCTCCCATGGCCGAGCCCCGCGCGACGGAATTCCTTGCGGGGATGATCTCCCTGATCGAGCGGCTCCTTTCTGTCGGGGCCGCCTATGCCGCAGGGGGCGACGTCTACTTTCGCGTCAGAAAATTTCCCGGCTACGGGGAGCTCTCCCATCAGGTGCTGGAGGACCTCATGTCCGGCGCCCGCATCGAACCGGGGGAGGAGAAGGAGGATCCCCTCGACTTCGTCCTCTGGAAGGGGGCCAAGGAAGGCGAGCCTTCCTATCCCTCGCCCTTCGGGGCCGGCCGGCCGGGGTGGCATATCGAATGTTCGGCGATGAGCCTGCATTATCTGGGGCCCACCCTGGACCTTCACGGAGGGGGGCTGGACCTCCTCTTTCCCCACCACGAAAACGAGCGGGCCCAGAGCGAGGCGGCGACCGGCGCGACCTTTGCCCGGACCTGGGTGCACAACGGATTTGTCACGACCCGGGAGACGAAGATGTCCAAGTCCCTGGGCAACACGCTCCAGATCCGGAGCTTCTTCGAGGACTCTCCCTATCCGGAGGAGGTGACCCGGGAGTGGCTCAGGTATTTCTTCCTCTCCACCCACTACCGCTCGCCCGTCGATTTTACCGACCAGGCCCTGGCCTCGGCCAAGCTGGCCCTGGACGGCCTCTACCAGTGCCGGACCCTTCTTCCGGCGGAGGACGAAGGGGAGGGAGAGGATGATCGATCGACATTCCGCGCGGACTTCATGGACGCCCTCTCCTCCGACCTCGACACGCCTGTGGCTCTCTCGGTCCTCCATGAAGCCAAGAGCCGGATCAATCCCTGGCTGGCCGGGGGAAGAAAGGGAGCCTCTCCCGTCGATCCCCGGGAGGTTCGCGCCCTCTTTGACCTGGCCGGCCGGACGATGGGGATTCTCCTGGCGCCCCCTTCCCGCTGGGTGAGCGGGCTCCGCGAGGCGGGCGCCCCCCCTGTCCCGGAGATTTCCGAGACGGAGATCGTGCGTTTGGTCGCGCTCCGGGAGGAGGCCAGGAAAAAACGCGATTTCAGAGAGGCCGATGTCATTCGCGACCGCCTCAAGGAGTCGGGAATCGTGCTGGAGGACCAGCCGGGAGGGCCCCCACGGATACGGAGGATCTGACCGAAGGTCCGGGGCTGGTGGGAGGCATCCATCCGGTCATGGAGCTCTTGTCCGAACGGCCCGGCCAGGTGGTCCATCTCTATCTCAGGGACGACCATCACCATGATTCCCGGCGCCGGGAGATCATCCGAACGGCCCGCGCGCTGGGCATCCCTCTCGACTTCGTTCCGGCTCCGGCCCTTTCCCGGATGGCTCCCCGCGACTCTCCCCACCAGGGCGTGGTGGCCCGGGTCCAGGAGATCGAGACCTTCGCCTCGGTGGAGGATTTCCTGGATGCCAGCGCCTCCTGGCCGCCCGCGCCCCTGGTGGCGGTGGACGGGGTCCAGGATCCCCGGAACCTCGGAGCCCTCCTCCGTACCTGCGACGCCGCCGGCGTGGCCGGAGTCCTCCTTCCCAAGCGCCGCGTGGCTCCCCTCTCCGGCGTGGCGGCCAAGACTTCGGCCGGCGCCCTTTTTACCCTTCCGCTCGTCCGCGTCGGCAATCTGGCCATGAGCCTTCGCCTCCTGAAGAAGGAGGGCTACGGCGTGGCCGTTCTCGACCTGGACGGAGAGGCCCTTCCGGAGGGACCTCTCCCGCCCCCCCTCGTCCTGGTGGTGGGCGCCGAGGAGAAAGGGGTCTCCCGCCCCGTCGCCGACCTGGCGGACTGGCGGATCCGGCTCCCCATGCGGGGACGGGTCCAGAGCCTCAACCTGTCGGTTGCCGCCGGGATCTTCCTGTATTCCCAGATGGGTCCCGGCTCCTAGTGGGAGTGGAGAGGGAGCCCGTCGTGGGCGTGGGCAGAAATCCTGTGAAAGGCCTCCCCGCTTTCCCCGCGCGGGTCGATATGGACAAGGAGGTCGCAAAGCCGCTCGATCCGGTGGAGAAGCCGGTGCCGGACCTCCTGGGCCAACTGGTGGGCCTGCCGGGTGTCGAGCCGGTCGGGAACCGTGAGGCGGATTTCGGCGGCGAGAGCCCGTCCGATCCATCGGGCCCGGACCTCCCCCACCTCCTCGACGCCGGGAACGGCTTCGGCCTCTCTTTTGATCGTGTCGAGCACCTCGGGGTCGATTCCGTCCAGAAGCCGGATCAGCAAGGCTCCTCCTCCCGACAGGGCGCTCCGGACGAGAAGCGCTCCCAGAAGGAGGCCGGCCAGGGCATCGAGCCGGGGGTAGCCCAGAGGAGTCGCGGCGATGCCGGCCAGAACCCCCAGGGCGATCCCCGCATCGGTCAGGGCATGATGGCCGCTGGCCAATAGGGCCGGATGGCTGGCGCGTCTTCCGCTCGAAATCTGAAGTCCCCCCACGAGAAGGTTGACGGCGACGCTCGCCAGGGCGATTCCCATGGCCAGGAGGGGCTCCCGGACGGGAGAGGGAGAGAAAAGCCCCCGGACCGAGAGATAAAGAGTCATAAAGGCGCTGGCCAGGACCATCAGGAGAACCCCCAGGCCCGAAAGGGTCTCGGCCTTGCCCAACCCGTAGGGAAAGCGGGGGGAGGGGGCCCGCCGTTCGGCCCAGAGCCCGAAAAGAAGCGGAAGGGTTCCGGCCCAGTCCAAAAGGTTGTGCAGGCCGTCGGCGACGAGTCCGCGGCTTCGGCTCATCTCTCCCGATAGGATTTCCGGAAGGGAGAAGAGGAAGAGGAGGGTCGAGGATCCCAGAACGGGCCACAGAAGGGGGTTGTCAGGCGAGGCGGGACGAAGGGATCCTTCGGGACCGCGGAAAAAATCGTCGGAATGGGGGTGGTGGTGATGATGATGATGATGGCGGGAGAGGCACATGGGATTCTCCTGGTCTCCTGACGGGATTCGGGGTTTCGGAAAAAGGGGTCCCGCAGGACCCCGCGGGTTCAGGGGATCAGTCTTCCATAGAAGCCCGGTCCTTCGAGGAATCCCTCGACGGTCCGGAGAATCCGGAAGATCCGGACGAGTCCGCGCAGGAGCCAGGTCGGCCCTGAGATGAGATTTGGTCTGATGATGTGGGACATGGCGGGTCTCCTTTCGCATCTCCGGCCCTTGTGACGGAGAAGGTGTTCCCCCTCCGGATACCAATCGGAGGAGTGCGCGTGAAACTTTAAGGCCGAAAGAGACGGAAAGAGAAAGAGGAGAAAAAAGGAAAGAATCGGGAGGAGAGAAGCGAAATCAGGTCAGTCCAGACCCCGGCAGCCTCCTTTCCCCCCTCCGGCTCTTCCGGCGGGTTGTCTATTGCAACACGAACCAGCGTCCATACAGGACAGCTCCTTTGAATGAGGTGATTTTGGATCCGGCCCCGTGCGAGGATGAAGGAAAGACCTTCGCAGGAGAATAGAGTCTTCGGATCATCAACCGAACCGGAATTATAGGGGAATTTTCATGATTGTCAAGCAAGGGAGAAAATCGGTTTTCCGAACACCTGTCTTCGTCCGGACGGCGGCCTCCGGCGCCCTTTGGGTCCTCTCCATCCTGGGACTCCTCCTCGTCCAGGCCGGAGGGGCGAAGGCCTCGCAAGATCCCTCCCTGGGGGATCTCGCGCGCATGGCCTCGGGCGGGGATACCGGGGCCATGGTTCGCCTGGGGCTTCGGTATGACTTTGGACAGAAGGGCGCTTCCCGGAACCTTGCGAAGGCCGTTTCATGGTACCGGACGGCCGCTCGCAAGGGGGATCCGGCCGCCATGATGCTTCTCTCCCAGCGCTACGAGATCGGGCGGGGGGTTCCCCTGGACGATCGCCGCGCTCTCCGATGGCTGGAAAAGTCAGCCCGCCATGGATATCCTCCGGCGGAGGATGCCCTGGGAGACCGCTATGCGGCGGGGCAGGGGGTTCCGAAGGATGACCGGAAGGCGGTCCGATGGTACATTCGCGCCGGCTCCCACGGGTACGGGGAGTCGCAGGATCTCCTGGGGCAGCGGTACGAATCGGGACAGGGGGTCCCGAAAAACCTCGAGAAAGCGGCCATGTGGTATCTCCGGGCGGCCCGGGACGCCGGAAATCCCGATGCCTTCGCCCGACTGGGGTATTTCTCGGAGAAGGGGCTGGGAGGACTGAAACGGAGCCCTACGGATGCCTGGTTCTGGTACTCCCTCGCCAAGGACACGAGCCTGACCGCCCGGAAGGCCCAGGCCCGCCTCGACAGCCGTCTCAGCGTCGCCGAAAAAACCCGGGCCTGGAAGAAAAAGACGGAGTTTCTGGCCCGCTACCAGAAGGGCTGGAACCGGTGGATCCTCCGGCCCTGACCGGTATGTCGGCCCGGGGTCGAAGGAATTTCCCGGAGCTTTGAGGGGGGAAAGGGGAAGCGAGGATCCGGGCCGTCCGTCCGCCTTCAGCGTCTCCGGAGAAGCGTCAACGGGGGCCAGGAATTTCGGGTTCCGGAGGAAGAATCAGGCCGGAAAGAACCTGTTCCGGGCTCCAGGGGCAATGGGCGGGAATGCCCATCCGGTCCATATCCTGTTCTCGAGGAAAATCGTCGACGAACTTTCGAAAGATCTCTCCGCGAGCCGTTTCCCAGCTTTTTTTCAGGAGATCCTGAAGCTCTCCCTTCAACCCCGGGTTTTCTTCCAGAACACCCATGGCTTCTTTCAGAAAAAACGCCGCGTCCCTGGTCCACCTTCGGGCATTGTCCGGATATCGGGTCGCAAGATAGCCATATTTGATCAGGTGGGCGAAGGATTGCGAGAGATAGCCGACAAAGTTCCGTCTTTCCGATTTTCCCAAGTCATCGACCTCCTCCGCCAGGTGTTCCATATCGACTTCGGACAGGCGTCCTTCGCGCAGGAGTCTTGCCGTTTCCCGCGTCCAGGTGTAGTAGTCCGTTTCGTAGAGCGTCGAGAGTTTCGTGCCCATGGGTTCTCCTTGTCGGTCATTATTCCTGTCCGGGAAGACGGAGATCCGTCTTCCCGGAGGGTTCCGGGGGCAGAAGAGATCCGGAAAGAACCTGTTCCGGGTTCCAGGGACAATGGGCGGGAATTCCCATCCGGTCAAGATCCTGTTCTCGAGAAAAATCGTCGAACTTGCGAAAGACTTCGCCCCGGGCCGTTTCCCAGCTCTCCTCCAGGATCTCGGGAAGTTCTCCCTTCAATCCCGGATTCTTGCGGATCGTCCGAAGCGCCTCTTTCAGGAAAAACAGGGCATCCTTTCGCCATCCAGGGGTATCGTCAGGATATCTGTCCGAAAGATGGCCATGTTTGATCAGATGGGCAAAGGATTGGGAGAGAAATCCGACGAGTCTGTTCCGTTTTTCCTCTCCAAAATCCGCCACCTCCACGGCCAGATGATCTATATCGATTTCGGACAGGCGTCCTTCGTTCAGGAGCTTTGCTGTTTCCCGCGTCCAGGTGTAATAGTCCGTCTCGTAGAGAGACTTGAGATCGGTGTGCGTCGTTGCCATGGTCGGCTCCCGTGTCGGATCAACCTTTTTTCAGAACGAATCCATTATCGATTTGATTTTAGAGGGAAAATGTCCGAAAGACAACGTTCCGTCGTTCGTGGTCCGAGAGCAAGACGGTCGACGCTCCCGAGACGGACAGGCCAATGATCCGGGTCTTGTTTTTCCGCCGACTGCATACGCGTTCACTCCACGGGTTGGCGGGCGTTTCATGGGGAGGGGGGGATGCGACCGGAAGACGACATCCCGGTCGACTTCCGGGGATCTCAAGATAAGGACTCGGAATGACCTCACATTTTCTCTCACCCTTCCCGCGGGGGGTCAGATCTCCACAGCCAACAGCCTGAATCCCTTATGGGCCTCTTCCCAGCCGTATCCTCCCTGATTCGAGAGAACGCGCGTTTTTCCTACCGTGAAATCGCAGTTCTCGTGGGTGTGACCATGGATCCAGAGCTCCGGCTGGTGTTTTCGGATCATGTCTTCGAGGTCCGTCACGAAGGCTCCTCCCAAAAGCGACCCCTGAAATACGGAATTGCTTTGGGGGGACGGGGCATAGTGGGTCACGGCTACGGTGGGTCCGTCAAAAGGGGTCGAAAGTTCCGAGTCGATCCATTCCCGCTCTTTGCGAAACAGTTCCAGGATTTTGGTTACAGTGATCCCTTCGACCTGACGGAAATCGTTGATCTTGTCCCGGCATTCTTCCATGACGAGAGGGTCCTCCCCGTCAAAGTCCGACCACAGAGTCGCCCCGACGAAACGGACTCCCTCGATCACTACGCTTTCCCCGTTCAGAAAATGAACGTGGGGCAACGCGTCCAACGCATATCTGAATGCGTTCTCCGTCCGCTCAAGGCTCTTTCCATAATACTCGTGGTTCCCGAGCACATAGATCACCGGGACAGAACACAGGGCAAGCCATTCGGCAAGCCACCGGGGGTTGCCCACGATATCCCCCGCCAGAACAAGAAGGTCGCAGGAGAAGAGCCCCGGGAACATGTGGGAGGCCTTCCGGGGGGAGAATTTCGGGAACCACTCGTAGGTTTCGAGGTGAAGATCCGAGGCAAGGTTGATTTTCATGAGCGCCGACCTTTCTTTGGCAGGTCCCGATTCCTCTGACCCTTCCAGAATTGCTTTTGCCCCGGCCTGTGTCAATAATATGCGAAAGTCTTGAACAACCTGGAAATCTTCAAAGACTCGGGATTTCCTATAATGCAACACTCTGAAGTGGCTGTCCAATCTGGGGGACCCCGTTTTAAAGATGGTCGAAGCGGACGTGATGGACTGCATTGTCGCCATGCCCGGACAGCTCTTTTACTCGACGAAGATCCCCGTGTCCCTGTGGTTCATCTCCCGAAACAAGAAGAACGGGAAAGGGGTGGAAGGACGTCCGCTACGGGACCGGAGCGGGGAGATCCTCTTTATCGACGCCCGGAAGCTCGGATTCATGTCCGACCGGACCCATAGGGACCTTTCAGACGAAGATCTGGCCCGGATCGCGGACTCCTACCACAACTGGCGAGGAGACGGGACGGGAACCTGCGAGGACATCCAGGGGTTCTGCAAGAGCGCCCGGCTGGAAGAGGTGCGATCCCATGAGCACGTTCTGAGGCCAGGTCGGTATGTGGGAGCGGAAGAGGTGGAGGACGACGGGGACCGTTCGACGAGAAAATGAAGCGATTGACGGCTCATCTGAACGAACAATTCAAGGAGGGTGCTCGCCTGGAAGCAGAGATCAGGAGCAATCTGTCGAAGTGGGGCTATGGACTGTAAGGGACTCGAATACACTCGGCATGCCTTGGAGAAAATGTTCACCAGACGTATTTCTCCAGACGTTGTCGAACTGGTCGTCAAAACGGGAGAGACGGTTGAGGACTATCCGGACGATACTCCCAGCTGTTTGTTGCTTGGCTTTGTCCAAGGGGACCCAATGTCGTTCTGGCTAAAAACCCTTTGACAGGATCATGCAGTGTCGTGACGACCTATATTCCCAACCCCGCAAAATGGGAGCGAGATTTCAAAACAAGGAGAGCCCAATGAAATGTGTGATTTGCAAACAGGGGGAAAGAGCTCCGGGATTGGCCACGGTAACACTTCAACGAGACGAAACTGTAGTCATTGTCAGGGGGGTTCCCGCAGACATTTGCCAGGACTGCGGAGATATTACCTGGAAGAAACGGTTGCACGGAAGGTTTACGCTCAGGCCGAAGAAGCTCTGAAGAGGCATAATGAAGTCGAGATTCTTCAATATGCGGCCTGAATCATGAAATGTCATATGTGTGGGGGCAACATGGAGCCTCAAGTGACCGATATGCCGTTCAAGTTGTCGGCGACGACGATCGCTATCCTGAGGGACGTTCCTGTGCTCCAGTGCAACCAGTGTGGGGAATATGTCATTGAGGATCCGGTCATGGAAAGGGTTGAGGCTCTGTTGGAGAAAGTAGACCAAAAATTAGAACTGGAAATTGTCGAGTTTCCGGCTATTGAGTACAATGAAGACCAATTGTGTAAAAAGATGGAAAAGGCCCTTCGGGCTTTCTTTAGAAAAGACGGAAAATTGCTCCATGTAAATACAAATGAGCGTTCAATCTCTCATAAAGTGGCTGAACACCTTCAAATTCAATTCCCTGATATGAATGTTGATTGTGAGTATAACGGTCGAGGTGATCGTGGTGAGGTGAAAAAAAGTCCGGGGAATCAAGGGAAGCCTAAAAATCAAATGCGAAGAGTTTTTCCAGACCTAATCGTACACAAACGATTAAGCGATAATAATAAATGCTTGGTGATCGAAATCAAGAAGAAAAATGGAAATCTTGCCACAGACATTTTGAAGTTAAAAGAGTTCACGGATAAAGACGGATATGGATATACTGTTGGTCTTCTTTTGGTGTTTGACGTAGTGAAGAAAAAGATTTCGAAGGTTTTGATTTATAAGGACGGAAAAGAGGAAGAAACTGACAACAAGAAATGGGAAAGTCTTAGTGGTTTAGTGGTCCCTGACCTGTCTTTGGGACAACTTTCCGAAGAGCTGTCATGAGTTCCCTGAATCTCGAACCCCTCGAAAAAGCCATTGTCCAATTGAAGTCCGGAATCACCCAATGCACGGCCGATCCCCGCAACGAACTCTTGCGGGACGGGGTCATCCAGCGGTTCGAGTACACCATGGATTTGAGCTGGAAGCTGATCCAGCGGTACCTGAAACATATCGCCCAGATCGACGAGAGTGCGATCCGTACCAAGAACGATCTGTTTCGGGAAGCCGCCCGGCTCAGGATTGTTTCTTCCGCCGAGGCATGGATCGGCCATTATGAGGCCCGCAACGAGACCTCCCATACCTATGACTCCGAGACCGCCCAAAGGATCTTTGAACGGGCGAAGCTTTTCCTTTTGGACGCGGCCCGTCTTCTTGAGACTTTGAAGCATGTCGCTTGACGTTCGTCCCGATCACCTCAAAATCGTCCAGGATATTCTGAGCACTCTCGTTCCCGACCGGGAGGTGTGGGCCTTTGGTTCCCGGGTGACGGGAAAGGCCACGGAGACGTCCGACCTCGATCTGGCGATCATTGGGGATACGCCATTGGATTTCGAGACGTTGGCCGCTTTGAGGGACGCTTTCAGCGCATCGAGGATTCCTTACAAGGTGGACGTCGTGGATTGGGCGACTGTCAGCGAGGCCTTCAGAAAACTAATAACAGATAGAAAAATCGCGATTGTAAGGAGGGATCGAATCGAGTGAAAACAATGGGTTGCCCGGGAGCGGGGGGCTGGACGGCTTCATGACAGACCTCCTTTTTTTGGGGTTTCGGGGAAAGATTTCTCGGGGCAGAGATTGCGAACATCGTTCGATTGGTCCGATCTCCCGGGAGCCTTTTGGAAATCTTCAAGAAGCTTCCGGGCCTGCCCGAGAACCGCCCCCATCATGGCCGGGGTGAGAAGCCCGGTCTGGGTATTCCGGGCGCTGGGGTGGTAGCTTGCGAGCAGGGCCGGAGCCTTTGTTGACGCCGGAATGAACAGGCCGTGCGCAAAGGGGGGAAAGGCGGGAAGAGGGGAGGTGCGGACCGCGAGGAGCATCTTCCGGTACTCCCGATAGGCCACTGCTCCCAGGACCAGCACGAGGGAAAGCCGGTCGAGGGCCCGGAACTCCCGCTCGAGAAAGGGTCGGCAGGCGTCAAATTCCTCCGGAGAGGGCTTGTTGTCCGGCGGGGCGCAACGGACGACCGCCGAGACATAGAGGTCGTCGAGGTGCAGTCCGTCGTCCTTTGCGACCGAGGTTGGCTGGTTGCAGAATCCGGCCTCGTAAAGGGCCCGGTAGAGGAAGTCCCCGGAGCGGTCGCCGGTAAAGACACGGCCGGTCCGGTTTCCTCCGTGGGCTGCCGGGGCGAGGCCCAGGATCCAGAAGCGGGCGGAGGGATCCCCAAATCCCGGAACAGGCCGGCCCCAGTAGCTCTCGTTCGCATGGCGGGCGACCCTTTCCCGGGCGACCGTCTCCCGCCATGCGACAAGACGGGGACAGCGGCGACAGTCGATGATTTCCGAGGAAAGGGCGAGAAGGTCGTCGCTCCCCATGCCGGGCCGTTTCCTAACGGTCTCCGGTCTTGAGGAACCGGTCGGGGAGAAAGGGGCGGGAGAGGGGGGAGGCGCCTTCCTCGATCCAGTCCGCCAGGATCTCTCCCGTGACCGGGGCCAGAAGGATCCCGTTCCTGTAGTGGCCTCCGGCAATGAACAGGCCGGGACATTCGGGGTGGGGGCCCAGGATCGGCAGGGCGTCGGGAGACTTCGGACGAAGGCCGGACCAGGTGTGGTGGAGCGGGAGCTCCAGGAGACCGGGGGCGAGGGAGGAAAGGGGAGCGAGAAACTCCATGAGTCCGGCCGGGGTCACCCGGGTCCGGGTCCCGATCGTCTCCTCCGTGGCCCCGATCACCACCGTTCCGTCGAGCTTGGGGACGAAGTAGCCGTGCGGGGGATAGAAGACCACCCGCCGGTAGAAGGAGCCGGGGGAGCGGACGGCCAGGATCTGTCCGCTGACCGGGGAGACCGGGATCCGGGTCCCGGGGATCTCGATGTCGGAGAGCAGGGCTCCGGCGGCCAGGACGACCTTTTCCGCCTCCCGGCAGCCCCCTTCGCGGTCGTGAACGAGGAGGGTTCCCTGGCCCGACGGGACGATGCGGGAGACGGTGATCCCCTGTTCGAGGGGAATCCGGCGCCGCGAAAGGGAGCCCAGGAGGGCCTTGATGAGGCGCGGGGCGTAGACGTGGCCTTCGTCGGGGTAATAGATCGCGCTGTCGAACTCGCCGGTCAGGGCCGGCTCCAGGCTCCGGGCCTCCGCGGCTTCGCAGAAGACAAGGGACGGATCGAGGGCCTGCTGCCAGGCAAAGCGCGCGAGAAGGGCGGCCCGGTCTTCGGGGCGGGGAGCGACGGCGAGGATCCCGCTGGCGGAGAAGTCGGGAGAGAGACCCGTCTCTTCGGCCAGGGCCTCGACAAAGGCCGGGTAGAGGGAGAGGCTTTTGCGCATGAGGTCGAGAAAGGGTCCGGGACTGTCGGTCTCGTTCATGGGGCCGAGGATCCCGGCCGCGGCATGGGTGGCGAGCCCCCCCGGTTCGCTCCGCTCGAGGATCCGCGATCTGCGGCCCCGGCAGGAGAGATGCCATGCGATCGAGCAGCCGACGATCCCTCCCCCGACAATGATCACCTCGTCACGGCTTCCCGTCCTGCCCGCCATCTTCACCCTTTCCCTTCCCGATGCGTTGTGAGGTTTTTCCCCTTTGGTGTAGTATCACACCGACAGGGCCAGTTCATCAATCGTTTCCGGGGAGGGACAGTGAAACTCTGCGTGGTCGGATCGGGGTACGTGGGACTTGTGACGGCAGTGGGATTTGCCGAAATGGGCCATACCGTCATCGGTGTGGACAGGGACGAGAAAAAGATCGCCATGCTCGCCCAGGGACGCTCTCCCATCTACGAGCCCGGGCTCGAGGAGCTCCTCCGGAGGAACATGGAGGGAGGGAGGCTCTCCTTCACCACCGATCTCGGGGCCGGCGTCTCGGGAAGCCTCTTCTGCTTCATCGCCGTGGGGACTCCCAATGCCGACGACGGATCGGCCGATCTCGGGGCCGTCCTCGACGTGGCGGCCGAAATCGCCAGGAACATCAAGGAATACCGGATCGTCGTCGTCAAGTCGACCGTTCCGGTCGGAACCTCGACGAAGGTTCAGGAGATCATGCGAAAGGTCCGGGGGCTTTCCCCGGAGGAGTCGCACACCCTCTTCGATGTGGTGTCGAATCCCGAGTTCCTGAAGGAAGGCTCGGCCGTAGATGACGTGCTCCGGCCCGACAGAGTCGTGATCGGGGTCGACAATCCCAGGGTGGGAGAGCTGATGAAGGAGCTTTACGCCCCCTTCACCCGGAACGGCCATCCTGTCTTCCTGATGGACATTCCTTCGGCGGAGCTCACGAAATATGCCTCCAACGCCTTTCTCGCGACCAAGATTTCCTTCATCAACAAGATGGCCGAGATCTGCGACAGGACGGGGGCGGACATCATGAATGTCCGCCTCGGCATGGGGTCCGACCCCCGGATCGGAATGCCGTTCCTCTACGCCGGTGTCGGCTACGGCGGATCCTGCTTCCCGAAGGACGTGAAGGCCCTCATCCATACGGGCGAGGCCCTGAACATCCCGATGGGGCTCCTCTCCGAGGTCGAGGCCGTCAACGACTTCCAGAAACGGATCCCCGGCCATCTTGTCGATTCCCTCTTCCCGGGACGGTCCGACCTTTCGGTCGCGATCTGGGGGGGGGCCTTCAAGGCCGAGACCGACGACATCCGGGAGGCTCCCTCCCTGGTCCTGATCGACCATCTGATCGAACGCAAGGCCCGGGTCTCCCTCTACGATCCGGAAGCCATGGACAATCTCAAAAGCCGCTACGGAGACCGGATCCGCTTCGGGAAGGATCCCTACGAGATTCTTCCGGGAGCGGAGGCCCTCTGTCTTCTCACCGAATGGCGGATCTTCCGGACCCCGGACTGGGATCGGGTCAAGTCCCTGATGGCCCGGCCGATCGTGATCGACGGGCGAAACCAGTACGATCCCCGGGAGCTGGCTGGCCGGGGGATCGACTGCTACGGGATCGGCCGGGGGCGATCCAGGGAGGCCAGATAGTCCCGGAGGACGACGGCGTTGTTGCGCTCCGTGTCCCGGGACCCGTAGAGAAGGAGAAGGCGCAGCCTTCTTCCGCTTCTTTCCGATTCCTTTTCCAGGGCGGCGATGTCTCCGGAAATCCTTTCCCTCGCCCCTTCAAGCTCGGTCAGATAGCGGTCCCGGAAGGACTCGAACTCCCCGGGATGGGCATGGTACCATTGGCGAAGCCCGGAGGAGGGGGCCCACTCCTTCATCCACCGGAGCCCCGGAAGGCGGTCCTTGGCCAGGCCCCTCGGCCAGAGCCGGTCCACCAGAAGGGGAATTTCGTCCTTCTCCACCTCCGGAGCCCCGTAAATCCTTGCAGTCCTGATGGTCATGGGTCTCTCCTGCCGAAAGGATCGTACGTCTCTCATGCGTTATGAAGCCCCCCTCGTCCCGGCCCTCTTCCGGCGGCGAGAGAAGCGTTTTTCCGTGCTCGCCGAAATTGTAACACCGGACGGTCCGGCCGAGGTCTGGTCCCACTGTCCCAACCCGGGGCGCCTGACCAGCTGCCTCGAGGCTCCCGGGACGCCGCTCTTTCTTTCCCCCCTCCCATTCAAGCCGAAGAATCCCGGGGGATACCGCTTCCGGACGGAACAGTCCGAACCCCTCCCCGGAGTTCGGGTGGGGATCAATCCCAACCGGGCCAACGTTCTGGCCCGGGAGCTTTTTTCGGACCCGGAGGCAGACGTCGTCCCCGGTTGGACGCACGTCGGGTCGGAGGTTCCCTACGGAAACGGAAGCCGCATCGACCATCTTTTCCGGGACGGGGAAGGGCGCCTGGTCTATGTGGAGGTCAAGAGCGTGACCTATCGGGAGGGGGAGCGGGCCCTCTTTCCCGATGCGGTATCGGAGCGGGCCGTCCGCCACCTGTCCGAGCTCGTGGGGCGGGTGGAGGCCGGCGACCGGTCCCTTCTCCTTTTCGTCGTCCAGCGGGCGGACTGCCGTGTGGCGGCTCCCGCCGATCTCGTCCATCCCGCCTACGGGGAGGCGCTCCGGAAGGCGTCGAAATGGGGAGTCGAGGTCCGGGCCGTCCGTTTCGAGCCGGAGACGGACGGGATCCGCTACCGGGGAGAGATGCCGGTCGACCTCTGATTCCGGACCCGGGGCCGGGTTTTTTCGAGTCTGCGGGAAGAAAAGCGCTATCTCGCAAAGAAACTCCCGGAAAATTTCTCGATGTCGGAATCGGTGACACCATAGCGAGCCATCACAGATCGCCACGATCTCAAATTGTCGACAACATTCTTGAAAATTTCTTCCGCCTCCCTTTTTGGAAGGCCGAATCTGGCGGACTCCGAAAGGGCATTCTCGAGGGTCGCCTTCCGCCCCATCTTTCCGACTCCGATGGACAAGTCGAAAGAGGTGGCGACCCCCGGAACGGCCGGAGCGGGCATGAGATTGTAGGCGGGGGAAAGCCGCCACTCCTTTTTTCCCCGGAGGAAGCCGTGATTCCGGAGATGGTCGTCGGTATTCCGGATGGCCATGTTGAAGGCCATTCTCCGAAAAATGTCACGGCCGCAATCGATTCCGGCCTTTCGGGCCGCGTCCGCGATCGCGGGACAAGATCCCAGCGGATTTTTCCTTTCGTCAAGACCAAGAAGGGTCAGGGCGCTCAGAAATCCCTTCCGGAAAAACGCACCGTGTTTGTCCGGAACCGGAACACGGTCGAATCGCTCGGAAAGGAAGACGCCCCGCCCGTCCGGCAGGGAGATCAACTCGGTCCTCGGGGTCTCGATCCCGGCAGACCGTGCCAGATCGGAGAGCGCCATCTCGACGCGGGCGTTGTCGAACCGATCCCCTGAAGCCGGAAGTTTTGCCAGACACAGCCTTCCATCATGGAGAACATTGGCCTTCGGCCGTGCTCCCCCCATACTGCTCCCCTGAAGAAGGAAGCGCCGCTCTTCCTGGGTCAACCTGCCCTCGGTTCCGTCGAGAACCTCCTGCGCGGCGGCGACAAGACGCGACATGTCGCAAACCTCCGGAATGGCCTTGAACTCCGGAAGCCGATTTTCGGGAGAAAAATCGAGCGCCCCCCCTCCTCAACGGATCCGGTCGCCTCATCAGCATGATATTGGTCACGGCTTCCGGAGGAATGCCGTTGGCGGAAGCGCAGACAAGGCGCCCCCAAAAATCCGGGAGGGCATCCCGGAAGACTCCGAACATTCCCTCGTTCCGACCTCCGGCTAAAACGGTATCGGCATCGAGTGCGGACAGCTCCACCGGAGAAACGGGAAGGGAATCGGGTCTTTCGAGATAGCTCCGGACATATCGGAATTTTCCGGGAGTTTCCGGGGAGTCGTAGTGAAACACCCAGGCAAGGACGGGTTCTTCCGTGTCGGAAAGAGCTTGAAATACATAAATAATCTCGCTCATAACGACTCCGCCAGCGCGTCAATGTCAGGGGCCTGTCCTTTTTTCGTCTCCTCTTCGGGGACCGGAAGCAAAAGAAGCCAGTTCCGGTCGGTTCCGAGGACATGGACCGCCTGAGCCCACGCCCCGATCGAAACGCCGGGATCCCCCATCTCCATCCGGGCGATCGTGTTCCTTCCGAGAAATGTCAGGGAGGCCAGTTTGTCCCGGCTATACCCCCTTTTCTTCCGGATCAGTCGAAGACGATGTCCCAGTTCCCGAAGATAGATTTTAGAACCTGGAGGGATCCCCTCCCTTGTCACACGTGTCTTCATGGATTACCCCATTAAAAGGTTATATTTTACAAAATTAACCCATTAATGGGATTGCGTCAACGATCGCGTGCAAGTTTTGAAGGCTCGGCTGTGGCGATACGAAGATTTAGCTCTCGGACAAAGTGCGAAGAACCAGTCGTTTTTGGTTTGACAGTCTTAAAGACCAGGGAATGAGGGACTGCATGTGTCGAAGAGTTTTTGGCCCCAGTGCGGCGAACAAGACAGAACTCCCGTATTCGAGGATTCTGGAAGCTTGCTCGGGCGTGACGAGATCAACGCTCTCGATTTTCGTGTGAGCCCGTCCCGGAGAAGAATCGTCCCAAAAAAGATCGGACAGAACACCCGGAAGTTTTTTTTTGAGAACCTCCCCCTCCCTCTCGATCCTCTTGTGGGCTTCCGTTGTGACGTGCGTCATAAAATTCAAGATTCCGGCAATGTCCGGTTCTTCCGTCATATACACTTTGATATCTCGTGGAGAGATTACATTTTTGGCTATAAGATACAAGTCTTCCTTGGCGAAGGCGCCATGGATTTTTACAGAATAGTCCATGGCGGTCCCAAAGGAGATATCTTTGCTCATAACCATAAGGTCGATCGTGTCTCTGACCAAACTGCGTCCAAGGGTTGTCCCGACTTTGTTTACGGCAAGGTTTTCCAGGGAATCTCTTGCGAAATCCCCCATGTCGACAGACTGCCCCAACGATTTTCTCAGCTCGTAGATAAACTCAACTTTTAAGGGATTTTCGTCTCCAGAATGCGAGACGAACCACTGATTAAAATATTCGCTATTTTCGGCCACCTTGACGCTAAGCCCAGCGGCGGAAAGTTTGTTCCTGAATTGGTCCAGATTCGTTTGGAACGACGACATGTTTTCAGGCGTATCCTGCCCGTAAAAATAAAAATCCAGATCGTCCGAATACCTGTGCCTATAAATAAATCGGGAGAGGGCTGTTCCGCCGGACAAAACAAGTCCTGGAAGTTTTGGGGTTTTCGACAGCACAAGATCCTGCAACGGGTACACGTGCGCTTCGTAGTACGCCCGTATACCTTCGTCGCTTTTTAATACAAGGGACTTTACTGTTTGTTCTATCGGGCTAAGCCCTTGTGGGTCGACCACAGAAAACCTCCAGTCGCTTCGCATAACTCCCTGACAAACAAAAGTATACCAAAGGCAGGGGACGAAGGCAAAAAACAGAAATCAGCTGGAGCGAGAAAACCAAGCGTTCGAGGTAGCCGTTTTTGCCTATCCGCGTTTTTGCGGATCCACGGAACGGACCTCTCTTGTCCGTGACGCGGACCGAGAACCGGAGGTGCGGGGTTCTCTTGCCACTGCCACGCACGGACGAGCAACGCGAACACACGGCACACATGGCCACTTCCCGCCGCGCCAGAACTCTACCTTAGTGATTTCAGTCCACTTTTTGTCCTTTCCGTGGTGACGCGACGGATTTCCGAAGGCGATCCAACGCCCTCTTGGGATCGATGAGAGAACACAGTCAGACCCTTTTGAATAGGACTATTTTCTCAAACTGTCGAACGGAGCTATGCATTTTTGAACTCCTGTCCGCGCTAATGGAATGGTCAGGGAGGCTCTGGGGTGGGATCCCCGCTCCCCCTTGGGTATACTTGCCGGAACGAAAAAAGGGGAAGGCGCTCGAGAACGCCTTCCCCCCAACACAAACCAGAGTGTTCCATTATCGTAGGAGTCGCGATGAAAGTCCAGATCTCGAAGAAAAAAGCCGAAACAGCCCGTAACGAAGCCGCGATCGAGCGCGTTTGCGTGGATCTTGCGAAGAGCACCTTTCATGTCGTGGGCCTCGATGCCGACAGAAAGACGGTTTTCCAGAGAAAGTTCAACCGGAAGGGCTTTCTCGAGTGGCTGGGAACTCTTGAAAAAAAGGTTGCCTCGTCCGCAGAATCTGTGGGTAAACAATAAGGCATTGCCCTTCTCTTTCGGTATGATTGTTTTTGTGATAACGATCAACCATTTGGAGAACGAGCAATGCTTATCAAGACTGTACTGAATCGTCTCGCTCGTTTCAAGGGCTTTGTCTTCGGGAACGTCTTTTTCAGGAAGGTCGAAGGAGAAGAATCCGTGGTCGTCGAGATCTTTCCTCGAAAGAGATCCAGGCCGGTCTGCC
>JAMCWM010000044.1 GCA_023481175.1 Nitrospirota bacterium
CATGCCAGAAATTATAATTGGCCTCATGGAAAAGTCAACCGAACTCAGACATGGAAGACATTGCGTTTTCAAGATGCATGTTCACTTGGTCTTTGTCACAAAATATCGTCGCGAGGTGTTCAGTAAAACCACTCTTGACGATCTGCGTACGATCTTCGCCAGCGTCTGTGCCGATTTCGAGGCGGAGCTGGTGGAATTCGACGGCGAGGACGACCACGTGCATCTCTTGGTGAACTATCCCCCAAAGGTGGCGGTTTCTGCCTTGGTGAACAGCCTGAAAGGCGTTTCGAGCCGTCTGATCCGGAGAAAAAAATATCCGGAAATTCGCAAGAAGCTTTGGGGCCGGGTACTCTGGTCCCCCAGCTATTTTGCCGGAAGCTGTGGCGGCGCTCCCATCGAAATCATTCGCCAATACATCGAACAGCAGCAAACCCCTCACTGAATGTCAAAATTCCAGGACGGCTTTGCCGTCCGCGCTATCCTTCCCCGGCATGAATGCCGAGGTTTGCCGCGCGACTCGATCAATGCGGTCGGCATTGTTCGGTCAACTCGAATCAGACCGTTCGACCATGGGACATCTGGTCGAAACGGCTATATACAGCCAATGGCTCCACAACTCCGAGATCGACCATTTGTATTTTGCGCGATGGGACAAAGGAGAAATCGATATCGTGTTTTTATCCCCTTTTTCCCAGAAACCCGGATAGATCGTTGAAGTGAAGTGGTCCGACCGGGCCTACACCGAGAACAGGGAGTTGGACAATTGCCTCCTGTTCGTCAAACACAATGCCATTGATGACAAGAGAATCCTTATTACCACGAAAACCGTTTCCGGAAAGATTCATTATAAGAATTTCGGATTCCATTTCGTTCCGAGCAGTCTCTACGCCTATATCGTAGGAGAAAGAAGCCTCTCACTGAAAAACAAGTTTGCAAATCCCAACGATATTTCGATGATCGGTCAAGATTGACCGTTTCGAGCGACTCGACAGATTTCCTGAAGTCGATGTCCCTTTACCTGTCGGCAAAACACAAAAACCCACCGTCGGACCCTGTGACGTCACGATCCTTCGGTGGGTTTTCCGCGAATCCGACAGATGCCGGAACTATTGTCCCAACGACTTCTCGACCTCCAGAATCTTGAGCGTCGTCTTGATCACCGTATCGGGATTGAGGGAAATGGACTCGATCCCCATCCGGACCAGGGCTTCGGCGATCTCGGGGAAGTCGCTCGGCGCCTGGCCGCAGATGCCGGAGTGGACCTTGTTCCGTTTCGACCCTTCCACGGCCAGGCGGATGAAGGCCTGGACCCCCTCGTCCCGTTCGTCGAAGGACTCCGCCAGGATTTCCGAATCGCGGTCCACGCCCAGGGTCAGCTGGGTCAGGTCGTTCGACCCGATGGAAAATCCGTCGAAATACTTGGCAAACTCGTCGATCAGGATGACATTGTTCGGAATCTCGCACATCACGAAGACCTCAAGGCCGTTCACTCCGCGCTTGAGCCCGTTCTTCTCCAGGACCTCGATCACCCCGCGGGCCTCCTTCAGGGTCCGGCAGAAGGGAATCATGATCCGGACATTGGTCAGCCCCATCACGTCCCTCACCCGGCGAATCGCCTGGCATTCCAGGGCAAACCCCTCTTCGTAGCGGGGACTGATGTAGCGGGACGCCCCCCGGAATCCCAGCATCGGGTTCTCCTCGTGGGGCTCGAAGGCCGCTCCGCCGATGAGGCTCGCGTATTCGTTGCTCTTGAAGTCGCTCATGCGGACGGTGACGGGCTTGGGATAGAACCCGGCCGCGATCGTCCCGATGCCGAAGGCCAGCTTTTCGACGAAGTAGTCCTTCATGTCCCGGTACCCGGCCGTCATCGATTCGATCTCGGCCAGGACCTTCGGGTCGGCAACCTTTTCCGGGTGCACCAGCGCCATCGGATGGATCTTGATGAAGCCGTTGATGATGAATTCCATGCGGGCAAGGCCCACGCCGTCGTTGGGGATGAAGGAGAGGCCGAAGGCCTGGTCGGGGTCGCCCAGGTTCATCATGACCTTCGTCTTCGGACGGGCGAAGGCGTCGAGCTGGGTCCGGTCCACATGGAACTTCAGGAGTCCCTCGTAGACCATGCCGGTATCCCCCTGGGCGCAGGAGACGGTCGCTTCCTGGCCGGAGGCGAGGGCATCGATCGCCCCTTCGGCCCCGACCACCGCCGGAATGCCGAGCTCGCGGCTCACGATGGCCGCATGACAGGTCCGCCCGCCCCGGCTCGTGATGATGGCGGCCGCCGTCTTCATGACCGGCTCCCAGTCGGGCGTCGTGGTCTCGGCCACCAGGATCTCCCCGGGCTTGAAGTCCCGGATATGGCGAAGATCCCGGATGACATGGACCTTGCCGGAGGCGATCCGTTGCCCCACCGCCTTGCCCCGGAGAAGGACCCGGCTCTTCTCGTCCAAGGTGTAGGCCTCGAGAAAGTCCGTCTTGTTCTTCTGGGACTCGACGGTCTCCGGCCGGGCCTGGACCAGGAAGAGCTCGCCGGAGACGCCGTCCTTCGCCCATTCCATATCCATGGGCCGGTCCACGCCCGCCTTTCGGGTATAGTGCTCCTCGACCTTGATGGCGTAGTCGGCCAGGGTCAGAATTTCGTCGTCGGAGAGACAGAAGGTCTGGGCCTCCTCCGCGGAGACCCGCTCGTTCGCGACCGTCACCTTGGCGTTTCCGCTGGCGTAGACCATCCGGAACTGCTTCTTGCCCAGGTTCTTCCGGATGATCGACCGGTGACCGGTCTTGAAGGTGGGCTTGTAGACGTAGAATTCGTCGGGATCCACATTCCCCTGGACGACGTTTTCCCCGAGTCCGTAGGCTCCGGTGATGAAGACCACATCCCGGAATCCCGTCTCCGTATCGAGCGTGAAGAGGACGCCCGAGGAGCCCTTGTCGGAGCGGACCATCTTCATCACACAGATCGAGAGGGCGATGGAGAAATGGTCGAAGCCGTGGTCGACGCGGTAGGAAATCGCCCGGTCCGTGTAGAGGGAGGCAAAGCACTTGAGACAGGCCTCACGGAGCTGCTGGAGGCCGCGGATGTTGAGGTAGGTGTCCTGCTGGCCCGCAAAGGAGGCCGTGGGAAGGTCCTCGGCCGTGGCGGAGCTTCGGACCGCCACGTCCGGCGAATCCCCGTATTCCTTCCCAAGAAGGGCGTAGGCCTTTTCGATCTCGCCCCACATCTCTGAAGGGATGCTGACCCCCAGGATCAGGTCCCGGGCCATCTTTCCCCGCCGCTCGAGATCGGCGATATCGTGGCGGTCGAGGCCGTTCAGGGTCTCCTTGAGGGTCTCCATGATCCCGCCCTTCTTGAGGAGATCCCAGTAGGCATCCGCCGTGATGGCAAAGCCGTTGGGAACCTTCACCCCCTGGGGGACAAGCTCCTGGTACATTTCGCCCAGGGAGGCGTTCTTCCCGCCCACGAGGGGGATGTCGGAGAGCTTGATCTCGTTGAAGAATCGGATATAGCGCATTTCGTCCCTTTCTGGTTGTCCGTCCGGAATTCCAGCTCTCCCGGCCTCTCCCCGCGAGGGTCTGGCGGACAGGAAACCCCGGCTCACAATGATCGTTCGTTGAAAAACAGACGGGCCCCCTCACCCTCTTCATGTCACCTTGATGGCCCCATCTTACCAAATCCGGGGCAAGGTTCAAAGAAGGCTCCAAAAATCGGCCCCCTGTCCCGAACCGGCCTCAGGGGTTTGAGAAAGGCTCGTAGGATCTCGGAGCCGCGTAGTTTTCATAGAGAGCCCACAGGATCATGATCAGGATGATCAGTCCCCAGGCCATGATGAACCAGCGGTAGAAGCGGCGCGGTGAGGAGGAGGGGCTCGGAACGGGAGGGCGCCGGAAGGAAGGCAGGAGAAGGAACCGCCGGATGGTCTCGTAGAGGGAGACGTCCCGGACGGCGTCCCGCGAGACCGAAAGGAGCCGTTCCCCGTCCGGAAGATGAAGCACGACGAAGCAGTGGTCCCCGGGTTGGTCCAGGATCCCCGCTTCGTCGAGGGGAACGACGCGGTCTTCTGTACCCGGACGTCTGACCACAAGCTCTCCCGGACGGATTTCGAGGAAGGCGACGGGAGGGCGCCGCATTTCAAGGACCACGTAAAGGGTTCCCAGCGCCAGGAGCGAGCCCAGGGAGGCCGGAACGAGAAAGACCCAGTGGATCAGCATGAGGCGGGTCACCGTAAAGAGGCCCAGGGAGAGGACGGCGACGGCCAGCACCCCGCGCGTGAGCCAGAGGGAGGCTCCGGTCGACGGTCCTCCGAATATCTTCAGGACCCAGGGAGCGGGGGATCCCGTCTGCCAGGGAAGCGGAGGATCTTCTCCGGTATGATCGGCCATCTCGTTCTCCATGGAACCATCTTCCGGAATTTCCGGCTCCCGGTCAAGCCGGGCCCCGCCGGCGGAGCGCCCCTTCAGGAGGCGGGCTGCGACAATAGCGGGAGAAGGCCCTCCGTCACGACCCGATCGTCGGGTCCGAACCTTCCCCGGACCTCGACATCCGGCCCCCGTCGGCCGAGGACGTCCACCGGAAGAAGCGCGGGAGGCCGGCCTCCGCGAACCACGAAGACCGCCGTTTTCCGGTCCTGCATGCGGACGACGGCCCGTTCGGGAACCAGGAAGAGCGGAGTGCCGGAGCCGTTTTCGACGGGAATCCGGATCCGGACCCAGGAATCCGGACGAAAAAGTCCGCGGGCATTGTCGATGGCGATCCGGAGGGGAATGGTCCGCGTCGCGGGATCGATGAAGGGCGCGATCCGCAGGATCCGACCGGTCCCGGAGTTCTTCTCCTCGTGCAGCGCCACCACCTCGACCGTGGCCCCCCGGCGGAGCCCCTTCTCCTCTCCCGGATAAAGAAAGGCCTGGACCCAGAGCCGGGAGAGGTCGGAGACCTCGAAGAGCAGGTCCCCCAACCGGACCTGCGCCCCTTCGGCGGGCCCGATGCGGATGAGCGTTCCGGAAAGGGGCGAGCGGACTTCGTAGCGGTCGACCGGCTTCCGGGTCCGTTCGAGCCGTTCGATCTCTTTCCTGGAGGCTCCGAGAAGGCGGAGCTTCTGTTCGGCCAGGAGCCGGAGGCCTCCTCCACGGTTCGGATTTTTCTTTCCGGGATTGTCGAGGACGCTCGCCAGCTCCGATTCGGCGGCGAGGAAGTCCGGACTCTTGAGAACCATGACCGTCTCCCCCCGGGCGACATGGTCCCCGGCAAAAACCCGGATCGAAACCACCGACAGGGCCGGGAGACGGGCCATCACCTGGGATGACGCGGACGGATCGTAGGCCACCTGGCCAAGAAGGGTCCGCATGAGGGGGCCCGGGGCCTTTTTGACCGGCGCGGTGACAATGCGCGAGGAGGGGGAGGGAGCGGGACTCCTGTCCTTGTGGCATCCGGCCAGAACCGCAAAAACGACCAGGAGACAGAAGAGGCGCGTCATTCGGAAGGCCTTTCGAAGGAGGGAGCGAACCAGGAGGTTCCGAGCAGCGGCAGCAGAAGCACGGAGGAAAGAAGGGATCCGGCCAGACCGCCCAGAACCGCGATCGAAAAGGAGCGTTCCATGTCGAGTCCGGCCCCCGTCGCGACGGCGAGAGGAAAAAGGGCCAGGGCATTGGCCAGATGCGTCATGACAAGGGGAAGGATCCTGTCCGAGAGGGCCCGGACGAAGCGCTCCTGGGCCTCTCCCGTCGCCTTCAGGGCCCGGTCGATGACCAGCAGGCCGTTTTCGGCCGATATCCCGGCGACCAGAATGAGCCCCACGAACGAGGAAAGATTGAGGGAATGGTGAAAAAGGGCCAGGGCCAAAAGCGACACGTCGACGGAGAGGAAGACGCCGGTCAGCAGAAGAAGCGGCGGGGCGAAGCGCCGGACCAGGGCAAAAATCACCACCGTCACCAGAAGGACGGCGAAGAAGAGGGCCAGGGTCAGCCCCGAAAAGCTTTTTTTCTGCCAGGTGGCGTATCCGCCCAGATCGACCCAGACGGAAGGAGGCAGGGGCAGGGACGAAAGTCCGCGCTTGATCCGGGCGGAGACTGATCCGAGGTCGGCTCCCGACAGGCGCCCCGATACGGAAATGACCGGAGCCAGATTCAGGTCGTCCAGTTCGGATCGTTCCGGCTCCTCCGACCAGCGGGCGATCCGGGAGAGGGGGATCAGGCCGGTCGGAGTCTCGACAGGAAAGTGGCGGATTCCCTCGAGGGTCCGGAAGGGCTCGGGAGAATCCATGACCCGGACCGGCCGGGGAATCTCCCCTTCCATGACCGTCGTCACCCGAAGCCCCCACAGACCGGTCCGCAGATCATCGATGACCTCGCGGGGCGTCAGGTGGTATGAGGCCGCCAGTTCACTGTCGATATGGATCCGCGAGGCCGGCGGAACGGGACGTTCGCTCCGGGCCACATCGACCACCCCCGGAACCCCTTGCAACAGCCTGACCACCGCGGGGACGGCCTGCTCCATGCGAACCCGGTCGGACCCGTGGATCCTGACCACGACCGGGGCTTCCGTCCCGATCAGATCGTTCAGCATGTCCTCGAGGATCTGGGGAAAGTCCACCGAAAGCTCGGGCTCGGTCGTCCGGACGAACGTCCGGACCTGGTCGATGACCTGGAAGACCGTCCGGCGACGATTGTCCGAGAGACGGACAATGATGTCCCCCTTGGTGGGCTCGGTGATGTAGAAGCCCATCTCCGCCCCGAGCCTTCTTGAGGTCGACACCACCTCGGGAAGGGTGTGAAGGAAGGCTTCGATGCGGGAGAAGGCCCGGTCGCTGTCGTCCAATGAGGTTCCCGGGGGGGCGTGGATATCGATCAGAAAGGCTCCCTCGTCCATCCGCGGCATGAAGTTCGTGGCCAGATCCCGTTTCAGGAGAAGGAGGGAGGCGGCAAAAAAGAGAAAAAGTCCCGCCAGGACCCCCCACCGGGGAAGACGAAAGATCCTGTGGAGAAAACGCTCCGTCCGCCGGTGGTCCCGGACCCCCTTCTCCTCTCCGAGGAAGGAGGGAGTCACGAAGAGGTTGACGACAAGCGACAGGGTCAAGAGAAAGAGAAGGGTCAGGGCAAGCGGCATGAAGAAGGCGCCGGCAAGGCCCCCGAGACCGAACAGGGGGACCAGGACCACAACGGATGCGAGAGAGGAGAAGAGAAAGGGGCGGAGAAGTCCGGGAAGCCGGGATCCCCCCTCGAGGATCACCACGAAGTCGTCGATGACCAGCCCCGTTCCGGCCGCAAGCCCCCCCAGGGTCAGAAGATTGACCGACTGGTGGAAGAGGGAGAGGAGCCCCAGGGCCAGCACAAGGATCATGGGCACGAAGGTCGCCACGAGAAGGAAAGGACGGAAGCTCCGGAGAAAGAGGAGGATCACGGCAAAGGCAACGCCGATTCCCAGGGCCAGAGCCACCGACACATGGAGAATCGCCTGGCCGATCACATGCCCCTGGTCGTAGGTGACCCGGCTCGTGACCCCGGGGGGAAGGAGGTGCTCGAAGACCGTCCTTTTGGCCTCGATCCGGTTGACCACACCGAGGGCGTTTTCCCGGTAGGCTCGAAAAACGTTTAAAAGGACGGCCGGTTTTCCGAAGGCGCTCACCCGGACCATGCGGTCGGCGGGACGGATGCCGAAGCGGACCGTTGCCACCTGGGACAGGGGGAGAGGGGCCTGACCGGCTCCGGACAGAAAGACCCGGCGAACGGGATCGAGGCCGGAAAGGGCATTGTGAACCTCGAGGAGGAGTATCTGGTGGTACTCCGAGAGACGGCCCACCACCCCGATCCGGTTGTGATCGGGGAGGGCCGCCAGGACATCCTGCATGGTCTTTCCGGCGCTGGCCAGCTCGTAGGGATTCACCTCGACATGGACCTCGCGGCCCTGCCCTCCCACGATCTCGACCTTCCAGACACCCGGAACATTGACGAGAAAGGGCAGAAGGCGATAGCGGGCCAGATCGGTCAGTTCGGACAGGGAGCGCGAAGGACTCGTGAGGGCGATCTGGTAGACCGGGGTGTCGGCCGAAATCATCCGGATGGCCCGGGTTCGGCTCCCCGGAGGAAGGTCGGGAAAAACCCGGGCAAGAGCCTGGTTGACGCGGGACAGGGCCAGGACCATGGGGGTTGTCCAGGAAAAGCGGACAAAGAACTCGGCCGATCCCCGGGAGGTCCGGGAGCGGACTTCCCGGACGCCGGTCACGCCGCGGAGCGCCATCGACACCGGTCGGGTGACCCGCACCTCCATCTGGGAGAAGGGAAGGTCCCGGGTCGATACGATGACCGAAATCCTGGGAAAGTCGATGGACGGATAGAGGGCGACCGGAAGGGTCAGGGCCTTCGATCCGGCGAGGACGGTCAGGATCAGGAGCATGAGGAGTGCGGTCAGGCGATGTCGCCTGAGGAAGCGGAGCATTCGATCCGCGCCGTTCCAGTGGTTCATCGTCGGGGTGACCGCACAGGGAAGTGGGCTCTCATGACCTCCATGTTAACTGCGAAGGCAGCCGATGACAATCAAGACGGGACCATGCCTCACGGGAGAAATGGACAATCCGGAGGTCCCGTTTCAGGCCCGGACGGTCCGGTCAGGCCGGCTGCTCCATCAAATGAAGCGAGAAGGGCGTGGCAGGCCTGGCCCGCGACAGGGTCTTTCTCCGGGGTCCGGCCGTTTTTTTCACCTTGGCCGTCATGGTCCGGGGAGGGGCAAGGGTCCCCCAGACCTCCACGATTCCCTTTCCAAGATTGTCCTCCCCCCGGGCCAGGGACGGTGTCTCGATTTCGATGGTGGAGCGGACAACCGTGCTCGACCGCTCAATCTCGTCCGGAGCCACGGAGACGCAGCTTCCCGGATGAATCCCGGACAGGCTCGGGGTATCCGGGTCGCCGGTGACGACCATGGCGCTTCTAAGCCGGCCAGGGTCGCCCCGGAAGAGCGCCTGGACCTTGGCCAGGGAGAGGATGCGGCCGGTCGGTTCCTGGCAGAGGGGACGGCCGGAGGAGGAGAGCCTCGTCTCACGGATGAGAAGCGCCACACTGCGACTTCCCGGATGAGGAAGAACCTTCATGACGACTCCTCCGACGATCTTTTTCACGATATGCCGCGACGGTTCCCCTTCCTCCTCGATCGCCATGACGGATCCCGCCTCTGTGCTCTGGCAGGCGGCCAGAGCCATCCCCAGGCTTACGAGACACCCCGAAAAAAACCTTCGACAAAATCCCTTGTCATATCCCATGGCGAACCTCCCGGACCAGTGTCTCCTTCAGAATTCTTTTCTTGCCAGTAAAAGATAAAGCAATATCCATACCATTCAATAAGGACAATGAGGGGCTTGACGATTTTGAAGAATACGAAAAAAACGACAACCATAATAATCCAAAAACATACATTTATGTCATTATAATGACCAATGAAGATGAGTATGGCGAAAAATGGCCTACCCCACAAAAGATTCGGTGAGCCGGGCGAGGCAACACCCGAAAGTTTCTCCTCCGGTTCCGGACGATGGATGGAAGGACGGAAAGGCAAAGGCAAGAGCCCTTCCCCCTCGCCCGTTCTTCCGGACCCGGGGGAAGGGAGACACAGAAAGCGATTCTCCAGAGCTTTTGGAGGACTCCCCTTTTTTCACCGGAAAAACAGTTTCTTTCCGTCGGCCGTTCGGCTATAATCCCACTCTCGAGTACGTTGGGTCCCATCGTCTAGTGGCCTAGGACGCTGGCCTCTCACGCCGGAAACACGGGTTCGAACCCCGTTGGGACCACCAACACACGCCACGGGATACCGGTGACTTCCTTTTTTCGCTTCTCCATCCAAGCCGTCGTGTACGATTTTGACGGAACCCTTGCCGACTCCTTTCTCCCCATCCGCCATGCCTTCAACCACATGCTCCGACATTTTGGCCACACACGGGAGGTCTCGAGGGAGGAAACGCTGGCGCTTGTGGGGGGCCCCCTCGAGACCTCCGTGGCCCGTCTTCTTCCTTCCCCTCTGGTTTCGGCGGGAACATCGGTTTTCCGGGAGCACTACGAAAAAATCTCTCCGGAGATGACCCGGCCCATGCCAGGGGCCACGGATCTTCTCCGGACGATTGCAGGGACAGGACTTCCCCAAGCCGTTGTCACCAACAAGCTTGGAGCATCGGCCCGGGAACTTGTCCGTCATTTGGGGTGGAGCCGGCTCTTGCCCCTGTGCCTGGGCGAGGGGGACGGGCTTCCTCTCAAGCCCGATCCCGCCATGCTTCTTGCGGCCGCCAGAACCCTGGACGTCCCCCCGGAAAACCTCCTGTTCGTGGGAGATTCTCCTTTCGACTTCTCCGCAGCCCGCAAGGCCGGGAGCCCGATCTGCCTCGTGACGACCGGAACCCACCGGAGGGAGGAGCTGGCAAGGATGGAGCCGGATCTTCTCTTCGACAGCCTTCATGAGCTTGGAGACTGGCTCAGGGAACCTGGTAGGGTCCGGTAAAGCCGGGTGTCATGACGGGAAATGGGGATCCGCCCATGATGGCGGTCTCCGGAACCCAGGTGTGAAGGGAAAGGACCTCGACGGTCACAAGGCGAAGGGTTCGCCCGCTGTCTGTGAGGGCCGGCCTCTTCATGCGACGGACCGTTCCGATGACCGTGATCCGCTGTCCGTCCCTCAGGGCCGAGGGATCGACAGGATAGGGGAAAATCAGAAGAATGAGTCCGGAGGTCGAATCCGGAGCCTTCGGCCTGAAATTCCGGTCCAGCGGAGCCGGTTCGAGCTGGACATAGGCCCGGGTCGTCCGGTTGTCGAGATGGACGGTTCGTCCACCGATGACGACCTTCTGGCCTTCAAGGTTCCGGTAATTGTGCAAGATGGCACTGTAGGTGAGCGTCGTGTCGGTTCCGGAAAGCTGCCGCTTCGTGAAGGTCGGCGGATTGAAGACATCGCAGCCTCCCGTTGCCAGGAGGACGGGGAGAAAGAGGACAAGGATCCGGAAGAGCCGCCCCCTCCCGGAACCGGTCATTTTTTCCACCAGTCCAGATTTCCGGTCACGATATACTTTCGAAAAAGATCAAAGATAATGAATCCCAGAAACCCGAACTCGAGAATGGTAAAGATCCGGAAGAAAATCCCGAGCATCTTTGCCCTCCTCGGCGTGAACTCGAGGGAGTCCGGATCGCCTTCTCCGGCCTCCGGCTTTTTACCCCCGCTGTCATTTTCCACGCTTCACCTCCAGGCAGATCATGTCGGATCCGCCATACCCATAAGATTCTGGTTCAGGGATCCCAACCAGTAAAGCCTCCGGTTGGCGTCAGGAAACATGACGAGATCGATCCTCCGGTGATTGAAGGAAAAGCCGAAATCGACCTCGCCGGGAATGCCAAAACGGGAGGATCTTCCCTTCCGGTAGGGAACCTGGACCTGGAAGTTGGAGACCACCGATCCGGCTTCGTTGATCCTTCCCACAAGGGACACCGTTTGCCCGTCCCTCTCGAAATGCACTCGTCCTTCGAGAGCGAACGGACCGTCCACCAGGAGGCTTCCGGCCAGGGCAATCCGGTAGTTTTTGGCTGGATAGCGATAGAAGGGCTGCGGATAGGGCAGAAAAATTCCGACACCCCGCATATGGTCCGATCTCAGTTCAAAGAGCCCCGTCGCGCCTCTTCCTATTATTTTAAGTTCCTGGTCTTTCCCTTTCAACCACAGAGAGGCACGGAGATTTCCAGAAAAGTCCGGGGGCGTGACTCCTCGCAGAAGATCTTTGCGCTGGACGACTCCGTTGATCAGGGAGACGGGATGGTAGAATCGTTCGGGAGTGCGGAAAGGCACCGGGCCCACCACCGAGACGGTTTCGTTGAGAAGAGCGCGGTAGGCATTGAGGATCACCAGCCGCGGGACCCAGAAGTCCCGCGGAGGAGAGGCGACATCGAGAATCCAGAGAGGGGGCTCGAGGACGGAGGCGTCGTCTGAGGGAACGAAGGCGGCTCTCCGGATCCGGCAAGCCGAGAGGTCCCGAAACTCGACAAACCCCCGGACGGTCCGCCGGGACCAGTGGCCCTCACGCCGAATTTCGATGATGGCCGAAAGTGGCAGAACGGCGGTCTTCCGGGAGTTGTCGAATCCGGGAGGCCAGTTTTTCTCGATCCTGACACGAAGGGCCGGTCCGGCCTTTCGTCCCCGTCCCGTCACCGCCCCCTGCACGTTAAGATAGCGGCGTGTGCACTCGACAGGGGTCAGGACAAGATGTCGGTAGACTGCGGCCTCCATCATCGAGGTCCGATACAGGGACGCGGGCTCCGGAACGCCCGGAGTGTTCGTGGAGAGAGAGGCGCAGGACGAGAGCCACAGGAGAAGTCCGCAGGCAAGCGTTCCGAAGAGGAGAGGAAATGGGCGCCCCTTGGCGACCCCCTGCGAAAATCTCCATGTCCCCTCGGATCCCGTCCTTGTCCGTGTCACCAGTATTGAACCCTGTCCTGTCGATGTGATAAGACTATCCCGCAAGATATTGGAGTCTCAGAACGCATCAGCCCGAAAAACTTTCGATATTGGAGGATCTCATGGCTGCTCCTTCCCCGGCCGGTTCTGCCGTCGCCCCCCTTCGGTCCGATGGCGGACGATTGTCCGTCGCCCTCTTTGGCCTTTCCCTTCTGGGATTGGGGTCCTGCGCCCAGACCAACGCCTTCATCGGAAACCACCAGAATGCGGCCTACAACTACCGCGCGACGGCCAAGAACACCGAAAAGTCGGCCAAGAAAGAGGCAGATCTTCAAAACCATATCGTCGCCGCGATGAAGTACATCGATGCGGCCAGGAGCCGGCTCTCCTCGGCCCAGGAATACCAGAACATCGGGAACCCCGTCTGGGCCAAGAACATGTTTGACAAGAGCAGCGAAGACCTTACCACGGCCGCAAACGAGATCAAGGCCGCCCAGTCTCCCCTTTCAAACTAGACTCGGACAGTCACTCCCGGGAGGATCGCCCCCGGTGTCCGTGCCGGCGTTTTTTTCCGGCTCCCCGGGAATCCGAAAGGTTTCCGGCCTCCTCCTCGAGAACGAAGTCGCACCGGAGCCTCTGGAAGTCGACCTTGGCGACAGTCACCCGGACGGCATCTCCCACCGAAAAGGTTCGTCCTGTCCTTTCTCCCCGAATCTGGTGACGGTCTTCCCGGTATTCGTAATAGTCGTGTCCAAGCTGACTGATGGGAATCAGCCCTTCCACGAAGAACGGGACGAGTTCGACGAAGATCCCGTAGGAGGCCACGCCGGTAATCCGCCCGTCGAAACTCTCCCCGAGATGGCGCGACATGAAGCGGACCTTCTTGAAATCGATCGCCATCCGTTCCGCTTCCGTGGCCTTGCGCTCCCTCTCCGAACAGTGCTGGGCCACCCTGGAAAGGGGAGCCGGAAGGAGGGCCTCCTTTCCGGCGGGGGTGGAAAGGGCCAGAAGCCGGTGGACGACAAGATCGGGGTAACGCCGGATGGGCGAGGTGAAATGGGTGTAGTCCGAAAAGGCCAGACCGAAATGCCCCAGCGGACGCTCGTCGTAACGGGCCTGTTTGAGGGAGCGCAGAACGGCATAGTGGACGGGATGCTCGACGGGGGTTCCCTTGGTCTTTTCGAGAATCAGGGAAAGGTCCTTCGGCGTCACGGGATCCGGCCGCCCGACGGTGATCCCCAGGGAGTCCAGAAAGGCGTAGAGGTTCTCGATCCGCTCGGGAGAAGGGGACTCGTGGGCCCGGAAGATCGCCGTCCCCAGGCGCTCGGACAGGCGTGAGGCCACGAGAGTGTTGGCCAGAAGCATGCACTCTTCGATAAGCTGGTGGGACAGGTAGCGCGGGGAGCGGAGAATGTCGACAGGCTCGCCCCTCAGGTCCAGGACGATCTCGGGCTCGGGAAGATCGAAGTCGAGGCTTCCCTTTGCCATCCGTCGTTTCCGGAGAAGTTTGGCCACGCCCCACAGTTCTTCCAGAAAGGGGGTCCAGGAGCGGTACCCTTCCGAGGGATCGCCGACAAGCGCCCGGTGCACTTCGGAATAGGTCATGCGCTTGCGGCTCCTGATGACGGACGGCGTCACCGACCAGTCGAGGACGGACCCGTTTCTGTCCAGCCTCGCGAAAACGGTTCGGGCCAGACGATCCTCGTCAGGATTGAGGGAGAGGACTCCGTTTGAAAGGATCTCCGGAAACATCGGCAGGACCCTGTCCGGAAAATAGACGCTGGTGGCCCGGGCAAAGGCCTCTCGGTCAAGGGGGGACCCCGGAAGGACATAGGTCGAGACATCGGCGATATGGATGCCGAGCGTCCATGTCCCGTCGGAGGCTGACACCAGGGAGATCGCATCGTCGAAGTCCTTGGCGGAGTCGCCGTCGATCGTGACGATCTCGAGGCCCCGCAAGTCTTCCCTGCCGGGTTCCGGAGAAATCGCCACGGAGGCGGCCCGGTCATGGGCCGCCTCTTCCACCTCGGGAGGAAAGGAGACGGGAAACCCGAAGGAGGCAATGACCAGATCGGTGTCGATGGCGGGATCCCCGTCGACACCCAGAACCGACACGATGTGTCCGGAGGGAACGGGGGACGAATCCGGGTAGGCGGTCACATGCAGGACCACGAGCGTCCCGTCCCCCTCGGGGAGGGAGGGAACAGGGTCCTCGACCCGAAACAGGTGGCGGATTCTGGCGTCCCGGGGACGGACAAAAAGCCCCGCGTCCGTCTTGATGAGAAGACCGGGAAAATCCGTCCGCCCATGCGTCAGCACATGCGAGACCACGCCTTCCCGCCGTCCTCGCGAATCCTCGCCCGTCACATGACAGACCACCGTGTCCCCGTCGATGGCTCCCGCCAGACAGTGGGCGGGAACAAAGATATCCTTCTTTCCTTCCGGATCGATCACGAATCCGTATCCGTCCCTGTTCGCGTCAAGGCGGCCCGTCATGGAAGGAAGGCGGGAGGGCAAGCCCAGGCGCCCGTCAGGAAGGCGCAGCACGGAACCGGCCCGAACGAGCCCTTCAAGATCCCCTTCCGCGTTCTTTCTCTGGTTGCGATTTTTTCTGGGGATCAGACGGCGCAAAAGTGCATCGAGGGAAACAAGAATTTCGGTGGACGCGGCGAGTTCGGCAACGATCCGCTCGACGAAGGAGGACGCCCCTTCCGGGGACACGGCCGGAGGGGTGGAATCGCCCGCGGGAAGTCCTCCACCGGGTCTCCGCCTCCGCCGTCTTCTCTTTTTTTCAGGCAATTCCAAAATTTTCTCCACCCACGGCCGGCAGAACTTCCCGCCCGGAAACCCTGCATCGGATCAGACAGTCTTCTGGCCTGATATCCTACCACAGGGCGCTCGGAGTTAAAAGTTATTTTTTTTCGGAGGGGCTTGATATGCCCCGAAATTCTTAATACAATTTATCAGTTTGCTCGCATTGACGGTTTCGGATGTTCTTTGCCGCGGTCCCCAGTTACCGTTTGTTGCTGATGAGCCGAGACCCGTCTGGCATCATCATCGATCAGTGCCGACAAGCAGAGGGATCCCGCTGGCGCAGAAAGTCTTGTCAGGACGTGAAGGAGGCGTATCCGGGGGAAGAAGGACATTTATCGCTTCATGTTTAATTGCAACAACAGCATCCAAGACAAACTCATTTAAGGAGGAATGAATGAAGGGTTTAAAAAAAGGTTTGCTGAGCCTCATGCTTCTTTCAGCCCTTGGCTGGACGGTCGCACCGCTTTCGACAGGAGCTGCCTTGGCCGACAACGCCGCACCGGCGACTCCCGCGGCTAAACCGGCCCCGGCCAAGACACCTGTCAAGAAGCCGGCCGCGAAGAAGGCCGTCAAGAAGAAAAAAGTGGTCAAAAAGCCCATGCGCGCCGCACACAAGGGCGCTCCCGTCTTCGTGGGATCCATTGCGCATCTCGACATGAATGCCTCTCCGATGACCATCACCGTGGTCAGGAATGCCGGGAAAAAATCCGAGTTCGTCTTCGGAGGGGATCTTTCTTCAAGAACCGCCATATTCAAAGGCCGGAAGAAGGTTCACATGAGCGCCCTCCAGGAGGGACAGAAGGTTGTCCTCCGGTATCACCGGGCTCATGGAACTCTCGTCGTGACAGCCATTCACATCCGCTAAGAATAAAAACGAGATTCTGGGCCTGCCCTCGCAGGACCCGATCGTAAAATTAAAAATCGCTGCGGCGAAAATCAAGAAAGAAGGAGAATCTGATGAAATTCGGTCAATCCAAGAGTTTGCTGGCTTTGGTCGTTGCGGGCGTT
The DNA here is from genome assembly GCA_023481175.1 of Nitrospirota bacterium. Taxonomy (GTDB): domain Bacteria; phylum Nitrospirota; class Leptospirillia; order Leptospirillales; family Leptospirillaceae; genus UBA4572. The sequence continues at coordinate 16,229 of JAMCWM010000044.1, forward strand.
CTGGGTCTGGCGGGTTGCGCCTCCTCCGGTGGAGCCAAGTCCGGGTCCGCCGAGAGCACTCAGGCCCCGGCTCCGGTCGCGACGGCTCCGGCCACTGAAAACAACTCCATGGCCTCCCAGTCCGTCTCCGAAATGGATCCTCTCAACAAGGATGTCCGTTTCGGCTTCGACAAGGCCCTCCTCTCCTCCGAGGACCGGGACATTCTCAAGAAAGATGCCTCCATCCTCAAGGCCCATTCCGGGGTGAAGGTCGTGATTGCCGGCCATGCCGACGAACGCGGAACGGATGCCTACAACATCGTCCTCGGCCAGAAGCGCGCCAAGGCCGCCCGGATCTATCTCATCCGCCTCGGGGTTTCCGCAAAGCGGATCCGGATCGTCTCCTACGGCAAGAGAGAGATTCCTGACTACTCCATCTGCTCGGACCACAATGAGTCCTGCTGGACCAAGAACCGGGTTGCCCATTTCATGAAGATCACCATGTAATCAGGCCCGCCAGGCCTTTTTGCAAGCTACGCAAAGACGGGTGCCCCTCCGGGCCCCGTCTTTTTTTGTCTCTTTTCTCCGGTCGTGCTATATTTCCCCATGTTTTCGGACTTTCGGACAACAAACCGAAACAGAAATCGACAAGGAGCCCGGAATGACTCTTTCCCCAGGTGTTTCAAGAATCCGGTCCGGTCGGGTTCGAATCGGGACAACGATGGTATTTTTCCTCACCGCACTCTCGTTGACGGCCGGGTGTGCCAGCAAGCCCCCCCTGACCTCTTTGGCCCCGGGACCGACCATTGACCATGGTTTCCCGGGGGTTTCCGTATCGGAAGGGCAATCCCAGTGGCCGAAGGTTCATGGACCCGCGGAAGAAACCAACCACCGCATCTATACCGAAGCCCCCCCCCCGCTCAAAAAGGCCCCTCCCCTTCTCCAGAAAACGGTCTATTTTTCCTTCAACAGTGCGCGATTGTCCTACTGGGACGAGGTTGTGCTCGACAGAGTGGCTCAGGCGCTTAAAGGACGGCGGTATCGGGTCGTGCTTCTCCACGGATCGACCGATCCCATGGGATCGGAAGCCTACAATAAAAAACTCGGTCTCCGAAGAAGCCTTTCGGTCAAACGGTATCTCGTCTCCCGGGGGATCGCCGCCCGCAAACTTCAGCCCCTCTCCTGGGGAGATCGCAAGGCCAGACTGTTTTCGGCATGCCGCAGGAAAAGCCCTCTCTGTCATTCCCAGAGCCGGTCCGTTCGGATCGATATCATTTGGGAGAAGGGTGCCTCTTTGCCTTGATCCAGCGTATCAGGAGGTAGACCACCGGGAATGACAGGAAAAAGGCTCCCAGAGCAAAAAGCGATGACCCGACGATAAAGGGGTAAAGGACCAGTTTGACCTGCTCCAGAATGGCCTCCTTCGGCATTCTGGAAAGAGCCAGTATATTGGGAACCCTCACTGTTGTATGAAGAATCAGAGCCCCGGTCTTGATTTCGGCCAGATAGGCGGGAAGAAATACGGGGATGAATGTCCAGGGGTTGTTCGTCCATGACCCCAGAAGCCCGATCGGAAGAGAAAGCCGGAAAACATAGGCCAGAAAAGCCACCAGAACACTGTGGAAGCCGAAGGGAGGAAGAAATGCGGAGGCAAATCCCGTCGCAAAGGAAAGGGCATCCCGGACCGGGTCATCCGAGCCCAGAAAAAGATGGATGACTTTTTTTCTCCATCCCTTAAGCCCGGGTCTCTCCCCTCTTTCGGCCGGTCCATTTTTGTCAGGAGACGGTGTGGTCAAAACCTCTTCCCTTGATTTTTTTCAGAGACCCGTCGGAGAACCTGACGGCCGGCTTCCCGGCCTTTACGGCCCGTCCCACATAGTGGATCTTTTCCGGGGATCCCTTGAGGAGCTCGGTCCGGACCCAGTGAAGAAAGGACTCCTCTCCCTCTTTTCTGACCCCGAGGAGGATATCGTAGTCCTCTCCCCCCGTCCAGACGAGGGTTTCAGGGTCCTCGCCAAGAAGGGCCGACCAGTTCCGGACCTCTTCCGTCACCGGAAGTGATTCGACCCGGACGGACTTCCGGGAGGCCAGGGAGAGCTCCGACAGGGAGCGTTCGAGGCCGTCGGAACTGTCGATCGTCGCCACCACCTCCGGACGGCGGGCAAGCGCCTGCCCCTCCGAAAGAAGCGCCCGCGGGCGACGAAAGGCCCGTCGCGCCGGTTCAAGAGCCTCGGATGTCACCCCCCTGGCCAGGGACAAAAAACCCGCCCTTGCCCGTCCTGGCCGTCCCAGAAGATAGAGGGCATCTCCCTCCGAAAGGCCCGACCTTGATGGAAAGACCCCCTCAGGAGCTGTCCCGAGAAGAGTCATGACGAAGTTCCATCGGCCGGGGTCCCTCGACAGATCGCCTCCGACAAGGGAACAACCATATTCCCGGCAGGCCTCCGCGATTCCGCGATAGACCCCCCTCAAAACCTCCGGATCGTAATCGGGGGGAAGCCCGACGGCGATGACACCCGTCCAGGGAGTTCCCCCCTTGGAGGCAATATCGCTCACATTGACCGCGACCAGGCGGTAGCCCACGGATACCGGATCGGTCCAGTCCCACCGGAAATGGACATTTTCCCGTTGGCTGTCGGTCGTGACAAGAATGTTCCGCGCCTTGGGCGCAGAAAGGAGAGCGGCATCGTCCCCAATACCCGCGAGGACCCCTGTCGAAGGGGTTCCGGCGAGAATCAGGGACAGCTCCCTTATGAGATCGGCCTCCATCGCTCTCCTTCTTTATTTTTCCGGGTGGGCGAGGATGTCCTGCAGGAATTTCCGGAAATCCGGCCCGAGTTCGGGATTCTTGAGACCGTACCGGACAGTCGCCCTCAGAAATCCCCCCTTGTCCCCCGTGTCATACCTCCGGCCTTCGATCCTGACGGCGTAAAGGGGACGTTGGGCGGCCAGGGTGACCAACGCGTCGGTCAGCTGAATCTCTCCCCCCACTCCGGGCTTCTGGTTTTCAAGGATCGAGAAAATATCCGGCGTGAGGACATAGCGTCCGATGACCGCCCACCGGGTCGGAGCCTCCTCCACACGAGGCTTTTCCACCAGGGACTCGACACGAAAGAGCCCTTCCCGGACCTCCTGGCCCCGAATGATTCCGTAATGGGAGACATCGGCGGCCGGAACCTCCTGGATCCCGATCACCGGAGCCTCGAATTCCCGGGCGACATTGAGCAGCTGGGCCAGGGCCGGCTCCCTGGCGTCGATCACTTCGTCGGCCAGGGCCACGGCAAACGGCTCCTCTCCCACGAGGTTCCGGGCGCAGAGAACGGCATGTCCCAGCCCCAGGGATTCCTTCTGCCGGGTATAGACCACCTCCGCCATGAAGGAGATCCGTCGCACGTCGTCCAGAAGTTTCAGTTTTCCCTTTTCGCGCAGGACATCCTCGAGTTCGTAGGAGATGTCGAAATGGTCTTCGATCGCCCTCTTGCCCCGGCCGGTCACCATAATGATCTGGCTGACCCCCGAGGCGACCGCCTCCTCGACGGTATACTGGACGACGGGTTTGTCGACGAGGGGAAGCATCTCCTTGGGAGAGGCCTTGGTCATCGGCAAGAATCGGGTCCCGTGCCCCGCGAGGGGAAAGACCGCTTTACGGAGTTCTTTCATAGACTCTTTCCTTTCTTCGGATGGCTGGCCTCCGTCAGAAGACGGGGCAGGAGTTCATCGAGGGCCGTTTCTGTCTCCTTTTCGGTCAAAAGACCGGAAAGAATGAAGTCGGCCCGGGAACACCGGTCGGCTCGGCTCATCTGGGAGAGGATTCGACGATCCGCCTCATCTGCCGTCAAACCGGAGCGGCGCATGAGACGTTCTCTCTGGACCTCTTCGGGAGCATCGACGACGATCACGGCATCCATTTCCCGTTCCAGCCCCCTCTCGAACAGAAGAGGGACCTCGTAGACGACCAGTTGGGCGTCCTTGAGGAGTCTCATTTGCCGGAGAAACTCGGCATGGACCCTGGGATGGACGATCGCTTCGAGGCTGCGGCGCCTTTCGGGATCGGCAAAGACGATCCGGCCAAGCAGGCCCCGGTCGATTTCTCCGTCGGACAGGACCTCGGGAAAGAGGCGGACCACCGCATCAAAACCTTCCGTCCCCGGACGGACCACATCCCGGGCCAGCTGGTCGGCATCGATCACAGGGATCCCCCGGCGCCTGAGAAGCGCGCCGACGAAGGACTTCCCCGAGGCGATTCCTCCGGTGAGACCCGCGACGATCACGCGGGAGACCCTGTTTCACCGTCCTGGGACCTCCGCATCTTCTCGAAGTACCGTCGGGCCGCCTGGCCTTCGATCCCGATCATCATGGCAGCGAATACAAGGCCCCCGACCTCGAACAGGTGGGGCTTCAAAAGGGGATCCCCGGTCGGATCGGCGAGGACGAGCAGAAGGCGCAGGGCCCCGCCGCCGCCCATCAGGACGGCCGAACCGAAAAGAAAGACCGCCGAACCGGAGGTCAGCTTCCGGGCCGTGAAGCTCCACATGACGAGCGCGAGGAGCAGGAGCAGCATCGCCAGCTCGACAGAAATCAGGCCCGCTCTCCGGAGAGCTCCCGGAAGGTCGAGGAAGCGGTTTCCGAGCCAGTATTCGTCGATCAGGCCCGGGACGGCAAAGATCAGGATGGTCACCCTTGTCCTGAGCGGCATCTTCACGGGGTCTTGCCTCCCGAAACAGGGGCGGACGGAGACGGCGGTGAGGGGACCTCTCCGGGGGCAGCCGGAGACAGGTGCGGACGGCCGGAGGTTCCGGGCTTGATGAGGCCGGCCTTTTCCTTTTTGGCCCGGTCGATGATCTGCTGAAAGAAGGGGCGCTCCGGCGTCTTCGGATCCAATGTGAGCCCTTTTTCAAAGTAGGGCATGGCATCCATGGCTGTTCCCCGGGTCCAGAGAATGGAGCCCAAGGCAAAGTAGGCCGGAGCGAGATTCGGGTCCAGGGCGATGGCCTTCTTGAGCTCCGCGATCGATCCGTCCACCTGCTTGACGACGCGGTAAAGCATCCCGAGCTTGTAGTGGGCCATTCCGAAGTTCGGATAACGGGCCACCACCGCCTTGTAGTCGTCGAGGGCGTCCTTGTAATGTCCGCTTGCCAGGGCCCTGTCGCCGGCGGTGAAGGGATAGGGGATGACCACCGGCTCGGCCTTCTTGTAGAAATAGGCCATATAGCCGACGATATACACCGCAAAGAATCCCCACCCGATTTTCGCCCATAGACGTATTTTTGGTTCCTGGACCGTCCCCCGGGCCCTTCGGAGAACATAGGCCGTACCCACGGCCGCAAAGACAAAGGCCACGAGAATCGTCGCCAGCGACATTCCGAGGAGGGGAAGGTTCATGTTGTCGAGAATCGGTCGGGTGTTCATCAAAAGGCTCCTTGAAGGTTATCAGACTGGATGGGCTTCGACCCAGTCCCGGCCCGTTCCGAGACGGACAATGAGAGGCACGGACAGGGTGACCGCCCCCTCCATGGAATCCCGGACAACAGAAGAAACCGCGTCAAGCTCGGCTTCCGGGACCTCGAGCAGAAGTTCGTCGTGAACCTGGATCAGAAGACGGGCTCCCCCTCCCAGGCTCCCAAGACGCGCGTCGAGATCGACCATCGCCTTCTTGATGAGGTCGGCCGCCGATCCCTGAAGGACCGAGTTGACCGCCATCCGTTCGCCGTACTCGCGGATTCGGCGATTGTCGGAAAGAATTTCGGGAATGGGCCTGATCCGGCCAAGAATGGTCGAAATTCGGCCGGCTTTTTCCGCCTCCTTGCGGATCTTGTCAAAGTAGGGGCCGACATGGGCGAAGACCTGGAAGTACCGGTCAATGATCTCCTGGGCCTCCGCGGGAGCGATCCCCAGATCCTGGGCCAGGCTGAAGGAGGACATCCCGTAGAGGATCCCGAAGTTGAAGGTTTTGGCACGCCTCCTCGTCTCCGGAGTCACCGGTTCCCCGAACAGGAGCAGGGCCGTTCGGGAATGGATATCCTGATTTTCCGCAAAGGCCTGCAGGAGAAAGGGATCCTGGCTCAGGTGGGCCAGAAGCCTGAGCTCGATCTGGGAATAGTCGGCCGACAGGAGAAGGGATCCCTCGGGCGCGACGAAGCATCGTCGTATGAGGCGTCCCAGGTCGGTTTTTGCGGGAATGTTCTGGAGATTGGGGCCAGAGGACGAGAGGCGGCCGGTGGCCGCCACCGTCTGGTTGAACTGGCCGTGGAGACGGCCGTCCGGGCCGGTTCCCTCCTCCATGGGCGCAAGATAGGTCGAGAGGAACTTGCGAAGCTGGCGATACTCCATGATGAGACGGGGCAGAGGATGGAGAGGGGAGAGGGCCTGAAGGGTCTCCTCGTCGGTCGAAGGGGCGCTTCCTTTTTTGCCGGTCTTTCTGGGAGCCGGGAGACCCAGCTTTCCGAAAAGGACCTCTCCCACCTGCTTGGGAGACAGGATGGCAAAGGATCCGCCAGCCATCTGGTGGATTTCCCGCTCCAGCCCTCCGATCCGATCCGCGATGGTGGTCCGGACCTCGCCGATGCGGGAGCGGCTGACCATCACCCCCGCCCGTTCCATCTTGACGAGAATGCGGGCGACCGGAATTTCGAGGGTTCGAAGGAGAGGCCCGATCGAAAGCGCCTCCACCTCCCGTTTCAGCTTATCCAGGATGGCAAAGACGAGCGATCCCCTCTCCGGGAGATTTTCCGGATTTCCCGAAAGAAAAAATTGGTCCCTGAGCGCCCCGAGACGATAATCGCGACGCCCCGGATCGAGAAGATACCCGGCGAGCTCAAGGTCAAAATCCGGGAGAGGGCCCGTGCACAGTTCGGGACAGCCCCTCAGAAGCCCGGTCAGACTCGAGGTCCAGAAAAGACGCCGGGATCCCATGATCTCTCCCATCCCTCGGCAGTCCTCTCCCGTGGGACGCCACTCCCAGCCCTTCCCGTCCCAGATCCCTGTCCCCCAGTCCGGATCGAAAACGATTCCCGGACATTCCGAGAAGGGAACAGACGCATCGGCCGGAAGGGGGGTGTCGTTGTCCGGACGGGTTCCGGAACGTCTGGCGCTCCAGTCGAGGATCCGGGAAAGGAGAGTCGCCGTTTCGAGCGATTCGGCAAGCCGGCGAAGGTCGTCCTCATGGGGAGTCCCGATGGAAAGGGCGGTCGGGGAGGCATCGGCCTCGATTCCTTCATGGAGGATGGTCACACTCTTGTTCCTGAGAATCAGGTCGCGATTTTCGATGATTTTTGGCCGGAGCCGCTCAGGAAAGACCCGCTCGGGGCGGGTGACCAGCTCCTCGACATGGAGCCCCCCCGAAAGAAGGGCGGCCGCAGTTTTTGGGCCGATGCCGGGAACCCCCCCGATGTTGTCGACACTGTCTCCGGTGAGGGCCAGAAGATCGGAGATCTGGTCCGGATCCACTCCCCATTTTTCCCGGACCTCTTTGGGACCGAAGAGTTTCTGGAGCATGGGGTCATAGACCTGAAGCCGGTCGGAGACCAGGGCCAGAAGGTCCTTGTCGGTGGAAAGGACGAGGACGCGGGAATCCGGCTGTTCGGAGAGCCACCGTCGGGCGAGCGCGGCAATGGTGTCGTCGGCTTCATAACCGTCGACCCAGAGAAGGGGAATGCCAAGCCCCCGGATCAGGGATTCGATCAGGGGGATCTGGCGGAGAAGGTCCTCGGGGGGGGGAGTCCGGTTGGCCTTGAGTTCAGGAAGGATGTCCGTCCGGACATTCCCTGTCCGGCTCTCGAAGACGACCGCCAGATACCGGGGCTCGAACAGGTTGAGAAGGGAGAGGAGCATGTTCCCGAAAACCGTGAAGGCCCCGGTCGGAACCCCCGATCGGGACACAAAATTCACCCGGCTGTAATAGGCCCTGAAAATGTAGCCGAATCCGTCCAGAAGAATGAGGGTGCGCTCCGGAAGCGAGCGCACCCATTCGGGAGAGGACGGCTTGCCTTTGGTCTTTTGGAGGGCAGCCGTGGCAACATTCCTTTCATCTTAAAGATCCGGCAGAGGCGGACAGACCATGCAGGGTCCCTTCAGGGAACCAGTTTTGGAGTGACGGTCGTCCGCCACTCGGGATGGCGAGGAGTATTGCCTCGTGCAATGTCGAAAAACAGGGACTGAAGACGTTGGGTCAGGGGACCCGGCTTTCCGGCCCCGATCGCGCGGTCGTCAATCTCGCGGATCGGCGTCAGCTCGGCGGCCGTTCCGGTAAAAAAGGCCTCGTCCGCCAGATAGAGATCATCGCGGGTGAGGGCCTCTTCCACCACGGGAATCCCTTCCTCGCGGGCCAGGGTCATGACGGAATGGCGCGTAATGCCGTCGAGGACAGATCGAAGAGGGGGCGTCTTGAGGACTCCCTTTTTCACGATGAAGATGTTTTCTCCCGGACCTTCCGCCACCATTCCGTCGCTGTCGAGGAGGATCGCCTCATCGTAGCCGGCCCCCTTGACTTCCCATTTGGCCAGCTGGGAGTTCACGTAATGGGCCGAGACCTTGGCGCGGGCCAAAAAGGTGTTGACCCCGAAACGGGCATACGAACTGACCTTGGCGCGGATTCCCCGGGAGAGACCCTCTTCCCCGAGATAGGTGCCCCACTCCCAGGCGGCGATGGAAAGGCGCACGGGATTTTTGCGGGCATAGATTCCCATGTCCCCGTACCCGATGAAGATGATCGGCCGGATGTAGCAGGATTCGAGGCCGTTTTCGGCCACGACCCGACAAGTGGCGTCCATGACTTCCTTGAGGGAGAGGGCACAGGACATCTGCATCACCCGAGCCGAGTTCAGGAGACGTTCGGTATGCTCCTCGAGGCGAAAGATATGCGTTCCGCCCGTTCCCTTGTAGGCCCGGACACCCTCGAAGACCGCCATCCCGTAATGAAGGGAATGGGTCAGAACATGGACGTTCGCCTCCTGCCAGGGAACCATCCTGTCATCCATCCAGATCCATCGGCTTTCCTTAAGCATGGGGGCTCCTCGGTGTTAGAAAAGGGGCGAAGATCAGTCCTCGCCCCGGAAAATTTCCAAAAGTCTCAGGAGACTGACGAAGAGGTTGAAGACATCGAGATAGAGCGACACAACCGCCATGATCGGGGTCAGTTCCTCCTCGGTCGACTCCAGGATCCGGCTCGTATCGTAAAGAATCAGCCCCGAAAAAAGAAGGGAGGCGATCCCCGAGACCACCGCCTGGAAAAGGGGCGGATGGAAAAAGATCTGGACGACCGAGAGGATGACCACGATGACCAGTCCCGTGAAGAGGAAACTTCCCATAAAGGAGAAACTTTTTCCGGAGACGATGGCATAGAGCGTCAGGGCAAAGAAGATCGCCATCGTGAGGAAAAGGGCATCGGAGACGATCGCGGCTCCTCCCGGAGAACGGAGGATGGCAAAAAGCAGGGGCCCGAGGGAGGCGCCCATCAGGGTGGCGAAAAAGGCCGTCACGACGAGATTGATCCCTGGCACCTTCTGGACCGCCATCAGAAGGAAAAGCGTCCCGAACATGGCAATCGCCAGAATGATGGGATGGGGACCCACGACCCTGAGCCCGTTTCCCATTCCCCAGAGAGCGCCCGCACCGGACGCCAGGAACATGAAGGCCAGAAGCCCGTAGACCTTCATCATGAAGCGATTCAAGGAAGCGGCCGTCCGTCTTCCTTCGACGACGGGGCCTGAAAACATAACGGGTTCCATCAACACTCCTTTCATCCGTCCCCCGACAGGGAGACGCTTGCCGGTCAGATCCGAAGACTCGAAACCGGGACCGTCTCCAGAGGAATCGGTCCCGGCTCTCTTGTCCCACAATTTTATATTTCTATCTTAAGGCCAGTAGCCTTCAAAATCAAGAAACCCTCTCACTTCCAGCACTTTCCGGCGACACGTCCGAGGGGATGGACAGGCGGAACCATTCTATGGTAGCATAAAACAATATCTTTTGCTTGCAATAACTTAAATATTTTTTCACATTATTCGACATTCTTGAAAGTTTTATACCGGACATCCACCCAGCGCTCCCAGGAGAGCCCATGCCCCTGCGATTATGGACCCCGGCCGGATTTCCCTTCCTTTTCTTCGTGATCCTTATCGTTCTCGGCGGATGCGGAGGCGCCACGCCGGGCGTCTATGGCCCGGCCTATGTCCCGGAATGCACCTGCTGTTGCGGAGGAGGATTTACGCCTTACGCCTACAAACAGAGCAACCATTCCTCCATTGCCGGACCTCCGGTGGCCACAACCATGCTTCACGACACGAAAGGTCCTATGACCGACATCTCGGCCAACGGAAAAACCCAGCGACGCCAGGGAAAGAGCCCCCGTCACTGACCTGTTCTCCCCTGCCCGGCCGAGAGACAGGGGCAAAGGGAGACGTCTCCCGGATCCATGACAATCATTTTTCCTTAAAGAGGAGGTTTGCGTGAAAGTCAGCCACAGGACCCGCCCCCTTGTCACCGGCGCACTGGCCCTTTTTCTTTTGACAGCCGGCTGCACCTCGACCGGGTCGATCGGGCTCCTCTCGACTAGCGAGACCGAGGCGGACCTCGGACCACACGACTCCCATCAGTTCCACAGGATCGGGGGGCAGATCGAGGGCACGGCCTGCCGCCACTTCATCCTGGGCCTGATTCCCTGGGGAGATTCGGACCTCGAAACGGCCATGAAAAACGCCTTCAAAAAAAATCCCTCCCTGCACGCCGACGGCCTTGTCCATGTCACCACCTCCACGTCCCTCTACAATTTCTTTCCGCTCTACAACGTCTATACCCTGACATGTACGACGGTAAGGGGAATCCCCGTCCGTTTCGACCATTCTCCGGAAGGCAAGAAGGGCCAGGACGGAGGACAAGCGAAATCTCATCCGCCTTCCTGAGGGAGGCCCCCGTAACACGGGAACTGTTTTCGGAAGATCCCCGCCTCATGATAAACTGTCTCGGGTTTTCTGAGACAGGAAGCAAGGAACACGGGGACATCGCGTGACAAATGACCAGTTGCGGATCTTTCTCAAGGTCGCGGAACATCAAAGTTTCACCCAGGCGGGAGAGGTCCTTTTTCTGACCCAGCCCGCCATCAGCCTCCAGATCAAGACCCTGGAAAAGGATCTCGGAGTCTCCCTCTTCGAACGGACCGGAAAAAAGGTCCTCCTGACGGAGGCCGGCCGGCGCCTTCTTCCTCTGGCCATTTCGATCACCCGCCAGATGGACGAGGCCAGGGAGGCCGTCGCCCCTTGCGCGGAAGGTCCCCAGGGACATCTCCGGCTCGGGGCCTCGATGACGATCGGGACTTACCTCCTGCCTCCCGTCCTTTCGGCCTTCCATCGCGCCCATCCACGGATCACGGGGAGTCTGGCCGTGCGGAACACCCACCAGATTCTCCACGACCTCAAGACATCGGAAATCGATCTGGGGCTGATCGAGGGGGAGCCGACCAAAACGCAGGGACTCTCTCTCGAGCGCTCCTTCATCCAGCACGACCGGCTGGTTCTCATCGATTCCGTCACGCTTCCGAAGATCGAGAGTCCGGATCCCGTCCCCCTCTCCGAACTCCGCCGCCTTCCGGCCATCGGCCGCGAACCCGGTTCCGGCACCCGTCAAGTCATCGAAAAGGAGTTGATCGACAAGGGATTTTCTCCCGACTTCTTCCAGGTGGTCATGACCGTGGACAACCCGGAGGCCATCAAGGACCTCGTGGCGCTCGGAACCGGCATCGCCTTCATCTCCGCCCTCTCGATCCGTCCCGAAGACGCCGGAAGAATCCGCATCGTCCCCGTGGAGGATTTCCAGCCGGTCCGGGATCTCTGGGTCTTCATTCCAAGGAGGAAGCTTTCTCCGGCCGCCGATTTTTTTATCGAGACACTCTTCCGTACCGTCCGGGAACGCAGGCAGGGGGACTAAAAGGGACGGTTTCTTTCGCTAAAACAATATTAACTCCACAACGACCCTTATGTTAAAAGCATAAAAAGGGGTAGACAATCCCCATTTTTCCCTGTACGATTCTTCCTGTTGATTTGGAATGACCCATCGACAGGAGGAGCGGGTGAACACGAGCCAA
>JAMCWM010000039.1 GCA_023481175.1 Nitrospirota bacterium
GGAGCGGGAGAAGGATCCATGGAGCGAGCATATAGAAGTCGAAGAAAAAAAGCCAGCCCTTTTTTCTGAGGCTGCCGCCCCTATTCATAGGCCGGGATGGGTGCGCCTGACTTTGACATGGCCGTGCCTCTTGCCGGAGGCCATGATCTGAGAAGACGCCGTTCACTTCAACCTCTCCGCCTGTTTCTTTTGATCCCTTGCCTTTGTAAGCTCATCAAGCTCGGAAACGATATCTTCCGGCTTCAAGTGCGTGTACCTGGTCAACATCGCCCAAGTTTTATGTCCCGTTATCTCCTTGACCTTTTCTGCCCTCAACCCAAGTTCAAAAAGTCTGCTTGTGGCTTCGTGCCGGAGGTCGTGGAAGTGAAGACCAGAGATTTCCGTTTTATGACAAGCCCGGGCGAAGTCCTTGGAGATCGCATCCAGTCCGATATCCCAAACCTTCCCATCGATCCGTCTGGCGCTTAAACGTTCCTTGAGGATTGTCACGGCAACGGAAGACAGAGGGACGATTCTTTTCTGTCCGTTTTTTGTATCCAGAAGGGTCACGGTCCGTTTTTTAAGGTCCACCATGTCCCAGGTCATCCCGGCGAGTTCTCCCCGGCGCATGGCGGTTTCCAGAGCGAACCGGATCACCTGGTTCATTTCTTCGGAAACGGATTTCAGGAGCTTTTCCAACTCTCCCGGTTGAAGCCTACGGTCCCGGCCAGCCGGCGGGGAAGGCATCCGGATTGACTTCACGGGGTTTGTGAGACCTTCCATTCCCCATTCTTTCCGGGCAATTTCGAACAGATGGGAAATAATGGCAAGTTCAAGCCGGATAGTATTTGCGGAATAACCAGCTTTAAAGCGCTCATCCCGGTATGAGGCCATGTCGGAACCCCGAATGGAAGCCAGAAAGCGTTTTGCCAAGGGGTGGTTTTTCCAGACGGTAATTCTTGTCTTTTCCCGTCTGTGCCCCTTTTTTCCGGACGAGACTTCCCGTTCATACCGGTCCAATGCGTCAGAAAGTGTGGTGCTTTCGGCTTCCTTCCGGGAAACAAAAACTCCCCTGCCTATTTCTGATTCAATGGTGGCCGCCCAAGTTTCTGCCTCGGATTTTGTGTCGAACGTGCGTGAAATGCGAGGAACCCCTTTCTTTTCGATCGATGCTTCCCAGGCTCCAGATCTCTTCCGAAAATAGGCCATTCTCTCCCCTCCAAAAAGTGATTCTCTCAGATAGGGAAATAATACTCTTTTGGAGTAATCCCGGCAAGATCCCGGCAAATCAGTTTTTAACCGACATGTAATTTTTTATTTTTGGCTTAAATATTGGTGCCGGAGCCGGGAATCGAACCCGGATACTCTTGCGAGTGAGGGATTTTAAGTCCCTTGCGTCTGCCTGTTCCGCCACTCCGGCAGGAGGGGGAAGGGATCTGATTTCCCGAAGGGTAGCATTTCCGGACATTCGTGTAAATTGACAAGGGAGTTTGAATACCACTATTCTTGAAAAATGCTGGTTTGCGTGGTCCCACATCGTTGTGAAGGATACACCAGATAATTTTGCGACATTTACCCGGAATCAATGATCCAATCGGAGGAAAACATGAAAAACCCGCTCGACTCCCTGTGGGGAACGGTCATCTCGGGATTTGTGCTAACAGGCATTCTCTTCTTTGTCGTCAAAGGCCTCGTCAACCACTAAACCGGACCTCATCCCCTAACCAAGGAGTCAATCAAAATGGAATCCCAGGCACCCGAACTGATCGTACGCTGGTTTCACTTCCTGGCCGGCATCATGTGGATCGGCATTCTGTACTACTTCAACTTCGTCCAGGCCGCCTTTCTGAAGGCCGCCTCACCCGAGGCCAAGGCTGACGCCTTCAAGAACCTGGTACCCAGGGCCCTATTCTTTTTCCGATGGGCGGCTCTTCTGACCGTCCTCTTCGGACTCTCCATCCTCGGCCAGAGGCACATCCTCCTTCAGGCCTACACCCTTCACGGAAGCGCGGCCATCATCGGAATGGGTGCCTGGCTTGGAACGATCATGCTTTTCAACGTGTGGGTTCTGATCTGGCCAAACCAGAAGAAGGTCATTGGACTTGTTCCTGCCGAAGCGGCGGAGAAGGCCAAGGCCGGCCGGGTTGCCTTCCTGGCCAGCCGGGTCAATGTGATGCTCTCCATTCCCATGCTTTTTTTCATGGGAGCCTCCTCCCATGGCGGAGCCCTTTTCATCGGGCACTGATTCTTCCAATCGTGAGGATATAACCGAAAAAGGCCAGGGTCCCGACCCTGGCCTTTTTGTTTTTCTGAAAATTCAGGTGGGAGAGTGGAGGTAGGACCAGACGGAATAAAAAAGCAGAATCCCGAATCCCGCCTTGACGATGAGGATCAGGATCTTGAGTCTCCGGTGCCGGGCATCCTCCCGGTCGTCAGCAGGGGGAGGGGGGTCCATCGAGGATCTTTTTCTCGAGAACCGTGAGGCCCGGAAGGCCGGGAACGGTTCCCTCTTCCGGTGACACGATGCCGAGACGATAGAGGATGGGGGTGGCGGTGGGAATGTTGAGTTCGAGAATCTGCTCCTTTGTCATCCGGTCGAGTTCCATGACCATGGCGCGAAGAGAATTCCCGTGGGCGACCACAAGGCAGTTTTCTCCTCTCAGAAGGGCCGGCAGGATGGCGGCATGGACATAGGGAAGCACCCGGTCACGGGTCATCTTGAGGCTTTCCCCTCCGGGGGGAGCCACGTCGTAGCTCCGGCGCCAGATGTGGACCTGTTCGGCTCCGTACTTTTTCGCCGTTTCATCCTTGTTCAGCCCCTGCAGATCCCCGTAATGCCGTTCGTTCAGCGCCTCCGATTTTTCCACAGGGACTTCCCGGTGGCCAGAAGTTTCAAGAATGAGGGAGAGAGTCTTCTGTGCGCGAAGAAGATTTGAGGTGAAGGCCCGGGAAACGGAGACGGCCGAAAGGTGTTTCCCGGCGATTCGGGCCTCCTCCTCTCCCCGGGGGGAGAGATCGACATCGACCCATCCCGTGAACCGGTTTTCCTTGTTCCACACGCTTTCGCCGTGTCTGACCAGTATAAGACGTGCTTCCTTTCCCAAGAAGAGCCTCCTGCGATGAAATGAATGTGCCGGATGGGGGATGATGTCCTATCCTACCATAAGGACAGGGATCCGGTTCAGCGGGACGAAGGGTGACAGGCCGGACAGGGGCAGAGGTTCCGGAGAAGCTCGAAGGAATAGATGCCCGTGTCGTGTCCGTCGGAGAACCCGAGAGAGAGGGCGTAGTTTCCGACAAGGTGCCAGGAGACGGGCCGGACATCGTCCGGAACTTCCTCGGGCCTGATGGTCCGTTCTCCGGTCCACTCGTTGACGCAGGCGGCACAAGGGCAGGAGAGACGGAGAAAGCGGCTGGAATATCGGGATTCGTGGGCGTCCCGCCAGAGGATTCGGACGGTGCGTGCGTCCGGAGCGTCGATAGTTTGGGGCGATACGGAAGGCATGGGTGATCCTTTCGATTAGAAAAGTCAAAGAGGGAGAGTGTTCTTTGCAAGCGGCCCCTTCAGGTCGTTTCTTCTTCGGAACGGAGAGGGCGGCTCATCAGCTCGGCCAGGGTCTCCTTCAGGTCGGCCTTTTCGTAGAGGATCCGGTAGACGGCCCGGGTGATGGGAAGCTCCACTCCGTAACGGAGCGAGAGCTCGTAAGCCGATTCAGTCGTCGTGACTCCTTCGGCCACCTGGCCAAGCTCGGTCAGGATTGTCCGGAGTTCTCCGCCCTGGCCGAGCCGGAGACCGACCGTCCTGTTCCGGCTTTTGTCACCCATCGCCGTCAGAAGAAGATCCCCGATTCCGGCCAAGCCGGAAAATGTCAGGGGTTCGGCCCCCATTCGAAGCCCAAGACGGGTCATTTCGGCGAGTCCCCGAGTGATGAGGGCGGCCCGGGCATTGTCGCCCAGTCCCATCCCGTCCGCGATCCCCGTGGCGATGGCCATGACATTCTTCAGGGCTCCGGCCACCTCGATCCCCCGGACATCGCGCCTTGTGTAGACCTTGAACCAGCGGGTATTGAAAAGAGACTGGACCTCCCGGGCGAGAAGGAGGTCGGTGGAGGCGGCGACGACCGCGGTCGGTGTTTTTTTGAGGACCTCCCGGGCAAAGGAGGGGCCGGAGAGAATGGCGTAGTTGCCCGCATCGGGGGAGTAGGCTTCGGCAACGATCTCCGAGACGAGGGAGAGGTTTTCCTGCTCGATGCCCTTGGTGGTCCCGATGACGGGCTTCAAGGTCCCGAGGTGGGCCCTGACCGTCGAAAGGACCTCCCGGCAGGACTGGCAGGGAATGGCCAGAACGAGAAGGGAGGAGCGTTCGAGAGCGGCCGGAAGGTCCGGAGTCACCGAAAGGGTTTCCGGGAGGGGAATGCCCGGCATGTAGACCCGGTTTTCCCGAGTCCGGCAAATGTCCTGGGCCAGAATGGGATCCCGGACCCAGAGGGTTGTCGGCCAACCCGCCGCCGCAAGATGAGCGGCCAGGGCCGTGCCCCAGGACCCCCCTCCGAGGACGACGGGGGCAGGATCTTTTCCAAGGCGGACAAAGGAGGCTTCCGGTTCTGCGGCCATCTGTTCCTTTCAGGAAGGGGGGAACATTGTGATTGGAAGAAGGATATCAGTTTTGGGCTCTCGGGTCGAACGGATCTCCGGCCCCGTAGAGGACCCGGACGAGTGAGAGCCCCTCCGGTGGAAGGGGTGAGACGGGGCGGAAGGAAGGCGGAGCCCCCGGGCGGAGAAGGGAAGGAATCTCGGAGGCGCTTCTCCGCCCTTCTCCCACGTCTTTCAGGAATCCTCCGATCATGCGGACCATGCGGTGGAGAAATCCCGGGCCGGTGATCCAGAGGGCAAATCCGGCGGGAAGGGCCTCCCAGAAAAGGCCTGTGACCTTTCGGACCGGGTCTTCAGGAAGGGAGGAGGCGACCGAGAAGTGCCGGAAATCGTGCTCTCCCAGGAAGAATTTTGAGGCTTCGACAACCCTTGCCAGATCGAAGCCGGCCCGGATCGGAGAGGAAAAGGGATCCGCCAGCGGATGGCGGGTCAAACCCTCGGGAAGCAGCCGGAAGGAGTACTTGTAGACCTTTCCTTTGGCGCTGTGGCGCGCATGGAAATCCCGGGGAACCGGCCGCACATCGAGCAGGCGGATTTCCGGGGGGAGTCGGGTGTTCAGAACCCGTGCCAGCCGGTCGAGCGGAATGGGAAATCCGGAAGGAAGATCGGCATGGGCCACCTGTGCCCAGGCCGATACGCCGGCGTCCGTCCGCCCCGCCCCCGTGACCCGGACCGGGATTTTGGCAAGAGAGGTCAGAGCCTCTTCGACAAGGCCCTGGACCGTGACATCATGGGGCTGGATCTGCCATCCCGACAGGAACCGGCCGTCATAGGCCAGAAGAAGGGCGATGCGGAAGGTCTCCATTCTCCTTCAGGGGGCGGTCCAGGGTTCATTGCGACAAAGGGCTTCCCATGCCTCCTTGAGATCCAGGAAGGCTTCGAGTTCCCGGGAAAGGGCTTCCTCCCAGCCCTTCCAGTCCTCGGGAGATCCGGCGCCGGCCGGGGCCTCCCCTCCTCCGAGGGTCTTCCGGTAGGCCTGTTCGGCCTGATGGCGGGCCAGGCGATATTCCTGGTGCCGTTCGTCGAAAACGGCCAGGCGTTGCACCTTGAGTGGATCCATGAGCGGCGTCTCCCGAATGGATACAGGTCGTGTCTTTCGTAGGTCAAGGATGAGAGGAGGAGATTCCCCCTCCTCTCAGGAGGTTCAGGCCAGATTCCCGAGGGTGATCGGCTGGTACTCGGAATTCAGAATGCTGATGCGAGAGGCGATGTTTCCCGCGATCTTCAGGTAGGCCGCCGAAAGCGGACTGTCGGGCTGTGCGATGCCGATCGGCCGGCCTTCGTCGCCAGCCTGGCGGATGGAAAGATCGATGGGGATCCTTCCGAGAAAGGGAACCTTGAGCTCGACGGCCGCCTTCTCCCCGCCGCCCTGGGAAAAGATCGGGGTTTCATGGTCGCAGTGGGGGCAATGGAAGGAACTCATGTTTTCGACGATCCCCAGGATGGGAACATTCACCTTCTGGAACATCGCCAGGCCCCGGCGGGAATCCGAAAGGGCCACTTCCTGGGGGGTCGTGACGATGATGGCTCCGGTGACCGGAACGAGCTGGGCCAGGGAGAGCTGGGCATCTCCCGTCCCGGGAGGCATGTCGACGACGAGATAGTCGAGCTCGCCCCACTCGACGTCCCGGACGAACTGGGTGATGATCCCGTGCAGCATGGGACCGCGCCAGATGAGCGGGGCCCCCGGCGGAGCCATGAAGGCCATGGACATGACCGGGATATCGTAGGCTTTCGGGGGGAACCAGCGGTTGTTCACCTGTTTCGGAAGTCCGTTGATCCCCAGCATCATGGGGATGTTCGGTCCGTAGACATCCGAGTCGAGGATGCCCACCTTCGCGCCGAGTTCTGTCAGGGCGATGGCGAGGTTCACCGCTGTGGTCGACTTTCCGACGCCGCCCTTTCCGCTCGACACGGCAATCACGTTCCTGACCCCTTCGATTTCCGCCTTCCCCTCCTTCGCCCCGCCTCCGGTCGTCCGGGCCGTCATGCGGATGTCGACGGAACGGATTCCCTCGATGGGGGAAAGGGCCTCCATACAGGCTTTCTTGATTTCTTCCTTGAGAGGACAGGCCGGAGTCGTGAGAATCACGGTAAAGGTCACATGGCCATCCTTGACCTCGAGATTTTCAATCATCTTCAGCGTGACAAGATCCTTTTTGAAGTCCGGTTCGATCACGCGACCCAGGGCCTTCATGACTGCCTGTCCTGTTTCCTGGTCTTTTTCCTGATTCATGGATGCTCCCTGATTGGTTGTGGGTCTTCCTATCCCTTATAGTCTGGTCAATCTATCCGGCTGATCGGGGTAAAAAATTTCTGGAATTCTTCTTCTGTCGCATATCCTGCCACCCCGTCCTCCCTCAGAAGATCGATGCGTCCGGGGGAGGCGGCAATGACTTCGTACTCCCGGCCTTCGCTGTCCCGATATCCGGGACGAAACGGGTGGTCCCGCCATTTATAGCCGGGGTCGGGCCGGGACGTTTCGAGGAGGGTCCTGAAGGTGGGAAGATCGATATCGACTCCCCCCTCCCGGCTTTCCCGGGCCTTTCTGTAGTCGTCCCAGGTGACGGGACGTCCGGTTCCCCTCCGGGCCCACAGGAGGCGCGCGACAAGGGCCCCGGGAGACAGGGAGAAGGAGGGGATGCGGCTCCGGACTCTCAGGATCCGGGAAGCGTCTACTGGTTGTCCTTCCATTCTTCAAGCCAGGCCATCTGGATGGCCTCGAGAATCTTTTCGTTCGAGGCCTTGGGATCTCCCGAAAATCCCGGAAGGTCGAGAATCCACTTGTGCATCTCGGTGAAGCGGACCGTCAGGGGGTCGATCTCCGGATGGTGTTCGTAAAGCTGATATCCGATTTCATAGGGTTCGTTCCAGTTCATGCGCCATCCCGTATTAGTGTTCGTGGGATCCCTTGCTGCAGGGAGGGATCCGGACTGTGATGTCTCCCTTGACATGGGCCTGGCAGCCCAGGCGGGACTTGAGCGTCAGCCCCTCGGCTTCGTCGAGCTGGTCTTCCTCGTCCTCTTCCATGACGGAGAGCCGGTCGAAACCGTCGTCGAGAATGACATGGCAGGTCGAGCAGGCGCACACTCCCCCGCAATTGTGCTCGAGGGGAACATGGGCCTTCTTGGCCGCCTCCAGGATGGTTGCGTTCTCCTCCACCTCCACGGTGACGGGAGGAAAAGGTTCGGTCAGACGGTCGTCGGGCCGAAAGGAGACTTTAGGCATGGGATTCTCCTTCTTTGGGGAGGGCCATTCCCGAAAGGGCGTTGGTAATCGACTGATTCATCAGGCGTTCGGCCAGCGGCTGGGTCAGATTGTCCAGAAGCCGGGTTTCGTCGCGGACCGTCCGTCCGTCCGATCCTTCCATGGCTTTTTTCAGGATTTCCACCTGACGAAAAATGGCTCTCCGGTCGGCCTCGGGCAGAAGGTCGGATCCGACTCGTTCGAGGGCGCGGACCGTGGCATTGATGACCGTCTGGGCCTCGGTTCGCGCATCGACAAGGAGGCGGGCGGCGAAGTCTTCCTGGGCGTGAGAAAAGGCTTCCTTGAGAAGGTTGCGCACGTCGTCTTTCCCCAGACCGTAGGAGGGGTGGATCACCACATTGGACATCGTTCCGGTCGTCTGTTCCCGGGCCGTGACTTCGAGAATGCCATTGGCGTCGATCT
This sequence comes from Nitrospirota bacterium, assembly GCA_023481175.1. Classification (GTDB taxonomy): domain Bacteria; phylum Nitrospirota; class Leptospirillia; order Leptospirillales; family Leptospirillaceae; genus UBA4572. The sequence continues at coordinate 8,302 of JAMCWM010000039.1, forward strand.
GGAAGGTGACCTCGATCCGGGGCGTTCCGGCGGGAAGGGGAGGAACGCCGGACAGGGTGAAGCGGGCCAGGCTCCGGTTGTCCTTGGCCATCTCCCTTTCTCCCTGGAGGACATGGATATCCACATTCGTCTGGCCGTCGACATAGGTCGTGAAGAGCTCCTTGGCCTGGGCCGGAATCGTGGTGTTCCGGGGAATCAGGGTGCTGGTGACACCCCCGATGGTTTCAATGCCCAGGGAAAGGGGGGTGACGTCGAGAAGAAGGAGGTCTTTTCGTCGCCCCGACAGGATGTCGGCCTGAACGGCGGCTCCTTCGGCAACGACCAGATCGGGATCGACGCTGTCGAAAAGGGGTTTGCCGAAGAAGGAGGCCACGGCCTCCTTGAAGCGCAGGAAGCGGGTCGATCCCCCCACGAGAATGACTCCGTCCACATCCGAGGGGGATGTCCCGCTGTCCGAGAGGGCGGCCCGGACGCAGGACAGGGCTTTCTCCACGAAGGGCTCGACCAGGGCGTTCATGCGGTCCCGGGTCAGGGTGGTCCGGAATCCCGCCGCAGGGATGGCGACCTCCACCTCCGTCCGCGAAGAGAGGGCAATCTTGGCCCGTTCCGCTTCTTTCCTCAGAAGGTCCCGCACTTCGGAGCGTTCCGCCAGAGTGGCCAGTTTGGGGCTTTCGCCGAGCCATTCGCTGACGATGGCCCGGTCGAAGTCCTCCCCACCGAGGTGGGTATCCCCGCTGGTGGCCCTCACTTCGAAGATGCCCTTCCGGATGTCGAGGAGGGAGAAGTCAAAGGTTCCGCCGCCCAGGTCGAAAACGGAGAAGAGGCCGTCTTTTCCGGAGCCCAGGCCGTAGGCCAGGGCCGCCGCAGTCGGTTCGTTGATGATCCTGAGGACGTTGAGCCCTGCAAGGGAGCCGGCATCTTTTGTCGCCTGCCGCTGGGCGTCGTTAAAGTAGGCCGGCACCGTGATGACCGCCTCTGTCACCTCACGAGCCAGGGCCTCTTCGGCTCGGCTCCTGAGGTCCCTGAGAACGAGAGCCCCGATCTCCGGCGGGGTCAGAAAACGCTTCCTGTCAGGATCGGGAACGGCGGGGGAGCCGTTCCAGTCGACGATGGGATAGGTCAGGTGGGGGCGTTCCGATTCGGTTTCTTCAAAGGATCGTCCCATGAGCCGTTTGGCTGCGTAGATGACCGTCGTTTCGGGATCGTTGATCCTCTCCCTTGCCTTCCATCCCACACGGACCCCATCCCTTGACAGGGCCACCACCGAAGGCAGGAGAAGGCGGCCTTCCCTGTCGGGAATGACCTCGACATGACCATCCTCCCGGCGGTAGGCCACGAGGGAATGGGTGGTTCCGAGATCGATGCCCACAACGAGTCTGTTCACGAAGCCTCCTTTATTTCCTTGAGAATGTTCTGGAGATAGGAGCGTTTTTCGAGGCGTTCCGAAAGGGTGGCAAGAGCCCGGGAAAGAGAGGCCGCATCCTTTTCGGAGGTTTCGACCAGACGGTCGATCGTGTCGAAGGAGTCGAAGATGTCCCGTTCGATCGGGTCTATGACCGACCGGAGCCGGTGCTCGGCCGACTGGGGGCCCTGGCTCGAGAGAAGAGAGTCGAGTTCTTCCCTGAGCTCCATGATCTCCATGAGGTCGCTGGGGGGAAGGGACGCCTTGCGATTCGGACGGGCCGGCTCCCCTTTGAGATGGCCGATAAAGTAGTGGGCCCTCAGAAAGGGATCCCTGAGGGTCCGGAAGGCCAGGTTGACCAGTGAGGCATTGGCCAGGGTAATCGACTGCTCCTTGTCGGAGTCTCCGACATGGTGGTCGGGATGGAAGGTCCGGCTCTTTTCATGGTAGGCGGCCACGAGAAGCCTTGGGTCCAGGGTCAGACGCACGGGAAGGCCAAGGATGCTGTAGTAGTCACGCTCCTTCCCGAACGGCTGGACACGGACACAGGAAGGACAGACATCTTCGTCGCCCAGGCTCTTTTCGCAGTTCCAGCAGACGGAATGGCTGTGCCCCCGGCTGTCCGGGTGCATAAGCTCCTTCGAAATCATTTTTTTTGAGGAAGTTTCCGTTTCCGGCATCAAAGTCTCCTCATGCCATAGAAGGGAGACGGGTTCTCTCCCTTCCTGGATATGTCTTCGCCTTTGTTTTTTCAGGAACCCGTCAGGCCGAGAAGGAGGATCCGCACCCGCAACTGTGGCTGGCGTTCGGATTCTCGAACTTGAAGCCTCCTCCCATCAGTCCGCCCCCGACATAGTCCAGGGTGGAACCGTCGAGATAGACCTTGCTTTTGGGGTCGACCACGATCCGGATATCCTTCGGCCCCTCGATGACCTCGTCGAATTCCTGGGGGGTCTCTTCGAGCTTGATGAGATAGGAGAGTCCGGAGCAGCCTCCTCCCTCGATTCCCAGGCGAAGATAATGGGACTCCTTGTTCTGATTCTTTTTGAGACGGGCCACTTCGCTGGCGGCCGCTTCAGTCAGCTGGATCATGGGTTCATACCTCCTCAGGCGTGTTGTTCCTTCTTCTTCTGATAGTCCGAAATCGCTCCCTTGATGGCATCTTCCGCCAGGACCGAGCAGTGGAGCTTGACCGGGGGAAGATTGAGCTCCTTGGCGATCTCTGTGTTCTTGATCTTGAGGGCATCCTCCACCGTCTTGCCCTTGACCCACTCGGTGGCGAGCGAACTCGAGGCGATCGCCGATCCACATCCGAAGGTCTTGAATCGGGCCTCCTCGATAACTCCGTCATCGTTGATCTTGAGCTGGAGCTTCATAACGTCTCCGCATTCGGGGGCTCCAACGATCCCCGTTCCTACGTTTTCTTCCGTTTTTTCGAAGGATCCCATGTTCCTCGGGTTGTTGTAATGATCGATCACCTTGTCGCTGTAGGCCATCTTGCCACTCCCTATGTTTGTGTTCAGATCATCTGTCCGTTATTTAACCCCGCAGGGGGGAAGATTTCCTGAAGATCAAGCGTCAGTGCGGACTCCACTGAACGCTTTTAAGATCGATCCCCTCCTTGGCCATCTCATAGAGGGGCGACATGTCGCGAAGTTTTCCGACCGCCGTCTTAACACTGCGGATCACAGCCTCGATCTCTTCCATGGTATTGAACCGCCCGACAGAGAAGCGGATGGAGGAGTGGGCCAGATCCGTTCCGACTCCCAGGGACTTGAGGACGTAGGAGGGCTCGAGAGTGGCCGAGGTACAGGCCGAGCCGGACGAGAGGGCAATCTCGCGAAGACCCATGAGAAGGGCCTCCCCTTCCACGAAGGCGAAAGAAAGATTGCTCACGGCCGGACTCCGGTGTTCCCGGCTTCCGTTCACCTCCACATACTCGATCGCCTCCAGAATCCCGTTTTCGAGACGGTCCCGAAGGGCCTTCCTGTGGGCGATTTCTTCCGGAAGGTTCTCCCGGAGGATCCGGCAGGCGGCTCCGAACCCGACAATCCCCGGAGTGTTGAGTGTTCCCGACCTGAAGCCACGTTCATGGCCTCCGCCCTCGATCTGGGGAGCGAGCCTCACCCGCGGTTTTCTGCGGACATAGAGCGCGCCCACACCCTTCGGTCCATGGATCAGGTGGGCGTTGAGCGAGAGAAGATCGATGTTCATGGCATTGACGTCGATCGGCATCACCCCTGCGGCGTAGGCGGCATTGGTGTGGAAAAGAACGCCCTTTTCCCGGGTGATGGCCCCGATTTCGGCGATCGGCTGGATCGTTCCCACCTCATGGTTGACCGTCATGATGGAGACCAGGATCGTTTCCGGTCTGATGGCGTCCCGAAGCGCCTTCGGATCCACCCGTCCCGTCCGGTCTACGGGGAGGACTGTGACCACGAATCCCTGGGCCTCGAGAGAGCGGATGGGGTCCAGGACGGAACGGATCTCCGTTTCGACGGTGATGAGATGGTTCCCCTTTTCCCGGTACATCCCGGCCACCCCCTTGATGGCGAGGTTGTCCGATTCGGTCATCCCTGAGGTGAAGACGATTTCCTTCGGGTCGGCACCGAGAAGTGCCGCCACCTCCTCCCGGCCTTTTTCGACCATTTCCTCCGCCCGCCATCCGAAGGCATGGTTTCGGGAACTGGCATTCCCGTACACTTCGGTAAAGGCTGGAAGCATGGCTTCTACGACGCGAGGGTCAACCTTTGTGGTGGAGTGGTTGTCCAAATAGACTTGATCCATCAGTGACTCCTTTCAGAACGGCCGGCTCCTGTCCCAGCTCACGGATGGAGAGGGCTTCAAGAAACCATAGAATATTGTTTTGTAGTCTCTCCAGCGGAGAGCGGATATCGCACTGGTCTCTCTGCTGGCATGTTCTGTCGGTTCCGTCGGAGCAGCTGACGATTCCGACCGGTCCTTCGACGGCAACCAGAACCTTGAGAACAGAGATTTCCTCTGCCGGAACCTTGAGCGAATAGCCTCCCTTCGGAGCGTTGTGACTCTGGATCAGTCCGGATTTGGATAATTTCTGCATGACCTTGGCCAGAATTTCCGGTGGGATGCTATACAGGGCCGCGATATCCCGGACATTCGATATCCCGCCCTCCTCGTTTCTGGCCATGAGATTCAAAGCCAGAAGGGCATAATCGACTTTTTTTGTCAGTTTGAGCATCGAATTCTCCGACCTGATTTATCGCAGACCTTTTTGGTCTGTGATAACTATATCAGGACAGGAAAGAGGCGTCAAGGGGTGCGGGGGGGAGCCGGTGTCGCGGGGAGGGAGGATTGGGGCCAGAGGGTGTCGAAGATCCTTTGGGAGGCATGAATCCTCCCTTGGGAGAGGATGTTGGCTTCCATGTGCATCGAACCTCCGCCATCGGGAGAAAGGGATCCCCAGCCACCGGAGCCGGTAAGGAGAATACGCTTGTCGAAGAGAGCCATGGGACGGACAAAGGTGGGAAGGTGGACCGGGAGAATCCTTACCGGAACCCCCGCCGAAACGAGAGATCGGATTTCGGCGGAGTAGTTACCGGCGGCCTCCGCTGTCACAAGAACCCGGACGGGAAGCCCCCGTCTTCTTGCTTCGCTCAGGGCTTTTACGAGCCGGTATGAGTGGGGAAGACCGAAAAGGAGAAGGTCGGCCTGATGGCGGGCCGAAAGGATCTGTTCGGACAGGAAGGTCCGGGCGAAGGGGCCGCGTCCGATGGCCCGGTGTCCCTGGGAGCTCATCCCGACACCCACCCCGAGGATCGAGCCTACGAGGACGACGATCAGAAGCGACTGGCCTTCAAAGGGAGAAAAGACATAGGTCGTTTTCCGGGAACGGGGGGGGGTGTGCTCGAGCGAGAGGACCCCTTTCCCTGTGAGAAAGAGGAAGAGGAATCCTCCGGCATATCCCAGCACGGGCCAGTCGGTGTCGGCGAAGGTGGCGTAGAAGTAAAGGAGGCCTCCGAGAAAGGCCGGGCCGAAGAAGGCGAGACTCGCCTGGATCCTCCGGGGATCGGCCGGCCCGAGCCAGCGGCGGGATATCCCGTAATGGAGGAGTGAAAAGATGGCAAAGATTCCCATGCCGATGCCGACATCGACGAGGCCGGTCTGCTGGTCAGACATGACGCCGCCAACACAGCCCATCAGGAAAGCCACCAACCCGAAGATCTGTCCCGATGCCGCTCCCATCAGGGCCGCAGAGAATTTTTCGTTTTTGTCCTCTACCTCCGGATCGATGATCCGGAGAGACGGGTCATTGGCCACGTTCGGTCTTTCCTTTGCCAGGTGTGGAGGGAGCGGAAGGGGAGAGCCCCGTCAGGGAGACGGACATCATATGGTATTGGCCGGCAAAGCGCTCTCCTACAAAAAGAGAGAGGGTGACGGGATAGGAGGCCGGCCTTCCGGGAAACGACAGAAGGGTGTGGAAGGTCTCCCCTCCGGTGAAGTGGTGGTCGGCGGGAAATTCTGCCGTCCCCAGGAGCAGGTTTCCGTTTTTGTCGACAAGGCTGGGCGGTTCGTAGGTCCCGATTTCATAGAAGCTGAATTCGGGGCGGCGGTGGAATCGGACTGACAGCTCGACAAACGTTTTCCCGTCTTTTTCGAGAAGCTTTTCGGCGGTGAACCCGATGATCTTGTTGTCGGAGACGGGAGAATAGACATCCGAATAGGCCAGGGGGGCCTGGGAGGCGTTGAGCGGTCCCGTCATCGTCTGGGGCGGAGGGGCCTGGCGTTTTGCGATCCCCCGGAAGAGATCGGAGACGAAGAATCCTCCCGCCAGTCCGACTGCGATCATGAGTCCGATCGGAGAGAGGAGGAGCTTGAGCAGGGGGGAGCCGGAAGGCCTTTTCAACGGGAACCTCCTCTTTTGTCTCGGGAGAGCGGCTGCCTCGGGGAAGGATCCTGGGAGTCCAGAAATTCCACCTTGACGCGGGCGACACGCTGCCGGTCGATCTCCACGATCGTCAGCTTCATGTTCTTCACAAAGAAAAACTCCCCTCCTCGGGGGATCGTCTGGAGCTGGGAGAGGACGAAGCCCGCCAGGGTTTCATAGTCTTCCCCTTCGGGGATCGGTATCCCGTAGTCCTCGGAGAGGTCCCGGACCGACAGGGAGGCATCCACGAGATAGGATCCGTCGCTGAGCCGCTCGACAGGTTTGACGACTTCGTCCGATTCGTCCTCGATTTCTCCCACGATCTCCTCGAGAAGATCCTCCATGGTCACGAGTCCGTCGAGGGCCCCGTACTCGTTCAGGACGAGGGCGATCTGAGTTCGTCTCTTCTGCATCTCCTTCAGGATGTGGGGAACCTTCATGGATTCCGGCACGAAATAGGGAGGGTGGAGGATCTGTTCGATGCGGAAGGGAGAGCTTTCCGTCAGGATGTCCACGAGATCCTTGTAGTAGAGAATGCCGACAACCTCGTCCGTCTCGTCCCGGAGAACAGGATACCGCGAGTAGCGGTGTTCGGAGAAGATTCCCTGGATTTCGGCCAGGCTCATCGAGGTCCGGAGGGTGACCATCCGGACCCGGGGTACCATGACCTCGCGGACGGAGATGTCCGTGAACTTGAAGACGCTCTGGATCAGGTCATGCTCGGTCCGGTTGATGATTCCGTGTTCGCCCCCTTCCTTGAGGAGAAGTTCGAGTTCTTCCGGACTGATCGGATAGGAGGCCGGCCCGGGAGTGACGTGGAGAAGGCGAAGTACGAAGCGGCTGGTCAGGGTGACGATCCGGACCGGGATGACGATGAGTTCGGAAAGAAGAAGGACGGGCCGGGCCAGGCGAAGGGCGACCCGTTCATTGCTCTGGATGGCAAGGGTCTTGGGAACGATCTCTCCCAGGACGAGCATTCCGAAAATCTGGAGGAGAATGAGGCCGAAGACCGAAATGGGAAGGACGATATGATGGTCCTTCAGGTCCACGAACAACGCGAGAAGCGGTTTGAGCATTTCGTATGACACCGTTCCGGTCACGCCGGAGGCCAGGCCGGTCGACAGGGTCATCATGACCTGGACCGTGGCGATGAAGCGTTCGGGTTCCTTCCTGAGTTTAAGAAGGGCCCGGCTCTCCGGAGAGCCGGATCCCGAGAGCTGCTGGACACGGGAAAGCCTGAGGGAGATGATCGAAAGTTCGGCGGCCGCCAGGATCGCATTGAAGAGGATCAGGACCGCTATGGCGAGCGCGTCAATCCAGAGTGGCGTCATCGCCTGAGAATCCGGAAAGAGGGGGTGCCGTAAGGCAGGGCCGGGACCGGCAAGGATGCAAAACCTGGAGGCAGGTGGTTGTTTCTGATTCAGAACTCCTGTGTTGGTCCGCCACCGACGTCTCGTTCCGGTTTTTCCGGGGAGACGGTCCCGATAAGTCATAATAACCCATGTCCATCGTTTCTTTCGATGTTCTGACGATGGAGCCGGGGGGTGATCGGATCGATCTTGACAAGTAGACGCTTACTGCCTATATTGGGTAGGTGTTGACGTTCTCATCATAAACTATTTTCCTGGATCTGAGCAAGGGGGCCAAAAATGTACGATGCTCACAAACTGGTTGGTTCCAATCCGAGCTTGATGGGCTGGATGGGCTTTCTCACGATCGTTGCGATCATCTTTGCCTGGGGATACGCAACGTCGACCAACCGGAAGTAAGTTTTCCTTTCTTGATCCCTGGAGCCTGAGGGCGGAATCATTCCGTCCTCAGGCTCTTTTTGTCTCTGCCCAAAACCCGCTCCCTTCTGGCTGATCCCGATCCCTCTTCCGGCCGCTTTTCCCCAGGACCTCTTCCCTCTTTCGCGATGATCCCGGTCCCGGGACGGAATGTCTGTTTCGCATCCTCTTGACAGGAGGTTTGTATTTTTATATGTTATTTAGTTAGTAAAGTACTTAATTACAAGGAGGTCGACTTGGAGAGCAAAAGGCTGGAGACGGATCTGTTGATCATTGGCGGGGGGACGGCCGGATGCTATGCCGCCAACATCGCCCGCCGGGAAAATCCCGACCTGAAGGTCCTTGTCGTGGACAAGGCCCACATCGACCGGTCGGGGTGTCTCGCCGGCGGAATGAATGCCATCAATGCCTACATCAATCCGGGAGAAACGGTCGACTCCTTTGTGGAGTATGTCCGGATGGATTCGATGGGCATCCTCCGTGAGGATCTGGTTCGCTCCCAAGCCGCCCTGTTCCGCGAGGTCGTGGAAACCGTCGAGGCGATGGGTCTGCCCATCGTGAAGGATGCCGACGGGAGCTATTCTCCGCGGGGTCGATGGAATATCAAGATCCACGGAGAGTCCCTCAAGCCGATCCTGGCCCGGGAGGTCCGAAAATCCGGTGCCGACGTCCTGAACCGGGTCGTCATCACAAATCTTGTGGTAAAAGACGGGGCCGTCCACGGAGCTTACGGATTCGGCCTTTCCGACGGAACCTTCTATGTCATAAGCTCCCGGAAGACCCTGGTGGCGACGGGGGGGGCCTCCGGTCTCTATCGGCCCAACAACGAGGGACTGGCCCGCCACAAGATGTGGTATTCTCCCTTCAATACCGGGGCCGGATACGCCATCGGAATCCGGGCCGGCGCGGAGATGACGAGCTTCGAACACCGATTTATCGCCCTCAGGACCAAGGACACCATCGCACCCACAGGAACACTGGCCCTGGGTTTCGGGGCTCCCCAGGTCAACTCCAGGGGAGAGGAATTCATGAAACTCAGATGGGCCGAGTCGGGAGGCGAAGGAGCCCCCACTCCCCTGAGGCTCGAGGGACCCTTGAGAGAGATTGCCGCCGGAAACGGTCCCTGTTTCATGGATACGCGCCATCTGAACAAGAGCGACCTGAAACGCCTCTATGAGGCCTATCTCGACATGTATCCCAACACCGTCCTGTACTGGGCGGCCAACCGGATCGACTTGACGACGACACCTGTCGAGATCTGCGGGACGGAGCCCTACCTCGTCGGAGGTCATTGCCAAGCCGGATACTGGGTCGATGTCGACCGGAAAACCACCCTGGAAAACCTCTTTGCCGCGGGTGACGTGGCGGGAGGGGCGCCCTACAAGTTCGTGAGCGGGTGTTTCGCGGAAGGGGCGATCGCGGCCAGAGCGGCGGCTCGGGAGATCCGAATGGAGTCACGAAAAGCCGCGGCCCCGGATCCTGGAAAAGTGTCCGGGGAGAGCGCGCGGACCTTTTCCTTTAGGCAGACCAGTCGGGAGTCGTCGGGGCGGATCGCCCCGGACGAGGCCGAGGCGCGCCTCCAGAAGATCATGGACGAATACGCCGGAGGAATCCGGACGTCCTATGCCATGAACGAGGCCGGGCTTCTCATGGCCCAAGAGAAGCTCGAAGAGCTCTCCGGGGATCTCTCCCGGATTCATGCGGAGGATCCCTATGCCCTGATGCAGGCCCATGAGGTCGTGGATCGGGTGGATGTGGCCCGGGTCCTGGTGGCCCATCTCCTGGCCAGAAAGGAAACCCGTTGGCCCGGATTCCAGACCCGCCAGGATTTTCCCGGGAGCGACCGGCGCTATGAACACTTCATAAACTCTGTGGTCGGGGATTCGGGGAAAATCCGGATTGTCCACCGGAGCCTCGAAGGGGCGGAGATCCCCTGGAAGGATGCCGGAGTCCCGAAAGAAGAACCACGCCTCAAGCGAGCTTGAGCCACCTCTGACGTCGGTCGGAACGGGAAAGGACGGATCAATGGGAATCGCCATCAGCGAGAGTCTGTGTCATGGATGCAAAAAATTGTCCGAAGCCCGGTGTGTGGTGGCCTGTCCGGGAAATCTGATCCGGATGGACGGGACCGGATCCCTGGCCGTAATGCGGGAGCAGGCCGATTGCTGGGACTGCTATGCCTGCGTCAAGATGTGTCCGGTCGGGGCCATCGACGTGGTCTTGCCCTACGAGCTGGCCGGGCGCGAGGCAAGGCTCATGCCGAAACTTCGGCGGGAATCGATCCGGTGGACATTGTCGGTCGCGGGAGAGGCGGACCAGACCTTCGAACTCGCCACGCGTGTTCCGGAGGAGCTTCTGGAGAGCGAACAGTAAGGTCGGCAACGGAATCACAACCAAGGAGATGCAATGTTTCTTTCAGTTCCCCACGGAGGACGGCTTGTCACCTCGACCGTTTCCCGGAGCGCCCGTCCTGAGATGGCCCGGGCCTATGCCGGGCGCACCGCAATCCGTCTCACACCCCGTGAAATCTCGGATCTGGGGCTGATCGCCGTCGGTGCGGTGAGCCCCCTCGACGGTTTCATGGACGAGAAGACTTATCATTCCGTAGTGGAGCGCATGCGTCTCCCCGACGGGCTCGTCTTTCCGCTTCCGATCATCCTCCCGGTCCCGGAGAAAGAGTTCAGGTCTCTCCGGATCGGGGAGGTGGTGCGTCTCGTGGATTCAGGGGACCGCCTGCTCGGGATCCTGACGGTCTCCGACCTCTTTCGCCGTGACCTCTCATGGGAAGCCCGCGAAGTCTACAAGACCACCGATCCGGCCCATCCTGGGGTCGCGGCGCTGGAACGGCTGGGGACTCCCTATGCCGTGGCCGGCAAGGTCAGCGTCTTTGACGACTGGGCAGACGGGCCTTTTTCCGAGTTCCATCTGACGCCTACGGCCTCCCGTGGCCTTTTCGAAGAGCTGGGCTGGCAGACTGTTGTCGGATTCCAGACCCGAAACCCCATTCATCGGGCCCACGAATACATCCAGAAGTGTTCTCTCGAGATTGTGGACGGACTTTTTCTCCATCCCCTGGTCGGGGAGACCAAGGAAGACGACGTTCCGGCCCGGGTCCGCATGGATTGCTACCAGGTTCTGCTCGAGCGCTATTATCCGAAGACACGCGTGGTCCTGGGGGTCTTCCCGGGGGCCATGCGCTACGCCGGTCCGAGAGAGGCGCTCTTTCATGCCCTGGTCCGGAAGAACTACGGATGCACCCACTTCATTGTCGGACGGGACCATGCGGGAGTCGGGAGCTATTACGGCCCCTTCGAGGCCCATGCCCTCCTCAGGCAGTTCTCTTTCGACGAACTCGGGATCATTCCGATCTTCTTCGATACTGCCTACTACTGCCGGACATGCGAGGGGATGGTTTCCCACAAGACCTGCGGCCATGACGAAAAATCCCATGTTCTGCTTTCGGGGACCAAGGTGCGACAGATGCTCCGGGAGGGAATGCCCCCTCCTCCCGAAATGACAAGGCCTGAGGTTGCCGCCGTCCTGATCGGCCACTATCGAAAGAGGGAGGAGCAGGTGCCGGTGTCCTCGGAGGGGGCGGGCGGCTCCTCGTAAGTCAGGAAACGGAACGTTCGGAAAGGCGCTTGGCCAGGCGCCGAAGGAGGCTCTGGTCAGGCTTGTCGAGATTTCCAAGCCAGAGCATGTCGGTTGAGCGGTCGTAACGTTCGGGCGACTCGGCAAGCTCCGGAAGATTCTCTCCCGGGCCCCGCAGGAGATAGTCGACAGAGACCTTTCCGATGGCGGAAAGTTTCAGAAGGATTTCGACGGGGGGTGTGCGCATCCCCCGTTCATACCGGGACACCTCCACCTGGGTGACTCCCAGCTTGCCGGCGAACTCCTGCTGGGACGCCTTTCCTCTTATCCCACGGATGCGATGGCCCATGGCCTTCGTGTCCCAGTTGACCTCTAGTCCGTTCTGGTTTATAGTCAACCTGTCCATGCCTTATTGGTATAAGTCATTGATTATATTGAAAAACCTTAAAGCGGATTATAGAAGTTGGACGAGGAGACGGTCAAGGAAGTCAAAATTGCGCTTATCCGGCGCGGGTGGACCCAGGGAGACCTTTCCTCCGAGATCGGCGTGTCACCGGCCTATCTGAGCCTTGTTCTTAGGCGGCACAGGGACGTTCCATGGATCGAGAAAAGGATCTGCAAGGCGCTTGGCCTGAAAGCGGCCGGGACAGGGTCTCAAACCTCCGAAGGACCAGAAAAAAGAAGGCGAAAACGGGGACGTGTCGCCGCCACGTAAAGGGCCCGGACAAAGGCCTTGTCCTCACGGAAAAGGCCGAGATCCCGCCAGTCGACGATGACAGAGTCGAAGGTGCTCCCCTGGGCCTTGAAGACGGTGGTGGCATAGCCGTGACGAAGGGGAGTAAAGGCTCGCTTGAGTCCCCAGGCCTTTTTGGCAAGAGCGGAAATCTCGGACCTCGCCGGCATCGAACCCTCCTTGAGTGTCCGTATCTTCCTGAAATACCCGTCGATCGTCTTCTGGTGAAAAGCTGAGTCATCGGGGACCATGACGGAGAAGCCGTCTCCCGACTCATCCTCGACATAGACCCGGTGAGCAGGGATTTCCGGATAGTCGGGATGGTTTTCCGGAAAAATTTCGAGAACGGTCAGCTCCTCCCCTGCCGGAAGGACCCTTAGCTCCCCCTCCCCGGTCTTGATCCCTGTCGTTTCATGAATCAGAACCCGTTCGTGACGTGCGAAGGGCCCCGAGACCATCCCGTACTCCCGCTGGTAGAGAAGTCGGTTGTAAAGTTCCACCCGCCGGTTGGTGTAGGCCAGGATCCGGAGGTTCTCTCCCTGTTCGGAAAGGGCTCCGGCCCATCGGACGGCCTCCCGGCTTCCCCCGGGGATCCAGAGCAGCCTTCCGGGATGTGACAGGTCCCGGGGGACCATCTCCTCGAAGTCCGGAAAGAGGGAGGCAGGGGTCGGCCGGCCCCGGTCGGGATTCCAGGAGAGGAGGCTCCGGGTCAGGCGATGGACCGGATGGTCTTCGGTCTGCCGGTGGACGCGATCGAGCGAGAGGGTCGGATAGGAGCGGGAGAAGACCGGCGGGGTATCGAGATGAAGGGCCTCGACCGGAGGAAGCTGGTAGGGATCTCCGACGAAGAGAATCCGGGCTCTCCCCCTGGCCCGTTCGAGGGAGTCGAGAAGTTCTTTTCCCACGAGGGAACATTCATCGATGATGATCCAGTCGAAGAGGGAGAGGTCGGGGCCGGGACCCGGCTTTATCGAGAAGGATCCGTCCTCGTTTTCGGACAGACGGAGTCCCAGAAGGGAATGAAGGGTGGTGAAAAGAAGATGGGGAGCTGGAGAGCCTTTCCGGGCCAGTGTTTCCCTGAGGACCCGGAGGGCCTTGTGGGTGGGGGCGGCAATCGCGAGCGAAAGTCCCCGGCTGGCCGCCTCCCGGAGAAACGAGGCGGTCAGGGTCGTCTTCCCCGATCCCGCCGGGCCGGAGAGGATGGCCGAGGAGGTCCCGGTGTGGTCGAGAAGGGAAGAGAGGGATGAGGCAGGGGAGAGGGGATCGGGGATCCAGGGTTTGCCGGAAGGTTTCGGAGGTCGGAAGAGCATGGAGAGCACGCTCCTCAGGGAAAACCCGCCAGGGAGAGCCAGCGGGAAAAGAAGGCCCGCGACCGGGACGCGAGGCCGGGACCGAAAGTATTCGTCTGGGCTCTCAAGGCCGGAAGATCGATCTTCCTTGCGGAAAGTTCGAAGGCATGCCCCAGGAGCCAGCGTTCAAAGTCTCCTGCCCGTATCTCCGGATGGAATTGAAGGGCCAGGCCGTAATTTCCGACCATGAAGGCCTGATGGGTCACGGACTCGGTTCGTGCCAGGTTCGGGATCCCTGGAGGAAGGTCGAAGGTGTCTCCGTGCCAATGGAGCATGGGGTTGTCCTCTCCCAGAAGGACGAGGGGGGTCTGTCGTCCTTCGGCGGTCAGGAAAAGGGGTTTCCATCCGATCTCGTGAGTTCCCGAGGGATAGACCCGGGCTCCCAAGGCCCGGGCCATCAGCTGCGCTCCCAGGCAAATCCCTATGATGGGCTTCTTGAGAGCGAGCCGCCTTTCCACAAAGGCGATCTCTCCGGGAATATGGGGATAGGCCTCCTCTTCATAGACTCCGAAGGGTCCTCCCAAAACCACCACGAGGTCGGGTTCGGCGGGATCGGGCAGACGCGTCGAGGGGAGAGCCGGTTCGGCCACCTGAAGGTCAAATCCTCGTTCCTCCATAAGATCTCCCAGCGTCCCTGCATCCTCGAAGGCGAGATGGGAGAGGACAAGGGCTGTAGGGAACACGGCCGGGGCGCTCATCGGTGGATCGGCTTGAAACGGAGCCTGTGGGGGCGGGCTCCCTCCATTCCCAGACGCCGGCGTTTGTCGGCTTCGTACTCCTGATAGTTTCCGGCGAAAAAGGTGACGGCAGAGTCGCCCTCGAAGGCCAGGATATGGGTGGCGATGCGGTCGAGAAACCAGCGGTCGTGGGAGATCACGAGAACGCATCCGGCGAATTCGAGAAGGGCATCCTCGAGGGCCCGGAGGGTTTCGACGTCGAGATCGTTGGAGGGTTCGTCAAGGAGAAGGACGTTCCCCCCTGAAATGAGGGTCTTGGCCAGATGAAGGCGTCCCCGTTCCCCTCCCGAGAGTGTTCCCACGATTTTCTGCTGGTCCGGCCCCTTGAAGTTGAAACGGCCGATATAGGCCCGCGAAGGCGTTTCGTAGCGACCGACCGTCAGGACGTCCGATCCGCCCGAGATCTCGTCGAAGACGGTCTTGTCCTTGGAAAGGCTCTCCCGGGACTGGTCGACGTAGGAGAGCCGCACGGATTGACCGATGCGGATTTCTCCAGAATCGGGGGCTTCCTTTTTCGTGATCATTCGGAAGAGGGTTGATTTGCCGGCTCCATTGGGGCCGATGATCCCGACAATGGCGCCCGGAGGGATCGAAAAGGAGAGGCGGTCGATCAGCAGCCGATCTCCGTAGCCTTTCGAGACCTCCCGAAAATCGATGACCTGGTCTCCGAGACGTTCGGCCACCGGGATGAAAATCTCCTGGGTTTCGTTTCTCCTCTGGTATTCCTGGGAGGAAAGCTCGTCGAAACGGGACATTCGGGCCTTGGATTTGGCCTGACGCCCTTTCGGATTCTGGCGGACCCATTCGAGTTCCTGCTTCATGGCCTTGATCCGGGCCGATTCCTGCCGGGCCTCGGTCTCGAGCCTGGCTTCCTTCTGTTCGAGCCAGGAGCTGTAGTTGCCCTTCCAGGGAATCCCCGATCCCCGGTCGAGTTCCAGGATCCATTCCGCCGCATTGTCCAGAAAGTAACGGTCGTGGGTCACGGCGACGACCGTTCCGGGAAATTTCTGGAGAAACTGTTCGAGCCATTCCACCGATTCGGCGTCGAGATGGTTCGTCGGTTCGTCGAGGAGAAGCATGTCGGGATTCGAGAGCAGGAGACGGCAAAGGGCCACGCGGCGTTTTTCTCCCCCGGACAGGGTCGAGATCCGCGCCTCCCAGGGGGGAAGGCGAAGGGCGTCGGCCGCCACCTCCATCTTCTGCTCCATGTTGTGGCCGTCTCCGGTTGCGATGATCGCCTCGAGCCTGGCCTGCTCTTTCGCCAGGACGTCGAAGTCCGCGTCGGGATCCGCATAGGCGGCATAGACCTCCTCGAGCTTCCGGTGAGCTTCGAACAGTTCTCCCAGTCCCTCCTCCACAGCCGTTCTCACCGTGATCTCCGGTGCGAGCTCCGGCTCCTGCGGAAGATAGCCGATCCGGATCCCCGGCATCGGGATCGCCTCTCCGATGATGTCGGTATCCACACCGGCCATGATGCGCAGGAGGGTCGACTTGCCCGATCCGTTGAGACCCAGGACGCCGATCTTGGCGCCGGGAAGAAAACTGAGGGAGATATCCTTCAGAATCTGGCGCTTGGGGGGGACGATCTTTCCGACGCGGTTCATCGTGAAGACATACTGTGCCATAACACTCCTGCCATGAAGGGTGAGAGGGAGAAGGGCCCGCCGGGCCGGGGGGAACCTCTTCCCGGACCTGTTCCTATGATAGAAGGATTTTTAAAAGAAGTCTCATCCTGTCCGGATCTCCGGTTCGAAGGGCGGCGGAGAGGGCGGGGAGCGGAGGTGACGTCACCCTGAAAAAACTCCTCCGCTCTCTCCACAACGGGCAGAAGGTCAGTTCTTGACGAGAAAGAGATTGGCCACCACGACGAGTCCGGCGGTTGCCGCAAAGATGGCCAGAACGATCGTGACGAGGATGACGGATCCCGCCAGGATCGGGTAATTGTCGATGAATTTTCTCAACATCGTGCTTGAACCTCCATGTTCGGGGTATGGACGGACGTCCCTGTTTTCACAAGGGAGGAAAATGAGAAAAGGATTTCCGGCTCCCTCGTTGATTGTACGGTCCTTGCCCCCTCTACATGCCGCGGTATCCGAAGGGGCCGTTGAAGTAGAAGGTGGCGGTGCCCATGGGGGTGTAGGTTCGGGGGTATCCGGACTGATAGACGGGAAGCGCGACCCCCGCCCCCCAGGTGGCCGAAAACTTTGGATTGTGCGGCCAGGTCACCTCGACTTCCGGGGCCAGCCAGAAGAAGGACCAGGCGGGGGCATTGGCGTTGCCGAAGAAGAGGCTCGTTCCGCTCTGGGTCTCCCCATAGAACTCGAGGATCCCGCCGGCCCCCCACTCGGTGTTGGCCACGTATTCGATCGCCCCGGAATAGTAGGTGAGGTTTCCGTCCACCATGTGGTAGGGAGCGGAATTTACGGGAAGCTGGGTCAGTCCGTCGTTGAAGGTATAGCCGGCTCCGACGGTGGAGGGATTTTCGACGATATCCCCGAGCTGGAGGTAGACCATGAAGGGTTTGACGTGTTTTCTGAGAAGGAACATGACGCCTTCGTTGTAAGTGCCGTTTCCGAGCTGGTCGGTACCAAAGTCCTGGGGGTTGAGATTCTGGTACTGACCGGAGGGGATCCAGAAGTCGAAGGTCAGCGTCATGGCTGGCAAGGCAAGCGGAAGATAGACGTTCTGGTCGCTCGTGAGTTCCCACTTGATCTCGAAATGGGTATTGCCCACGCCAAAGTGGCTTGCAGAGTGGTCGATCCCCTGGGAAGGGTCGATCCCCTGCCAGTTCTGAATGAGAGGAAGAAAGGTGTCTAACTCGATATTGTGGCCCAGTCCTACCGCCAGACGCATGGGCATGTAGAGGGAGGAAGCGGCGATACTCGGGTTGATGAAGTCGTAGGCGAAGGGCTCGAGGTACCAGGAGCCGACCGGCTCCACTTCGGCGGTACCGGTGAAGAAGGGTCCGCTGGTATTGGGGCCCCAGGGGAGAAAAGGCGGGGCCAGGGCCTGAAAGTCCTTCGCCATCTCCGCATCATCGGAGAAGGGGAGGAGAAAGGTCCCGTCCCCGGAATTCGCAGGGGCGACGGCCCGAGCCACGGAGGGGAAGAGACAGAGGAGAAGTGCCGTTCCCGAAAGAAGGCAAATCACATGTCGGACAAAGGAAAAGGACATGCCGGAAGCTCCCGAACGAGGATGGAGGTCAGGGGGTCATCGGGAAAAAGGCTGTCCCGGCGATGAGGTTTCGTCGTGCTTTTCGAGAAGGACCGCCATGGCCCGGGCATTTTGTCCGTTGTGGATCAGGGCCTTGGCCAGCATCTTCCGGTAGCCGTGCGGCCAGGTGCGGCGGGGCTCGATCAGGGAGAGAAGGACCAGGGCCCGCCGGTACTGGTGGTTGGCGATGAGGATGCGGGCTTCGTTCAAAATGAAAGGTTCGTCGTTGTCGTCGTTTTTGAGCACCCGGGCCTGTTCGAGATAGCCGACGGCCTTCCTGTAGTCGCCTTCCTTGAACTCGATGTAGGCCATGTTGTTGAGGATGGTCGGTTCGGTCGGATTGTCCCGAAGCGCCGCCTTCAGGTCCAGTTCCGCCTTTTCCAGCCGGCCCTGCCGGATTTCGGAATAGGCCTGCTGTTCGTGAAGATAGGCCCGCACAGCCGGTTCGGTCGTCGCCGCGCAGGCGGAAAGGGCCAATGAAAGGCCACCAAATACCAGAAATGAAAGTCTTTGCTTCATGGGATCTTCTCTTGGGTTATCGTGAACGATGTCGACTATCTTGGTTCTTTGGCTCGCTGATGGCGGGCATAATAGGCGGCGGCGAAACCAATAACGGCAAAGTCGTCGACCAGTCCCATGAAAGGAATCGTATCGGGAATGAAGTCGACGGGAGTCAGAAGATAAAAAAGAGCTCCGTAAGCAATGAACTTGTCGGGGAGAGTGAGCCTGTCCGAGTGAATGACCTTCCAGAGTGCCGAGATCCGGTCAGACCAGTCCTTTCCCATCTCTTTGAACGAAAAGACCTTTCCCGAATTGTTTTCGACATCGGCCTGCTTTTTTGCCTGAGCTCCGATCTGGACCAAGCCGGTCAGAATCCTGTCTCCCGAAATTGAGCAATCCCGTTCAAAGTCGGCATCCAGCCCCAGGTTCCGGATGGCTGCCGTCTGGTCCCCCGAGGTCATTCCGGAGAAAAGGAGAGCCTGAACGTCTTCCTTTGACGGGTTCAGGCGTCCCTCCGAAACAAGCTTGTAACACGCTTCCCGGATGGCGGGGACGTAGACCGCAGGAATGGGCGAGCCTTCCGGCTTTTTGAGCCAGCGCCGAAGGGTCATTCCCGACAGCCCGATCAGTTTCCCCAGCTCTTCGGGAGAGTAGGTCGTTTCTTTCATGAGTGTTAACAATTGTGAATTTGTCATGGTTAAATATTAACCGGCGTGAGGATTCCTGTCAAGGAGAGGGGATGTTTGGAAATCCGTCGGGACAGTGACGGGAATTTGGCCCCGATCCGAACCATCGAAAGACCCATCCTGGGCTGGAGAGGAAAAGGAAACGCAGAACCATCAGGGGCAGCATTGAAAGCATTCGGGAGATCCTGCGTGCCAACACAAAAACCTCCTTGTGTTTGGGGCAGGTCTTGTCCGGGTTTGTCAGGACGAGAGAGAGACAAAAATTTGGAGGCGTTTGAGGTTGAAATGAAAAAGACCAGGTTTGATTATTGGTGCAGAAATCGGCTTGGATAGAGTGTTCCAGCGGTTGAAACGATAGGGAAGGGATTTCTGATTTTAAATGGTTGCGGGGAGAGGATTTGAACCTCCGACCTTCGGGTTATGAGCCCGACGAGCTACCGAGCTGCTCCACCCCGCTCGAAAAGCATAGGGGAAAAGGGAGGGGCCTGTCAAGAAGGCCGATCGGGAGACCCGAGGTCGCCAACGATCAAGGAGCCTGCAGGGGACGTTGGTCAGAGGGAGGGGTAATCTGGTAAGCTTTGACAAAGAGGAGACCTTTTGGAAAAGGGAAGAAAGGATTCTCTTTCCGGAACAGGGCTTGCACTGTCGGAAAGAGGACGGCCGATTGGGGCAGGAGAGAGAAATATTCGGCTGGTCGGGGATAAAAAGAGGCTCTTCAGCTGAATCCGTGGGTACCCGGTGGATCAGGTAAATTTGAAAGTGTATGGTAAAGAGCAATTTTCAGCGAATCTGTGGACCGAAACCCGAACGATTTTCTCATAGTCAGTTTCGCCTTGAGATTCAGGCCCTCCACGGCTCCGCTGGAAAGGGTGCCTTTGGCCTCG